>BTUV01000191.1:0-1840 GCA_045863035.1 Ignavibacteriales bacterium | reverse complement strand
TTTAGAAGATCATTATTGAGGATACAGCAGCAGGGCAAACTTTCTGCAAACATTCCGGAACAAGCCAGGATTTTAAGCCGAAATTTTCATTTCTGAAATAAAATGCGTCATACTAATTGGCAGAAGTCAGGAGAGAGCGGGGTGGACAAGTCAGCCGTTTATCAGTGAATATTTAATAAAGCCGGGGGGTGTGACTAAAAGTACGAGCTTGTGACTGCATGAAATAAAATCTGCCCGGCATCAGTGACCGGGCAGATTTTATAGAATAAGGTTATATATATACCGGTTACTTTTTGAGGGTATATTCAAATACTTCAGTAAGCTCAGCATACTTATTAGTTGTAGCCAGTACGCGCTTTGCCAGGTCAAGCATAATACCCATGGCAATATCCGGATGCTCCTTCTTCAGGCGTTCCGGTTCCGCGTCAATATCAATGACGGTGGCTTCCTCCAGAGCTATAACAGTAGCACTGCGCGGTGTCTGAAGTATTCCGCTCAGCTCGCCGATGGTCGAGCCCTCGGTATCAATCTGAAGCAGCTCCTTGCCGTTTTTATAAACTCCGAACTTACCTCTCATAAGAACGTAAAATTCTCTATCGATAGCCCCTTCTTTTATCAAAATTTGCCCTTTTTCCAGTTTTTTCATTAGATTTCCTTTTAGTGTAATTAAACGTATGCAAAATAATAATAAATCCATACTTATGTAACAGAGGGAAATATTTTTGAAGCCCCCTATAGCTGAGCCGGAATTGAATTTAATAACCGAATCCGGGTTATAATAGTTTCGTTTGCAGCAAATTTTAGCGGTTTTTCCTTATCTTTGCACCATATTTTATCTAAAACTCTTAAAGACAAGAAATACCCCATGGGTCGCATATTCGAAAAAAGAAAATATAAGATGTTTGCGCGCTTTGCCAAGATGTCCAAAGCGTTCAACCGGATCAGAAAAGAGATTGAAATAGCCGTTAAAGCCGGCGGACCGGACGTTAAGGGAAACCCCCGCCTCCGCATTGCCATGCAGAATGCCAAGTCAGTTAACATGCCAAAAGACCGCATTGATGCGGCTATCAAACGAGCATTGAGCAAAGATACTTCCGGCTACCAGGAGGTGGTTTATGAGGGTTACGCCCCACACGGAATTGCCGTAATAGTTGAAACCGCTACCGACAACACAACCCGCACCGTTGCAAACGTCCGCCACCATTTCAGAGAGTATGAGGGAACCCTCGGCAACTCCGGCTCTATCTCTTTTATGTTTGAGCGAAAAGGGCTTTTCACCATTAAGCAAAGTGTTATAAAAGATATTGATGAGTTTGAACTGGAAATGATTGATCACGGTCTGGATGATCTGACCGGCGATGATGAAAACATTTTTCTCTACTGTGCGTTTCAGGATTTCGGCATTATGCAAAAAGCGCTTGAGGAAAAAGGAGTTGAGGTCAGCAGCACCGAACTGCAGTATATACCGGGCAACACCAAGGAACTCACCGAAGAACAACAGAAAGATGTAAATGAGCTGATTGAAGCGCTTGAAGAAGATGATGACGTTCAGGCGGTTTATCACAATATGGCGTAAAGAAGTATGAAGTATGAATTATGAAGTATGAAGTATGAATTATGAATTATGAATTGATTCACACCTGAGCTTTTGCGGCTTTGCGCGAACTTTTCCTCTCCGGGGATTTTGGCTAACTTTAAAACTTTGCTTTACTTTGCGTTAAATTTCTTCCTGACTTCTGCCAAAATCTGACCAAATCGTAAAAATCTACGAATACGATCTAAAAGCACAGATTTTTTCATAATTTGTCATACTAATTTTAGTGATAAATTAAAGAAATTT
>BTUV01000190.1:0-2297 GCA_045863035.1 Ignavibacteriales bacterium | reverse complement strand
TATTTTTACTATTAGGTCAAATTTTGGCGGAAGTCAGGCAGTAACAAGCTCATCTCCGGTTACCCAGTGTATGATTACCCCCTCCCGTTCCATTTTTCTGTACCACTTTAACTGCTTGCGCGCGAACTCATAAATTGCGGATTCAAGTTTTTGCCGCATATCATTTACGTTTAATTCACCGGCCAGATGCATGCTTATATACTTATACTCCAGACCGAAATACCTTAGGCGTTCATGTGAAATACCCCTTGCCAGAAGCCGTTCGGTTTCCTCTATCATGCCGTTTTCAAGCCGCCGGCTCAACCGCTCAGCTATTCTTTTCCGCAATACCGGAAGAGGATGAGTGATGCCATAAACTGTTATCTTCATCGGGGGGAGAGTATATATATCACCGCCGGAAGATGCGATACGGAGCGCGGTAATAATTCTTTCCCTGTCCAGAAGATCGGTCGTGTTATGCAGCTCCGGTTTGAGTTTTAACAGCAGATCACGCAGTTCATCAAGCGGCTTCCCGTCAATATTGCTGCTCTCTTCTCCCTTTTCACGGAGTTCATAATTACGGAGGATTGAGTTTATATACATCGCGCTCCCGCCGCAGAGGATGGGCAGTTTTCCCCGCGCGGATATATCTTCCCACGCTTTAAGAAAATCACCCCTGAACCGGAAGAGGTCATATTCCTCCTCCGGATCATATATATTAATCAGATGACAGCTCACTTCCCCCGCCTCTGTCTGATATTCGCTCAGGTCTTTGCCTGTTCCTATATCCATCCCCCGGTAAACCTGACGGCTGTCTGCTGAGATGATCTCCCCCTTATGTTTCAATGCAAACTGTACCGCCGCGCGGGTTTTACCTGACGCGGTCGGACCCAGTATCACTACAAGCGGTTTGGGTTTTACTCTGTCATCTGTCACGGCAATACTGCTGACATTATATATACAGTATAGTTAAACAGGTGATCACTGCTTTTTGTATGCATTAACCGTAATGCTGAAGATACCGGTTTCATTAGTGCGGAACTGCGTTATCTGTTCATCGTTCAGATACTGCTTCAGCACCTCATCAGGCAGTGTTATTACTTTAGTTTTTTTGATAATCGTTCCGGTAAAGCCCGCTCTCTCAATCTCAGCAAGATAATCTTCCTGCTGCATTGCTCCGGCTACACATCCGGCGTACATCTCCGCGCTCTTCTTCAGTTCTGCCGGCAGCGTTCCTTTCAGCACAATATCAGAAACACAGAAGTGCGCGCCTGGTTTAAGCACTCTGTTTATTTCAGCAAAGGAGCGCGATTTGTCAGGTACCAGATTAAGTACGCAGTTGCTGATAACCACATCAACAGTATCTGACTGCACCGGAAGATTTTCTATTTCACCAAGACGGAACTCAACATTTGTATATCCGAGTTTCTGATTATTCTGTCTTGCTTTGGTAATCATCTCCGGCGTCATGTCAACACCAATCACCCGACCGGTCTCACCGACAATTGCGCGTGCCACAAACACATCATTGCCCGCGCCCGCTCCGAGATCAAGCACCGTGTTGCCTGGTTTCATTTCCGCATAGTCAACCGGAACACCGCAGCCAAGTCCTAAATCTGCATCCGCTACATAACCTGCTTTATCAGAATATTCATCCGCCATAATGGTATAATCAATAATTTTGTTGCCGGAATCTCCTTCACAGCAACCGCATCCTGTTTGCGCGTTCACCGCAATCGCCGCATATTTTTCACGCACCATTTCTTTGATTGCATCGGGGGAGTCATTAACTGTTTCAACTTCATCTGAGCAGCATCCTTTTACTTTAACTTCAAACTCAGGTAAGTTTTTTTTCTCTGTAGTCTTTTCTTTTTCGAGAGTATTCATTGTTTTATCCTTCTAATGTTTGTTTTATTGTTTATATATATACGGTTGCCTGTTACCTGCAGCAGATGACGTTTCTGTCAACATTGCAGGCAGCATCCCTCCATTTTAGAGATTCACCGCTATCCTTCAGCCAGAAATCCAGGTCAGTTAAAAACTTCGGAATCCGGTTATCCTCCGGGGCGGGGTTCAGACCATAATTCACCCATTTGCCGTCTTTCTCTTCGATGATAAAGCCGGCTTCTTTCAAAATTTTGCAATGATTTGATACGGTCGAGGCCGCCAGACCCAGTGCCTCAGTCAGCTCACAGACACACAGCATCCGGGTTTGCAGCATTTTGAGGATCCGTAGCCGGTTCGGGTCACAGAGCGCTTTAAAAAATCTGATGTTTTCCATAATTCATTTCGTTGTTTATCGAAATATAGGGAATTTG
>BTUV01000189.1:0-2315 GCA_045863035.1 Ignavibacteriales bacterium | reverse complement strand
TCTGCTTGTAAGTCCCGACGAGTCGGGATCTAAACCAACTGAGCTAAGCCCCCCTATTTTTTCGTAAACAGATTTTAAATATATCCCTTTGAGGTAATATTTGCAAGTAAATTTTGAGCGAGTGACGGGATTCGAACCCGCGACCCTTAGCTTGGGAAGCTAATGCTCTACCAACTGAGCTACACTCGCATTTCACTTTGCAAAATTATCTAACTGCCGTGTCTTTCTCAACAATTAAATGCATCAAAAATTAATTTATCCTGCTGCTGCCTTGCTAATTTTGATGAGCCGACTGCCGGACTTGCGCTCGCCGGTCTGCCTGCATAGTACAACTTCTGTTCAGAAGTGAGGTCTTCCGGGAGTCGTCCGTGAAGAAAATTCCATGCACCCATATTCTGCGGCTCTTCCTGAACCCAGACCACTTTTTTTGCCTTAGGATAGGAACGTAGTAATTCTTTAATCTTCACATCATCATAAGGATAATACTGCTCGAGACGAATAATTGCAGTATTCTCATAATTTTTTTCTTTTCTGTAAGAATGTAATTCATAATAGACTTTTCCGGAGGTGAGCAGTACTCTTTCCGCACTACTTTTATCAACTGTTTTATCTTCAATTATTTCCTCAAAGGTGCCGGTCGTAAATTCATGAAACTCAGATTTCGCTTCAGGTGACCTTAGCAGACTCTTAGGCGTCATTATCACAAGTGGACGCAACAGTCCTTTTCTTACATGACGTCTGAGTAAATGAAATAATTGAGCCGGGGTTGTCGGATTACAGACTTCCATATTATCCTGCGCACAAAGTATTAAGAATCTCTCAATACGCGCGCTTGAATGTTCTGGTCCCTGCCCTTCAAATCCATGAGGCAGCATGAGCACAACGTTGGATGGAACATGCCACTTTTCGTAAGAGGCAACTATGAAGTTATCAATAATAACCTGAGCACTGTTCGCAAAATCGCCGAACTGTGCTTCCCATATTACCAACGCCAGAGGATCTGCTGCACTGAACCCGTACTCAAAACCCAATACTGCAGCTTCTGAAAGAAGACTGTCGTACGCTTCCATCCTTGCCTGACCTGGATACATGTGATTTACCGGAAGATATTCTTCCCCTGTTTTTATATTTGTGAGACCAAGATGGCGCTGGCTAAAAGTACCTCGAACCACATCCTGACCGCTCAATCTGATAAATATTCCTTCTTTGAGCAGTGTTGCAAATGCCAACGCTTCGCCTAAAGCCCAGTCTGCTGCCTCCTTACCAGAGGCAAGATCAGCTCTCTTTTCTAAAAACTTTTTTAGTTTCGGGTGAAGCTGAAAATCAGCCGGAACCGCCGAAATCCTGGCAATAATTTCTCTGAGTATCTTTTCATCAACTGCTGTGTTATGCGCCGGCCTGAAAGAACGGATTTTCTCTTTTGAAATAGCAAGAGGAATATCTATCTTAAAATCAATGTGCTTCCGTTTAACTTTATCAAGAGCATTATTGAGTATTTCACTAAATGCTGATTTCATTCCGGCAGCAGAGTTTTCATCAAGCAAACCGGTTTGAACCAGTTTTGAGGAGTATATATTAACCACAGAAGAATGAGATTTAATTTTTTCATACAAAAGCGGTTGTGTATATCCGGGTTCATCCCCTTCATTGTGACCATGTCTGCGATACCCAAGCAAATCAATCACCACATCCTTTTTATACTTTTGACGGTACAGATATGCAATTTTTGCAACCCAAAGAGCAGCTTCAGGGTCATCACCGTTAACATGAAAGATTGGCGCCTGAATCATCTTTGCAACGTCAGTCGCATATACAGATGATCGCGCATCCTCAGCCGTCGTAGTAAAGCCAATCTGGTTATTAATCACCAAATGGATTGTGCCGCCGGTCCGGTATCCTTTAAGCTGAGAAAGGTTAAAGGTTTCAGCAACAACACCCTGTCCGGCAAAAGCAGCATCACCATGGATAAGCAGCGGAATAATTTTACTCTCAGCATCGCCGTTTAACCGTGTCTGCTTTGCTCTTACAATACCTTCAACTACAGGATTAACCCACTCAAGGTGGCTCGGGTTTGATGCAATGGATATACCAATCTGATTGCCGCTCAGGGTTTTATACATACCGGATGCACCAAGGTGATACTTCACATCACCTGAACCCTGATAGGAATTCGGGTCAATAATATCTTCAAACTCGGAGAATATTGACTCATAACTTTTACCGATAATATTCGCCAGAACATTAAGACGGCCCCGGTGAGCCATACCAAGAACAATTTCTTCAACGCTTTCCTGAGAGGCAAGATCAAGTATATA
>BTUV01000188.1:0-2356 GCA_045863035.1 Ignavibacteriales bacterium | reverse complement strand
GTTCATTGTAAATTACCCGGTGTGTATAATAAATTTTCCATAACCCCATGAATATGTTTTTTCTTTTTTTTCTCCTTTGTGCTTTTCCCCTGACCGCGCAGTCATCATTCACTGCTATTATTAAGGATGCTGAATCAAAAGAGCCCCTTACCGGCGCAACTATTCAAATTGAAGGCACTCAGCTCGGTGCAGTCACCAATACGGAGGGCTTTGTTGAACTAAAAAACATCCCGGACGGAAAACAATTCATTCTTATCCGTTTCGTCGGATATGCTGAGTTCAGGGCTGAGTATATATTCCCCCTTTCTCAAACCGAACCAGAGTTGATTTTACTTGAGCATGATGAAGAAGAGATTGAACAAGTAATCGTAACAGCAACACGCTCAAGCCGCACTATTGCCGACCTGCCTACCCGCGTTGAGGTCATCTCCGGTGAAGAGCTTCAAGAAAAAAGCAACATGAAGCCCGGAGATATACGCATGCTGCTGAATGAAAGCACAGGAATTCAAACGCAGCAAACTTCCGCTACCACATTTAACTCAAGCATCCGCATTCAGGGGCTTGATGGCAAATATACACAGATGCTCCGCGATGGTTATCCGCTTTACTCCGGCTTTTCCGGCGGACTTGGTCTGCTGCAAATTGCACCTCTTGATTTAAAACAGGTGGAAGTAATCAAAGGCGCCTCTTCAACACTCTACGGAGGTGGTGCCATTGCGGGGTTGGTTAATCTGGTATCAAGACTACCCGTTGAAAAAAGAAAACTAAGTTTTCTCGTAAACGGAACCTCCGCCTCCGGGCTTGATATTAGCGGATTTTATGCTGAAAAATTTGAAAAAACCGGCGCCTCCGTTTTTGCCTCATACAACCACGGCGCCCCTTATGACCCTGATGATATTGGTCTTACTGCAATTCCAAAATTTGACCGATATACCCTGAACCCGACTTTATATATATACCTTAACGAGCACACCACCATTGAAGCCGGTGTGATGAGCACAATTGAAGAAAGAACGGGTGGAGATCTAAAATACATTGAGCGTAACGGAGACAGCACACACTCCTACTTTGAAAAAAATTCAACCGGCAGATTCAGCACACGCTTTGGAATAACCCACAACACTGACAATAATTCTGCATATAAGTTAAAAAATAGTTTCAGCTATTATGACAGAGAAATTCAGATTCCCGGCTTTATTTTTTCGGGTACACAACTTTCATCTTATACAGAAGCAGTTTATGCCTCAGATTACGACGATCACGAATGGATTCTGGGGCTTAATCTCTGGACGGAACGTTTCACTCAAGAGGATTTTTATGCACTTCCTGTTGTTGATTACAGCCACACTACCCTTGGTGCATTTATTCAAAACACATGGACCCTTAACGAGATAGTTTCACTTGAGACAGGTCTCCGCGGTGATTATCAGAATATATACGGCTTTAATCTGCTTCCGCGCGTTTCGGCTCTGTTTAACTTTAACCACCATCTTACAGCACGGCTTGGCGGCGGTCTCGGCTACAAAACCCCGACCATTTTCACCGAAGATGCTGAACGGCTTCAGTTTAAAGGCGTGCTACCGATAGACGAGCAAAATACAAAAGAAGAAAAATCAGCCGGCGGAAATCTCGACGTAAACTTTGGCGCTGCGCTCGGTCACGAGATTGGTTTGAGTGTAAATGTGCTTTTGTTTTATACTGTTATATCAGACCCGCTTTTGCTTACCGCTCAGCCCGGCGGGGTTTATCAATATCGGCAGCCCGGCGGAAATATTGAAACCCGCGGTATTGAAACGAATCTCAAAATCACCTACGACCACCTTAAATTGTTTGTGGGTTATACCCATGCTGATGTTCATCAATTGTTAAATGGCGCGCAAAATGAACTGCCGCTTGTTTCGCGTCATCGTTTAAATAACGTGCTTATGTATGAAATACACGATGAGCTGCGTCTGGGTTTAGAGGCCTATTATTTTAGTCCGCAAAACCTGCGAGATGGCACCACCGCACGCAGCTACTGGATTTGCGGGTTTATGGCGGAAAGAATGTTGGAGGGTTACTCAATCTTTGTAAACTTTGAAAATCTGTTTGACACCCGTCAGAGCAAATTCGGCAGCATATATACCGGCTCAATCAACAGTCCCGTCTTTAACGATATATACGCTCCTCTTGACGGTTTTGTGATTAACGGAGGTATAAAAATTGAATTATGAAGTATGAATTATGAAGTATGAATTGAGGTTTTTTCAATCTTTGTAAATCGGCGCTGCTTTGCATTCGTAAAATCAGCGGTTCACCTGTCTTCTGCCAATTAGTATGACGCATTTTATTTCAGAAATGACAATTTCGGCTTAGA
>BTUV01000187.1:0-2591 GCA_045863035.1 Ignavibacteriales bacterium | reverse complement strand
AAAATCTCTGTTTTTAGATCGCCTTCGAAGATTTTTACGATTTGGTCAGATTTTGCAGAAGTCAGGAAGTATGAATTATGAATTGATTCACACCTGATCTTTTAAAACTTAGCGGCTTTGCGCGAACTCTTACTCTCCGGGGGACTTTAGCTGACTTCTCTTGCATTTTTCATTGATTCCTACTTGCACCGTCAATAAACTTCGCTATCAACGGTGAATTCTGCACGGGCATATCAGTTTGAACAATCTTATATCTTGATATCCCCATCTCTTCAAACCAACCGCTCCAGTATTTACGCAGCACCTCATAATCACGGACATGCCCGTGCGCCGGATTAACTTCCAGAACCAACACTGACAGCTCACTAAGCTCTACCCCCGCCGGAATAAAACCATAATCTCCCTTTTCGTACACTGCTTCCCAGTTCTGTTCCCCCCGGAAAATTTTCAGGTGCTGAGCTTCAGGGCCTATATACGAATAGCGATTCCCCTGCTTCATCATATTGTCCTTGTGATAAAGATACCCATCTGTAAGTATCACCAGGATATTTTTATATCCTTTCTGTTCATTGATACAATCATCTTCAGCGCGATAACGGAAAAAACTATAGAGATCAGAGCCCTTGTATTCACCTGCTGAAGATGCCGCATCATATATCTTTGCAAGTCCTGCACTATATACACTATCCAACTGCTCATAAACAGGACGTTTGTTTTCTCCCTCAAGAGAAGCAAAATCCACCGATAACTCAGCAGCAGTGTTGTGGATAAGCTCCTGGTTTCCCTGCGGATAAAAAAGCAGCTTGATTTTGTCATCAGTATGGACAATCCCTTTTGATCGAATGAATTTTTTGAAACTGTGCACAATCTGCATCACCGCGGAAGTATCACGCGAAAGCTGCTCCGGATTTTTTGTTTTTGATATACGGTCAGAAAGATCAAGTAAAATAGTTACGTTTAAGTTTGTATATTGCTCCCGGCGGGTCTCGGCCTCAGCTTTCTTACATCCGTGTGAGTTGAGTGCAAATATGATCAAAATGATAAATGGTAAGAATTTTTTCATGGTAATTATTTCTTTTTAATTGATAGTATGAATAGGTTATATATTTTAGTAATCTCTTCAATATCCTCTTTTGCATATTTCCCGATACGCAGATACTGCATCCAGCCAATCGTATAGTCAGAGGTGATCCGCTTTAGCTCGTGCGGGCTGTAAAATACTCTGTCCGAAGGTATGCGGGTTTCAGTTGCCTGCAAATCAAGTGTGCGGATTTTTTCTTCAAGCTGCACTATTTCATTGCGGTAGCCGTCAGTTTTTACGTCTAATTCTGACAGTTTATCTTCACGTGCCTGAATCATTCGCTCCAGTTTAAGCCGGCGGCTGCGTTCCTCTTCAAAAACGCCGTAAAGAAGTCCGAAGATAAAATACACCACAAACCCAAAGAAGATAACTGTCCAGAAATTTATATCACCGGCCGCCATACCCGGATTAAACACTTCTTTCTGGTCAAATGAGTTTAAGCGCTCCGCATCATATAACCGTTTGGCAATCTGATATGCGAGAATAGAGTCAAATATAAAGGTTAGGCCAACCATACTCCAGAATGATATATTGCCGCTTCTTGTTCTCTTCTCCTTAAAATAATGCATCAGTGCTGCAAAACCCAAAAACAGAAATGGTCCTACCAGTGCAGCCAGAAATGCCTCGATGCTCAGATACCATGCCTCACTGTAAACATTGGGATAAAACACCGAGTGCATGATAGTCCCCTTTTCAACCTTAACCTCCCTGAACAGAGCCGAATAGATTACAGAACTATAAAACACATGTATAAACACGGTTATAAAAAAGAGTAATGTTGCCAATGACCAGAACTTGAATGAGTCCCTCGTCTGATTAACATATTTTTCGGGATTTTCTTTGATGTCTCTTATTTCACTCCGCAGCACATCTTTCTGTGAATTAAGGTCAGGGAGTGTGACTGTTTTAATTTTAGCAACTGTATTCGAATGAAGCACTGCCTGATTTTCAAGTTTTGCCGCCTCAGCTTCAGCTTCTTCCTGTTTCTTCTTAAGAAATTCAGTGTCCTTTTCAGCACGTCTTATTAAACGCGCAAAAAACCTTTCCAAGCTAAGTGAAAACGCCTCCACTGCTCCTGAGACTTTTCCCGCATCACGAAAACCAATCTGTTCGTAACTCAAAAATTTCTTTTTAGCCGGGGCATGAACTGCCGGAGTCATTTCAGTGAGATGTCCGTTGTTTGATACTTTGATGTCAGAAAGATTCTCGTTCATAGGTATATATCCTTACTGTTCTGTTATTTGTGATTTTAATTTTACGATGTTGCCATCCCAGCCATGCAGCGAGAAGGATGTTTCCCATTTCCAGAAGCTGAGAGTTATCTTGCAGTGAACTCCGTCTGCTGTGCCGAGTATTATTGCAGCCGCCAGGCAGTCCAACAATGAGATGAAATACTCCTTAGCTGCTATTTCTTTGATGTTTTTTGCCGCGATAAAAATTATGGTCATTATGTTGTTTCCTTTATAACCATACAGAGTGCAAGAAACGGAAAATTTCCGAAAAAATTATT
>BTUV01000186.1:0-2614 GCA_045863035.1 Ignavibacteriales bacterium | reverse complement strand
CCATGTTTTCCCATAAAACCCAAACCCTTTGCTTCCCAAATGTTTTCTCACCTGGTGAGCCGATTAATTTCTTTAAGGTCTCAGGTAAAAATAATAAAAAAAAAGATATACGATGCAAGAGAAAAATGAATTTTTTTCAAAAAACATTCATTTTCACCAAAATGTTTGTAATTTGTGTTAAAACAAAGATTTATCATGTGCTGATGCTAAAAAAATCATGAACTATGGTACGCTGCCGCAGAGTGCACGGTCAGCCGCGGCGTATAGCGCAGAGTGAATATATATATGTCAGGCAATTTTCAACTTTAAACTTGTAATTCTTAACTTTTAATTAACCCAACCTCTTCCAGTCCTTTCTTTATTCTGCTGAAGCTTAATTCGATATTATTGTCAAGCCCGATGGAGAATCGCACAAGTCCGTCACTTAAGCCCATTGCATCGCGTTCTTCCGGGGGAATTTCTGATGAGGTGCTGTGGCCGGGTGAACTGAACAATGTTTTGAAATAACCGAGTGATACTGCAAGGTATCCAACAAAATGTCTTATAACATAAAGCCCCGGCTGCAAACCAGGGCTTTATTAATTAAAAATTAAGAATTACAAATTAAAACCAATTCACAATTTACCATTCACAATTCACAATTATTTGAGCAGGGTCATCTTCCTTATAATACTCTGCCCCTTGCCGTAGCTGAGCTTATAGATATATACTCCGCTTGCTTGGCTGGTACCGTCAAAGGGAACAGTATATCTGCCTGCTAAGTAATTACCCGAAGCAAGTGTTGCGATCTCTTTACCGAGGATGTCATATACTTTAAGTGTAATATCACTCTGCTCAGGGAGGGCAAATTCTATCATGGTAACAGGGTTAAAAGGATTTGGATAATTCTGTGTAAGTGAATAGTCCTTTATCGGTTCTGCTCCGTTATAATGTATTCTCTTCAAACTGCCTTTTGCCTGCTCTTCTGCAGAGCGCACTCTGGTTATAAGAGAAGGAGTAAGTTCGGCTGATGTGTAAGGTATCAGACGCAAGCGAACAAGTCGTGAACCAATTCCCGCTGTGTTTACTTCATAACTGATATTGTCATATTTTGTCAGGTCGTTCTGGGTAAAGGTAATATTATCATACTCGCCCAATACCTCGCCGCTGTTGCTGTCCTCGAGAACAAGGCGGAAATTTACTTCCCCTTCTGCTCCTAATACTGCCGAGCAGGAACCGGTATCCACTGCACGGTACTGTACTGAGTACATAAAGCCGGACTGATTCTCAAGCATAAAGGGGTCACTCACCAGATAGTGCTTCAATTCTTCAAGTCCGATTAGCCGCATAGTATCAGGTATTACCGGAAAGAAAACCGCTGCATTGTTAACTGATATATCTCCGAAGGAAAACATAAACTGAGCGTTGCCTGAGTAAAGCACACCTGAACGGGCGGCTGTCATATTATTTAACTGCTCCTTTTGCAGGGTATTAACAAACTGGCTCTTTCCGAAATAATACGGTGCAGAGCCGGTGTGAAGTGCATACCCGAACATATTAGAAAACAGCCCTGCGTTGTTCAGTTCAATGGCTGAACCTGTTGTATTCAAGAGGTATTCCGAATAGAAATTCGTGTTTCGCATCAGTTTGTTCTGGTAGCCGGAGCCGTTTTCCTGCGCCCAGGCGATGGCATAACCGGGAGTGCCTTCAAGACGGTTAATATTTGCATGAACAACATTTGAACCATAGGACCAGGATGAGGGATTGTCTAAGGCACGGAAAACAGTTTCGCGGTAGATGGTTTCAGTCTGGATTCCTGAGGTGCTCCCCATCTTCCCCATTTCACCTTGTGCATCATAAAGATATCCAATCCAGGCAACTCTGGGGATATCATCGCTGGTGATTGAGGTAATGGAAGGTTTATAGTTTTTGGTATAGCCGCATCCGTTTGAAACATTAACCTGAGCGGGGAAGGTAAATCCGCTGCCGTTCCACTGAATTTTCTGATAAAGTATATGGCTGATAGATTCTGACTCAAGCCCCTGCTGCCAGACAAGGTGGATATTGTGCTGAAGTCCTGATGGTGTTGTTGAAACTGAGGGGTTTACAGATTTACTATTGGTACCACTTATATACAAATCATTCCCGGCATTCAGGTCTGTAATATGGTAACTGTAAGTCTGATAATCATAAGCTACTACACCATAATCATAATGGAGGCCAGTATCGTAAAACGGATCGTGATCCATATTATTACGATAAATTACCATAAATCTTCCAGTGGAGTAATAGTCAGCAATTACCGGTTGTGTATCAAATGAGAAGTCAACATTGTTGTTTTCCATGACAACTGCCGAATCAATTACTTCATCTTCACTCATATCATAAAGTTTAAGTTTTATTCTCAAATACCCCGAACTGGTTTTCTCCTGATAAACAACAAGTAAGTGACCATTACAGAAATCAAGCGAAGGAGATTTAGCAACACCTGCTGAAAGAGGAGCCGCATTATTTGCAAGAGTCCAGGTGCTGCCATTGTCGGTAGATTTTTCTAACCAGATATACCCCATGCTTTCGTACACATTGTAGGTATCGCCATTATATGCACGCCGTCCTAAATGACGCTGACCGGAAT
>BTUV01000185.1:0-3035 GCA_045863035.1 Ignavibacteriales bacterium | reverse complement strand
GATGCAATTTGGGAAAGGGAAATTACGGATACAGTGGCGATGCTACAGTAGCAAAACCCCCGCTTCTAATTTACAATGAACAATATATAATTTTTTAAGCCCCCTCTTTCCAATACAGATCCCGGCAAACACAAATTTTGGTTCTGCAAGAGAATATATTCAGTTAAAACTTACTCTGTCAGGAGAGAGGGGGTTTGGGGGTGAGTCTTGTTATTGCGAACATGTGGCTGACTGTTGGTTTTAACTAAACTTCTGATCAGGCGAAACCTTAAAAGATAGTTTTGCATTGTAATTTGTAAACTTTCACATAAAAAGCGTAAGTGATGCTTACGAAGCAGAGTATTTTAATGTTGTTTATTGCCGAATATAGTCAGAGACAATTAATAATTTAAGGTAAAGAGTGAAAAATAAATTAAAGAACAAATAAGAATATTTGAATTGGTACGTTTATTCGGCATTTTTCTGACTCACCCCCAAACCCCCTCTCTCCTTACATACTTAACTCTTTCCCGGTATATACTTCAACCAGAATATGATTATTCGTTTACTTAAATCCGTTTTGGAAAGAGGGGGCTTCGGAATTCCTCATTTCACATTCTTAATTTTTAATTCTAAATTCTTCATTGATTCCCGGGGGCTCTTGGAATTCTTTATTGTACATTGTTCATCTCAGAGGTATAATAATTACAAGTAAGGAGATTTAGAAGATCATTATTAAGGATACAGCAGCAGGGCAAACTTTCCACAAACATTCTGGAACAAGTCAAAATTCTAAGCCGATATTGTCAATTCTGAAATAAAATGCGTCATACTAATTGGCAGAAGTCGAGAAAAAAGCGATTTTACCCCCTCGGATTTCAATTTACTGAAAAGTGAAATAGCAAACTTAATGGAGCTACCTTGGGACCAAGCTGGGACCAAGCTGGGACCAAGCTGGGACTAAGAAGTCTCAGCCAGGCGAATCCAACCGAAGGTCAACCCGAAGCAAGGTCCCCCCTTAACTGGCAAATGATTGAAAAACTGCTAAAATTTGCAGCAACTCCAAAATCTGTTTTGGAGCTCATGGATCTGTTTGGGTGGAAGAATAGAAGCAAATTCCGGAAAAAGTATATCACCCCATTACTCAGTTCAGGGGTATTGCAGATGACGTTGCCCGCAAAGCCAAGCAGTCCCGCACAGCAATATTTTCTATCAGGAAAAGGGAAGAAATTTGTTGAACACCTTGAGGAAAAAAGATCGGGAGAATAAAAGAGAGTAGTGCGATAGACCGCTAAAAATTCAGAGGCGAAGCACTGTACCGGAATCTCCGTGTGCATCGCCTCTGTAAAAGGAAATCATTTACTTCATTGCAATTTTAATATCGCCGCCTGTAGTGGTGCATTTCAGTTTCTCACCGCCGCCATTAACTGAACCTTCAGCTTTGGCGTTTCCATATTTTCTGACATTTTCAACATCAAACTGACATTCAATATCGCCGGAAAAAGTTGAAGCATATATATCAGCTTTTATATCGCCGGGAACACGGACTGCCACATCGCCCCCGGTAGTGCTTGCCTTTATACCAAAGTAAGTACCTGAGAAATCAATCCGTATATCACCCCCCGAAGTGCTGGCGTTTACTTTTCCGTTTGCGCATTGCAGAATAATATCACCTCCGGCAGTTGACGCGTCAACAGCGCCTTTTATTTTCTCACCTCGTATATCTCCCCCCGCCGTGCTCATTTTAACATCACCGGTAAATTCTTTTACTATAATATCACCTCCGGCGGTAGTTGCTTTAAGCTCGCCTTCCCCTCCGCTTGTTCTTATGTCACCTCCCGCGGTGGTAAGTTTAAGCTCGCCTGATACACCGGCTATAGTAACATCTCCCCCGGCGGTCGTGACAACAAGATTAAAATCAGCAGGCACTTTTACCTCAAGCCGCACTCGTCCATTATTGCCGAACCAGTTGCTTGATTTTCCCTCCTTCTTAATCTTTACCACAACTCCTTCGCCTGATTTTTCAATATAAAACTCCATAATCTTTTCGGCTTTGTCATCGCCGTAAATCTTTACGGAGCATTCATCCTTTTCCCATGCGGTAACCTTTACATCACCCGAATAGGATTCTGCCTTAAGCCGTTCACCTTTTTTAACGTCGAAACTTTTTTCGGTGATCAAGCGAAGTTCATCCGCCCATACCCGGGCACAAAAGCCAGAGAGCAACGCCACCATCAAAAATATTGGCAGGCGGTTATGTAATGCAGCCATGGTATTCTCCTTATCTTTCTTAATTTTCAGACCTATTTTAATAAGCGTTGCTTAGATTTTTCCGCTGAATTGTACAAGCGGTTAAAATAGAGGTTTAAAGGTCGTTTTTGCCCAAATTTTGAAGGTTTTTATGAACAAAACTGTCTTTTTTGCCGGGAAACAGATACTCAAGGTACGATTTGTGGTCTCACTGCTGCTGCTTTCGGCTCCCGTGCTTTTCTGGGCAGGTACTCTGGTTATCGGCGACCCCTACGTTTATAATATGCAGGAGCAGTCCTCAGAGCTGCATCAGTATTTCTGGGGGATAGTCTTCATGCTGTCAGCGGTTTCTATGGCAGTTGGTATTCTGATTTACCAGGACTGTTACATAAAGAAAATGGAATATAATGAAGATGCAGATAGCTTTACACTCTACACGGAGTCACTCATCGGAAAGCGGCAGCGTACATTTACACATCGTGATATACAGGGCTGGCGTGAGGATGACGGCTATTACCGCAATATAAAATTCACCATCAATGCACCGTATATAACATTCAGAATAAAAGACAGGCGGCTGCCCTATATCATTGACCTTCAGGGAAAAGTAGTGGAGGATGAGATATATACGTTAAAGAATTGAGAATAGAGAATCCAGTGTACCCTGTTAAGCGTGAGCAAAGAAAAATTGTAACGCCGAGTAGGCAAAGTTAGCGCTGAGTTCCGCAGAGTTTATGCCCGCTCCTGACTGCTGCCAAAATCTGACCAAATCGTAAAAATCTACGAATACGATCTAAAAACACAGA
>BTUV01000184.1:0-3043 GCA_045863035.1 Ignavibacteriales bacterium | reverse complement strand
TGCGGAATTAAAATTTGTGTTTGCCGGGATCTGTATTGGAAAGAGGGGGCTTCCGGAATTATACATTGTTCATTGTACATTGAAGAGGGGGCTTCCGGAATTATACATTGTTCATTGTACATTGAAAAGGGGGCTTCGGAATTCTTAATTTTTAATTCTTAATTCTTAATTCTTCTTTCCCTTTGCGTTAAAAATTATTTTTGTGCGCTTGTTTCTCGGCTTCATACCCTCCCCCCCCCCCTCTCTCAACAAACTTAACTTTTAACCGCTGATTACCAATACGCTATTTCCTTTTTTCCTTCCCGAATCTACATGGCGGTGCGCTTCGGTAATCTGATCGAGTGTATATACATTTTCAATCACTGCGTCATATCTTCCTTCTTCAAAGCGTTGTTTCAGGAACTCTAACTGCTCCCGGCTTTCTTTTGCGTAGTTCATTCCCCCCACTGTTGTATATACACCGCTGGGTGAGAGCAGATGCCCGCAGATTTTTTCCGGCGCTTTGTCAACCGCGTCAAACACGATATCAAACCGCTCCGGGGTTTTGGTAAAATCCTCCTTATCATAGCATATAACATTTTCCGCGCCGAGCTTACGCGCAAGATCGCCTCCGGCCGATGAACACACTGCCGTAACTCGTGCATTATAATAATGAGCAATCTGCACTGCCGCCGAACCCACCGCCCCCGTTGCACCGATAATCAGAACTTTTGGCTTATCGCGTTTTGCAATTCCTGACTGGTGCAAAAAGAAATGAGATGTCTGACCGCCAAACGCAATGGCAGCAGCTTCTTCAAATGTGGCATTTTCAGGTTTTCGTACAATGATGCCTTTTGCGGGAAGTGATATATATTCAGCGTGTCCGCCAAACCGGAAACCGCTGAGTCCGAATACTTCATCCCCCGGCTTAAACTCTGTAACATCACTGCCGGTTTCTTCTACTGTACCGGCAAATACCACGCCAAGCACCGGTTTGCGCGGACTATTACATCCGAGAACCAGCCGCATTACTACGCGCATCAGTCCTGAGACCGCCAATCCCCTTACGCGGGCATCGCCTGAGTTCACCGCTGAAGCAGCAACCTTAACCAATATATCCCCCTTACCCGGCTTTGGTTTGGCAATTTCCTTAATGACAACAACTTCCGGCGGACCGTATCCTGTGCAAACTGCGGCTTTCATCTGACCTTTTTAATTTTTTTACTGTTTTCCGAAATCTAACCAAATCAACAGAAAATTAAGAATATGTTCTTATAAACGGTTTTACTCCGTTGTGAAAGGTCAGGAGCAGAGCCGGGGTTATCGGGTGGAAACTCATGCTAAATCTGTCATTTGATTAATTTAACATTGCTGATGTTCTTCAGTACCACACCTGCTTTGTGGCGTTTTGATTTTTCTTCACGCTCGTATGTTATCTCGGCCCGGACCACCGGGGGCACAACCGCCACAGGGCCAAATCTCTCTACTCTGTTTTCCTTAACGAATTTGTCTGTTTTAATGATCTCTTCTTCGGTAAGTCCGGTGTTTGAGCGAGCTATCACTACATACGCATCATCTTTCATAATTCCCCAGCTATATTCTGAGTAGATACCGGCGAAGTTTCCCTTCCCCTGTTCTGCATACAGTAAAACAACCTCCTTTTTCCGCGGACTCCCTTTGAGCAGATACCCCTCTCCGTATATACTTTCAGGCGGATATACCAGCAGCCCTTCCGCGCCGCCTGATATGCTTTCTGATAAATATCCGTTGATTGATTTCCATTCACCGCGCGGGTTATATTCTTCCATCAGGATTGTCCCGCCTGTGGTTTGTTCAACTGCTTTTTGCGCGAATTCTCTTCTCTGGGTGGCGGGGTAACCGGTAATTTCCGCACCGTTAAATATCAGGCAATCATGTACAACAAGAATTATCCTGCTTTTTATTATGCTCCTGGTGGTCTGGCTTTTTTTCCTCAGCCGGTTTTCTAAAACTGATTTTGTCTCACCGCTATCCGGGCTTATTAACTCTCCTTCAAGTATTGTGCCTGATGGAATATCCGCGCATGCTGAAATTACTTCCGGGAAATAACTATTCAGCAACTGCCCGTCCTCAGCCCAAAGATAAGCTGCTTCGGCGGTAATCTCTGCCTGCGCGCGTTTTCCTCTGCCGCGGAGAGATGTCAGGTGCGTTTTATTCTCATTTTCATTTATTTCGGTTATAGCGGTATATTTACAAAAGCCGGTCTCAGCGCTGTATATTTTCTCGGATAGCTTTTCATTAAATATCCCGCTGTTAAGAAGTTCCTGTTCAAATTTATGGCGCTCAAGAAGTATATATATCTCCCTGATATTTCGGCGGTAAAACCCTGCCAGCGCTGATGCTACCTGATGCCTTCCAACCTGAGCGCGGAATTTTCCGGTAATCAGACGGTTAAAAAGAATTCGTGCTCCGCCGGGCAACGTGTTCCAGATTTCCGTTATCTCGTGGTGAAGTTCCTCTTCATCTGCTGATTGCAGCTTCATATATTTGTTTCTCAGCAGATATTCTATTGAGAGCTCACTATAAACATCCGGATTTCCGGTAATAAGAGAAATAGTTTCAATAAGATCACCGGTTATTGCCTGACTCTGCCCGAATATATATTCGGTTAGGCCGGATTTCTTTAGCGCAAGTTCTTTCAGTTTTTCAGGGGAGATAACTTTCGGGGGTTTAAAACCAAGCAACAAACTGAGACCCGCCAACGCATCCTGCCTCGGTGTGGTTTGCAGGTAATAAAAGAGCGCATCTGTGGTTTTTGTCTCTCCTTTAATACTTTCAAGTTCAAGCAGTAAAGACGAAAAGTTATTCAAGGTTCGTAGCGCTTAGTTCGTGGTGCTTGGTTCGTGGTTCGTGGTGCTTGGTTCGTGGTGCTTGGTTCGTGGTGCTTGGTTCGTGGTGCTTGGTTCGTGGTGCTTGGTTCGTAGTGCTTAGTTCGTGGTGCTTGGTTCGTGGTGCTTGGTTGTTCAAAGCTACTTTAAAAATAACAATTCGCAATTCACAATTCACAATTCACAATTCACAATTC
>BTUV01000183.1:0-3221 GCA_045863035.1 Ignavibacteriales bacterium | reverse complement strand
GTGCAATTGCCGTGGCTAAGAAGATTTAAAACGCAAAGTTCCGGCTCCCTTCTCCTTTTTAAGGAGAAGGGCTGGGGTTGAGGTTCGTTTTCGGAGAGTTTTCCGATCGGTAAAAACCCGCGCTGCTTTAGCATCAGTAAAATCCGAGTGCAATTGCCGTGGCTAAGAAGATTTAAGATGCTAAGTTGATAAGCGTATATATAATATGAATTGTACATTGTATATTTATTACTAATTACTAACTCCTCATTACTAATTGAGTAAAAAGCTTTGTCCTAAACTAATTCTCGAAGGCACTCGTCTTACATTTAAGACGGAGATTGCCTTCGCGCTGAATGAGCATCCGGAGGTGGTAGGTCCGCGCAAATACCGCTATCACTCTCCGGTTATTTCAGGTGAGTGGTGTGCATTTACCAACTTCCCCTGGGGCAGGGGGCTGATTAACTTTAAACCCTCCGAAGAAGCACTCGCCATTGAAACCTACCAGACCTGGGTGCGTTTGCTTGAACTGCAGAAGTATTACTCCTGGATAATTGACCGCTTTCATATATCCACACAGGCCTATCAGGAACGCACTCACGGAAAGGTGTATGATTTCCACTGGCTTGAAGAGCGGCTTGGTGCCGTGGGCTTCCGGTTGATTCATCTGCGGAGAAGCAATGAGTCATTTGAAGCAGCAAGGGAGCGGCGGCTTAAAGTATCAGGCAACCCTGAGCAATATAATGACCTTGGCTACTTCTACCGTGAACAGGAGCAGATTGACCGGCTGGTGAGTAAATCGGTTCTTCCTGTATATACGGCGGATGTATCGGATAATGATATTGAACGAGTAACTAATGATATTGCTCTCTGGCTAAAGGAAACCGGCGGGCTTTACGCGGAGTATTAAATTAAGAATTAAGAATTAAAAATTAAGAATTAAAAATTCTGCAACAGGATTTTTTTTACGCAAAGTAAGCAAAGGTCACGCAAAGTTTTAAATTGAATACTATTACTAATTGCTAATTACTAACTCCTAATTAGAAAAAGTCCTTATTGTCCTTAAAGAATCGCGCAAAGGCGCTAAGACGCAAAGAAAAACAGAAAAGAACAATTATGTTAAATAAAAAACACTTTCTGCTGTTACCGGCGGTTCTGATCATTGCATTTATGGTAAGCTCCTGCAGCAGCCCACAGGTGGTGAGAAGAACTTTTACGCCCGAAGATGACTTCTCAAAATATGTACAGAAAAATGACTTCATCTTAAAAGTGCATTATAAAAACGGGGATTTATTCGTTTATGACACACTCTACTATGCAAAAAAGGATAACGAATTCATTTATGGTTATGGCCGCAAGTTAGACGGTAACAGAAAGATAACTGCTGAGGGAAAAATAACCGCCTTCAGGGACAGCATCCTGCTTATCGAGACAAATCAGATTATGGATGATGACCCGCAGACAGCGCTTACCATTATGACGGGAATCTCACTTGCTGCTACTATATATTGTATATCAAACCCGAAGGCCTGTTTCGGCTCCTGCCCTACCTTCTATTATGATGACGGTACTGAGCAGCATCTTATAGCAGAATCATTCTCACAGAGCATAATGCCCGCGCTTGAGCGGGAGGATACAGATGCCTTCAGGGAGATACGCCCGAAGACCCGCGATATACGGCTGCTGATGAAAAACGAATCATTGGAAACCCACGCGGTAAAGTATGCCCGCGTTCTGGCAGTACCTTCGGAGGGGAAGCGTATATACAGCTCAGTTGACGGGCGGTTTCTTAAAACCGACGGAGAGGCACTCATCAGCGGGATGATTCACGGAGAGGAGTGTACAGAACTTTTCATGTACCGGGATCAGAAAGAGTATATAAGCAAAACTGATTCGAGTGATCTTGCCGCGCGGGAGGAACTTATTTTTATCTTTAATAGAGGTACCATAAAAACACCCGGTCTGGTAGTAACCCACCGCCAGAGTCTGCTTACCACATTTCTGCTCTATCAGACCCTTGCCTATATGGGTAATGAAACAGGAAGCTGGCTTACCCGGCTTGATGGAATGACGCGCAACAGTGACCCGGTGTTTAAACAGTTGGGAAGCATGATTGGTGAAATGGAAATATATACTCAGGATGCAAACGGCAACTGGGTTCCGGCGGGGATCATTGACGAAACAGGCCCTATTGCTCAGGAAGTAAAGATTATTCCGCTTCCGGATGAGCCGAACACCGGTGATGAAATAAAAATTAAAATCAGCATGACCAAAGGTTTCTGGAAGATAGATCAGCTCAAACTCACTGATATTACAGGGGAGGCAGAAGCGGTTGTTATTGAGCCGCAGTTGGTGAAAGATGAAAGGCGGGATAAAGATATAACGAATAGTTTTAACAATCCGGAAAAATATACCGTAACGCTTCCGGGGGAGTATATATCGCTATATTACCGTCTGCCGGAAGATTTTGCCGGGTATGATTACTTCCTTGCGGCAAAGGGATATTATCTTGAGTGGATACGCAGCGAGTGGATTGCAGAGGAAAATCCGAGCCGGGTAATGCAGCTTATGATGACGCCCGGACAATATTTTAAGGATCTGGCGCCGATGTATAAAAAAATTGAAGATGACATGGAAGAAACTTTCCGCCGGAGTAAATATGTCGCGCAATAGTATATATATCGTCCTTGGTCTGATAGTAATAATAAGCGGATGCCGCACCATACGCGCGCCACAGGGGGTTCTGGAAAAGAGTCCGGAGGAGTTTATTAAAAGCGGTAAAGGCGGTTGGCTGACCATACGGCTTAAAGCCCCGCATCCGGAAGCATGGAAACAAACCGGAGGAGAATTCCTCTGGCAGGATAAGGAGAATATATATCTTTTGCGGGATACGATTACTGTATATCAGAAAACGATGATTGATATGGCTGTAATTGAGATTATGGAAAAGCGTCCCTATGCCTGGTGGTGGATTCTGGGAAGTGTTTCAACCTCCTCACATGGGTTTTTCCTTATATTTACCTTTCCTGTCTGGCAGATTGTAGGCATTCCAGCCACTTACGGCGAGCTGTGGCACGATGCATACAGGCAAGACAGACCGGATGAAAAATACTGGCAGGGGATAAATGTTTTATCACGGTTCCCGGGTGGAGTGGTGGAGGATTTTAAATTAAAAATAAGTAAATAAAAGTATGAAGTATGAATTATGAAGTGTGAATGGTCTGAAAGATCTTTGTTGTATT
>BTUV01000182.1:0-3270 GCA_045863035.1 Ignavibacteriales bacterium | reverse complement strand
AAACCCCGAACAAGTCGGGGTTTCCTTGGCTCCGCGAGCAAGACTCGAACTTGCACTCCGAAAGCTTTCGGAGTAACAGCCGAATGCCCAGATAAAAACAAAAAACCCCGAACAAGTCGGGGTTTCCTTGGCTCCGCGAGCAAGACTCGAACTTGCACTCCGAAAGCTTTCGGAGTAACAGCCGAATGCCCAGATAAAAACAAAAAACCCCGAACAAGTCGGGGTTTCCTTGGCTCCGCGAGCAAGACTCGAACTTGCAACCCTTCGGTTAACAGCCGAATGCTCCACCATTGAGCTATCGCGGAATTTCAAACTTTTTTCCGTATCCCTTCGGTTAACATCCCGACGTGTCGGGATCCACCATTGAGCTATCGCGGAATTTTTTGAATTAGAACAACAATATTACTGATTTTTTGGCTGTCAGTCAAGAATGCGAAAGAGAATTTTTTTTGGCTGATTTTTTCCTTGCCAGATTCGTTTTCATACACTAACTTTGCAATAAAAAGTACTTTGTTTTAGAAATGAAAGAAAAACAGGATTATCTCCGCGATTTAACTGAAATCCGCTCGATGATGGAGCGGTCTTCGAAATTTTTATCACTTTCCGGGTGGGCTGGCATTATGGCGGGCGTCTATGCTTTTGCCGGCGCTCATATTGCTTTCTGGCATCTGGGCTTTAACCCGCATGAGGTTTTCTACCCCTACGATGCAGAATCACTCAGGTATCTCATTATTCTGGGAATTATTATCATGGTTCTTGCTATATCTAATGCGGTTGTGGTTTCCCGGCAGAAAGCAAAGAAAAAAGGAGAGAGCGCCTGGAATCCGGTTTCAAGGAAAATGCTTTCGGATATGGCAGTACCATTGCTTGCGGGAGGTTTTCTTTTGCTGGTTTTTATAGCCAGGGGAATGCTCGGACTTCTGATACCTGCAACGCTTATTTTTTACGGTCTTGCGCTTCACAACGGAGGAAGATATACCTTTGCCGAAATACGCATATTGGGTATCGCGCAGATTTTACTCGGTCTTAGCAGTATATACTATATGGAATACAGTATCTTCATCTGGTCAGCCGGGTTTGGCGCAGTGCATGTTCTGTATGGTATATATATGTTTTTCAGGTACGGAAAATGAAAGCAGTAATTGAAGGGCTGCACAAGGCATTTGAAAGCCGTGTGCGGCTGGGTATCATGTCGGCTTTGTCAGTTAATGATACGCTCGATTTTAACTCGCTGAAGGAACTGCTCGGTGTTACTGACGGTAATCTGGCTACTCATATTAAAGCCCTTGAAAGGGAACAATTCATAGGCATAAGAAAATCCTTTATTGACAATAAACCGAACACCAGATATTATATAACATCTGAAGGCCGCAGAGCTTTTGAAAACCATCTTCAGATACTTGAAAAATTCATTCAATCACAAAAACAGGATTAAAATTTTTTTACTTTGATACTTTGTAACTAAAAGTACTTTGAACACAAAAAGGAAAAACCAAAATGGAAACAGAAGAAAAATCAATAATCGAAACAGTTGCAAAGTTCATACGCGGTTCGGTTTCATTAAAACTGATCTCGGTATTTGTTCTGATGCTTATGCTCATGATCCCGATGGAGTTTGTTCACTCACTGATAAATGAACGGCAGGGTCTCAGGCAGTCGGCTGTAAAAGAAGTGAGCGATAAATGGTCCGGGAGCCAGGATATATACGGACCAATACTAACACTGCCGTTTTACAGAAGTGTTACCGAGGAAGGTAACGTTAAAACCATCAGGGAAGAAATGCACATCCTGCCATCGAAGCTGCAAATAAAAGGGAGCATTACCCCGGAAACGCTGCGCCGCGGTATTTATGAAATAGTCGTGTATAATTCCACACTTGCGGTCTCCGGCAGTTTTGAGGGAGCCGAGCGATATATACAGGAGATAAGCAGTGAACAAATCCTTTGGAACGAGGCCTATGCAACCGTGCATATATCAGACCTGAGGGGAATTAAGGAGAGGGTGACTGTGATTCTGAACGGTAATAAAACGCAGGCAGACCCCGGGACAAAGATACCCGGACTGGTTTCATCAGGCATTACCGTTAAAAATATCTTCTCAGGGCAGCAGAATCTGAATGAGTTTTCGTTTTCATTTGATCTCACACTGCATGGAAGCAGTCATCTCGGGTTTGCGCCGCTTGGAAAAGAAACCGATGTTGAACTTAGCTCATCATGGGGTGATCCGAGTTTCTCCGGCGCCTTCTTGCCGGATAATCGAGAGGTTCGCAATAATGGATTCACCGCGTCATATAAAATACTCGAACTTAACAGAAACTATCCGCAGTATTGGATTGGAGAGGCAAACAGCACAAGTGTGCAGAAAAGCATTTTCGGGGTTGAATTGCTTTTACCTGTGGATGATTATCTTATGACTGCCCGTTCAGCCAAGTACGCGCTGCTTGCGATCGTTCTTACTTTTCTTACATTTTTTCTTACTGAGATTTTTAGCACAAAAAGAATGCACCCGTTTCAGTATCTGATTATCGGACTTGGGTTAGTGCTTTACTACACACTGTTGATTTCCATTTCAGAACACACAAATTTTACGACTGCATATATATTAGCGAGCACAGGTATCATCGGTATGATTGGTCTTTACGCAAAGGCAATACTTAAAAACGCGAAGCAGACGACCGTGCTTGTCCTGGTGCTTGTTCTTACCTATTCATTTGTATATATAACACTTCAGCTACAGGACTATGCTCTGCTGATCGGAAGCATCGGACTGACCGCTATTCTCGGATTCACCATGTATATCACCCGGAACGTTGACTGGTATAGTTTAGGAGCGGGGAAAAGGGAGGAACGAGAGGGATAATCGCAGGAGGGAAAAGCGTAATCTGATTATTTGCACTTCCCGGTGAACCGGTTCTTCAGCAAAGAAATGCCGGTCACCGGGGGTTTAATTACAAAAGTATTTCCCCTGGTGTTCCACCTGACTTCTGCCAATCAGTATGACGCATTTTATTTCAGAAATGACAATTTCGGCTTAGAATCCCGGCTTGTTCCAGAATGTTTGCAGAAAGTTTGCCCCGCTACTGTATCCTCAATAATGATCTTCTAAATCTCCTTACTTGTAATTGTTCTACTTCTGAGATGAAGAATTAAGAATCTGTAATGAACAATTCCGGAAGCCCCCGGGAATCAATGAAGAATTAAGAATTAAGAATTAAAAATTAAGAATTAAGAATTAAGAATCTGCAATGAACAATTCCGAAGCCCCCTCTTT
>BTUV01000181.1:0-3280 GCA_045863035.1 Ignavibacteriales bacterium | reverse complement strand
GGGGGCTTCCGGAATTATACATTGTTCATTGTACATTGTTCATTGAATTTGCCCCCAAACCCCCTCTCTCCTTACAGAGTAATTTTTTACTGAATATTTTTCCGCCAGAACCCTAATTTGTGTTTACAGGGAACTGTATTGGAATGGGGGGCTTAAAAAAATGTCCAAAACCAACCCCAAGATTTCGGGGGCGGGTGATACTCATTTACACTATCAAAATCGTGTAAAATTTCATAATTCATAATTCATACTTCATAATTCAACTGTTATCTTTGTGGAAAGAAATATGCATATTCATTGAAATCCATACTTATTATCCGGTTTAGTTCGCTTGGTGATATCCTGCTCACCACCCCGCTTTTAAGGGTACTCAAAAAAAAGTATCCCACAGCCCGGGTGGATTATGTCGTAAAACCCGAATACGCCCCCCTTGTTTCCGGTTCCCCGCATCTGAGCCAAGTGATTCTCTTCAGAAAGGAAACCGCTTCCGGACTAAAACAGCAAATCAGATCAGCCGGATATGATATGGTTATTGACCTGCAGAACAACCTTCGATCAAGACGGCTGACCAGAGGGTGCGCCGCTAAAGTGTTTCGCTTCCGCAAGCAGAGCGTCAAAAAATGGCTGCTGGTGAATTTTAAGATTAACAAGCTGGATGGGCTGCCCCCGATACCGGAGCGGTATATCGCTACCGTACCGGAACTTCAACCGGACGGTCACGGGCTGGAAAATTACTTTGTCCCTGTTGATGTTCCTTTAGAGCGCGGAAAAAAATATATAGCAGTTTGTCCCGGTTCAAAGCATTTTACAAAGATGTGGGGCGAAAACCGCTTTGTTGAGCTAAATAAAATGATAATAGGTGACGGTTTTACGCCTGTTTTGCTGGGTGGAAAGGATGATATTGACCTCTGTGCAAGATTGGCAGATGCGGTTCCCGGAACTATTAATCTGGCGGGAGACTATCCGATCGAATTTGCTGCTACGGCACTCACCTTTTGCCTGGCTGCGGTGTGCAATGATTCCGGGCTGATGCATCTTTCTTGTTCTGTGCAAGTTCCGGTTTTAGTATTTTTCGGAAGTACAGTCCGGCACTTCGGATTTATTCCCTATAAAAACAAATCGGTTATCATGGAAAACAATACCCTCAACTGCAGACCCTGCACTCACATCGGGCGCTCATCCTGTCCGAAGGGGCATTTTCTATGTATGACCGGGCTTAAACCTGATGATGCGTTTCTTCACCTGAAAAAGCTGGCGGAGGGCTGATGCAGGTGGTGTTCCGTTTTCTGTATAATCTGATCATTCCCCTGGTTTATCTCCTCCTTCATCTTGCGGCTTTTTTTAACAGCAAGATCAGAACGGGGAAGAGCGGCAGAAAGCGGCTTTTTGAGCAACTGCTGCTGAATGCGGCGCGGTTAGACAAGAGAAAACCGCTTATATGGTTTCATTCTGCTTCGCTTGGGGAGTTTGAACAGGCAAAGCCAATTATCGAAGAGCTAAAAAAGCAGAATATCTATAACATACTGGTTACATTTTTTTCGCCTTCGGGTTATGACAACTCCAGAAAATATAAATTTGCCGATTTGATTTCGTATATACCGTTCGATACTGCTTCTGCTGCAGAGCGGTTTATATCTGTTACCCGTCCGGCTCTGGCGGTTATTATGCGATATGACTTCTGGCCGAATCACATCTGGGAGCTTTCGCGCAGGAATATCCCCATTCTGATAGCTGACGCAACCATGAAAGACGGAAGCAAGAGGATGCTGCCCGGGCTCAGACAGTTTCACGCGGCGCTTTTCCGTACGTTTACTAAAATCCTGACGGTTTCACAACGTGATCTTGAAAACTTCCGCGGGTTCGGCTGCACACCGGAGCAGCTTTCCCCCGGCGGAGATACACGTTTTGACCGGGTATATATACGCTCTCTCGGCTCGAAAGCGCAGAATATCCTCCGTCCGGAAATTACCGCCGGAAAAAAAGTAATAGTTCTGGGCAGCTCATGGGAAGAAGATGAAGAAGTAATGATACCCGCACTGTTGAAATTACTGAAATATCATCACGATGTATTTATTATCATTGCACCGCATGAGCCAACCATAGAGCATCTGGAAAAACTTGAAGCAGATTTCTCCGGCATGGCAAGCACTATCCGCTTCAGCCGGCAGAATAACTATGCCGGTGAGCGCGTGCTTCTGATTGACGGCATCGGTCTGCTGCTTACGCTCTACAGTTATGCGGATATAACATTTGTGGGGGGGAGCTTTAAGAGTAATGTGCACAACGTTCTGGAAGCCGCGGTATATAGCGTGCCCGTGCTTTACGGACCGAAGATTTACAATTCACAGGAAGCCGGACAGCTTGCTCAAACCGGCGGGGGCGTAATCATCCGTAATAAGCGGGAGGCGTATATACAGATCAGCCGGATGCTTAACAACGAACCGGAGAGAAAAGAAAAAGGAAAAAAAGCCGGCGAATTTGTGCAAACTAATCTCGGCGCAACAGAAAAGATAATTTCCGCGATTGGAGAAATTTTAAACAAAAAACAAAATGAATTTTAACCGGCGCGGTTTGTTGTAACTTTACAGGCCGGACAAAAAGAATTTTCATTTAAATTATTGGAGAAAGCAAAAATGATACCTGCGTTTTTTGAACTTGTTGACCGAAACGGACTGGTGATTAAACCCAAAAAACCATTTTTTGATTGGCATAATTCAATATATAAGGAAACCCCCATTTATAAATTAGATGAACCCACGCTTTATCTGGCAAATCTGGAAGGTAATTCTTATGGCGTTGAAACCTGGATGGAAAAGAACTTTGACAGATTTTTCAAAAATGAATTGAACGACTGGGTAATTGATCAGACAATGTGGCCAAAGAAACGAACCTTTAAAATGTTTAACGAATGGTTTGATTACGATTTTTATGATATAGTTCTGGATACAGAAAACCAAAAAATTAAAAAGTTTTAAAGGGTTATAATCTCTGAGGGGCCATTGCGCGCAGGAATTTTCAGAGGTGCATAAAGCGAGTGAGCCCAGCCCCGTTTTGACATTTCAGATATAGATGCGTCGTACTAATTGAAAGAAGTCAGGAAAGTATTTCCGTTGCTGACCGTATGATCAATTATTGATTCCTGCTCGTAACAATCCGCGCTGCCAGAAGCGAAATTTATTATATCCCACTTGACCCCGGCGGGGTCACAAATCATCGAAACCGTAAATTCATATTACCGAATTAATCATTTAACCCATTCAAACAAATATTCATGTTTATA
>BTUV01000180.1:0-3447 GCA_045863035.1 Ignavibacteriales bacterium | reverse complement strand
CTCTTCGAATTCGAAGACCTCCCCTGGTTTCCCAAAATACTGAGAAACTACATGACCGACTTCCTCTCGCAGGCAGCAAGGATGACCGGGCTCTTTAATGACAGCCGTGAGGTACTGGCGGGTGTTATCAGAAAATCAGGTGTGACAACTATTATTGATCTTGCCTCAGGTGGCGGAGGCGGACTTCCTCCTGTGGCCGCGGAGCTAAAAAAGAATTTCCCCGTTCTCAAGGTTTTTCTCACAGATCTTTATCCAAACAAAAGCGCTAATGAAAAAACGGCGGCGCAATATCCCGATATATATTCAGCGGTGCCAACGCCTGTTGATGCAATGAAAGTCCCGGAGAATTTTGCCGGCATCAGAACCATGTTTCTCTCATTTCATCACTTCCGGCCGGAGGATGCAAAAAAAATTCTGCAGGATGCAATAGACCGTAAACAGCCCATCGCCATTTTTGAAGCTCAGCAGCGCACGCTTTTGCATCTGCTTCCGATGATACTTTCTCCAATCAGCACGCTGCTGGTAACACCGTTTATCAGACCGTTCAGTGCAGGGCGTTTGTTCTTTACTTACATCTTCCCCGTTCTTCTTTTAACCATCATGTGGGATGGCATTGCTTCGGTATTCAGAACCTACACGGAAAAGGAGATGATGAAGATGATTTCAGAGCTCCGTGATGCAGATACATTTTCCTGGCAGACAGGTCTCAGCCGCCCCGGTCCCAAGGGTATTCTTTATCTGACCGGTCTGCCGGAAGTGGTTTTCAACCATTAATATTTTTCTCTATCTTTGTAATTGCTAATCGGTTTATAGCTGACCGTTTCAATTACACATTTGCTCGTTCGTCCACAAACAAAGGTTCATTATGAAAACAATTTACATTGTTCTTCTCCTTACAAGCATTTCTTTTGCCCAGCATAACTGGGAGTGGCAGAACCCCCTTCCTCAGGGGAATTCACTTGCCGGTTCTCATTTTTTTAACAGCACGACCGGCTTTATGACAGGGCTGGGAGGCACCATCCTGAAAACCACTAATAGCGGGGAGACCTGGGTCCGGAAAGAGTCTGGCACACTGGCGTTTCTCTATTCCATTCACTTTATCAATGAGTCAGTCGGGTGGGCTGCGGGTGACAGTGCAAAGATCCTGAAAACCACCGACGGCGGGGAAACCTGGAGGATCAAACCGGTAACCGCCTCAGGATACTTTATTGCTATTCAGTTTATCAATGCAGATACCGGCTGGGTTACCGGTTCTTCCGGAAAACTTTTTAAAAGCACAGACGGAGGCGAAAGCTGGGTTTCGCAAAATCTCACCTCAAGCAATATTCCAAGTGATATTTATTTCCTTAACGGACAGGTTGGATATATCGCCGGTTCTGTTCTTGGCGGCGCTACACTGCTCAGCAAAACCACGGACGGCGGAGCAACCTGGACCTCTATCTCCGCGGGGACAACCGGTTCTATATATACTCTCCATTTCTTTAATGAACAGGAAGGATTCGCCGGAGGTGCATCCGGACGGGTATATAAAACAACAAACGGCGGCGCTGCATGGACTCTGCAGACCACTCCGGTTAATATAGATCTTGAAGATATATCCTTTTATAATGACCAGATTGGTATTGCTGTTGGTTACGCCCTTACCGGTGACGGTTTTATTATGACAACCATCAACGGCGGCGGTACCTGGACGCTCCGCGCGCTGACTCCGGATATCGCACCACGAACTGCCCGGTATATAACAATGAATATTATTTTTGTCGGCGGCAGTGACGGGCTGATATTACGCTCCGGTGTAAGCGGTGCCGCGTGGACTTATCAGAGCAGCGGTTTCACTAATTTATTATATAGAATCCGGAAAACCGGTGAGAATACCCTGGTTGCAAGCGGAGCCCGAGGACTGATAGCAAAAACCACAGACGGAGGCAGCTCATGGGTTACTAAAACCAGCGGCGTTACTAAAGAACTGAAAGCCCTTTGGTTCCTTGATCAGCAGAATGGTTTTGCTGCGGGTGATTCAGGTACATTTATTAAAACCACAAACGGCGGAGAAAGCTGGACTCCTCAATCTATCGGTGTAACTGCTCATCTGAACAGTTTCTTTTTCCTGAACAATTCAACAGGATGGCTTTCCGGCAACAGCGGAAATCTGCTTAAAACTACAGACGGCGGTGTTAGCTGGAGCGCGCAGGCAACCGGACTAACAACCAATATTTTCAGCGTCTATTTTTCAGACAGCAATAACGGATGGGTAACCGGCGCAAGCGGCAACCTGAGAAAAACCACTGACGGCGGCGCTACATGGGCAGCTATTACCACGAACGTTACTGATGAAATGCGTTATGTCTATTTCTCAGGAAACAAAGGATGGCTCTTTGGCGGAGGACTTACCACGTGGAGGATACTGCACACCACCGACGGCGGCACAACATGGGCTAATCAGGCAAACGGCAGCGGTCTCCGGTTATATAACGGAATCTTTTATGATGAAAATGTTGCTTATGCTATTGGCGGTGCGGGTAAACTTTACAAAACAACCAACGGCGGCGCTGAATGGAAAAGGATGTATCTGCCGACTGCGAATTCATTCTACGGTCTTGCGCTTTCCGCCGGTGATGATGGATGGGTAGCCGGTGCAGCCGGTTCGATTTTCAGAATAACCCCATTCATAGTACCGGTTGAACTTGCTTCCATGAGTGCGTCAGTTAATGGCATCAACGCCGAACTGCGCTGGATAACCGCAACGGAAACCAACAATGCCGGATTTGATATTGAACGCGCTGATCCAAAACTCGTTTCATGGTCTTCTGTCGGTTTTCTCCCCGGCAGCGGAACCTCGGCCGAACCCCGCGGTTATATATATACCGACAAAAACCTGAGTCCGGGCTCATATATATACCGGCTCCGTCAGAGAGACTATGACGGAAGCAGCAGTATCTATTATTTTACGGAAGCGGTAAAGATCGGCGGACCGGATGAATTCAGTCTTGAGCAGAATTACCCAAATCCGGTTAACGGGGAAACGCAGATTCTGTTTACCGTTACCGCTCAGGGTGCTTCAAGTGAGGTTCCGGTATCGCTCCGGCTTTACAACATCCTCGGCCAGGAAGTACTCACACTGGTAAGCGAAAATCTTGCACCCGGTCAGCATCGCGCTTCATTTGATGTTACGCAATTGGAAAGCGGTACCTATTTTTATACTTTGAGTTCAGGCAGTTACGGTATGACCAGAAAAATGATTGTCCTAAAATAATTTTTCCTGACTTCTGCCAAAATTTAATCAGGTCGTAAAAATATGAGAACGAGTGGTAATAACGAAGATTTCCTCATAATTTGTCATACTAATTTTAGTGATACATTGTGAAAAAAAGAAATTTCAGACATAAGGATACTGTATAATTTTTTAAGCCCCCTCTTTCCAATACAGAACCCGGCAAACACAAATTT
>BTUV01000179.1:0-3461 GCA_045863035.1 Ignavibacteriales bacterium | reverse complement strand
ATTCCATCGTTTCAAACTTCATCCAGTTAAGCCGGCTTTTTTCTGAATAGGGAGCGCCCGCGGTATATATAACCAAATCCCCTCGTTTTACATGACCGCTTTCAAGAAGCAGGCGTCTGGCATTCTCAATTGCAGCGCTTTCCTTTTTGATATCTGAGCTGAAAATTGAAGTAACACCCCATTTAAGACAGAGATGATTCATGGTTTCAAAACTGTCGGAGACCGCTATAATACGCGCGCGCGGTTTAAACTTGGAAAGTGAGCGGGCGGTGCGTCCCTGATGCGTAAAGACCACAATTGCCGCGGCGTGAATCTGCTCTGAAACTTGGACAATGGAGCGGTTCACTGCATCAAACACGTTGGACTCAACCGACGCGGGGATGTCATATTCAACCTTACGAGGGGGCGGTCCATCGGTCTCGGCTTTTTTTAGAATATTATTCATAATCTCAACCGCGCGGACAGGGAACTTACCCACCGAGGTTTCACCGCTGAGCATCACCACATCAGTTCCATCCCACACGGCATTGGCAACATCTGAGGCCTCAGCACGGGTGGGAACGGGATTGCTGATCATACTCTCAAGCATCTGCGTGGCAGTGATAACCATTTTACCAACCTCATTGCACCGGCGAATGATCATCTTCTGTACTACGGGAACATCCTGCGGCTCCATCTCAACACCGAGGTCCCCGCGGGCAACCATGATGCCATCAGCGGCAGCGAGGATTTCCTCAAAGTTTTGAACCGCTTCCGGCTTCTCAACTTTTGCAATGATGGGAAGGTCAGAGCCGCTTGAGACTAGCCAGCTTCGTAATTCGTATATATCTTTTGCATCACGGACAAAGGAGAGAGCCACAAAATCAATCTTGAAATTTATCGCAAACTCCAGGTCACGCAGGTCCTTTTCAGTCATCGCAGGGGTAGAAAGTTTCATGCCCGGAAGGTTCATTCCCTTCTTGGATTTGAGAATTCCGCCATTTATTATCAGACATTTGACAGAATTTGGGGTTTTTGACTCAATCTTTAGCTTTAAGAGACCGTCATCAATTAGGATGATATCGCCAATCTGAGCATCCTGCGGGAGGGGGGTATAAGATGTGGAGACTTTATACTTTGTACCTTTCATCGTTTCAGTGGTGATTTCAATGTACTCACCTGTGGTAATTTCATAAGACGGTTCTTCCAGTTCACCGATGCGGATTTTGGGTCCCTGCAAATCAAGCAGTACGCCGAGCGGAGCGTTTTGTTTTACACGGGTTTCGTGAATGGTGGCGAAGATTTTCTGGTAGAACTCGTAGTCACCATGAGAGAAGTTAAGCCGGACGCCGTCAATACCGGCATCCATCAACTGGCGGATGGTTTCGATTGATGAAGTTGCCGGACCGAGTGTGGCGAGGATTTTTGTCTTTGCAAAAATTCTGCTGTCTTCCTGATACATCTGAAGTTTGTCCTCTCTTGGTGAAATGAATGGCTCAAAAATAGGAATTTTAAATATGAATTATGAGGTATGAAGTATGAAATTTTTGAAAATTTACGAATCCTTAATCAGAGGAAGCTAACCCCCACCCGATGTTTCAAAAACTCTAAGATTCCTCATAGCGGGGGTTAATGCAAAAATTGAATCAGGTTGTGCTGTTTTTAGCTTAGGGGTAAATCCAATTATCGTGTTTTTTTGTCACATCCAATACTGATTTTTAAGCAATGGCAAAACCCTTAGGATTTCCACTCTTCATATCTTTAAAGCAGACGAGTAGTTAAACTTGTACGGCGTTAAGAGATTTATTTTGAAAAAATTGCGTTCAGTTGTCTGGAAACTGCTTCTGCTCTTTTGCCTCCTTTTGCGGTTGTAACTTTAAGAACAGCCAGCGTGGAATTCACATCAACTCTGTTTACTTCTATATGACCATCCTCGTCAAGCAGGCAAATATAAAATCCTTTTGCTGAAAGCTGAATATCTTCAATTGCAGAAACTTCCTGTTCGATTTTCCCTTCAGACAAGTCAAAATGAGAATATTCATTAAAGAAATGTTTAAACGTTCCTTCTTTATCAAAATATTGTTTGGCTGCTCTTTTGACGGCGCTTAATGTTAAACTGCTGCCTATGTTGATGTTTTTTTCACTCAGTCCGTCAATTTCCTCAAAACTTCTTTCATGTTTGTGCGGAATAATTAAAACTTCGTCGGTTGCGAGCTTAGTGATGTTTTTTACAGTTTCCTGATTAACCAATACTCCCCTGCTCCAGTCAGATTTTAATTCATTCCGTTCTTCTTTTAGTCCGAGATGATCAATAATTTTATCCTGAACATAGTATATTCTTTCTTCGGCACGGGTTTTTTTGCTGCTTTCAATTTCGGGATTAGAGACAGCCGGAGTATCAGTAGAAAAAGAAATCCGCTCTTCGTTTTTCTCAATTTTAATGATGTTAATAATTCTTGAACTGCTTAAATATTTAACAACAATTTTGTCAAGATGTTTAAAATCAAGATTCTTCAATTTAACCTGTTCAATTAACTGCGTCCGGATTTCGTTGCTCAGTTCATTTCCCTCAATTGCGTGCGAAACCTCCTTGTTTCCTTTTATGGCAAACCAAAACTCATAGTGTTCCTTTAACTCCTCCGCATATACTAATGCCGGGTCCTCCCACGTTCCGGCAGAAACAGGGTCGTAAGGAACAGGCACAAACTTTTTACCGGTCGCGCGTAAAATTTTTTCACCCGCTTCTCCCAATTCAGATAAACTAATAACCTTTACTCTGGTTGATTCAAACAGCTTGTTATATCGCTTAAACAAGGTCAGGTCTTGATCAAACCATTCTACCCAGTTTAATATATGCTCTTTGATGAGGTCTTTGTCAATATTCTTGGGGATTTCAGCGCCTTTACTTCTGAACTCTTCAAGATAAAGGTTAACGGTTTCTTCATTCCAATTATTAAACGCTCCGCTCGGCACAATTGCGGTTACAATTGCATGTTTAATTTCTTCGGTCATCTTACTACAGTGTTCTTTCTTGCATAAAAAAGCAATTCAATAAATGGAAGTAAAATTTTATCATTGAAACAGATATTTCTGAGATTGTTAAGTGAAGGATAAAATAAAAGCCGGTTTTAAAATCTAACAGAATGTATGTAAATATAGTAACGCAATGCTATACCTGCAAACAGATTATTCCTGACTTCTGCCAATTAGTATGACGCATTTTATTTCAGAAATGACAATTTCGGCTTAGACCCCTGGCTTGTTCCGGAATGTTTGAAGAAAGTTTTCCCTGCTGAAGTATCCTCAATAATGATCTTCTAAATCTCCTTACTTTTCATTGTTATATTTCTGAGATGAACAATGAAGAATTAAAAATTAAGAAGGTGCAATGAACAATTCCGAAGCCCCCGGGAATTAATGAAGAATTAAGAATTAAGAATTAAAAATTAAGAATTAAGAATCTGCAATGAACAATTCCGAAG
>BTUV01000178.1:0-3462 GCA_045863035.1 Ignavibacteriales bacterium | reverse complement strand
GCAAAGAAGCTAAGTCGCAAAGAAGCAATTTAAGCGCAAAGTACGCGGAGTTTATTAAGCCCATTCCTTAAATCCTGCTCATCCTGCTCATCCTGCTCATCCTGTTCATCCTTTAATCGTGTTCAAAAACCGAAACCCCGCGCAAAGAAGCTAAGTCGCAAAGAAGCAATTTAACGCAAAGTAAAACCAAGTTAAGCGCCAAGGATGCGGTGTTTAACCAAGCACCCCAATCCAAGCACCCCGAACAAAGCATCAATCACTCGTCACCGGGGAGGTTTTTGGTTGCGGAATTTCTTATTTTAGTCCTGTGCAAAAAACGGAGCTGAGTGAATGAATACCGAAAAAAATACGGTACCCCTGGAAAGAGCCCTTTCCAAACTGGGGGTGCTTTCCCGCAATAATACGCGCCGCCTGATTGATCACAAACGGGTCAAGGTTAACGGCAGGGTCATTACCAGCCACTTTTTTCCGGTTAATATCGGAACGGATGTTATCTTGGTTGACGATGCCCCCGTTGAACCGGCTGACCACGTTTACATTCTTACTCACAAGGTTAAGGGACAACTTCCCTTATTCGTAAATGATAAAACACGCGCGACTGTGTTTAAGGAACTCCCCCCTGAAATTCATCATCTGGTGCCCGCCGGCCGGCTTGATACCAATGCCGAAGGGCTTTTTATCTATACCAATGATACCAAATGGGCGCGGCAGGTGATTGAGTATGAGGAAACCGGCACTGAGGTTTACATCGTCCGCGGTGAAGGGGAGCTTAGCGATGACTCACTTGAAGAAATGAAAGCCGGCGTGGTTGATATGGGGGATATGCTCCGGTTTGAAGATGTTGTCTTCGAAAAACACAGTAGCAAAACTCTGGTGATGAGAATAACACTGCGCGGAGCAGGCCGGACGAAACTGATCCGCAGGATGTTATCGGTATTTCAGTTCCGCATTTTTCAGGTATTGCGGGTGCGGCTCGGCGGGCTTGAGCTCGGTGACCTCCCGCGAAATGAAGGACGGCTGCTTACCCCTGAGGAAAAAAACAGTGTTATTTCTGAGTAACCGGAGCCGCGCAATTTTTTGATACTGTTTAAGTTATAGGGTATTGCATGAAGTCAGGAATCAGCAGTCAGAAAATTATCATCTGTAATGCAGAGCCCGTTAAATGAAATGGAGTAAACTGAAACACACCATTGAGGGCTGCTTTGCTGATGAGGTAAGGGGAAAGGTACACATATATACAACCAAATATACAGCAGGGAGCAACTTTATGGTGAGGGGCTGGATTACTATTGACAAAAAAGAGATTGCGAATTTTTCAACCCCGGATAACCATGCCCGGTTTGGTCACTCCTCGCCGGACCACAACGAACGCATTTCTGCTGAGGAAAGAACCGAAGGGGACGCAACCGAAAAAGGAGAATTCGCGCAGTGGGAGTTACCGGATGCATGTCTGCAATATATAAACCAAAGTATAGAGCAATCACTCTCAAGCCCGAATCCTATCATCCGCTGTTTTGCAATGCTTGACCGGAGAACAGGTAAAAGGCGACTGCTTTCGCTTGAAACAACTGATATGCATCCACTGGTGAAAAGAATGTATGAGCTGAGGATGGAAGCAACGGGGATGAATGAACGAAAGGGCGCCATTGAAAATAAATCTTGATGAGTTGGTTTCAGCCGGTATTCTTGATGAGCTGAAGAAGCTGGAAATAGAAACATATTATCAGAAACACAGTAAAGACCCGCAGAATAAACTACTGGTCGCGTTTTCTATGCTGGGTGCAATGCTGACCGGTCTGGGCATCATCCTCATTATTGCTCATAACTGGGATAATTTTGGAAGAGCCGCTAAAACATTTTTTGCTTTTTTACCGTTACTTGTTTCGCAGAGTTTAGCCGTGTGGGTTTTTCTTAAAAGGAAAGAAAGCATTGCCTGGCGGGAGGGGGTTAGCGTATTTCTTTTTTTTAGTGTGGGCGCGTGTGTCGCGCTGGTGAGTCAGATATATCATATAGCCGGAGACCCGGGGCAGTTCGCGCTTGTCTGGATACTCCTGACCCTGCCGGTTATATATATACTGCGTTCATCCGCGCTTTCATTGCTTGAAATTTCAGCTATAACCTGGTATGCAATGGAAACAGGATATGGGGTTTATTCGGCAATGAACGCGCAATGGTACTGGCTGCTTCTGGCCGCGGTCATACCTCATTACCGGCTTCTTGAAACAAGGGAAAAGGAGTCACTTTTTACTTTTTTTCACGGCTGGTTTCTTCCGCTCAGTCTTATTATCTCAATCATGGCAATGGTGGGGCAGCCAAACGGAACGGCGCTGCTGCTGGTATTTGTTTTTATGCTCTCTGCTTTCCGGGGGGTGTCTGGTTTACTGAGCCGGGGCAGAAAGATATCAAACGGTTTTTATGCATTGGGAACAGTGGGGATATTTTTGATTCTGATTATGCTTAGTTTTGATTTCTGGTGGTCTGAAGTGCTTAGAGATTTTGAAAATACGGAAGGTTTTGTATATACGGGGGAAATAATCTTCGGCTTAATCTTTCTTGCAACAGCGCTTTTTCTTCTGTACAAGACGCGAAAAACTCTGCCCGGAAAAGGAGAGCAGATTACTGATTATAGTTTTCTGATTTTGCTGCTGCTCTATCCGTCTGTATTGGCGGATTATATGTTACCGGTAATCATGGTGAATATTCTGGTAATTGTTGCAGGTATCGGGGTAGTGAGACGCGGTTTGGAAGAAGATAATCTCGGCACACTTAATTTTGGACTGCTTGTTATCGCATCCCTCATCATATCGCGCTTTTTTGATTTTGAACTCAGTTTTTTTACACGAGGGGTGATGTTTATCATAACCGGCGCAGCGTTCTTTGGGGCTAACTATAGCATGATTAAAAAGAGGCGCGGAAGTGAAACATAAAAACCTGTATCTCGCCGCCCTGATTTTGGTAGCTGTTGCTCAGATAACAATACCGATGATGCAGATATTTACCTGGAACGATATACTGTCGAACGGTAAAGAATATCGTTTTCTGGTAGCTCCGGCTGACCCCCGGGATCCGTTTCGCGGCGCATATATAAAACTTAATTTCCGTGATAATCATTGGGATATACTCCCCGGGAGGAGGGAGCACAGGAGCAAACGGATTTACGTATGGCTTAATAAGGATGCCGAAGGATATGCAATAATTGACAAAGTTACTTATCATAAACCGTCTGACTCGGTGGATTACGTTTCCGCTTTAATTGATCATGAATACGATGATGCGGAAAAACGAAGACAAATTCAAATTAAATATTCCTTTGATCAATATTTTTTATCATCCGAAAAGGCAGAGCGCGCTGAAAGAGATTACTTTGATGCCCTGCTGGATACAACAAACCAGGTATATGCCAGAGTGCGCGTGAAATCAGGAACGGGACTTCTTGAAGGAGTAATGATTAACGGAACTCCC
>BTUV01000177.1:0-3656 GCA_045863035.1 Ignavibacteriales bacterium | reverse complement strand
TTGGGGGATTCATCCATGCACACAACGGGATTTGCTTCATTATACGGGCGTTTGTAGACATCTAAAACGTTTTCCATATTAGCAACAAAATCTCCGTCTTTCTTAGGCGGGATGACCCAAGACTTTACTTTCCATGGCTGTAATTCGTTTTTTTTAATACCCGACGTACCGTTTCATAGGAGATACTCTCAACGTATTTTAATTCAACCAATTTATCAGCCAATAACCTCAGTGACCATTTTGCATATCCCTTCGGCGGCTCACTGCAACAGAGTGTAACTAAGTGAGCTTCCAACTCGCCATCTGCTTTACGTTCATATTCGCGTTCCGGAGGTTTTCTTTCCAGAACTGCCTCAAAACCATCCTCAATAAATCGTTTCTTTACCCGATCAATGGTTCGCATGCCGACTTTGAGGACTTTACTAATCTGCTCATTGGTGACTTTTTCGGCATATTTTCCTTCGTCGCAGTTCAAAAGAATGTATGCCGCCCTGAATTTCTGAGAGGTATGACAACCTTTATTAATAATCTCCATTAATTCGGAGTGTTCTTCTTTGCTCAGAGTTACGATGTACTTTGCCATAAATACCTTTCGATGATGGCAAAGATACAATATTCTACGTCATATTACAAGTGACGCGACACTACCTCTGCTTATCATACAAAAGGAGCAGCTCAATGTTAAAAAATTTACTTCTTCTTACCATTCTTACTTCCGGAGTTTTGTTTTCGCAGACGGTGATAATTGATGATTTTGAAGACGGAACCGGCAGATTCGGTCTGGCAACCACTCACTCCGGTTCAACTACGGGTATTCTTCCTTCTTTGCCTGTGTTAGAAACTTCACTACCTGCGGTAAGCGGCGTTCAATCACTCAGGATTCAGCTTATTGATGCCCCCGGTGATACTCTTAACTGGTTCGTCCGTTTACTTTCAGGTTCAGGCACACCTGCTAATAATCTTTTACTTAACGATACTGGCTTTGTCGGCTACTGGATTCGTACTGACCGTTCTTATCTTTCTGCTTCAATTATCCTTGATGACTTAAATTCAAGCGGAACCGGTGTCAGTACAAATGAAATTGCAGTACCCATCCCCATCATCGGTGACGGCTCATGGAATCTCTACTCATGGGATATGACCGATACTAATAGCTGGGACCCGTTTATTGCCTCAGGCAACGGAATGATACAAGACCCGGTTTCAATTGACGCAATTGTTTTTAGAGCGCCATATCCTGCTAATGTTAATGATACCGCTACCATCTGGCTTGATAAAGTTAGTTTTAACGCAACCGAGCCGCTGCCGGTTGAGCTGGTATCATTTATGGCCACAGCAGAGCAGAATGAAGTCTGGCTGAAATGGATTACTGTTTCAGAACTGAACAATCGCGGATTTGAAATAGAGCGGAAATCAGGCAACAATACTTCCTGGGAGAATATCGGTTTTGTTGAAGGTCGCGGAACCGTTCAGGGCATGACAGGATATACGTTTACCGATCGGCCTGCAGCTCCGGGTAGCTATCAGTATCGTCTGAAACAGGTTGATCTCTCTGGTCAATTTGATTATTCACCGATTGCTGAGGTTTTGATTGGCGGAATTCCGGCAGAATATGCACTCGGACAGAATTTTCCGAATCCTTTTAACCCAAATACTAAAATTTCTTATTATTTGCCCGAAAAAGGTTTGGTTAATTTGTCAGTGTTTAATATGTTAGGTCAGAAGGTTACTGAAATTATTTCAGGTCTTCAGGAAGCAGGCGAGCACTCAGTTGATTTTAACGCGAGCGGATTAAACAGCGGTGTTTATATCTACACGCTTCAGGTTAACGGGCGCAGCTTCACGAACAAAATGACCCTCCTAAAATAATACAGCTATACCCTTGGGCAGATGTAAACCCCGCGTCTGCCCATTTTTATTTTAAATCTTTCTTCTTCTTCCTCTGACCCAATTTACCCAAAACTCCGTCATAAAGCTCACGAGGCACCTGCGAGAGTATATAAGCCAGAAGATTTCTTCCATCAGATATTGAATGAAAAAAGGCAATTTCACTCCCTGCTGTTATCACCATCATCATCCCGCGGGTTTTCCCGTCAAAAACTCCCCCCTGCAGTTTAACAATTTCGCTTACTTTTATTTCGACTGTTTTTTTGCTGAAAAAGTAATTACTGCCCGTTATCACTCCGTCTTTTAGGGTGATGGTGAAGGGCAGGGTTTTCCAGATGCGAAGGAACCAGAAATTGAACAGAAGAATCATGAAAGCAAGAGCGATTGCATAAAAATATTCAAACAAACGTCCGGTCATCCCCCCGATCATGGGTATCAGGTACATCAGCAGAATAGCGGTAATCAGGACGTTGCCGTATGAGTAAAGAAGGCGGAAAAAAAGATTGTAGGTATAGGTTTTATTAAGTTCTGTATTCATCCTTGGTGCATATCTTGTTATCATGCAATATAACATTTAACAAATTATCATTGAAACAGGATGAAGTAAAGAAATGTGTCTGATCGTATTTGCATACAAATCAGCAAAGGAACAAAAGCTCATACTGGCTGCTAACCGAGATGAGTTTTATAATCGTCCGACTCAGGCGGCTGCCCCTCGCGGTGAGGTAATCTGCGGTATCGACCTTAAAGCAGGAGGAACGTGGCTGGGGATAGCCCGCTCCGGTCGTTTCGCGGCACTCACAAATTACCGCGACCTGAAGAATATAAAAAAGGATGCCCCCAGCCGCGGCGCGCTGGTGATGGGTTTTCTTGAGGGAAATATATCACCCGCTGATTACATTGCCCGGCTCAAAGGAAGAAGCGGCGGCTATAACGGATTTAATCTGCTGGTCATGTCAGGCGATGAACTGATATGGTACTCCAATATAACCGATCAGGCGAAGCTGCTTGAACCTGGTATATACGGGTTGAGTAATGCGCATCTTAACACCCCCTGGCGAAAGAATCTCCTGGCGAAGGAAGGACTGGCCGGACTAATTGCCGCCGGAAAAGATACTGATGAGAATCTGCTCGCGTTAATGCAGGACAGAACCCTGGCGCGGGATGATGAGCTACCCGATACCGGCGCCGGCTTCGCGTTAGAAAAAATACTTTCCCCCATATTCATACAAAGCTCCGGCTATGGCACGCGCTGCACAACCCTTCTGAGAATCTCGGAAAGCGGTATATATCAGTTCCGTGAAGTGAACTATGATGAAAGAGGAGAGATAATTGGTAGTTAGTGATTAGTGATTAGTGATTAGTGATTAGTGATTAGTGATTAGTGATTAGTGATTAGTGATTAGTAATGGTTATGTATTGGAATGTATTTCATTTTTAACATAATTCAGCAGAAAAGATGGGAATTAAGTGAAAAACGAAAAATGAAAAAACTTCAATTCTTTAAACCCACCCTTTTCAATGTACAATGAACAATGAACAATGTACAATTCCGGAAGCCCCCGGGAATCAATTAAGAATTAAAAATTAAGAATTAAGAATGTGCAATGAATAATTCGGAAGCCCCCGAAAATCAATTAAAAATTAAAAATTAAGAATTAAGAATCTGCTATGAACGATTCCGGAAGCCCCCGGGAATCAATTAAGAATTAAAAATTAAGAATTAAGGGAACCTCTAGAAAGCCAGTTTTTTGATGGTTTTTTCTAGA
>BTUV01000176.1:0-3787 GCA_045863035.1 Ignavibacteriales bacterium | reverse complement strand
GAATTATGAAGTATGAATTGTGAATTGTGAATTGTGAATTGTGAATTGTGAATTGTGAATTGTGAATTGTGAAGTACTGCCTTATCATCGGAACTTGGAGGTTAGAGCAACCGGGTGATTTTCTAAAACGGTATAGAGGGGGTGAGTTTAGGGTAGCGGGTTCCGTCCGGCGGGGACCGGGGTTGGTTCTAAGTGGTTGAAATCAGGGGAGTTACATCAATGCAGCTCCCCTGCTGAATCAAATATAAGAGTCGGGGTAGTAGAGTGGTTCTATGTTCCACTCATCCTCAACCGTACCGCCGCAGTGAGAGCATTTGTCAACGTTGAAGGTAACTTTCTCTTCAGCATCAGAAGCTCTTACCATATTAACTATGGTGCCGCATGACGAACACTGTACAACGTGGTGCGAGAGGGTTTTTTTATTGCATCTTGGACAGATGTGCCCCAGTTCCCCGGGGTCTTCAGCCGGATCAACCAGAAATGTTGAGCGGCAACGGGCATTGTTGCAAATTGCAAAATGCTTTCCTTGGTCTGTAACAGTCATTCGATAAAATGTCTCCGGACTTACTGAATGTAATGGTTCTTTTCCGTTTTGAAAACTTTAACAAAGCGAAAGAGTTCCGTAGTCAAAATACAGGAATTTTGCGTTCTGCCAAAACAATTTTTCAAAATCAGATATACTAAATAACGTGCTTTCCTGAGTAAAACGATTCAAAAAAATCCCCCTTTTGAGGTAAAATCTGACCCTTCCGGGCAGGATGCCCTGCTATGACCCTGTAACTACTCTCCCGTTTTTGATTTAAGGGATTGTATTTCATCAGCCATACAATCCGTCCATCAATCTCCCATGAAAAAAGAAACGAAGAAGGGGGAATTTGGGTTTGAGAAATTAAACCCTTTAATGGGGTAATACATCTAACACCATACACTTAACAATCATTTATAATCCTAAAGACGAAACAGATGATCAGACATTTTGCAGCTATGCTGCTCATAAGCATTTCCCTATTTGCCCAGGCGCCAAACTTTCAGAATTTTGAAGGGAAAGTTACCGGTAAGGTAATAGACTCACTTGATAAAGCCGCGCTTGAATATGTAAACCTTGTTCTTACCAACCAGAAAGACGGTTCAATAGCAGCCGGAACAATTACCAGCCCTAAGGGTACGTTCACTCTTGAGAAATTAGCCCCCGGCAAGTTTGATCTTTCGGTCTCGTTTATCGGATATAAAACCCGGGTGTTCAAAGACCTGATGGTAAGCCCAAAAACTCCTTCAATTGACCTTGGTACTATTAATCTCGTTCCGAGTTCAGTTAACCTTGATGAAGTGGTGATTAATGCTGAGAAGGAACTGATAACTAATCATCTTGATAAAAAAGTAATCACTGTTGATAAAGACCTTACCTCTGCCGGCGGAAATGCGACTGATGTTCTGCAAAATATCCCCTCAATCCAGGTGGATGCAGACGGAACGGTTTCTTACCGGGGGAATACAAATCTGACTATCCTCATTGACGGAAGACCTGCCGGAATGACCGGGGCAAGTGCATCGGATATACTGGCACAGATTCCGGTCAGCAATATTGAATCAATCGAACTGGTAACAAATCCAAGCGCCAAATATGACCCCGAAGGAACCGCTGGCATCATCAACATCAAATTGAAGAAGAAAGGGGATAACGGTATTAATGGTATCGTGTCAGTGAACGCAGGCACAGGAGATAAATATAACTCTTCAATAAACTTTAATGTGAAGGAGGGTGAGTTTAACATCTTCGGAAGTTATGATAACCGTTTTAATTATATGAATTTCTCTTCTGAAACATTCAGAACAAATTATGTGAGCGCCGGAACCACATTTCTTGATCAATACACAGCAGGAACCAACCGGTTCCAGAATCATTCCGCGGGGCTTGGCGCTGATTATTATTTCAGTGAACGGGCAACTCTTACGCTTGCTTATCAGTACCGGTGGTTCTCACCTGCATTCCGGAATACACTTGAGAATGAAAATTATAATGCAGCCGGCACTCTGATGCGTTCATATATACGCAAGACGGATGCGGACCGGAGTATGGAGTCAAACAATTTTACCATGACCTATAAACGCACTTTTGAAAAGAAAGACCGCGAACTTTTAACGGATATAATGTATAACTCCTTTTCGATGGACAGAGATGAAGAGATATATTCACAGGATACTGATGTGATGACCGGCGCTGGTCAGACACCGTTTCTTACCAACGGACTCTCTGTAAATTCAAATAAACAGTGGGTTATCCAGACCAATTATGTTGAGCCCCTGACTGACAAAACAAAACTGGAAGCCGGGTTTAAGAGCCAGATAAAGAATCTTTCAACCAGAAATGATTCATACAACCTCCTCGGCGGAAGCCGGGTGGAAGATGCAACGCAGAAAAATTATTTTGATTATGATGAGCAGATTCACGCGATATATACAACACTCACCGGTGAAATCGGGCAGTTTAAGTATCTGCTCGGGCTTCGCGGTGAGCAGCTTATCTCAGAGGGGGATGTAGTCTCACAGAATCAGAAATTTACGAGTGATTATTTTCAGGTATATCCATCGACTCACATCGGATATAATCTGGCGCCTGGTAACGACCTGCTGCTGAGTTATAGCAAGCGGGTTGACCGTCCGAATAACCGGCAGTTAAATCCGTTCAGAGATGTTTCAGACTCAACGTTTATCGTGTCAGGTAACCCAAACTTACAAGCTCAATATACAGATGCGCTGGAGTTTGAATATCAGGGCACACTTGGCTTCACCTCACTTACCGCGGGTGTGTTTTATAAGCAGACGGGTGATATTATTTCAATGGTAAGTTCAATGCAGCCGGGCGGAGCTATTCTTTCAACATTTGAAAATATTGCTGATGGAAAAAACATCGGCACGGAACTGGTGCTTATTCAGCCGCTTGCCAGATGGCTCAGATTAAGCGCGACATACTCATATTATCAGGCAAGCGTTAAGGGAGGCACAGCTTCAAATCCGATTGATAATAAAGGCAATAGCTGGACAACAAGAGTTAACGCAAATTTTGTCGTTTCTCCTGATTTCACTTTACAGCTTGTCGGGATGTATAACTCACCTTCAATTACCATGCAGATGGGATTTGGCGGAGGCGGCAGTACGGTTATGGCTCAGGGCAAGGTTAAAGAGATGTATGGTATTGATCTGGCGGGTAAGAAAGATTTCTTTGAGGGTAAACTTTCTCTTACCGCGCGCGTGAGTGATATTTTTAACACAAGAAAATTTGCATCAGAAGGAACCGGAGCCGGATTTTATCTGAATACATCCCGCAAATTTGATTCGCGTGTGGTATATCTTGGCCTGAGTTACCGTCTTGATACTAAATATCGCGAAAGAAAAATTAAAACTACCGGTGAAGATGAAATGTAATTCAATTATGAAGTGTGAAGGATGAATTATGAATGGGGGAGAGTTTTTTGTTAGACAGAGTAAGGCGTGGTTGCGTTTGCATCACGCCTTTCTCTTTTTAAACGCAGAGTTTTGCTGACTTCTGCCAATTAGTATGACGCATTGTATTTCAGAAATGACAATTTCGGCTTAAAATTCTGGCTTGTTCCAGAATGTTTGCAGAAAGTTTGCCCCGCTACTGTATCCTCAATAATGATCTTCTAAATCTCCTTTCTTGTAATTGTTTTGCTTCTGAGACGAACAATGTACAATTAAGAATTAAAAATTAAAAATTAAAAATTAAGAATTAAGAATCTGCAATGAACAATTCCGAAGCCCCCTCTTT
>BTUV01000175.1:0-3854 GCA_045863035.1 Ignavibacteriales bacterium | reverse complement strand
TTTACTCATGGCTATCTCCTGATGTTCTTAGTTTATAAATTGCTTCACACAATGCTGGCTTAAGCACTGCAAAAAATTTCTTCTTTTCTTCATCACTTTGGCCGATAGTAACCGCTTTATCAAAAAGTTTACCAACCTTTTCTCGAGTTTCTTTATTATCAATTTTATATTCTCCGCTGCCATCCTTAAGCAGGCGGTTTATCAGATAGGTAAGCTGCGGATAAAACATCAGCTTTTCAGTCCGCTTTGATTCAAGATACTCCTGCATAATACCTGTTAATTGCAGCAATGCTCTAACCACCCCCATCGAAACGGGATTGTCTTTATCATTAACCCATTGCATCAAATCTTTTGTCTTCCCAATAATCTCAGGAATATGTTCGTTCTTAACTAAAATATCATGCACCACAACCGAGGCCTTATTTTCCTCAGGGTAAAAGCATGTTGCCCGGCTCAGATCAACCTGTTTCTTTTTGTTCTTGCTCTTTGCCTGTGCTTCCTCAGCAAACTCATTCACTAACCGAACCGGCGTGTTGTGCTTAAAGTTGGTGAGCGAGTAGGAGATATGCACCTCCGGGTTTGAACAGACAAACTCCGTGAACTTATTGTTTATCTCTTGCAGCAGCTCCAAGCTTGAGCCATGCGGCGTTATAAAAAGCAGGTCATCCCCTCCGGCAAAAACGGTATATACTTTGTTCTCTGCTCCCCTGCCTTCCCAGTCCTTTAGAAAATTATTAAAGAAGGTGCTAAAGAAATACCGCAGATGATAGCTCAGCGAAGTTGTCCGGCTGAAACCGGTATAATTTTTTTTATCAGAATAAAGCCCTGTTGCCATAAGCAGACCAAGGTTATCTATATCTCCTTTAATCATGGTGAGCATTTTTGCACCCTGATTGGTTTTTTCCATGGTTTCAAAGTCCATCACGTTTTCCTTGCTATCCTGGCTGGCAAAGTTTGCCACATGAAGGAAGTACGCACCTCTTATTAAATCTTTATTATTATTTACATTGCCCTTAAAATCATCATAGTTCGGATTGATTATTATCCGTTTCCTGTCTTCGCTGTTTTTTTTCCAATCGCTTATAAGTTTGACCGATGTAACATCCCTGAAATTCTGGCTATACTCAATCACCGTAGCTTCATATACCACCGATTCACCAAGTTTTAGCTCGTTTCCGGCTTGTTTGTCCATAGACCCAACCACTTTATGCTTCTGTTCCTTTTCATCAAATTCTTTGTAGTCTATTCTCCTGTCATTCCTTATAGGTCTTCCGGTAACTTCGCACTTAATCTTGTCAGCCCCTTCAGCACCGCCAGGTATATAATTTACTTCAAAAACCGGTTCAAAACCCTCTTTTAAAAACTCACTTTCAAAAACCGAACTTCGGGTTATAAGTAAATTATGTGATGCCTCCTCAACAATATCTCCGAATGATTTTGCTTTATTCTTCAGCTCCTCCGGGTCAAACGATGCATATCCAGCTGAAAACGAGAGTTCATAATAGAAATTGTTTTTCATATAATCTTCGCACCATATCAACGCTTTTGCATACTGCTCCCCAAAGTCATTATTCTGCGGTGCCAGTATATAAAACTTGCCACCCGCAAGCATAATCACATTCACTTCGCTCAAGCCGAGTTCCTCTAAGAACCTGCTGGCAAAAACTCTTGTTAGCACCTGCACAAACACCGAACGCCCACGCAGCACCTTTGCCGGTTTAGTATTGGTAATGTCAAATATATAATTCTGAATTCCCGGTATATCCCCTATCACCAGATTCAGTTTCCTTTTACCGTCCGAGCCGGCATCTGCTTTATACAAGGCATGGGCAGCGGCAGCCACATCCTTTGAGTGGTTGTAGAGTGATATATCAGTCTCCTCACTCCCTGTAAAATCAGGCACGCACCAGAGATACTTCTCAAAATAAAGCATCAGCAGACGGATGAGGGTATCAAAATCTTCCGGTTTTTCATAGATTGAGAAGATTGCACCAAGGTCATCCTTGAAGTTATTAAAATGTTTCCGAGCATAGCGGTACTCTGCATCTTTGGGTTCTTCCTCCAGAGAAGGAATAAGCACATCATAATTTGTTTCAATTAGCGGTTGCTGTTTGTAATAGCGAAGCAGTTCCTTTGGAGTTTTATCCTGATGTTCTGCGTTAAGCCGCAATTTTCCAAAAACTGATGACAGGTATTTATGTGACCATGGTGCGCTGTCCCTTAAATCCTCTGCATCCTCCTTATCAACTCGCTGGCTTGAAGACAGATGATCCGCCTGACGAATGTATTGGGTCAGTTCATCGGCCTGTTTATTGTGATGCTCACGGATAGCCGTGCAGAGCTTTGCAAAGCTGTCCTTACTTCCGTCAAGTATATTAATGAATTGTTCATCAAACTCCTTTACGAAGCTCTCGCCCAGTTCCTGATGTTTCTTGCGGACATCAGTGCATCTCTGCTCAAACTTCCCGATATCATGAAAGAGCCCTGCCAAAATCAGGATTTTCTCTTCCGCCTTATATGTTGTTTTTATATCTGTCATACTCATATTTCTGTTTACAATTTTATAGAGTAAAAGTTTTTACAATTTTCCAAAAAATTTCTCAAAAAAGTTTCTCACCGCTCTGCCATCCCAAAGCCCATTGAGTTCTTCTCCCCAAAGCCCGCCTCATATCCGGTTGCGATCAGCTCCGGCGGACCGGTTATGGTAAAAGGGGCCTGAATTCCAATAACATCAATGGGGTGCTCCCCTCGTTCGTCAATAGTTATCTTTTTGGTAACGCGCTTATTTTCTGCCAGATACTTATCGTCAAAGCGAACTGCCACCTCACCCTGGTAATCTTTCTCACTGCTTATAATCTGATATTTTTTTGAAAGGTTAGCCGAAAGAATGCGGTCAAGTTCTTCTGTATCAGCAGGGCGCAGATAATATGCCTGCTTGTTGGAACCATTTGCGACCGGTTTTGATGCCACCATGGGGCTAAGAAGTTTCAGATGTGCAGCGTTGCCAAATTTCTCCTCCGGCAGCATTTCCATCTGCACTATTGTAAACTCATTCCGGGTAAAACCCTCAAGCACCAGCATTTTGGACTCAAACGAACCGGTTATAACGTGCCTTATAAAATCATCAATTCTTGGGGAAGTAATATAAAGGAAGGCCTCATCGCCGATCAGGTGCATAATACGCCCTTCAAAGCGGAATTTTTCAAATCGCAGAGCATAGGTAAACAATTTAAACTTTTTGCCGCCGGCTTCAAACCCGATATCATGCAAAAATCTGCCGAACTCAGGCGAACCAAAATCCAAAAGATTATAGATAGCCGCACCAAGCTGATACTGATAATTTGGGGTCATCAGCCGCCCGGATTTAAGTTTCAATTTTATTTTAAGACGCACGATCACTCACCTGAAGTTAATTTCTGTCAGTACGCTAAAACCGTGATATGCCAGATGCCGGAAAATTGCCGGATTCCGTCAGGAAGGGATTACTCTTGTTGCGGGAAATCCCCCACAGTTAGTGGAAAATTAAATGGAAAATTTTCAAAAAGCAAGAAAAAACGGTAAAATAAATATTCATTGGTATTTTCGCGAAATCCCGACGTATCCCTTTATTGCATTATTAATTTACCAAACCCCTGCCAAACCCACCCCTGTAGAGACGTCGCAATCACCAGACCGAATATATATAATCACGAAATTCATGTGATTGCGGCGTCTCATCGGCGCATAAGGTTTTCGGCGTCACATGGGTTTCGGTGTCGCGGGGTAATCGTGGTATGGGGTTTATCCGATCGTTTCGCCACGGTCTTGTTTCACATGAGACGATGCAAATGCAGAAACCCGTCACAATGAAACAT
>BTUV01000174.1:0-3868 GCA_045863035.1 Ignavibacteriales bacterium | reverse complement strand
GAAATCGTGTTTATAAAAATTCATACAGGCGATTGCAGCGTCTCTACAAAAAATCAAATCCCACGCATGGGTCGCGACACGTACCGATGTGAACCTTAAAATCGTACACAACAATATATTTCTCCCGATCTCCCGCAATAACACACATTACACCCGGACGCGATGAGACGTTGCAATCGCATGAAATCGTGTTTATAAAAATTCATACAAGCGATTGCAGCGTCTCTACAAAAAAATTAAATCGCATGGATGGGCCGTGACACGTACCGATGTGAACCGGCAGAACGTACCCGACACAATTAACGCAATTGCGGGTCTTTCTCCGGTCACGATGAGACGTTGCAATCGCATGAAATCGTGTTTATAAAAATTCATACAGGCGATTGCAGCGTCTCTACAAAAAATCAAATCGCATGGACGGGCCGCGACCTGTATCAACGTGAACCTGTGCTGAATATATGTAAAAACGGAATTTGTCGCGATAGGACAACTCGCGGGCTGTCCCTTCGAATCAACTTACGAATTATCCCCAAAACAAATTTATGATTCCGAAATGATAATCTTCTTTATGGTCATTAGGTTTTGAGCGCGAAGCTGCTAAGGGTTAAATTCACCATTCATCATCATTAAAACATTTTCTCCTGTATGGGGCCATCATCTTTTTTTGCGGGGGGGGCTTTTAATGGCGCGCCGTCAAATGAAACCGGTACCGCTCCTTTTTCAATTAACAGATGATTTGCGTTTGTTTCGCCGGGGTCCGGCTGGCGGACATATACTACTCTCCCCTTGCGCAGTCCGTCAACTACTCCTGACCATGTCCCTCCTTTTTCTGCTGACTCAGCCACATATATCTCATTTGCAAAACCGTATATAATAGGGTTGCGCGCCATTGCCAGTTCTGAACGCCACGGAGCTTTCGGAAAAAAAGTGCTTACTACCAATACATCGCCATCAACTATTTGTTTGTAGTATTGCTTAAATCCGGAGCCAAATGTCATGATACCCTGCGGGAGTACTATGATGCTCTGCCCTTTGTGAAGGATAGCCGAGTCAAGCGCCTGTTTGTCAACTCCTTTTGCAAATCCACTCACCACTACCTTAAACTCTTTGCTGGCAAGTTTTGCAATATTGTCCGTGAATTGCAGAGCCCTTTCTGAGGCAAGCCGAGAGCCGACTATGGCTAATGACTTTTCATGCAACATCTGTGTGTTGCCTTTTGTATATAACACTGCCGGAGCATTATTAATTTTAAGGTTTTCTTTAAGTGTTTTTGAATACTCTGAGGAGATAATGGGGATGATTTTATAGCCCTGGCTAAAAAAGGATTCCGCCAGAAAAGCATTTGCCGGAAGTTCTTTTTTTACTACTTCTAGATCAAGAATTTGTTTTTCATCAAGCCCATATTCATCGCGCCATTGCTCCTTGCTGAGCGAAAAAAACTCATCAATGGTAATCTTATTTTCGTGATGAAACTTAACAATAAGCGAGTTGGTTATCTGATAACTCCATCGCGGAAGCTGCGTGATGGCTATCCAATATGGAGCTTCTTTCATGGCAGCTGAGCAGATCTACAATCAAAAACATCTGGATAAATCACAGGGTATCTGCTCCCGTGGTTTTTGCGATAACTGCGGGTGCAATAAGCTCGGCACCCTGGCGGGTGAGTACTTTGCCTATTTCCTTAATGGTAGCTCCGCTGTCATATATATCATCTATCAGCAGCACGTTTTTACCACGCACTAATGATTGGGTGCGCAATTCAAAAGCTCCTTTAACGTTATCGGCTTTAAGCTTACCATTGTCAAAAACTTTTTGAGGTTCAGTTGCACGCGTTTTGTGCAATTCATGGTAAAGAGGTATCTTGAGTGCAGCACTTACTTTTAGAGCAAAGTTTCTATTTAAATCACGAGAGTTGCTCTGAGGTACATAGAGTATCAGGTCAAACCGAGTCCCCGCGTAATGGTGCTTAACTGCACGCAGAAACATTTCGGAAAGAAAATCAGGGAACTCCGCGCTATTTTCATTTTTACACCGAACTAGTGTGCTGCCTACATTCGAATAACCAAAAAACGAGGCCGCAACGCCGCTTACAAGATTGGTAACTTTGCTTTCAAATTCAATCAGCGGAAAATAATTTAGTTTAAAGTTATTGAGAGTTTCAATCCATTCAGAGGTAACCTGTACCTGAATTCGCTTTTGCCCGGTGTTATCGCAGTTGGTATAGTTATGCTCGTAGCTATCCCCAAGAAAATCACAGAGAAACCTCATGCGGCTGCCGGGTGTTTCGATGTATGCGATCATCTGATCAAGGTCTTGCAATTTGGATTTACGCAGCTCCTCAAATGGTGTAGTATCAATGGTTGATGATTTACCGGTCAATTCAAACATTTTTTGCTTTCCGAATTGCACTTCACGGATGATGCCCTGGTCAATTAAATCTGCTTTTATTACACGCACCTGATTAAGTTTTAGATTAACCCTTCTAAGGATATCAGATTCTGTTAGCATTTCCGTTTTAAGAACATTTACAACTTTCTGGTATTTTTGAGCCGAAGGACGCGCCCCCTCAATAAAGGCCTCGGGGAGCCGGCGATCATCCGGCCCATAAAAGAGCAGGATATAAGCAGTTTCACCATCTCTTCCGGCCCGGCCTATCTCCTGATAATAATGTACGGGTGACTGCGGCATCTGCGTGTGAATGATAAAGCGTATATCCGGCTTATCAATACCCATACCGAGAGCGTTAGTTGAAACAATACACTTCCAGCGATTGTTCATCAGGCCGTTTTCAATCTCCACGCGTGCAGCAGCGTCAAGCCGACCATTATATCCTATTACTGAAACACCAAGGTGCTCAAGCCAGCGGGTATATACCTCGGTATCATTACGGGTTCCGGTATATATGATGCCGGTGCCGGGCATCTTTGTTATGTTTTTGCCGAGCCATATCATTTTCTGTTCTTCAGAGGAAACCGGAACAACAAAGAGCTTAAAATTATGGCGGAGCAGATTGCCGCGCAGGATAGTAATGTTGCCGCCAATCTGTTCTGCTATATCTTTTTCCACGCGTTTGGTGGCGGTTGCAGTAACAGCCAAAACCGGCAACCCGGCGGGGAGCAGCTTTACCAGGTTGATGATGCGGCGGAAAGCGGGGCGGAAATCATGCCCCCAGACAGAGATACAATGTGCCTCGTCAACCACTACCATTGAAAGATTCATCTTTATTGCAGCTTCAATCCACTCACTGTTTTCCTGACGCTCCGGTGCTATATATAAGATTTTAATGTTCCCCATCAAAGCATCTTTAATGATGGCACTATTTTCCTCCTCGGTCTGCTCACTGTTAATACAACGCGCGGAGATGCCAAGAGCGGTAAGTTTTTTAACCTGGTCGCGCATCAATGCAATCAGGGGAGAAAAGATAACTGTTGTTCCGGGAAAAACCGTTGCGGGGAACTGAAAACAGAGTGATTTACCAAAGCCGGTTTTTTCAATAAGAAGAACGCGTTCACCGTTAAGCACACGGCTGACGGCTTCCCATTGACGGTCATAGAAAGCGGCAATCTTAAATCGGTGTTTAAGCAGCAGTTCAGCTTCGGGTCTGGTCATAGTTGAGCGAGTATGTTTTATTGAATTCTGATGCTCAAATTACGTAAACTTTCAAAAAGAAGTTAAAATCCGAACGACTTAAAAAGCCAGTCCCCTCTCCGGGAGTTCTGCCTTCCCCTCCGTTAAACGCAAAGGATAGGAAGTTAAGCGCGGAGTTTTAAAACCCATTAATACCCACCCCTCCGAACCTCACGCAAAGGGGGTAAGCCGCAAAAGGTTTCCCGCAGTCTGCTGCGACAGATCACAGATTAACGCAGAG
>BTUV01000173.1:0-3877 GCA_045863035.1 Ignavibacteriales bacterium | reverse complement strand
TGTTCGAGCTTAACTTGGCACCCAATTCATACTTCATAATTCATACTTCATAATTATTTAACCTGTTTTGCCAGCTCCAATAAAAACGCATACTCAAGCGCGGTTTTCTTGAATCTCTTAAACCTTCCTGAAGTACCTGAGTGTCCGGCCTCCATATCAGTATCAAGCAACAGCAGATTGTTATTAGTTTTCATCTCACGGAGTTTTGCAACCCACTTAGCCGGCTCCCAGTATTGCACCTGTGAGTCGTGAAGTCCGGTCAGAACCAGCATATTAGGATACGATTTTTTCTCAACATTATCATAAGGGGAGTAGGTGAGCATATAATCATAATACTCTTTCACCTCCGGATTTCCCCATTCATCATACTCACCGGTCGTAAGTGGTATTGATGCATCAAGCATGGTTGTAACTACATCAACAAAAGGAACCGCAGCTATTACCCCCTGGAAAAGATCCGGAGCCATATTCACCACCGCACCCATCAACAGCCCGCCGGCGCTTCCTCCGGAGGCAAACATTTTTTTCTTTGATGTATAGTTTTTCTGTACTAAATACTCTCCGCAGGCAATGAAATCCGTGAATGTATTCATCTTCCTGAGAAGTTTACCGTCATCGTACCACTCGCGCCCAAGTTCCTGCCCGCCGCGTATATGAGCAATAGCGTATATAAAACCACGGTCAAGAAGACTCAGCCGCGCGGCATTAAAATATGGGTCTGTGCTGATGCCATACGAGCCATATCCGTACAGAAGCAGAGGCGCGGTTCCATCCTTTTTTGTTCCTTTGCGATAAACCAAAGAAACCGGAATTGTTTTACCATCTTCAGCTTTTGCATATATACGTTCAGCCAGATAATCCTCAGATGAAAAACCGCCGACAACCTCATCCTGCTTCAGCAGAGTTTTTTCGCCCGTTTTCATGTTGTAGTCATAAACAGAAGCAGGTGTGGTCAAAGAGGAGTATCCATAGCGAAAAAGTTCGCTCCGCGGTTCAGGATTAGTTGAGCTCCATGCAGTATAAGTCTCTTCCCCGAAGTTTATATAATGCTCCTTATTCTCTTTCAGATTCATCACGCGGATGCCAATCAGCCCGCTCTTTCTTTCCTCAAGAACAAGATAGTCATCAAACGGTGTCATTCCCTCAAGAAAAACATCGCTGCGGTGAGCCACCTTTTCTTTCCAGTGTGCTTTTTCTGTTTTATCAGCAGGAGTTTCAAGCAGCCGGAAGTTTTTTGCATCAAGATTTGAAATAATGTAAAACTTATCACCGGCGCTCGCGATCGAATACTCATGCCCCCTTTGGCGCGGCTCAAAAATCTTAAATGCACCGTCCGATTTGTCAGCAGAAAGTATTCTGTATTCGTTTGAAACGGTGCTGTTAGACGCAATAATAATGAACTTTCCGGAGGCAGCCCGATAAACCCAGGAGTTAAAGGTCGGGTCGGTTTCTTCATATATCAGCTCATCCTTTGATGCGTCTTCCCCCAGCCGGTGCCGGTATATACGATACGGTCTGAGGGTGCTGTCCTTCACCGTATAAAATACGGTTGTATTATCATCCGCCCAGGCAACCGAACCTGTGGTGTTCGGAATTTCGTGAGTATAGTGTTCCCCTGTTGAAAGATTTTTAAACTTTATACTATATATCCTCCTGCTGAGCGTATCAACCCCGTAAGCGGCAATGTTGTTATCCGGACTTATCTGCACTGCTCCAACCTGATAATAACTGTATCCTTCGGACAGTTCATTCACATCAAGCATGATAACCTCCGGCGCTCCCTCATGCAGGGCTCTGCGGCAGTATAGCGGATATTCTTTCCCTTCCTCAAAGCGGGTGTAATATATAAAGCCGCGCAGCCGGTACGGTACCGACTTATCGTTCTGCTTCATTCTTCCCTTCATCTCTTCAAAAAGTTTTTCCTGAAGCTCCCTGGTATGCTGCAGCATGCCGGCGGTATATATATTTTCAGCTTCAAGATAGCTGATAACTTCCGGATCTTCCCGTTTGTTCAGCCAATAGTAATTGTCAATGCGGGTATGACCGTGAGTGGTTAGTTCTTTCTTAACTTTTTTTGCGGCCGGCGGCTGTTTCAGGTCGGGCTCCTTTTGCTGAGAGAATAAGGTGGTGATACATACGAAAAGCAGAAGAATGCTCTGCAATGGGCGGAGTGCAATTGTTGAAATCATTTTTCCTGGAATTAGGTGATTGATCAAAAACCGGAACCGGTGAGCTCCGGTATGGCGTCTGGAACTTCAGTTTGTCCAAGACCGGAATGTGCGCCACCCTTATGGAGCGGTGGACTCTCCCCCCGTCTTATCAGAACTGGAAATGGTAACTACCAGAATATAATTAGATTGCTGCCCCCCCGCGCCGCCTCCGCCTTGCTGGACCTGCAGACGGCTGCTGTAAAATATTGTGACCTTGGTCGAAGGACCCATCGAAAGTGAGCCGTTGGCCGAGCCCTCTGAGGAAGACCCCGCCACTCCGGAGGGGACGTCAAAAGAGGTTTCGTAGTTATATTCCCCTTTTTGAACATTTTTGATTATCTGGGTCTGACCTGGCGCGATGGTCAGCAGTTTCCCGAAAATATTCAGATAGACATTGCTCGTGGCGGTGTTTTTGACCGTTACGCTATTGGTAAGCGTACCGCCGCAGCCCTGTAAAAACAGGGAAATAACCAATGCCAGAGGGATGAACAGTTTTTTCATAAAATTCATTATCAATAATAGGTAAAATTAAAACCTTCAGCAATAGAATACAAGAAGCTATTTTTTGAAACTTTTTCCCGCTGAAGAATGCTTTGAACCGTAAAAGCAGGAAAATACCCGCCTCCCTTTTTGAGTTTCTGATTTCGGATATAATTCACTATTTTGCCCATTGCTACAGCAGTAATTATTTATCTACAAATCCAGTCCAGGATGATAACAACTACCACTGAAATCTCAGGAGTTCACGTCCTGAAGCTCAAGATACCGCGTGCCACTAATGAGCACACGGCTGAATTCCTGAAGGGCTTGATGGAGCTTATCCGCCGGCAGGGTTCAGCCAGGATTGTTATTGATTTCAGCAATGTGGAATTCGCCGACAGTTCATTTATTGCCGGGTTAGTTACCGCGCGCAAGCAGCTCTCAGGCACCGAGGGATTTCTTAAACTGGCGTGTCTTTCAAAAAATATCCGTTCACTTCTTAAGATGCTCCGGCTTGACGGCGTGTTTCAGATATATAGTTCGGTTAACCGCGCCGTGTATCATTTTATTACCAATAACCGTTCAGTCAACCACAAAATTATCGTAACCCTGCCCGGAGAAATGAAGTATATACACTTCATCAGCGACTCCGCGCGCGCGCTCATTCAGCATCATTACGACCACCCGAATCCGCAGGAGATGGAAAAAGTCATCCACGAGGTTCAGGTGCTTATATACGAACTGTTTTCAAACTGCGTGAAACACTCAAACAGCAATGTGGTTAAATTTCTTTTTGAACTTCACCCGTTTTATTTTTACGTAAAAACCATCACCACCGGAAACGGATTCTTTATAAAACCGGTTGACCGTGATACACTCACCGGTCAGGGAGACGTTCTGATTCCCCCCCCTTACGGACCGGAAGTAATCGGCAGTGACTATATTGTTTATCAGGATAACGTAAACGAAGTCATCTGTCATGTTGAATCACCCTACAGTGTATCACTTTCCCGCCGTAGTAATCCGCAGCGCGATCAGGGGGAGTTTGAAGTGCCCGAACATTACGGTCTTCTTCTTATCACAGAACTCTCCTCCGAGGCATCCTGGCAGCGAAACGAAAATGAAGATGTGTTCGCTATCAGGAAAGACATAATGACGTAGGAAGTATGAAGTATGAATTATGAATT
>BTUV01000172.1:0-3926 GCA_045863035.1 Ignavibacteriales bacterium | reverse complement strand
CGTAAAGACGATGCAATCGCTACTACAATTTATTATATACGAAAGATTTTTGCGATTGCGTCGTCTCAGCGAGTCCCCGCGCTATGTGTTCCCTTTTCTCCGCAAAGACGATGCAATCCACAATGGTTTCCTCGGCTCCGCTCGGAAACCGGGATGTGGGGTTTCCTCGGCTCCGCTCGAAAACCGGGAGCTTTGAGAGTATTAAAGATTTAAGTTATTGCGTCACCTCAGCGAGTACCTGCGGTTCGCTTTTGTGCTTCCCCTAGACGACGTATATATGCGGTCAGCAAAACATCCGCTCAGCATTTGCATCGTTCCGGCATTTTGAATCTGCCGGAAAACAAAAAAGCCCCGGCTTTCACCGGGGCTCTCTAATTAAAGATTAAGAGTTAAAAATAATTGCAATTCACAATTACTTAACAAGCGTCATCTTTTTCGTATCAGTGAATGATTTCTCGCCTGCAGATACACGAATGGTATATATGTAGGTTCCACTGGTTAGACGACCGGCATCAAAACTAACCTGATGATATCCGGCTTCTCTGATTTCATTAACCAAAGTTGCGACTTTTTCTCCTAATGAAGAATATATATCAAGCACAACATTGCCTCTCACCGGCAGTGAGAAACTGATGCTGGTTGACGGGTTAAACGGATTCGGATAATTCTGATTCAAGGAAAATACATCCGGACGGCTGATTTCAACTTCTATAGCATCATACGTCTTGCCGGTTCCGTTATAATCTTCCTGAACAAGGCGGTAATAATACACACCGGTTTCAAGACCGGACTCAGTAAACTCATAACGGTTGATTTCAGTTGAATTGCCTCTTCCGTTTATATATGAGACCTGATTCCAGGATGAATTTTCTCTTCTTCTTTCAATGCGGAAACCTTTGTTGTTTACTTCAGTCGCGGTGACCCACTCCAGAAGTGCAGTGTTGCCGTTAACTGAACCGGTGAATGAAGTTAACTCAACAGGTACTTCACCGTCAATATAGAGTTTTACCGGAACAGTGTGGGTTGGTTTTAACGGATCGTTTGTGGTAAAAACAACATCCAATGAATAATGACCTGCAGGATAGTCCTCCGAACGGAACTCAAGAACAACGGAAGCCGCTGCACCGTTATTGAGTGTACCGCCTGTGTGCTGGGTGGTAAGCCATTCAGGGTCTGCAGCATATTTAACCGCATGATTGTTTTTTACATAAACTGCATTATAAGCAGTCTGAAGCCCGACTGCGCCTGCTGCATCTTCAATGCCAACTGTTGCAGAGTTCAGAGTAGCGTTCATGTTATTATAATAATACATGATTCTGCCATTTGCATGCAGAACAACCTGGAAAGTGAGTGATGATGTTGATGCACTGTACTTTCTCCAGTTGGTAAACTGAATAGTAAACTTATTACCATCAGCACGGTAATACACTTCACCGCTGGAGGTTCCATCAAGATCATCCCAGAAAGGCGCGATATACTCATTCGGCGATGCAGCGGTAGGAATAGCTGCATTTGTGAAAATGTTTGCTGTCGGAGCATTAAACAGTATTACACCGTTAGAAGAAACATACACGGTATTCTTTGCCTGTCCGTAGAACTTAAATGAGAATGGCAGTGAAATAGGCCCTGAATGTCCTTCATCTCTTGCGCCAAAAGTGCCGGTCGGCAACCAGTTTGTTACTACTGTTCCGTTTGCGGCAATATCATTCCACTCATATACCGGGCCATTTGGTTCATCGCTGTCAATCCATTTGTAACCAAAAGCATCTGGTCCGCCCTGACCTTCTATTGATAAACCAGGTGTGTACTGTGAGAGTTCATCTCCTTTTACAGGAAATTTACCTTCATTTACATCTGACTTATTAGGTACGAGCATAACTTTAATGTTACCCGGGAAGGTATTGTTCTCTAAAGAAACCTGATAGTTTAATGTTGAAGCATGAGCCGAAGCATTTGAAACAACAAGACTATCAACATATACAGAATTAGCCGCCATCAAACGGTTGAGTGAGTCAGGTGTTACCGTAAGAGCCGGTGCGCCAAGAGTAGTACCGGAAGCACTGTTTGAAAGAAGCGACCAGTTACCCCACATATCACGTGCACGGATTGCAAAGTAATAAGTTGTGGCCGATTGCAGGTTTCCAACGGAAACCATATCAGTTGTACCAGATGCACCAGGAGCTCCGCCGAATGGAACACTCTGTGCGTTGTTAAAAGCAATTGTATCTGTGATTGGAGCGTTGGACATTCTTATATTATATCCCGTAACACCGCCGTTTGTAGTGTCGTGAGGAACTGTCCAGGAAAGTTTCAGTCCATTTGAATTTGGTTCAAATGCTGTAAGGTTAGTTACCTGGGTTGGCGCAACTGTATCAGGCACACCAAGAGAAAGGAATGCTGCATAAAGGTCAATCAAACCCATTCCGTAGTTGTTATCTTCACCCACCGCACCTAAGTCTTTAGCCGTGTTGTATAAAGCCATCTTAATCTGATGACCGGTAAGAGTAGGAGCGAACTGTTTAAGAAGTGCGATAGCTCCAACAACATGCGGGCAAGCCATTGAAGTACCCGTAAGACTTGAGTAACCTCCGCCCGGGTATGATGAGCGTACACTTGTACCTGGCGCTGAAACTTCCGGCTTAATTAAGAATGAACCGGTACCGCCACATGCAGAAGGTCCGCGGCTTGAGGATGATGCAATTGGATCATTGCTTCCTCCTAAATAAGTAGAACCAACGATGTTAGCTACTGAAAATACATTAACTTCAGTTGTGCTTAAATTCTTTGGTTTTGTTATAGTCGAAACACCGGGTCCACCGTTACCGGCAGAAAAGACTACTGCTATACCGGCAGCTTCAACCGCATCGAGAGTAGTTTTATAGATACCTGTACATTCATCAGTTATATTTGGATCATACCAACTGTTTCCGATTGCATCAGGCATATCGGTGATTGTGGTTGCATTTCCGTCTGGATTAATAGCCCACTGGAAAGCTGCCACTGAATTTGAAGTATGAGGGGAAGAACAAATGGTTTTTGCTGCAATCCACTGAGCATCCGGTGCAACACCAACGGTGTCAGCAGTTGTAGTTGATCTGCCTGCCATAGTTCCGACAGTATGTGTACCGTGACCATCACAGTCATTTGGTGTAGTTGATCCTCCACCCGGGTCAAACCATGCCTGACTAGCCGGAACGGTATTCCCGCGCCATTTATGATTGAGGGCTGGGTGAGTAGGGTCAACACCGGTATCAATGCCCATGACTAAGCGACCCTGACCGGTTATACCCATGGCCCAAAGTTTGTCCGCGCCGATGATCTTGAGACCCGGCTCAACAGATTCTGTGCCATCAACCTGATGTTCAACAACGGTTGGTTTGTCGAGCTTTAACTCGGCATCCAAATCCATCTGAGCAACTTCCATGTTGTTCATCAGTTCATAGAAGACGCTTGATTTAGCTTCAATGAGAATCATGTTAGCTATCCAAAAAGATTTGAAGCTAAAGACCTCTCTCTGAGTATAGCGTTCGTCAAAATAACTTATAAGATTCTGTTGGGTGCTCTGAGCTTTATTTTGCAGAGAGGTGATAACCTCATACGCTCTGCGCTCAAGAGTTGCATTTTCAGCATAAAGACGCTGATCAAGCGCCTCAATATCTACCTGATCTCGCAGGTAAACAAATCCTTTAATGTAGTCTGTCGGGGATGAATTTTGTAACGCCCTTGCCAGACGAGTGCTGACTTCAACCTGAGCGAAGGCGGTAGAAGCCAGTAGCAAGACAAAGAAAAACAGGAAGTTTTTTTTCAACTTTTACTCCAAAATTGATAGAAAAAGAAACTGATTAAGACCGGAGTGCAGATGGTCGGAAAGAAATCGAACGCCGGGTTAGGCAAGTTAGCGAATTACGCCGAAATAAAAAAAGGTC
>BTUV01000171.1:0-3945 GCA_045863035.1 Ignavibacteriales bacterium | reverse complement strand
TCAACTATATATATCAAAAACTCACGAGGTTTTTAGAGGTGCCCTTAAAAATTAAGAATCTACAATGAGGAATTCCGAAGCCCCCTCTTTCCAATGCGGATTTAAGTAACCGAAGAATCTTATTTGGTTGAAGTATATACTTGGGAAAAGTTAAGTTTGTAAGGAGAGAGGGGGGGGGCTTAAAAAATTATATATTGTTCATTGTACATCGGAAGCGGGAACCTTGCTATTGAAGCATTGGCATTGTATCCGGAATTTCCTTTTTCCAAATTGCATTGTCAGCGATAAGGGTCTGACTCAATTTATTTTTTTTCACAATTTATCACTAAAATCAGTATGACAAATTATGAGAAAATCATTGTTTCTACAACGTATTCTCATATTTTTATGACTGGTCAAATTTTGGCAGAGTCGGGAAATAGCGTTTGAATTTTTTCAGGAACATTACTCACCTCCTGTTACCGATCTTTTTACAGATTTATAAAAATCCGTTATAATCAATTCTGATATATATATATATAAATATATATCAGAGTTCGGCAAAATTGCGCAGCACCTGCATACCCGCCTCACCCGACTGCTCCGGATGAAACTGCACTCCGTAAAAATGTTCCTTTTCAATCACTGCTGAAAATATTTTTCCGTTCAGTGAAATTCCTGTGGTTGCTTCTGTTTCCGGAATAAAGAGACTGTTATAAAACATAAACTGTTCTTTTCGATTAAGCCCTTTGCCCAGTTTCCCCTCTTTTACAAACTCAACTTCATGCATTCCGTTAAACGGCACCTCAGCAGCGGCGGTATCAAAACGGAATACTTCCGCCGGATACAGCCCCAGACAAGTGAGGTTTTCCGCTTTAAAATACTCACACAAAAGCTGCATGCCTGAGTCAATGGCAAGTACCGGCTTCTTAATCATCCGCATCATCGAAAAAAGATTCATCAGGTGGATGTTTCTGATAACCTTTTTCAGTTCATCGCTCCCCGGAAAAATTATTTTATCGGCATGACATATCTCGCTCTCGTTGGCGGATATGCAATACTGCTGATTCAGTTTTTCCAGCCCCGCTGTTATACCTTCTAAATTATCTTTTCCGTAATTAATAATTGCTATCATAATCAAATTTGCTAAAATTTATTGCCCTTACGGGATGAGTGACTCCGTAAGAGGGTGAACTCAAAGAATTATTTTGGCGTCCCGTAAAAATTACTTTTATATTAAAATTTATTATTATTTTCTATTTATGAAAAAATAACTCACACTTATTCTAATTTCAATGAACTAAAGTGTGCGGACTGTTTTTCTGCCTAATAAAAAAAACTCGATCACAAAACTAATAGAAAGCAACCTTATGGCAAAGGTTATCCGCAAAGATGCGGCACTAAGAATCTGGCTGAAACTGCACAGATGTTATATGTCTGTACTCAACGTTTCAGGTACATCGCTCCGGGAGTTTAAGTTATCTGAAGCACAGTTTGGAGTGCTGGACTATCTGGCTACACGCGGCGCATCCAAGATAGGTGTTCTCTGCGGTAAAATGATGGTTAGCGGCGGAAATATGACACTTATTCTTGATAATCTTGAAAAAAACGGCAATATCCGCCGAGTCCATAGCCGCGAAGACCGCCGTGCTATTATTGTTGAAATAACCGAAAAAGGGGAAAAACTCTATTCCAAAGTACTTGACGCATACAGTCAGGCGATGGCATCCGTTCTTTCCGTACTGGAGGAAAAGGAGCAGGAATCATTCGCCTTATCGTTAAAAAAACTTGGACTCAGTATTTCCGAACGGATAGAATCAGGTCATTTGAAACATCCCCGCAAAAAAAGCGGTGACACGCTAAACAGCGGAACAAACAGATAAAACCACCGCCAAAGAGCGTTCTCCTGAGGGCTGTTTATTTACCCGCTGACTCAACTGTTCTGAACATCTGCCCGATATGTTTGTCCACATGTGAGGTATAGGTCAGAAGCCAGTCCTCCAGACTCATTTTCCCCCGTTCAGGATGAAAAGCAGACCTGCCCCACTCTTCATCAGTAAGTGTAACCAGCAGCCGGTAATTTGACTCACGGATTGTTTTGAAGAGCATCATAGACATATCAATATCCTGCGAAGCATAATTTAGCGCTGCCGCCCATTTATCCTGATCATATACCATCAGTTCAGAACCCGGCTCCGCAAGCATTTTTCTGACGCGGATGAATGCGTTCACTTCACTGTCAGCAAGGTGAATAAGGATTTCTCTCACACTCCATTTTTCGGGGGAGGGTTTATAATCCCACAATTCAAAAGGGATGTTTTTCATCGCCTCCGTGATTTTTTTATATCCATTACGGTAGTCAGTTAAAAGCGCAGTTCGTTCCATACAGTTCCTTCACAATTTTCATAAAACAACAATGTCAATTTACAATGCTCTGGGGGAAAATAGTAATTAGAAATTAGTAGTTAGTAAAAAAACCTTGCGTTTTAGCGCCTTTGCGCGAACCACAGCCAGAGCAATCCATAAGAAAAATAAGCGCACCCTCCAATTCATTATTCATCCTTCCTACTTCATAATTGTTTTCTATCTTTGTATTCAAAATATTCTCAGGATACCATGAAAACTTTCGCGTTATATATTTTACTGCTGATCTCCTCGCTGCAACTGTTTGCTCAAAAAGGCAATATCATGTGGATTGATGCAACCGCAAATTTTGAACGAATGAGCAATCCTGACTCTGTTATCTATTATCTGAATCTCTGTAAAGAGCTCGGCTTCACTGATGTAGTGATTGATATAAAGCCCATAACCGGAGAGGTGCTTTATAATTCCAAAACCGCACCGCAAATGACGGAATGGCAGGGGTTTAAGCGAAATCCGGAGTATGACCTGCTTGCTCTCTGCATTGAAGAAGGACACAAAGCAGGTTTGAAAGTTCATGCTTCACTGAATATTTTTGTTGCGGGTCATAACTTTTTTGACCGCGGACCGGTATATACCGGAAAAGACCATTGGCAGTCAGTTAATTATACAGATTCCGGTCTTGTACCCATCTCAAAGCTGAAGCACAAATACTCAGCGATGACCAACCCTCTGCTTGAAGAAGTGCGCGGCCACGAGCTTAATGTACTCCGCGAAGTAGTATCACGCTACCCGCGTCTGGATGGCATACTGCTTGACCGCGTACGTTATGACGGCATCGAAGCAGATTTCAGCATTAGCTCCCGCGCCGCGTTTGAGACTTTTCTCGGCGCGAAAATCAGTAACTTCCCCGCTGATATATATAGCTACGCAAAAGACAAAGAGGGCAAAATCATCCGCGCTCCCGGCAGCTTATATAAGCAATGGCTTGAGTGGCGGGCATCGGTGATCTGGTCATTCTTCAAAGAAGCACGCGAAGAAGTAAAAAAGATTAACCCCCGCATTCTCTTCGGAACATACACCGGCGCGTGGTATCCGCTGTACTACGAAGTTGGCGCTAACTGGGCTTCTGATACATTCGACCCATCACTGCACTATGACTGGGCTTCACCCGGATATAAAAACTATGGCTATGCCGGTCTGCTTGATATATATACCACCGGCTGTTACTTTTTTGAGGTAACCATGCAGGAAGTTGAGAGCAACAACGCCCGCATCAATCAGAGAACAGAAGCAGCCATGGGCACAACACGTGAATATTGGTACTCGGTTGAGGGTTCAGCAAAAATTGCAATGGAGGTCATCGGCAATGCGGTTCCTGTTGTGGGCGGACTCTACGTTGAGCAGTACAAAGATCATCCGGAGCAATTCACCAAAGCAGTGCAGATGTGCATGAAAAAAACAGACGGTCTGATGATATTCGATTTAGTACACATTGTAAACTACGGCTGGTGGGAAGTGCTGCATAACGCAATGACAACTAATTGAGAATTATGAAGTATGAAGTATGAAGTATGAACTTATCATCTGAGAGAGTGTAAATTT
>BTUV01000170.1:2717-3972 GCA_045863035.1 Ignavibacteriales bacterium | reverse complement strand
AAACCGCAGAGCGTTCATCGCATTAAACCGTTTTTTGCGGTTGGTTCAATTCTGCTATTGCTTGGAATGTATTTTTCAGGCGATGCGTTTAACTATTTTACCCTTGGCTTTCTTGGTATCACGGTCGCGGAACTTATATATATAAGCGTTACTACAACACTGAGCGACAAAAACACACGTATCATAATGGTCTCCGGCATAAGCGTGCTTATCTTTTTTATCCTCTGGCAGTTGCTTATTGATTTCGGCTGGCTTGGGCATCCCGGGGGATATTATCTGCTGGTGAATTATGGTTTCCTCGGGCTGATGCTTTCTATGACCACCTATCTTTCGTATGAGTTTGCTAAAACCAACAAAGACCTTTCACTGCGGATTCAGACCATTGAGCAGCTCACCGAAGAGAAGATTAACAAAGAACGGGAAGCACTTCAGGCGGAAACAGAGCGAAAGCTGATAGCTGCTGAGTATGAGCGGAAGTCAGCAGAGCTTGAGGATGCCCGGCAGATGCAGATTTCCATGCTGCCTAAATCACTGCCGCATATTGAATGTTACAAGCCGCGTGTGCGTATGGTAACCGCCGCTGAGGTTGGGGGTGACTATTATGACATCAGGCAATATACAAAGCAGGATAACTATGTAATAATAGGGGATGCAACCGGACACGGCGCCAAAGCGGGTATTATGGTTACTATTACAAAAAGTCTGCTTGCGGTGCTTGATTTGCGGAAGGGTCTCGCTGAAACAATTATCCAGTTGAACAAAAGTATAAAATCTATCGGGCTGCATTCTTTATATATGTCACTGCTGGCTGCCGAGTTAAGTGAGAAGGGGCTGCGATATATATCAGCCGGAATGCCTCCGGTGTTTGTTTACCGGAAGAAAACACAAAAGACAGAAACCATAATTTCAAAGAGTATGCCGCTGGGTGCATTTGCTGATTTCCGGTATCAGTTGCAGACCGTGGAGCTTAATGAGGGTGATATAGTGGTTTTTGTTACGGATGGTCTGACCGAACTGTTTAACCCGGAGCAGGATATTTTTGGCATAGAGCGTACGGCTGAAGTGATTGAAAAGATATTGCGCCAAACCCCGCCGGAAGATTTTCTTGATAAGCTCTTTGAAGAAATAAACATCTGGGGCTGCGGACAGCAGAATGACGACATAACCGTGATGTTGCTGGAATATAAAAGAATTAAAAATTAAGAATTAAGAATTAAAAGCAGGTTTCTCCAAAAAGTTCGTGCCAAGCCAACCA
>BTUV01000170.1:0-2617 GCA_045863035.1 Ignavibacteriales bacterium | reverse complement strand
CAGATTCCGGAGATGGTCGCAGAAGCAGATACCAGCTCCCCCTTTGTGCATTGTAAATTGTTAATTGTACATTGATTGGTTACCCGCAGAACCCCTCAATTCATATTTCATACTTCATAATTCATACTTCAATTTCGTAACTTTACGGCTGAGTTTTCATTAATTTATTGCACGGTTACATGCGCTATCCCTTTGCTGAGATTGAATCTAAATGGCAGGAATTCTGGGAAGAAAACAAGGTAAATAAAACCGATTTTTCTGACACTGCCCAAAAACTTTATACCCTGGTGATGTTTATTTATCCCTCCGGCGCCAAACTTCACTGCGGGCACTGGTATAACTACGGTCCTACAGACACCTGGGCGCGCTACAAGAAGCTCAGGGGCTACAATGTGTTTGAGCCGATGGGTTATGATGCTTTCGGGCTTCCGGCAGAGAACTATGCAATAAAGACCGGAGTCCACCCTCAGGACAGTACCATGACCAACATCGCCGATATCCGCACCCAGCTAAAGCGCATTGGTTGTATGTATGACTGGGATGCCGAACTGATGACATGCGTACCGGAGTATTACAAGTGGAATCAGTGGCTCTTTCTTCAGCTTTATAAGAGGGGTCTGGCTTATCGCAAAAACGCTCCCGTGAACTGGTGCCCCTCCTGCCAGACTGTGCTTGCAAACGAACAGGTTCAGCCGGATGGCTCCTGTGAACGATGCGGCACAACCGTCATACAGAAGAACCTTACCCAGTGGTTTTTCCGCATTACCGAATATGCAGAGGAACTGCTCAGCGGACTTGACACAATCAACTGGCCCGAAAAAACCAAGCTGATGCAGCGTAACTGGATTGGCAAAAGCCAGGGCGCAGAAATTTATTTCAATGTGGAAGGCAGTCAGGAAACTATCACCGTCTTTACCACCCGCCCTGATACCATCTATGGCGTTACCTACGTGGTGCTTGCACCGGAACATCCGCTGGTGGATAAAATTTGCTCACCTGATAAGAAGGAGGCAATCCGTATATATCGCGAAGAAGCAGCAAAGCTGAATGAGATTGACCGTACCTCAACCGTACGCGAAAAAACAGGCGTGGCTCTGGGAGCTTATGCAGTTAATCCTGTTAATGGTGAAAAAATTCCCGTGTGGATCGCCGACTATGCACTTCTCTCTTACGGAACCGGATGCGTGATGGCAGTACCGGGACATGATGAGCGCGATTTTGAGTTTGCAAAGAAGTTTAAACTTCCTGTTAAAAAAGTTATCCTGCAGGAAGGCACTCAGCAATCAGACGAACTAACAGAGGCATATACTGAACCGGGTGTTATGATTAACTCAGCAGAGTTTAACGGTATGGGTTCTGTTGAGTTTAAAACAAAGAGTATATATCATCTTGAAAAACTGAACGCCGGCAAGAAGCGCACTACGTACCGTCTGCGTGACTGGCTTATCTCACGTCAAAGATATTGGGGCACACCCATTCCTGTGGTGCATTGCCCAAATTGCGGTGAGGTTCCCGTTCCTGAAGATCAGCTTCCGGTTGAGCTGCCGTATGATATTGAGTTTAAGCCCACCGGTGAGTCTCCGCTTGCATCGCATCATGGATATATAAACGCGAAGTGCCCTAAGTGCGGCACGGATGCAAAGCGCGACCCTGATACTATGGATACGTTTGTTGATTCATCATGGTATTACTTCCGCTATCTTGACCCTAAGTTTTCCGGCAAAGCGTTTAACACAGAGCTTGGCAACAACTGGACTCCGGTTGATATGTATGTAGGCGGCGCGGAGCATGCAACCATGCATCTGCTCTATGCACGCTTTATTCATAAATTCCTGCGTGATATCGGGATGACAAACTCTGACGAGCCCTTCCAGACGCTGCGGCATCAGGGTACTATTACCAACAACGGCGCAAAGATGTCTAAGTCAAAAGGGAATGTGGTAAACCCGGATGAGTTCATAGTTAAATATGGTTCAGATGTATTCAGAATGTATCTGATGTTTATGGGTCCGTATGATATGGGGGGCGACTGGAGCGATAAAGGCATAACCGGTACCGACCGCTTTATGCAGCGTTCGTTTGATATGGTCTCAGAACATGCTGATTCAGTTAAGACAGTATCAGCTCCGGAGAAGTTTGATATATCACAGCTTCAGGGAGCGGAGAAGAATATATATCGCAAGCTGAACCAGACTCTCAAGAAATATGAAGTTGAGCTTGAGCACTTCCGCTTTAACACAGCAATTGCTGCACTCATGGAGCTTCTGAACGAAATTAAAGAAGCGCTCGGCGGAGTATCATCTGAACTGCGTAAATATACACTTGAGCGATATATACAGATGCTGGCTCCCCTTGCACCCCACTTCGGTGAAGAGGCCTGGGCAATGATTGGCAATGATGTTTCGTTATTCAGGAAGCCGGTGTGGTCGTGGGTGGATGAGAGTGCCGTGGCTGAAGATACGATTCTTTATGCGGTACAGGTAAACGGCAAGCTGCGCGCAACCATTCCTTTTGCGGTTGAAGCTGCTGAGGAGGAAGTGAAATCAGTATCAAAAGCAGATGAGCGCGTTGCAAAGTTTATTGCGGGGAAGGAAATAGTGAAAGAAATTTTTGTGAA
>BTUV01000169.1:0-4021 GCA_045863035.1 Ignavibacteriales bacterium | reverse complement strand
GACGAGAAACAGCAGAGTTCAGCGTGGTAAAAAGAAGAATTAAAAATTAAAAATTAACAATTCCGGAAGTCCCTTCTTTCCAATACAGATTCTCAAACACCCGAATACCCAAGCCATTTAGGTCATTGAGTAATAAATGCGTCATTCTAATTGGCAGAAGTCAGGAGAACTCTCCGTAACCACATTACCTTTGATTACATATACCCGCGTATATACGGAGCAAACATCCTGTATCAATTTGAAGTTTCTGTGCTTTTTAACTCAGTCCCATACTTCTTTCATAAACCTTTCCAATTTTTCAGGGTCGAGTTTTCCGTTGGTTCTCACTCCGCTGCAAAGGTCTAATCCGTAGGGGTTTACAGTTTGAATTGCCTCTCTGACATTCTCCGGTTTCAGCCCGCCCGCTAAAAAAAGTGGTATATTTACAGATTCTCTGATGCGCCGGCTCAGAGTCCAGTCGTGCGTTCTTCCGGTGCCGCCGAGCTCTTTTACTGACAGGTTGGTATTACCTGAGTCTGACAGAAGTGCATCGGCGGTGGCTTCATATTTTTTAGCTGTATATATAGATTCCTCTCCGGTAACATGAATCACCTGCACAATTTTTATTCCCGGTAAAGCCGCGCGGAGTTCTTCATGCACGGCCGGATCTGTATAGTCGGTCAGTTGAATCGTGCTGCATCGGCAAAGTTTCTGTTGTTCAACAATTTCATCACAGGTGGTCTTGCTGGTCAGCAAAAACGCAGATACTCCGGGCGGAACTTCTGCCGCAATCTCTGCAATCAAATCAATGCTTATAACCCCCGGTCCGCTTGGCATTTCAGAAACCAATCCCAGAGCCGAGGCGCCAAGCGCTACCGCAAGACGCGCTTCTTCGGTTGATGATATACAGCAGATTTTTACGCGCGGTCTCAGTTGTTTTTTCTTCCTTTCCATGCTTTCATACTGTTATGAATTCCAAGCAGTATAACTAATCTCTGAAACCATGAGTCGGGAAGAAAAGCGCGTAAACGGGAATTCAAATGCACCGTCAGCGGTCTTTTGGGTGAGTATCTCCCCTTCCCTACAGCATCCTCAACAATCGCTTTGGCTATAACATCATGGCTTTTAATAAGGGGAGCGATATATTTAGCCGGGAAACCCAGCTCAGCTCCTTCAAATAACCCTGTTGCTATATAACTTGGATGAATAGTAGAAAACCTTACTCCCGTTTTGCCCGCGTTGTATGCCTCAAAGCGGAGTGACTCGGTAAAGCCATGTACCGCCCACTTCGTTCCGGCGTAAACAGCCAGCCCGGCAACACCAAGCGTACTTGAGGCAGATGATATATTCACTACGTGACCGTAATTACGCTCATACATCCCCGGCAGAAAAGATCTGGTTGTATATATCAGTGATGTAAAATTTATATCAATCGTTTTCTCCCATTCCTCATCCGTCCGTTCAAGAAAGTTACCTCCAATCACCCAGCCGGCATTATTCACCAGAATATCAACCTTACCGGCCGCTTCAAGTATCTTGCGCGCTGTTTCATAAACCTCTTCCTTGTTAGTAACATCACAGGTAAAAGAAAGCACCCTGCCCGGCTGAGCGAGCTCTTCTGCTGCTTTGGCAAGTGCCGCAGAATTAATATCCCACAGAATTACCTTATCCCCTTTTTTTAAGAATCGTTTTGCTGTTGCCAGACCTATCCCCATCGCTCCGCCTGTTATGAGTACCGTGTTGTTCATGTTTTTTCTTTCTGAATAATTACGTTAACAAGTAAAAAAGAATAAGAAGAATTACCGCTGCCGGAGTTCCATACTGAAACAGGCGCGGAAAGTCACGTTTAAGCGCGGACCATCCATACGCCGCGGCCCACATCAGCCCCGCCAAAAGCAAAGTTGCCGCAATTGATTCCGTAACACCGAATGTGTATTTGTACGTTCCGTTTAAGCTCTCCCCCCCTATTTTTCTATATATCACCTGCAGATGAAGCCAATAAACCAAAAGTGATTCCCGCCCGAATCCGGAAATAATTTTTATTCCGCTTCTCTCCCCTTTTTTCGCGAAAAGATAACATCCGTAAAAAATAAGGAATATATATCCCGCGCGAAGAATAAAGAAAGTAATTTCCGGCTTCATCATCGGAATATGCAGCGGTGACTGCTCTATATAAAAAACCGACCCGATAACAATAAAAACAACAGCCGTATATTTCAACGCTGAAAAATATCTTTCCTCTTCCTGCCGCGCCCTGAACTCACTAAAGAGTATTGACAGAAACGCGCCAAGAAACAGGAAGCCCGACCATGGAAAGACCGGAAAGAGTGAACCACTCATCTTATTGAAATATGCCGCCAACGCCGGATGCATCATCCCGCTGAAATCAATAACCCATATATAAGGAGCCGGTAAAATAAAAACCAGGGTGATGAATCCGGTTACATACTTAAACCTCTTATCATCGGTTATCAGCAGCCGCAGCAGAAAAAGCAGCAGCAGTGATACCGCAATACACTGCAAGACGTCAATCGCAAACAGATGACGCCACTGTTCGGGGGTCGATTTTTCAAGAGTGCGGCTCAGATTAAAAAACGGCAGATGCAGACTATACCCCGCCAGCAGTATCAGCAGTATCCGCCCAATCTGACGGTAAAACTGTCTGCCGAGCGTGCGGAACTCTTTTAGCTTTTTTTGGCTTGCTAGTATAAATGCAAACCCGGAAATAAACAGGAAAGACGGCGCGACTAGTCCGTTTATGAAATTCAGACCCATGAACCACAGGGTCGGGCGATATGTCTGCATAAGAAATGCGTTAAACACATGCACCTCAATCATCAGCAGAAGCACCAGCCCGCGGTGAAGGTCTATAAATGCAAGACGTGAAGTTTTTTCCAAAATTACCGAAGATAGATTTAAGTTTAGAATGCAAATTAAAATATTGTTATGAAACCGGATAAAGGAAAATGAAAAAGATAGTTATAACCGGCGGAACAGGACTGATAGGCGGAATCCTGCTCAGAATGTTACATGAGCGGGGGGATCAGGTGTACCTTTTTTCACGCAATCCGGACGCTGCCAAAGGAAAAACCCCCGGCGCATCAGGTTATCTGAAATGGCGTGGCAATGATGCTGACTACTCATCCGACCTTGAGGGTATGGATGCGGTTATTCATCTGGCGGGGGCAAATGTGGCCGGGCAGAAATGGAACAGTGCGTATAAAAAGGAGATTTACGACAGCCGCATTGGTTCAACCCGTGCTTTGATTGAAGCGATGAAAAAGCTCAAAATCAAACCGGAGGTATTTGTCTCCTCCTCCGCGGTTGGATATTATGGCGATGCCGGAGAAGAGGAACTTACCGAAGATGCAAAACCGGCGAATAACTTTTTAGCGGATGTTTGTCTTCAATGGGAAAAAGAAGCCCAAAAAGCAGAGGAAGCCGGAGTTCGTCCGGTTCAGATTCGCACAGGTGTGGTGCTTTCCCCACAGGATGGCGCACTAAAGAAACTTCTCCTCCCCTTTAAGCTCTTTGTGGGCGGACCGCTTGGTTCCGGCAGACAATGGTTCCCGTGGATTCACGCCGATGATATTGCGGCAATGTATATATATGCAATTGACAATACCAACATGCGCGGACCGTTTAACGGAGCAGCTCCCCAGCCCCTGCGGATGCATGAGTTTAGTAAAGCGCTTGGTAAGGTAATGAAGCGCCCTTCTCTTTTTCCGGTTCCCGAATTTGTTCTTAGGTTAATTCTTGGCGAAGGAGCTGGTGTTGCCCTCGCCAGCCAGAAGGTTGTCCCCAAAGCAATAGCTGATGCCGGATATATATTCCGCTTCCCTGAAATAAAAGATGCACTGCAAAATCTGCTGGAAAAATGAAGATTGATTTCGGCCTGATTTCTGTATAAATTTAACCAACCGGAAAGAGGGGGCTTCCGGAATTTTTAATTTTTAATTCTTCTTTTTACCACGCTGAACTCTGCTGTTTCTCGTCTTCATGACTCACCCCCAAACCCCCTCTCTCCCGACAAACTTATTTT
>BTUV01000168.1:0-4030 GCA_045863035.1 Ignavibacteriales bacterium | reverse complement strand
ACAATTTCGGCTTAGACCCCTGGCTTGTTCCGGAATGTTTGCAGAAAGTTTGCCCCGCTACTGTATCCTCAATAATGATCTTCTAAATCTCCTTACTTGTAAATGTTATATTTCTGAGACGAACAATGAAGAATTAAGAATGTGTCGTCCTGAAATTCCTCCGGAATTGGTTCTGAATCCGGAGGATTCATAAATTGGTAGAAATATATCATGAACACTCACTTCAAATTTTTCCGGACGGTTCACTTTGCTTTTTTTACCCGCTAATCGCAAGAGGTGATCCGGTGATAGTCTCAATGCAGATATTACAGAGTGATATGATTTGTTTCAAAACAAACCCCATAATGCGATTAAAATTTAACCGCCGTACAAGGTTCTGCTTTTGTCTCATCCTTTGAACGTGGCGGCATCATATACTGACCAGAGATGCACAAGCCAGCCCATCAGCACTATCCAAAGCACTGACGCCAATACAAATTGAATAGCCGCTTTAATCAGGCGTCCTTGCAGCAGTTGACCCAGACCGGGTATAAAAAAACTTGCCAGGGCTGCTATTACATTTCCCGCTGAACCTCTGCCTGTGCTCATCTCTGTCTCTCCTTTATTGTTTTGTATAAGTTTTAATGGCTGACTTTTTTGAGTTTTTGCTTTTTAACCTAAGCCGTCTTTATAGTATTTTCATTTTTCAGAATATCTCACAGCAATTCATACTTCATACTTCATAATTCATACTTCATCCTCGTTTATTCTTCAGCGCGTGATTATACAGTTCTTTATATGTTCGCGCGGAATTTTCCCACGAAAAATCTTTTAACATTCCGTTAAGAATAATTTTGTTCCACAGGTCTTTATCATAATATGCCTCAACCGCACGGCGCACCGTTGAGATTAACGCATAAGGAGTGTAATCATTAAAGGTAAATCCCGTACCGTCATAGTTACCGTTATAATACAATTCATGCCAGTCTTTTACCGTATCCGCCAGTCCTCCGGTTTTTCTTACAACCGGTACTGTTCCATATTTTAAGCTGTATATCTGATTCAAACCGCAGGGTTCATAATACGATGGCATCAGGAATATATCAGCCGCTGCTTCTATCATGTGTGAGAGCTCGGTATTAAAACCGATATAGCTAAAAACTTTCTGCGGATATACATAAGAGAGCGATCTGAATAAATCTTCAAATTCATCCTCACCCGTGCCAAGGATAACCCATTGGACGTCAAGCTGCATAAGTTCATGTATTCCGCGCGCCAGCAGATCAAACCCCTTTTGCGAAACCATCCGGCTTACAATTCCGATAAGGGGAACATTTTCGCGGTAAGGGAGCCGGACGGAATCAAGCAGAAATTTTTTGTTTGCTTCTTTTCCGCTCATGTCTGAAAGTGAAAAGTGAAACGGCAGATGTTTGTCCGTTGCCGGATTCCAGACATGATAATCAACTCCGTTAAGTATTCCCCAGAAATCATTTATCCGGTGTCGCAACACCGCTTCAAGCCCGGCGCCAAATTCTGATGTGGTGATCTCATGTGCATACGTATAACTGACCGTGTTGATAGCATCGGCATACATCAGACCCGCTTTAAGAAAACTGATACTGCCCCAAACCTCCAGCGCGCTATTGGGGTAAAAAAGCTCCGGCCTTATTTCCGCCTTCTCTACCGTGCTTTTAGAAAACCGCCCCTGATATGCAATATTGTGTATGGTCATCACCGAGGCAACGTTATCAAAGAAACGGTCCCAACTGTAATTGTCCTTCAGGTAGAGAGGAATCAGTCCGGTCTGCCAGTCATTGCAATGTATAATGTCCGGCTTCCACTGAAGACGCTGCAAAGACTCAAGCACTCCCTTGCAGAGCATGATGAACCGCTCATCTTCATCCCGGTCATTAGTGTAAATAGAAGGGCGGTTATAATAGTGCGGACAGTCTAAAAAATACACATCGGCATCAGAATCCGGCAGATGTGAATGAAAAACGTTTACCTTGTGCACCCGTCCGGCAACACGAACAGGCATTTCACCTATCGGATAACAGTAATCCAATTCGTACTTGGAGTGGTCAATCGTGGCGTATTTGGGCAGGAAAATTTTTACATCAATCCCCTGCCTTTTTAGAACCTTGGGCAGTGCCCCTAAAACATCCCCAAGCCCCCCTGTTTTTGCGTAAGGGAACACCTCCGCGGATGCAAACGCAATCCTCATAGTCTCGTATCCGTCTCTGAATTAAATTCAAAATTATGAGCCAATTTACAACGGCAAAGCCCTCAAAACAAAAACTAAAAAAGTATTTTTTCTCTGCCCGCTCCGGATTTATGACAGCCGCTCTGCTCGCTTACCCGGAAAGTTTATCCGGTTCTGCCAGACGCTTGAAATACGCCCGCGTTAACACAAAGAGCATCGCAAGCTCCCCGGGACCGGCCGACCCCCGTTGTTTCAAATTCTTACATTCTGCCGGAACGGCACGTTCACAAAGAAGAAAGAACTGCTGCCGGAAAAACCCCTGTGTTAAAAACCGTATCCATACTTATGAAGAACAATACGGATACTCCGGTTCTTAGTGTATCATCATCCCCGCTCTGAGCAGAAAAACCAGTGCATTATTCAGCTTGCTCCCGGAGCCGCAAGGGTTGATGATATATTGAATATCCGGCTGAATAAAGAGCTGCTCTTTTTTTATATATACTCTGAACGAAAGCTCAAAGATGCTTTCTTTCACGCGTGAATCTTGCCCGATGAGCGAACCGGCATAACCGAAAGAAATAACATCATCCGGCCGGGAGCGCAATAGCCCTCTTAATGAAAATCCGGTACCGAAATAAACAAAGCGCTCATCGGAGAGTCCGGCATCTGCCGCGGCCTGAAGAAACACTCCCATTGCCGGGCCCTCTGTATCATCGTATATCTGCTGATCAGCAAGTATATACACCGAAGCTGTTTTTGTGAGCGGAGTATTAACTGACCCCCGGTTATTTGAGGAGTGATAAAAAACTCCCCCCTTTATTAAAGTTTCTTTTCCGGTAAGTTTGTCTGATCGATAATGCAGTTCACTCACTGAAGTAAAGCCATCATCACGCGACAAATTCCAGTTAAGGTTAAAATTGTTGTTTTCGAAATCATCCGGTCTCCCGTCATAAAGAGCAGTTTGCAGATGAAACTCATCAGTAATTTTATGCTGAAGCGTAAGACCAAGTGTTGTGTGTGGAAATATCGGCATGGTGGCAAGTCCGGCCAACGGAGTGGGTATGCCAAAGGTGCTGTTCATCAGCCGTCCGCCGTTTTCTATTACTAAAAACTCCTTGTTCAGGTCCTGTAATCCCGCCGTTATAATAGTGCTTCCCAGGCGGTGCTGATACCAAAGCTCGTGCATATATATCATTTCACCTGCTTCAATATTTGAAAGACCGTGAAAGTCCTCCGTCAGGGTTCGCGCAGGTCTTCCGCCCTGAGTCATGGCGGCATGTATATATATACTCCCTCCCGTCCAGAGAGATACGTAATCCGGATTCAGCTTTAGCCGTAAATTTAACATGCCGAGATGTTCGTTTCCTTTTTGCAGTCCCCCTGTTACGTTACTAACAAAATCATGCAGATAGGAAACCTCATAGCGCATTACCTCCCCTTTCTGCTCCGGGCCGGGTTGGGCGGCAAGAGGTAAAACAGCAAACAGGAGAAATGACAGAATAAGTGAGGGGTAAGGAAATTTAAAAAAGTTTGATAATCGGAATGTTATAAACTGTGTCATATAATACCGGCTAAGGATTCATTGAGGAAAAGTTGATGAAGGTTTTTGATATGCTGCCCTCGATTGCGAAATAAGAACAGATGCGGATGCACCCGATTCCGGATATCCGGGTTCCCGGTTATAACAGGCAGCTTCAAAGAGAAGCACGGCAACGAAAGAATGTGGTCAGTGTTTCTCATACATCATGTAAAAAAATGTTAAATTGATTCTGTAAACTTACCCATTATTAAGCTAAATCCAAATAAGAAGCAGTGTCATTATAATTTCTGCTTTGTGAAAGATATTAA
>BTUV01000167.1:0-4079 GCA_045863035.1 Ignavibacteriales bacterium | reverse complement strand
TCCTCCTTTCCGCCGCTGTTTTCGGGCAGGGCGCAAGGGAGTCGTTCTATGATATGAATGCCTTTTCTTTCACTTCCCCAGGTGCCATGAAATACGGACTTTACGGGTTTGACAATCCCGCCCTGCTGGCAACAGTTACCGCGCCGGATGTGATGGTGAACTTTACCACGTATAAAAAGAAATGGGATGATGTCCGCCGTGTGGGTATATATACCGCTTCGCCGGGTTTCGGTTTTGCGGTGAATGACCAGAAAGTATTTAATAACCGGGTAACCGATTACCGTGTATCCTTCGGCGGCGGGTCGCCGGCGTACAGCGTTGGCTTAGGATACGGATGGTCAAACGGCGACCGTGATCTGTTCGGGCGTTCATCACTCTGGACTTTGGGTATCCTCAGCCGTCCATCGCAGTATTTTTCGATTGGTTCAGTGATGTATATACCGGAAAAAGCCGAAACGGAAGCATCCATTGACGCTGCATACCGCCCGTTCGGTAATGAAAAAGTTTCCTTGTTTGCCGATGCGGTTTTCAGAAAGAACGCACCGGATGATATGAGCAAATGGAGCGCGGGCATTGCAGTTGAAGCGCTTCCGGGCTTCAGAGTTACAGGAAGATATTTCGAAAAGAAAGCATTCACTGTAGGCGTGCAGCTTGAGCTCGGCGCGGCGGGATTTTCCTCACAGTCTTACTTTAACACCAACAGCGATTATGCATTTAACTCTTACGGCATCAGGATCGGCGCTTATGACCGCAACCTTGCCGAGCAGTTCCAGAAGCCGGAGGGATATCTCTATCTGAAGATGAGCAGCGGAGTGAAGTATCAGCGTTACCGTTTTCTTGATAACGCAAACACATTAAAGGAGCTGCTTGAAAATCTTGAGCATGCAAAAAATGACCCGGCGATAGGCGGTGTGGTTATTAACACGGTTGATTTTTATACCAATAAGGTTATGTACTGGGAGCTCCGCGAAAAGCTGAAAGAAGTAAAAGCCGCCGGAAAAAAAGTAATCGTATATCTTGAGCGCGTATCGCTTGACCTCTACCGTTTTGCCACCGTCGCGGATGAGATATATATGGAACCGCTCGGCTCACTGACCATGGAAGGATATATACTCGGACGCAGCTACCTGAAAGGCACACTCGAAAAACTCGGCATCGGTTATGATGAATGGAGATTCTTTAAATATAAATCAGCAATGGAAAGTTTTTCGCGACAGTCAATGAGCGAAGGTGACCGCGAGCAGCGTCAGGCGCTTGTTGATGACTGGTATGATGAAGTGAAGGGGGAAATCACACAGGCACGTAATATGACCGGCGAAAAATATGACGAACTGGTGAACACAAAGACTATGTTCACTTCTCAGGAGGCGCTTGAGCACGGCCTTATTGACAAAATTGCCCGGTGGGACTCCCTTGATGCAGCTATCCGCGCCAATGACGGCTATTTTGTTTCAACTGCCGGACTAAAAGGCAATAAAGCCCCGAAGGATAACCACTGGGGAGTAAAGCCGAATGTTGCTGTTATATACGCAATAGGCGCCTGCGCCATGGATGACGGCATTAACGCGCGTTCATTAGTTAACTTTGTAAACCAGGCAGTTAAGGATGATAACGTAAAAGCGATTGTACTCCGGGTTGACTCCCCCGGCGGTGATGCTCTTGCATCCGATTATATATCTGAAGCGCTGCTGAAAGCCAAAGGAAAGAAGCCGGTCATTGTTTCGCAAGGAAGTGTTGCCGCGTCAGGCGGTTACTGGCTTTCGATGTATGCAGATACCATTATCGCGGCACCGGCAACCATTACCGGGTCAATTGGCGTTATCGGCGGATGGTTCTATAATAAGAATCTTTTGCAGGATGCCGGCATCACGCTTGATCATGTGAAGAAAGGGGATCATGCAGATTTCGGATTCGGATTTACCTTCCCGCTGATCAACTTTCCGCTTGCACAGCGCAACCTGACTGAAGATGAGTTTAAGATAATGAAAGCGATGATAACCGGGATGTATAAGGATTTTGTTGACAAAGTCGCTACAGGCCGCAACAGCACCTATGATAAAATTCATGAGGTGGCTCAGGGCAGAGTGTGGACCGGTACTGATGGTCTGGGTCTCGGCCTGATTGATCAGCTCGGAGGACTTGAACTCGCCATCAACATAGCTGCTGACAAAGCCGGTTTGAAGAAGGGTGACTACAATGTTATTGAAATGCCGGATGCGCCGCTGCTTGATTTCGGTATGTTTATGCCATCGTTAATTAGTGCTCAGACAATCACTGATCCGGTATTGAAGGATGCACGGTTCCGCGCACGCTTTAATGGTAAACCCCTTGTGATGATGCCGCTTGATCTGGCTCCTGATACTGATTTTGAAGCGTTAATGCCGAAATAATTGATAATTGATGATGGATAATGGACAATGTACAATGAACAATATACAATTATCTTATCTGATTAATGTTTAATAATTAAAAAGTCGGGCGGTGCATGTTTGATATATATGTGCACCGCCTTAATTCTTATAATATGCAGGGACTAACATGGAAATTCTAATTGTAATACTGCTCGCTGTTTTGCTGATACTTGTCGCGCTTCTTTTTTTAAGGAAGAATGCTGTTGAGCTTCCGGCCGAGTTAAAACAAACACTTGATAATATATCCTCAGCACTGCAGAAACTAGAAGCGGGGCTTAAAGAGGATTTCAGAATTAACCGCGAGGAGTCATCCAAAATAGCGCGGGAGAATCGTGAAGACCTCCGACTGCTTCTTTCGCAGATTCAGACGGATATCACTGCAACGCTTAACACCGCTGCAAAGGGGAGTCAGGAAATCCTGAAGGAGCTTACCCTTACGCTTAACAACAGTCTTTCCGAGCTTTCTAAGAAAAATGAAAACCAGTTTGCTGCTCACCGCCTTGATTTAACCAACGGGTTAAAAACTTTTTCTGACACCAACATTTCTCAGATGGGGGAAATGCGTAAAACCATTGAAGCGAATCTGAGAACGCTTCTTGAACAGGCAAAGTCAGACAGCACTGCAACTCGTGAAGCACTTGCAAAATCGCTGAAAGATTTCCAGGATGTGTTTACTGCTAATGTTGAGTCGTTTAACACACTGCAAAAAGAAAAATTCACCACTCTTGAGAAAAAGCAGGATGAACTTATCTCAGGTACTGAGAGAAAACTTGAACAGATGCGTGAAACAGTTGATGAAAAACTGCAGAAGACCCTTAACGAACGCCTCACGCAGTCATTTGAAACCGTGGGCAAGCAGCTTTCAGCCGTGCAGGAAGGGCTTGGCGAAATGCGCAACCTTGCCCAGGATGTTGGCGGGCTAAAAAAAGTTCTTGCTAATGTTAAACAAAGGGGCTCATTCGGAGAAGTGCAGCTTTCCATGCTGCTTGAGCAGATACTGGCGCCTGATCAGTATGATGCAAACGTAAAAACCAAAGACGGCTCATCTGATATCGTTGAGTTCGCGGTTAAACTCCCCGGGAAGGATAATGACCGGAAGTATATATATCTTCCTATAGACGCGAAATTCCCGAAGGATGCATACTCAGCGCTGCAGGATGCATACGAGCGGGGAGATCAGCCAGCGGTAGAAGAAGCACAGAAGCAGCTCTACTCAACCATAAAGAAAATGGCAAAGGATATCAGCGAAAAATATCTTGATCCGCCAAACACAACTGATTTCGGCATCATGTTTCTGCCGTTTGAGGGTATATATGCAGAAGTAGTCAGAAAAGCATCTTTACTTGAAGAACTGCAGAGGGATGCAAAGGTAATAGTAACCGGCCCGACCACGCTTGCGGCCATTCTGAACAGTCTTCAGATGGGATTCCGTACGCTTACCATACAAAAGCGCTCAAGTGAAGTCTGGGATATACTCCGTGAAGTAAAGAAAGAATTCGATACCTTCGGCGGACTGCTTGACAAGGCACAGGAGAACATTCAGAAAGGACTGAACACTCTTGATGAAGTAAAAGGAAAACGCACACGGGCAATCCAAAGACGGCTAAAAAATGTGCAAAGCGGAGAAACCAAACTGCTCCCAGGAACTGAAGAGCTGTTTGAGGAAGA
>BTUV01000166.1:0-4156 GCA_045863035.1 Ignavibacteriales bacterium | reverse complement strand
TCAACTATATATATCAAAAACTCACGAGGTTTTTAGAGGTGCCCTTAAAAATTAAAAATTAAGAATGTGCAATGAGGAATTCCGAAGCCCCCGGGAATCAATGAAGAATTAAAAATTAAGAATCTGCAATGAACAATTCCAGAAACCCCCTCTCTCCTGACAGAGTATGTTTTAACTGAATATATTCTCTTGCAGAACCAAAATCTGTGTTTGCCGTGATCTGTATTGGAAAGAGGGGGCTTAAAAATTATATATTGTTCATTGTACATCGGAAGCGGGGGCTTTGCTATTGTAGCATTGTCATTGTATCCGGAATTTCCTTTTTCCAAATTGCATCGTCAGCGATAAGAGTCTGAGTAAATATATTTTTTTTACAATTCATCACCAAAATTAGTATGACAAATTATGAAAAAATCTGTGTCATTAGATCGAATTCGAAGATTTCTACGATTTGGTCAGATTTTGGCAGAAGACAGGAAATTAACTCTTCTTTTCGTACTAAAGATCCTTGCTCTGCCTAATTTACCGCGGAATTAAAATTCCCGCACAACCTTTACTAAAACAAAAAGCCCCGTAAAAGGGGCTTCTTTGTGATATATACATTCTTACATCTGAATCGTTCCAACTTCGTAGCGACACGCCGCGGCGTGTTGTTAGTTAAGGCCTCGCACAACTTTTAATAAAAAAAGCCCCGTAAAAGGGGCTTTTTTTGTGATATATAGACTCTTACATCTGAATTGTTTCAAGTTCGTAGCGACACGCCGCGGCGTGTCGTTACAAATCAGTGTGGCAATTTAATCCTCATCGCGGAGTTTTTCGAGCACGGAGAAATCCTCAAGTGTTGAAGTATCACCGACTATATTACCGCTGGTGGCTATCTCGCGCAGCAGACGCCGCATGATTTTTCCGCTGCGGGTTTTTGGCAGTGCATCTGAGAAGCGAATCTCATCCGGCTTTGCTATATGACCGATTTCACTTGCCACATGGTTTCGCAGTTCTTCCTTCAGCAGCAGAGACGGTACCTTTCCTCCTTCAAGTGATACAAACGCAACAATAGCGCTTCCTTTAATTTCATCCGGACGCGCTACCACGGCGGCTTCTGCCACATCATGATGGCTGACCAGTGCGCTTTCAATTTCAGCAGTACCAAGCCGGTGGCCGGAAACGTTAATCACATCATCCACACGTCCCATTACCCAGAAGTAACCGTCCTTATCCCGCCGCGCTCCGTCACCGGTGAAGTAGAATCCCTTATACTCAGACCAGTACTGTTTTTTAAAGCGGGGTTTGTCGCCGTATATAGTGCGCAGCATGGAAGGCCAGGTATCTTTTATAATCAGATAACCGCCGCTTCCCGGAGGAACCGGTTTGCCTGATTTATCCACCACTTCAGGCATAACACCCGGCATAGGGAAGGTGCAGCTTCCGGGCTTTGTTTTGGTTGCGCCCGGCAGAGGGGAAATCATAATGGCGCCTGTTTCGGTCTGCCACCAGGTATCAACGATAGGACATTTTTCTTTCCCGACTATTTTGTGATACCACATCCATGCTTCCGGATTGATCGGCTCACCAACCGTACCAAGCAGGCGCAGTGATGAAAGGTCATGTTTAAGCACCCACTGCTCACCCCATCGGATGAAAGCACGGATAGCCGTAGGGGCAGTGTAGAATATATTAACGCGGTATTTATCAATAATGCGCCAGAAGCGGTCGGGTTCCGGATGATTGGGCGCGCCTTCATACATCATAGTAGTTGCGCCGTTAAGCATAGGGCCGTATATAACGTAAGTATGTCCGGTTACCCACCCCACATCAGCGGTGCACCAGTATATATCCTCATCCTTCACGTCAAAGACCAGCCGTGTGGTAAGATAGGTATTAACCATATATCCGCCGGTTGTATGAAGAATGCCCTTTGGTTTTCCTGTAGTGCCTGATGTATATAAGATGAAGAGAGGATGTTCGGAATCAAGCTCCTCGGCGGGGCAATAATCATTAACGGATTGCATTATCTCATGCCACCAATGGTCGCGCCCGGCGCTCATTGCAACGGCATGATCGGCCACCCGCTTATATACAATAACGTTCTGTACGGTTGGGGTATGCTCAAGCGCCTTATCAACAGCGGGTTTGAGGGGAACGATTGAACCGCGGCGGATGGCTGCATCGCAGGTTACCACCAGTTTGGCCTGTGCATCGTTTATTCGGTCTTTAAGTGCCTCAGAGCTGAAGCCGCCGAAAACCACTGTGTGAACTGCTCCCAGCCGCGCGCAGGCAAGAACCGCCACAGCCAGCTCAGGCACCATACCCATATATATAGCAACCCGGTCTCCTTTTTTTATACCCATTTTTTTGAGCACATTTGCAAACTTTGAAACCTCACGATGCAGCACCTGATAGGTGAGGATGCGTGTTTCGCCGGGTTCTCCTTCCCAGATAATGGCGGCCTTATTCCGGCGCCAGGAGGAAAGGTGACGGTCAACGCAGTTATAGGCGATATTGGTTTTTGCGCCCACAAACCACTTGGCATCCGGGGCTTTCCACTGCTTTACCTTGCTCCAATGTTTGAACCAGTGAAGCTGGTCGGCAACCTCACCCCAGTACTTTTCGGGGTTAAGGAGTGACTCTTTGTACATTTTTTTGTACTGGTCAAACGACTTAACATGCGCATTCTTAGAAAACTCCGCATCCGGAGCAAAAATACGGTGCTCCTCCATGATTGAATCAATGTTCTCATGGGGAGCGGGAGCCGCCTTTTTTGTGGTTTTCTTCATTAATTGCCTCTCTGATTGAACTTATATTTTATTGTGTCAAAATAGAAAAACACATTGTAACTACAAAAAAGTGAGAGGATATTTATGAAACATTTTTTCAGGATGCCCCCACCGTGAAGCCGCCCAAAAGACCATGCCCGAAAAGTGGTAATTGCCCCTGTTAAGCTGTGTAATTCCCCCGCCGGGGAGGGGTTCTTTCATACTTAAAAACCCCGGCTTCACCCCGCCTAAATGCCGTTCCTCATATTACGGGAGAAAAGCTCTCTTCGAGACAGTAGCTTTGCGTTTGTGATTGTATATTTTATCAGGAAAGAAGTGACTAATGAAGAAAAGCTTATATATATTTTTACTCCTCACGGCGGCGGCACTCGCCCAGGTGACACTTGACTCACGCAAAATACCCGCGGCAGGTGACCGTGTATATATCATAACGGCTGACGAAAGCAACATTGACAGCATGACCGGCGGCGGCAATAAACTCTGGGATTTCAGTTCGCTATATATATCAGACAATTATGTCACCATGAACTATGTTACTCCGTCCGAAACTCCTTTTGGTGATGAGTTCCCCGGTGCAAATCTTGCCGCATATACCGAAGAGCTGCTTGAGCTGGGCGGATATCTGTATTACTACGGAACTGCCTCCAACCTTGACCTCATCGGCATCAGAAGCGTGCTGTATCCGGAGCGCTATGAAGACGCAAGCAGACTGATTAACGCGCCGTTCGGTTACGGCTCATTGCTCTCGGACGAATATGCCGCCGAAGCTGAACTTGAGGGTGTTTCAATCCTTAAAAGAGGAACAAGAACTCTCACCGGTGATGCATACGGCACACTCATCCTCCCCGGTAAAGAGCCGGTTGAAGTGCTGAGAATAAAATCAGTTGATGAAGTTAAGACCATGTACTATTACGGTGAACTTGAAGTTGGTTCAGATAATCTTCTGTCAACCACCTATACCTGGTATGATCAGACCGGCAAGTTTCCCCTTTTAACTCTTATTGAAACCGTAAGCTGGAATGATGAAGATACTCTCACTTCACGGTTCGCGGAAGTATATACAGAAGACACCCCAACCAATGTAAAGGAGCCGGAGTTGATTCCGATGAATGCAGAATTAAGACAAAACTATCCGAACCCGTTTAACCCCGCGACTGAGATCAGATATTCAGTTGACCGTCCGGGTAACATAACACTGCAGGTATATGATATACTCGGCAATAAAGTGGCAGATCTGGTGAACGGATACCACGAAGCAGGAAACCACTCTGTAAACTTTAACGCAAGCGGACTCAGCAGCGGAACCTACTTCTACGTTCTGAACGCAAACGGAACCGTCCTCAGCCGCAAAATGGCGCTTCTTAAATGATGAATTGTGAATT
>BTUV01000165.1:0-4230 GCA_045863035.1 Ignavibacteriales bacterium | reverse complement strand
GTCATGCACATTTTGCTAACTAACAAAATTCCAATTCACGCTGAACCAATACAATTTTTCTTCCGACTCCGGAGGAGTCGCAAATTGGTAGAATAAAGAATTGCTGAATTTTGAATGGTGAATTTTTCCTCCGACTCCGGAGGAGTCGCAAATTGGTAGAAAACGAATTTTTCGCCATATCCTCCCGACTCCTGAGGGGTCGCACATTGACTCTTCAGGGGGATATAATCACGGCGAATTATCCGCTCGTCCGGTGGCAAAATTAAATTCACACTTCACAATTACTATTTCATAATCCATAATTGTTTAGTTTTGTAGCGCACTTTATAGATATTTATGATACCCGGATTCGGTAAAACTCTCACCCCCCTTAAACAAGCAGTTGGTCACCTTGAAGATAAATCGGATAAATTTGTCCGGTTATCACCTCTGTTCGGGGCATCCCGGTCACTTTTCCTCCGTAAGATAAGCCCCCGCTTTGGTCATATCCTCGTCCTTTTGCCGGATGCGCAGCAGGTGGCTGAATCAGCAACCGAAATGCGGCTCTCTGACCCGGACCGCCCTGTGATGGAAATTGCCTCGCTCAAGCCGGATGAATTGCGTGAGAAAATTACCGCTCTCCAGTCGCTTCAGCGCTGCATTGTTTACGCGGTGTATGATATTCTGTTTGCCGGAGTACCCGATAAAAAACATCACGAAGACAATCTCCTCCGTATCTCGTTTGATGACAACCCCGGCTACGAGGGGATGAATGAATATTTTAACGAGTTCGTATATACCCGCCAGAAATTTGTTGAGGCAAAAGGAGAGTTCTCACGGCGCGGCGCTATTATTGATTTTTGGTCATGGAGCGAAAACAGCCCCGTCCGTATTGAGTTCGATGGTGATTTTATTGAATCAATACGCTACTTTGACCCTGAGTCGCAGCGTTCGACAAGCATTGCGGAAGTTGTAACACTCGCCGGTCCCATTGACGAAGAACTTAACGCCCCGCAAATTCCATTCACCGGGTATCTTAATAACCCGCTTGTACTGCTCCGCGGTGAAGAGCTCGCTCAGGTTAATCCCGGTTTTAGTGATATTCCTGCTTCTGCTCAGGTAACTGTTGTCTTTGATGAGGAAACAGATATACCGGTCGAAGCCATAACCGAAAGCAACGCCGCTCCGCTGGTAGAAAGAGAAATCACTCTCCTTAGGCCGGAAGATATATTTACAAACTTCAACGGCAGCATTATTATTGAAGAGCCGCTTTCAGGCACGCGATTTGAAACCGGACTCAAACAACCGCCGTCCATTCATTCAAATTACAAAACCCTCACGCGGGTTATTGAGGAGTATATACAAAAAGAGTTCACCATCCTCATCAGTGCCGAAAATGATATTCAAAAAAAACGGCTTGAAGATATCATCGGCGGTCTGCATGATGATTTTGAATCGCTGCTGGATGAAGCCAAGCTGAGAATTATCACCTGGCCGGTCAAGCAGGGCTTTGTTTCTGCTGATGATAAACTGCTGCTGCTGACTGACTATGAAATTTTTGCTAAACCTTACCGCACCAAAGTAAGCTCAAAGCAGATCAAGAAAAAAGGAAAGGGGCGCGACCTTTCATCATTGGTAATCGGTGATTTTGTTGTTCATGAAGACTTCGGCATCGCGCGGTATCAGGGGCTTGAGACTATCAAAGTGGGTGACTCGGAATTTGAGTCCATCAAGCTGATATATAAAAACGGCGGTACGGTTTATGTAAATCTTAATTACCTGAATAAGGTTAAAAAATATTCTGCCGCTGAAGGAGCAGTCCCACAGCTATCAACACTCGGCGGCACTGAGTGGGTAAGCGCAAAGAAAAAAGCTAAGAAGCGCATTAAAGAAGCTGCCAGAGAACTGATTCTGCTGTACGCCCGCAGAAAATCTTCAAAGGGATATTCATTCAGCGCCGATTCTATCTGGCAGAATGAACTTGAAGCATCGTTTATATATGAAGATACCCCGGACCAGTCAAAGGTTACAGAAGAAGTTAAAACAGACATGATGAGCCAAAGCCCGATGGACCGCCTCGTCTGCGGTGATGTGGGATTTGGCAAAACCGAAATTGCTGTCCGCGCCGCATTTAAGGCGGTGCAGGACCAGAAGCAGGTTGCCGTGTTAGTGCCCACAACCATTCTTGCCGAGCAGCATTTTAACACATTCCGAGACCGGCTTCAGCAGTTCCCTGTTCGTGTTGAGCAGATGAGCCGCTTTATGACAAAGCAGCAAAACATATTGGTATCAAAGGGGCTTAAAGAAGGTTCGGTTGATATTGTTATCGGAACGCACCGTATTCTTTCAAAGGATGTGCAGTTTAAAGATATCGGTCTGCTTATTATAGATGAAGAGCACCGCTTTGGTGTAACCGCTAAAGAAAAACTAAAATCAGTAAAAGCAAACCTTGATACACTCACCCTCACGGCTACCCCAATCCCGCGTACGCTTAATTTATCATTGCTTGGCGCGCGAGATCTTTCTCTTGTGACCACGCCGCCGCCTAACCGGCAGCCGATATATACAAAGATTGAAGTATTTGATATACACAAAATAAAGGACTGGGTCAACCACGAACTCAGCCGCGGCGGTCAGGTATATATTGTGCATGACCGCGTCCGTTCAATCGAAAACTTCGCGGCGTATCTGCTGCGTTATATGCCCGAACTTAAAATCGGCATCGCGCACGGTCAGATGAAACCGGCTGATCTTGAAGAGGTGATTCATAAATTCCTGAACCGTGAATACAAAGTCCTCATCTCCACCAAAATAATCGAAAGCGGTATTGATATACCAAACGTGAATACGATGATTGTGAACCGGGCAGACAGATTCGGGCTGGCCGAGCTTCATCAGCTTCGTGGTCGTGTCGGGCGCTCTGACCGCCAGGCCTACGCTTATTTCCTCGTCCCCTCTAAAGAGGCGCTTAACGGCAAGTCGCTTAAACGGCTTCAGGCGGTTGAGGAGTACTCAGATATCGGCGCTGGCTTTAACCTTGCCATGCGTGACCTTGAAATACGTGGAGCGGGAAACCTCCTTGGTACGGAGCAGTCCGGTACAATCAATGAAGTCGGGTTTGATTTATATATAAAGCTCATCAACGAAGCCGTGGAAGAACTGAAAGCAGAAGAGTTCCGCGAAGTATTTAAAGACCTGCCCAAAGAAGAACGAAGGTCTGACCCCGCGGTTGAAACCTGGTTTGAAATCGGCATTCCTAATCATTATATACCGGAGCAGAACGTCCGGCTTTATTTTTACACGGGTCTGTTCTCTGTTAAAACCGAAGACGAGCTGCGTGATTTTGAGCAGGAGCTTATTGACCGTTTCGGAAAAACCCCGATTATGGTTAACCGTCTGCTTTTCTGCGCGCTGCTTAAACTCAAAACCTCAGAGGTGCTGTTTGAACGTATTAACATACAAAGGAAAGTAATTGTTATTACGCTCCCTAAAGGCAGGGATGATTATTACGAAGGACAGTTCGCCCTTCTTATGCAATATATAAACTCCCTGACTAATGAACGCTGCACTTTTAAGCAGGACAAAGAGGTGCTCAAACTCATCATTGAAAACCGCTTAGAAACTCCTGAACGCAGCATCGAATTTTTACTGAGGTTTGTCGCGGATGTAAAAGCATTATACAGCGGGCAGCTATCCACCAAGCGCTGATTGTGCGTCCCTGCAACAAAGCAAATTTATCGCTTCGCCGGGAATGATTTTGTCTTCGCGCTCAGAAAGCAGTTTGTATTATATGGTTTTAATTGAAAACGGATTTTTATACAAAAAAGATTCCCCCCGCGATGTTCGTGATTGCTTTATATACTTCAATTCGTTTTTTTTCTAATAATAATCTGTTTGCAGGTATAGCATTGCGTTACTATATTTACATACATTCTGTTAGATTTTAAAACCGGCTTTTATTTTATCCTTCACTTAACAATCTCAGAAATATCTGTTGACTTCTGACCAAATCGTAAAAATCTTCGAATACTATCTAAAAACACAGATTTTTTCATAATTTGTCATACTGATTTTAGTGATAAATTGTGAAAAAAATAAATTGAGTCAGACCCTTATCGCTGACGATGCAATTTGGAAAAAGGAAATTCCGGATACAGTGGCGATGCTACAGTAGCAAAGCCCCCGCTTCTAATTTACAATGAACAATATATAATTTTTTAAGCCCCCTCTTTCCAATACAGAACCCGGCAA
>BTUV01000164.1:0-4297 GCA_045863035.1 Ignavibacteriales bacterium | reverse complement strand
ATGATTCAATGCCGATTCGTAATGAAACGTTGCCATTACAAGGTTTCGCACGTTACACACGAGACGTCGCAATCGTCGTGATGATTTGCGTTTTGTTATATATCCGTGGCGGCGATTGCAACGTCTCTACAAAAAACATAAAAAAAACATTCCGTCGTAGAGACGTCGCAAATGCCAACCGGATGTTTTATTCATGATGATGTTTTGCATTTGCGGCGTCTCATGTAAAACAGGGGGTGATCACAACGCCGATTCACGATGAGACGATACAATCGCAAAAATTATTCGTATATAAAAATATTACAATGCGATTGCATCGTCTCTACGAAAATTTTTATCTTTGCGCGAGATTCCAGTCCCCCGGAATAACTTTAAACCTTAAACCCCTTGATGATTTTCTGGATTTCATCCTCCGTTATTCCCTGCCCGTATTCCTTTTGTACTTCCGGTTTTATTTCTTTTTTTTCCGATGTTTTGTAATCCTGCTGTACGGGTTTGTTGCCGGCGCGGGCTCTCAGACGGTCTTCTATTTCATCTATAAAACTCTTTGGTGCTGATGATGATACCGCACCGCCACTCCCGATTGAAGTAAGAGTCTGCCCCTGATTTACCGGATTCACCTCGAATGCCAGATGTTTATAATTGAGAAGATGTTTTGCTGATACATTTTCCGAGATAATTGACCCACCCCAGGTGCCGGGTCCGAGGGTCATTGAGGGGGTGAGAGCTGTTGTATATCCGACTGCACCTACAGATGATACTGTATTTACCAGTATTCTGAAGGCCGGCTTCTCAAGAGCGAATTTCATGATGATATCCGAATCATTGGAATGGATAACCATCGTGTGACCGATTCCACCAAACTGAAGCAGGTCAATGCACTTGTGACATCCTTCAAGCCAGCCGTCAACGGTGTAAAAGGCAAGTATGGGAGAAAGCTTTTCAACTGAAAGTGGTTCATGTTTCCCCACATCCGAACATTCTGCAATCAAAACACGTGTATTTTCCGGTACGTTAAATCCCGCATGCTGTGCAATCCATGGCGCGGGCTTTCCTACGATATCAGCATTAAGTCCGCGTTCTTTGAGTATATATCCTGAAAGCTTTTTCTTCTCCTCGGCATTAACGAAGTACCCCCCCTGCTCTTTACATTCCTTTATCACTTGCTCGCGGATACTGCGGTCACAGATAATGGCCTGCTCGGATGAGCAGAGAGTTCCGTTATCGAAGGTGGTGCCATACAAAATATCTGCAACAGCTTTTTTATAGTTTGCAGATTTTTCAATAAAGGCAGGTACATTCCCCGCTCCAACCCCATAGGCCGGTTTACCTGAACTATATGCAGCCCTGACCATCGGGTTACTTCCGGTGGCAAGGATGACGGCGATATTCTTGTTTTTCATTAACTCATTTGTTCCCTCAAGAGTCGGGTTTTTCATGCACTGAATCAGACCTTTTGAGGCTCCGGCTTTTTCGGCAGCATCCGCAAGAACCATGGCAGCATCAAAAGTGCATTTTGCGGTCTTGGGATGAGGCGAAATAACTATTGAGTTCCGTGATTTAAGCGAAATCAAAATCTTAAACATCGCTGTTGAGGTCGGGTTGGTCGAAGGTACAAGTGCGGCTACCACCCCCATTGGTTCAGCTATTTTTAGTAATTTACCACCGTGCAGCGATTCGATAACTCCAACCGTTTTCAGGTCTTTAATTGATTCATATACGTTTCGGGTGCCGAATTGATTCTTAATAACCTTATCCTGCCATTTACCAAATCCACTTTCCTCCGCCGCTGCTTTTGCGAGGCGTTCTGCCTGCGCATATCCGGCATCCGCCATCGCTTTAACTATCCTGTCAACCTGTTCTTGGGTAAAAAGTTTATATTCTTTCTGGGCTTCCTTGGCAGCATGAGCCAGGGAGCGGGCTTCCTGAACGGAAAGTAGGTCATTGTCCTGCAGTGTCATGGTCGTAATCTTAGAGTTAAAAATGTTATTCAACAGTTCAAATATATCCCGATTTCAACCAAAATTCAAGAAATCTGACTGCTTCTGAAGCACTGAATTTCATCGCTTACCGATTGATAATTTTTATCAGGAAAAATATTTAAACTCGTTGTTTTTTAGCTTGTATGTGCTAAATTTCGCTCCTATGAATGAACCAATTAAAACCGAGAGACTGATTTCCTTAGATGTTTTCAGAGGAATCACCATTGCCGGAATGGTATTGGTAAATAACCCTGGTACCTGGAGTACTATCTATCCGCCGCTGAAACATGCACCATGGCACGGATGTACCCCTACCGACCTTATTTTCCCTTTTTTCCTTTTTATTGTTGGCGTAGCCATCACCTATTCGATGAAGAAAAGAAAGGAACGCGGAGACTCGCAGCGCCAGCTTATCATGCAAATTTTCAGACGCGCTCTTATTCTGTTCGGGCTTGGTTTACTGTTGGCAACATTTCCTTTCTATAATTTTAATACAGGTGAGTGGCTTGACCCGGCGAAAATAAGAATACCGGGGGTGCTTCAGAGAATCGGAGTTGTATATTTTATTTCAGCCCTTCTTTTCTTAAAAACTTCGATGAAAATGCAAATTGGCATTGCTGCGTTTTTATTGCTTCTCTACTGGGCGCTCATGACGCTTATACCGGTACCCGGGGTTGGTTATGCTAATCTTGAGGCAACTACCAATTTAGCTGCATATATTGATAACCTCTTACTGAACGGTCATCTTTGGTCTGCAACAAAAGTCTGGGACCCGGAAGGTATTCTGTCAACACTGCCGGCAATTGTTACTACTCTCAGCGGAATGTTTCTCGGTTACTGGCTGCTTTCCGACAGAGATAAGATGTGCAAAGTAATCTGGATTTTTGTGTTTGCGAATTTTACCGTAGTCCTTGGCTTGTTCTGGGACCTGGCTTTCCCCATGAATAAGAATATCTGGACAAGCTCCTATGTTTTATATACGTCCGGTCTGGCGCTTCACTTTTTTGCGATGTGCTACTGGCTGATTGATATAAAAGGTTATACGTTCTGGACCAAGCCCTTTCTGGTGTATGGTTCAAACGCAATAACTGTATTCTTTTTATCCGGGCTTCTGGCCCGTATGATGTCTATCATCCGATGGGAAAAGATACCCGGTGAGGTTATCACCCTGAAGGGTTATATATATGAAACCTTTTTTACACCGTTTTTCTCTCCTCTTAATGCCTCGCTGGGCTTTGCACTCTTTTATGTGTTGCTCTGGCTTGGTATTATGTGGATTTTTTATGCAAAAAAGATTTTTATTAAAATTTGAGTCCGGAAACTAATTCCGGTTTGCATGGTATAAACAGGGTTACACATATTCGTTTTTGTGTAAGCGTTCATAAAATTGTTCATTAATCAACAACACACAACACAACTAACTAATGGAGACACCATGAAGAAATTCATGCTTTTTCTTCTGCCGTTTCTTTTGATCGGCGTCATTGAGGCAAAGGGCAATTCAGGCCGCGGAGATAAATCCGACGCAGGCGTGAAATCTGCTTCCTTATACCTTGATATGGCAAACGTTCTTATTAAACAGCAGAAATTTGAGGAAGCCGCTCAGGCATACAGAGACTACCTCGAAGCAGACCCCAATGCTGATAAGGCATATTATCAGGATGTAATTGATATCCTCCTGAGAGATGACAAACCTGTTAAGATTGCTAATCTCGGCAGCAATGTCAACTCTGCAGCAGGCGAATATTTTCCGAGAGTTGCACCTGATGGTAAAACTCTGTATTTCACCGGATATGATAGAACCGGCGGATACGGCGGAGAAGACACCTAGGTATCAAAGAAACAGAGCGACGGAAGCTGGGGCAAGGCCTACAACTTCGGTCCTCAATTTAACACCGAAACCCACGAAGATATTCTCGCGATTGCTTATGATGAAAGTTATGCAATTGCGTTCGGTAACTACGAAGGAAGTTTCGGCGGCGGTGACCTTTTCTATATTGTAAAAAAAGGTGAACGCTGGACGATTCCCTGTAACCTTGGCGGAAGTATTAACTCAAGCAAGTGGGAAACACAGGCGAATCTCGGTCCTGACGGAAAAACTCTTCTTTTTGTTGCTTCAGGTCGTTCTGATATCATTGGTGCTTCTGATATTTATATCAGCCAGCTTACTGAAAACGGATGGACAAAACCCCTTAACCTGGGCAAGAACATCAATACCTCACAGAATGAATATTATCCATTCCTCGCTGCTGATGGTAAAACTGTATTGGTTCAGCGTGAATTGGAATTTTGTTAGTTAGCAAAATGTGCATGAC
>BTUV01000163.1:0-4494 GCA_045863035.1 Ignavibacteriales bacterium | reverse complement strand
TCTTGTTTGTCCCTGAGACGCCGCAAATGCAGAGGTTCCTAAACGTCAAAACATAACGTTAGCATTTGCGACGTCTCTACAAAAAGGTTATTCGTTTTTTTCGTAGAGACGTTGCAATCGCCGCTACGGATATATATAAGTACACAAACCACCACGGCGATTGCAGCGTCTCAAACCCACACATGGGAAGGATTTTCCCGTTTTTCCCTGAGACGCCGCAAATGCAAAAGTTTCTTAACGACAAAACATACCGTTAGCATTTGCGACATCTCTACAACAACCATATTCCATTTTTTGTAGAGACGTTGCAATCGCCGCCAAGGATATATATAAGGATGCAAACTATTACGGCGATTGCAGCGTCTGAAACCCACACCTGGTAAGTATTTTATCGTTTTTCCCTGAGACGATGCAAATGCAGAAAACTCGTCACGGTGCAACTTCATCCAAGCATTTGCATCGTCTCAACAAAGAAAATATCACATCCCCACGTAAAGACGATGCAATCACTAAACAGAATATATATAACCACGAATTTCCTGTGATTGCATCGTCTCATCGGGTATCTGTGTTTTACTTGTTTTTACACTCTATCCCCCTGAGACGCCGCAAATGCAGAAGTTATCGGTAAATAAAACAACCGGTTAGCATTTGCGACGTCTCTACAAAATGCATATCGTTTTTGTAAAGACGATGCAATCACTTATCGGAATTTTTGTAAACACGGAATTTCTATGATCGCATCGTCTCAACGCGTACGTGCGCCAAACAAATCTACCGCCTTCCACATACTTCCTCGTGCCGATGCGTTCTGAGACGATGCCTGCATCGTCTCTACCAAAATTCGCCTAACACTGCAAGGACGATGCAATCATTTGAAGGAATTCTCATTTACGGAATTGATTTTAAACTTTCATGCATTTCACCTGCCGGTTAAAATTTTACTAGATCGGTCGTATTTTCTGCCAATTTTCTTATTTTACCTCTTTAATTACAATCCTTTAGTAAAACGGAATGCAAAAAACACTTATTTTTTTCCTGCTCCTTTCTCTGACATATTCAGCTCAATCACTTTACACACCATACGATGTGCAAAAGGCCTATAAAAATGGCACCCGAAGTCTTGATGGTAAACCGGGTTCCAAATACTGGCAGAATCATGCATCTTATACCATGTATGTATCACTCACACCACCGGATGCACAGCTTCTGGGGCAGAGCCAGATAACTTATTTTAACAACAGTCCGGATACCCTGAAGGAGATTGTATTTCGCTTATACCCTAACATGTATAAACTGGGGGCTGAGCGTGATTTCTCACTTTCGGCGGAAGATCTGCATCCCGGCGTTGACTTTTCTTCATTTAAAGTCAGAGGAAAAGAACAGCTTACAGATGAAAATACATCGTTCGGGCAGAGTGGTACGGTGCTCACCGTTAAACTTGAAGAACATCTGCCCCCTGCTTCCTCAGTAAATTTTGAAATTGACTGGAATTATCCTCTCCCCTCAAAATCTAATGTCCGGATGGGCAGGTATGATTCAACTTCATGGTTTGTGGCTTACTGGTATCCCCAGATTGCAGTGTATGATGATTTATCCGGCTGGGATAGAATTCCCTATACAGGCCAGAAGGAGTATTACAATGACTTCAATGATTATACAGTAACCATAGATCTGCCTGAATCATACTGTGCCTGGGCTACCGGGGAGCTGCAAAATGCTGCTGAAATCATGCCTGATGCACTGCTGGAGAAGTTTACTTCCGCACATACTTCTGAAACGGTTATTAACCTGATCACAAAAGAAGAAGCAGAGAAAGGGTACAAAATGAAGGGACGCGAGGGGCGTGTGCAGTGGAATTTTACCGCGATGAATGTTCCCGACTTCGCATTTGCCCTTAGCGATCATTATCTTTGGGATGCAGTAAGCGTTGTGGTTGACAGCAGTACCATGAGAAGAGCTCTGGTTAATGCAGCTTATAAGAGCACATCAAAAGATTATTATGAAGTGGCAGATTTCAGCCGCACGATTATTTCCTATTTTTCTCATACTCTCCCCGGTGTTCCGTACCCATATCCTGTGATGACGGTATATAACGGACAGGGAGGCATGGAATTCCCCATGATGTGCAATAATGGCTCCACTTCCAGAGGAGGAGCATTCAGTCTGGCAGCTCATGAAATTGCGCATACCTATTTCCCATTTTATATGGGCATCAATGAAAAGCGCTACGCATGGATGGATGAGGGGTGGGCAGTGATGTTCCCTATGGATTTAGTTCTTGAGCATTTCCCCGAAATTGACCTACGCAACAGAAATGCTAAAGGATTTAACACGGTTGCAGGTACTGAATTCGAAATTCCGCTCTATATCCCCTCACAGCAGACAAGCGGTTCTGCCTATAGAACACACGCATACACAAGGCCCGGTATGGCATACTATATACTCCGTGATGCACTCGGCAAGGATAATTTTGACAAGGCGCTGCGTGAGTACATGAAACGCTGGAGAGGAAAACATCCCCTTCCCAACGACTTCTTCTATTCGTTCAATAATTATCTAAAAGAGGATATCTCCTGGTTCTGGAAACCGTGGTTTTTTGAATCAGGATATGCAGAACTGTTTCTAAAATCGGCAGTGCAGAAGAAAAATGACCTCACCATAATCGTAGAACGGGAAGGAAATCTTCCGGTTCCGGTTAAGCTGCTCATTACACTGGAAGATGGCACAACCATTAATAAATATGAACCGGCTACAGTCTGGAAGACCGGTATCAAAGAAAAGAAATATATCTTTAAGGTTTCGGGTAAGGTATCATCAGTTTTGCTTGGCGATCTGATTATTCCGGATAAAATCGCGGAAAATAATTTTAAGAAATTTGACAGCAAATGACTACCTGAGAAACGCTGAGTTTATATGCACCTTGATGAAATCAGAGAGTATTGCCTCAGAAAACCTGGCACAACAGAGAGCTTCCCTTTTGATGAAGTCTCACCGGTATATAAAGTTATCGGAAAAATATTCTGTATTGCATCAATTGAGCCGCCTTTTTCGGTTAATCTGAAATGTGATCCGGAAAGGGCGGTTGATCTGCGGGAAAGATATCCCGCCGTAACACCCGGATGGCACATGAATAAGACGCACTGGAATACGGTTTATTTACAAAAGGGATTGACTGAAAAGCAGATTAAAGAGCTGATTGACCACTCCTATGACCTGATTGCTTCTAAACTGAAGAAATCAGAAAAAGAACAATTACGGAAATTGAATAAAAAATGACAAACGAACCAAAAGACAAACTCCCCTTTTCAGGTGAAAGTATTTTCGCCACAATGAGCAGGATGGCGCTTGAGCATGAAGCAATAAACCTCTCACAGGGGTTCCCTGATTTTGAATGCCCTGAAAAACTGAAAGAGCTGGTTGACCATTATATCAAAAAAGGATTTAACCAATACGCTCCAATGCCCGGCGTTCCACGACTGAGAGAAGAAATCCGGCAGAAAACACTGCGAATGTATGGCAGTCACTACAATGCAGATTCAGAAATAACCGTTACGGCCGGTGCAACGCAGGCATTATATACAGCGATAACAGCAATCACTTCTCCGGGTGATGAGTGCATCGTCTTTGATCCAGCGTATGACAGTTATATGCCGGCGGTGCAGCTTTCAGGAGGAATTGTAAAACCAATCAAACTTAACAGTGAAAATTTTTCACTTCCCTGGGGTGAAATTCATAAAACCGTTACAGAAAGAACCAGATTTATTCTTTTAAATTCACCGCAGAATCCGGGAGGAAGTGTTATTTCTGAGGATGATAAAAAGCAATTTGAAGAGTTAGTTAATAAATTTCCGCATCTTACCATCATTTGTGATGATGTTTATGAGAATATCCTGTTTGATGGAAAAAAGCATTATTCCTTTACCCAGTCAGAAGTACTTAAACCCAGGTCAATTGTAATTTCATCATTTGGCAAGTCCTACCATACAACCGGCTGGAAGATGGGATATATATTAGCGCCGGAGTATTACACAAAACTGATAAGAAAAATTCATCAGTTTCTGGTATTTTCAGTCAACACACCCATGCAGCATGCCTTTGCAGACTTTCTAAAAGATGATGAGCACACCCGGGAGCTTTCCCCCTTTTATCAGAGGAAAAGAGATTTATTTAATTCATTAATAAGCAGTTCAAGATTCAAACTAAGACCGGCAGAAGGAACGTATTTTCAGTTGCTTGATTACAGTGATATATCAGAGGAAAATGACAGAAAATTTGCAGAGCGGCTCACAAAGGAATATGGAGTGGCAGTCATACCGCTTTCTCCTTTTTACGGAGATGACCATCATACCGGAAAGATACGGGTATGCTTTGCAAAACGGGATGAAGTATTAACCGCCGCCGCCGAAAAGTTGTGTAAGGTTTGATTCTCATTACATTCCTGACTTCTGCCAATTAGTATGACGCATTTTATTTCAGAAATGACAATTTCGG
>BTUV01000162.1:0-4649 GCA_045863035.1 Ignavibacteriales bacterium | reverse complement strand
CCCCCCGGTCTCCGAGCGGAGTCGAGGAGACCATTCGAGGTGACCCGTTTCACGTGAAACATCAACCCCATTTTACCGGGTTGAATTACCAACAAAATAGCTGTATTTTTGCACTGCTATTTCTATTTGACTTTACCCGTTTCACGTGAAACGAAATCCCGAGGTTTATTGCTTAGTTTTGATGTTATTGTTATTGGCGGCGGACATGCCGGTATTGAGGCCGCGGTTTCTGCTGCCAGGATGGGTGTTTCTGTTGCTCTTGTTACTATGGAAAAAGCCGGCATTGGCAGGATGTCCTGCAATCCGGCGATAGGTGGTACCGCGAAAGGCCATCTGGTCAGGGAAATTGACGCTCTCGGCGGGGTGATGGGACAAATTGCTGACCGCTCCGGCATTCAGTTTCGCACGCTTAACCGCTCAAAGGGTCCCGCTGTATGGTCTCCCCGCTCTCAGAATGACCGCACTCTCTACTCTCTTGAAGCTCTGAAAATAGTTGAAAGTGAACCAAATCTGACCATCCTCCAGGAAAATATCACTGCAATCAATCAGGAAAACGGTATTGTTACCGGGATAACCTCCTCCGATGGCAATTTTTTCCCCGCCAAAGCTGTTATTCTCTGTTCAGGCACTTTCCTGAATGGGTTGATGCATACAGGCCTCAAAGCAGTATCTGGCGGAAGATTCGGTGAGCAGCCCGCAACCGGGATTACTGAGTCACTTCTTCAATTGGGATTTGAAACCGGGCGGCTGAAAACCGGAACTCCGCCCCGTTTGGATAAAAAGAGCATAAATTGGGAGATTCTGGAGGTTCATCCGGGTGATGAGGTGCCGCTCCCCTTTTCATTCCGTACCCCGCGTGATGAGTTCCCCTATCTGCCCCAGCTCCCCTGCCATCTGACTTATACAAGTGAGAAAGTGCATAAGATATTGGAGACCGGTTTTAAGGAGTCCCCCATGTTCACCGGGCTTATCAAGGGTGCGGGACCCAGATATTGTCCGTCAATTGAGGATAAGATTGTCAGATTTTCCGACAAAGAGCGGCATCAGTTGTTCCTTGAGCCGGAGGGGTTGGATACCGACATGATTTATTTGAACGGATTTTCAACTTCACTACCTGCTGAGGTACAGCTTCAGGCAATTCATTTGATACGTGGCTTGGAAGACGCAGTAATGTTGCGTCCGGGCTACGCGGTTGAGTATGACTTCTTCCCCCCTCATCAGGTTGACCTTACACTTGAAACAAAGCGAGTTTCAGGACTTTATTTCGCCGGGCAGATTAACGGAACATCGGGCTATGAGGAAGCTGCGGCGCAGGGGCTGATTGCCGGAATTAACGCGGCAGCTAAAATCACCGGAAAGCCGGAACTCGTCCTCAAAAGAAGCGAGGCCTATATTGGAGTGCTGATTGACGATTTGGTGAATAAATCCACCGATGAACCCTACCGGATGTTCACTTCCCGCGCGGAGCACCGGCTTCTGCTCAGGGCTGATAATGCTGAGTTTCGCCTCTCTGCTTTCGGCAACCGGTATGGACTTATCACTGATGATGAGCTTGGTAACTTTGATGAGCAGAAGGATATTATAAAGAAAGGTATCAGTTATTACAACTCGGTGCGGCTCACTCCTTCGCGGGCAAATCCGTTTCTTGAGAAAAAAGGTCTGGGGCTGGTAGATAATTCTGAAACCATCGCAAAACTCTGCCGCAGACCGGAGCTTTCCTTATCTGAAATTGCCGGTTTTGCCGGGGAATTTCTTGATGAAGAGCATCAAAACTATACCACCCCACATATTCAGATGCAGATAGAGATTGAAATCAAATATGAGGGCTATATCAAGCGGCAGGGGGAACATGTTGAGAAGCTTGACAAGTACGAGGATATGAGAATTCCTTCAGATTTTGAATATTCAGGACTGAAGAATCTTTCCCTTGAAGCGCGTGACCGGCTAAACAAATTCAGACCGCGCTCAGTTGGTCAGGCATCGCGGATATCGGGTTTAACGCCTTCTGATATATCTGTTTTATTGGTATATTTGAAAAAGTAATTTCATATTTTTTGATAATAGTGGAATGATACAGCACCATACACAAGAATCCTACCTAAAAGAACTTACTTCCTTCTACTGGGAGAACGGACAGAACCCAGACAGCGCTCTGCTTCAGCGGCTTGCTTTTTTTGCCGAGCTGGTTGTTGAGAAAAACGAAGCGGTTAATCTGGTCTCCCGTAAGGATATTGAATCCATTGTTGAAAACCATGTATTTATTTCTTCATATATAACGAAGTATATACCGGAAAAATGCTCCTGCTTTCTTGACCTCGGCACCGGCGGCGGATTCCCCGGCATCCCCATTGCTATTATGAACCCTTTGCTCAAAGGAGTGCTGGTTGACTCTATCGCCAAGAAAACCACGGCGGTGGCTGAGTTTATTGAAAAGCTCCGGCTGAAGAATGTGCAGGTTGAAAACGCGCGGGTTGAGTCACAGGAGTTCATTGAAAAATATCGCGGGAAATTTGACCTCATTTTAAGCCGCGCAACAGTGCCGCTTATTATGCTCGTGAAGTATGCGCTCCCCCTCTTTGAAAAGAAAGCGTATATCATGGCAATCAAAGGAGGCGACCTGACTAATGAGTTCACCACCGCACAGGTGAAATACTCAACTCACATAAAAAAGATTACCACCTACGAGCTGCATTATAAGCCGACAAACATCAAGAATATCAAGGAAAAGAAACTGATAATGGTGGAACTGGTCAAATAAATTAAGAATTAAAAATTAAGAATTAAAAATTAAGAATTAATATTTTTTGCGGGAATGAAGGTTGTGTTGAATAATGCTGTGAGGGAAAAGAGTTATAAGTTTGCGATCAGGACTTACAATTTATATAAACACCTGACGGAAGTTAAAAAAGAATATGTTTTATCAAAGCAGCTTTTACGAAGCGGGACATCCATAGGGGCGAATATAGAAGAAGCTCTCGGGGGTTAGAGCACAAAGGATTTTATCTCAAAACTCTCGATTGCTTATAAGGAATCCAGAGAAAATCTTTACTGGATTCGTCTGCTCAAAGACACAAACAATTTGTCGCCTGAAGAATTCAATTCAATAGCCAAGGACAATAAAGAATTGCAAAAAATACTCTCGTCCATTTTAATCTCGACAAAAAAGAAAATCTCTCCTTAGATTTTAATTCTTAATTTTTAATTTGAACAAATGCCAACAAAATTAAAGAAAAGCAAAAAACCGCTTACTTCTTTTTCCGATCACCTGGATAAAAAGTATGGCAAAAGGGGAACTAAAAAAAGGGAGGAGTATGAACAGGAGTTTGAGGCCTTAAAACTTGGCGTTGTTTTGATGGAAATGAGAAAGAAAAAGGGTCTGACCCAGGAAGAGCTGGCCGAAAAATGCGGTACTTCTAAAACCTATATCTCCAGGATCGAAAACAATGCAAGTGATATCCGGCTTTCAACCCTGATGAGAATTTTTCGTGAGGGGTTCGGTACTAATTTGAAGATTAGTATTAGTCGCCAATTTTAACAGAAAGCATCGGATTTTCAAAATGAATAAAGAGATTCAGGAAATGGCTCCCTCACTGCTTTATGAAGCATGAAACCTGAAATATGAATTAAAGCCGGGGCAATATGTTCCGGCTTTTTTGTTTTAAGTTAATGTTTTTATATGTTTAATTAATCATTACATTTGAGATATGAAGAAAAAACCAAACGCTAAAAAACAACAGTTGTCATCCGGACGCATGAAGAAAAGTCCTGTAAAAAAAGCAACCAAAACGAAAACAACACTCCCCATGTCCTTTGATCCGGTTACCTATGGTGCGGTCATCAGGAAGCTGAGGAAAAAAGGGGAGCTCTCGCAGGATGTGTTGGCTAAACTCTGCGGCACTCAAACCCCCTACATCTCCCGCATAGAAAATCAGGATAAAGATATCCGGCTTTCTAACTTAATCCGCATTTTTAAGGATGGATTTGGATTAAAGCTTAAATTAACTTTAACGAAGTAGCAAAGCAAAAAGAAATCTGTAAATAAAACCAGAGTTCTCTGACGGACGAGGAGAAGAATCTGCTGCCTCTGCAAGCGATCTGCTTTTTAGGAAGCAATGAATAGGATGTTTCCGGAAGACTGTTGAATCAAACTTTCTGAATGAACATCTAATATCCACATTAACACATTCTCGGAGAAAAAAATGGAAAACAAAGAAATCATTGATGCGCTCGTAAGAGCTTATGAAATGGAACTGGAGACTATCCAGAATTATATAGCTGCTTCAGTAAACCTGGACGGTGTCCGTTCGGATGTAATTAAAAAGGCACTGGCGGGTGACGTCCCGACCGAACTTCTGCACGCCCAGCAACTCGCTAACCGGATCAAAACCATAGGCGGAACGGTTCCCGGCTCACTCGGGCTGAAAAAAGACCAGACCTTTATGCAGCCGCTTGCTGATACAACGGATGTGGTTTCAGTGATAAAGGGAGTGATCGAAGCTGAAAACGGAGCTATAGCCCAGTATAACAAAATAATCAAACTCTGTGACGGAAAAGACTACGTAACACAGGATATGTGCATCGGAATCCTCTCCGGCGAAGAAGAACACCGCAGAGAATTTGCCGGCTTCCTCAAAGAATACGAAAAGTAA
>BTUV01000161.1:0-4715 GCA_045863035.1 Ignavibacteriales bacterium | reverse complement strand
CCAGCATCGTTTACCATATATATTGTACAGTGCGCATCCACCTATTACTAATTACTAACTACAAACTACGAATTATATATTTGTTCTTCCTGCGTATGCTGTTACTTCAATTTCAATCAGCATATCCTGGTCAATCAGCCCGTTAACTTCTACCATGGTGCTTGCCGGTTTACAGTCCCTGAAAAACTCAGCATGCGCGCGTCCGAATTCAGCCCATCGTGATATATCGGTAACAAACATCCTTGTTCTTACCACATCGCGCATCTCTGCACCCGCCTGTTTTAATGCCTTTTCTATTTTGGCGAGGACGAAGATTGTCTGGTTATAGGCATCATTATGATGAAGCACTATTCCATCGTCTGTCGCTGTAGTACCGGCAACTTCAATCCAGTCACCCGCTCTGACCGCTCTGCAGTAACCAAACATTTCTTCCCACGGAGCCCCTGAGGTGAATCGTTGAATCCGGGTCATGTAACAATCACTCCTGTAATGTATATTTAGTCTGAATAAGTTGTAGCTCGTTTTCCGGTGCAATTTTGAACCGGATATCGTAATTTAGTGTTTAAAGATTTGTAAATATCCCGATTTATAAATTATTTCAAAAAAAATGTCAAGAGGAATTCTCTATGCTTAATGCTAAACTTGAAAAAGCGCTTAATAATCAAATAAACGAAGAATTTTATTCATCATACCTTTACCTTTCTATGTCCGCCTGGTTCGAAAGTAAAAGTCTGATCGGTTTTGCCAATTGGATGAAGCTGCAGTCGAAGGAAGAGTATCAGCATGCTGAAAAATTCTATAACTATGTTTTTACCAAAGGCGGTCAGGTGACCCTCGCTCCTATCGCACAGCCCAAAACCCAATGGAAAAGCGTTCTGGATGCTTTTGAAAACACCCTCGAACATGAACGTCACATCACAAAATGCGTCAACGACCTGGTAGATTTGGCTCTGGCTGAAAAAGACCATGCCACAGGTGCCTTTCTGCAGTGGTTCGTAAATGAGCAGGTTGAAGAAGAAGCAAATGCAACCAAAATTCTGGATGACCTGAAGATGATCGGCGAAAACAGCTACGGTATCTTTATGCTCGACCGCGAAATGGGAGCCCGCAAGCCGGAAGCTGAAGCAGCAGCCGCAAAAGAATAACCTGTCTTTTATTTGTAATGAGTAAGCGGTAATTAACTAAGATTACCCTTACTCATTTTTTTATACGCAAAACCATATAGGTAAGTCCCGGCTGCTGAATCGTCCCGCCCCCCGTTGCATCACATATCTGTAAAATAAAGGAAAACACATGGACGAAGCTCATTATTATCATACATCAGTAACCTGGAAACACGACCGTATCGGTCAGATTGACGCACCGGTTATGCCCCCGGTTGAAGTTGCCACCCCGCCAGAATTCCCGAAGGGTGTGCCAAATATCTGGTCACCGGAGCATCTTTTTATTGCCTCAGCAAATATCTGTCTGATGACCACTTTTCTGTCAATTGCTGAAAATTCAAAGTTTGATTTTATCTCCTACAAAGCAAATGCAACCGGAAAACTGGAAAAAGTTGACCGGATTTTTATGATATCTGAAATCACCCTCGAACCGGAAATTCTGGTTGACTCGGCAGATAAAATTGAGAAAGCCGAACGGCTGATTCAGAAATCCGAACAGCATTGTTTAATTTCGAACTCTATGAAAACTAAAATTATTCTTCAGCCAAAAATCACCGTAAAAGGATAATTTTTCCTATGCCGATGTATGAATATAAATGCAATGAGTGCTCAGCTAAATTTGAGCAGTTTCAGAAATCTCTTGCCTCAAGCCAGAGGATTGAATGTCCGCAGTGCAAATCAGAGAAGGTAACAAAATTGTTCTCTTCATTTGCCGCTGTTGGCAGCTCCGGCGGCTCATTTGAGTCAGATTATTCAGATTCCTGCTCCGCTCCGGCGGGCGGGTGCTGCGGAGGCGGTAGTTGTTCAGTCAATTAGAAACCATTAAAAAAGGACTTATGAAAAATCAGAAAGTTTTATTCACTTTTCTTATTGTAGCTGCAGCATCTGTTTTTTACTTTGCACAGTCAAAACCAGAAAAAAACATGAGCGTTGAAGAACTAAAACAGGCAATAAAATCAGACAAAAACCTTATCATTCTTGACGTCCGCACGCCGGGTGAACTAACCGGTAATCTCGGACAGATTGATGGCGTAGTAAACATCCCTGTGCAGGAGCTTGAGGCGCGGGTTGATGAGCTCACTGAATATAAGGGAAAGAAAATTGCAGTGATCTGCCGTTCGGGCAACCGGTCTGTACCCGCAACTAATTTATTGCTCAAAAACGGTCACGATGCTTATAACGTACCCGGCGGAATGATTGCCTGGCGTAACGCGGGTCATTAACATCCTCCACCAAACAACTTAAAACTTATCCGGTATTGCAGCTGCGCAATGCCGGATTTTTTTTGCATATCACTTTCCCCCTCTCTCTTAAACGTAACGCAACCTGGAAGCTCTTTGTGTTTTAGCTCCTTGTGTGTGCAGAGATTAATTTCATTAAAAAATAAAAAAGCCCCGGCCGGGGAGAGCGCGGGGCTTATCTCAACTAAGGTTCACAGGCTAGGGGAGAAACCTGCAAACGAGACTCTTAAAGTTAAAACATTTTTACTTGAAGTCAAACTCACCCAAAAGAAATATTTCACTGCCTTCTGATAAACAATTCCCCCTCTGCTCAGTGCTTCAGCCAGAGAGCATCACTTACCATACATACACCTCCGTATCGCTTTAATATCGGGCGGAGCGTCTCCTCCAGCTCATGTTCGCTTCCCGGCTCAGTGGTTGTTATAATCAGGACGTTTTTAGAAATTCCTGAAAGATCATCCCCTGACTGAATGCCCCTCTCGCCGCTGCCTGTTACATCCGGTATTACAGAATAGCCGGTTATGTTTTTTTCGCGGAATAAGAGCAAAATCTCTTTAGTAGCTGCTGCCGGAGTTATTATTTCAAAGCGTTTTACCTGCTGCATAGTAGTTATCCTGTTATGAGAGTGACCAGATAAAGATAGAGTGGAAGCCCCGCTATCACGTTAAACGGAAAAGTAATGGCAAGGGCCATGGTTACGTAAATACCGGGATTGGCATCAGGCAGAGCAAGCCGCATGGCAGCCGGTACCGCTATATACGAAGCTCCCGCGCAAAGCACAGTAAACAAAAATGCATCCCCCGTGCTTAGCTCCAGTAACCAGCTAATCCCCAGTCCGGGTATTGCCTGCACAAGTGGTATAGTCAGGGCAAATACAAGCAAGGTCAGATTAAGAGTGCTGCTTCCTTTAATTCTTGATGCGCTGACCAGTCCCATGTCAAGAAGAAAAAGACAAAGCACCCCTTTGAATAAATTCTGCACGAACGGAGCCAGATCCGCCTCACCTGAGCTGCCGGTAACCATCCCGATTATGAGACTACCCGTAAGAACCAGAACTGAGCCGTTAAAGACCGCTTCTCTGATTAACTCCTTCAGAGGCAATCCTCCTTTATCTTCACTGTTTTTACGGCTCATTACAATTCCTGAGATAATCGCGGGTGACTCCATAACCGCAAGCGCGGCTACCAGATACCCGGCGTAAGGAATCTGAAGTTTCTGCAGTAGTGAAACAGCCGTAATAAAAGTTACTGCACTGACCGAACCATACGATGCAGCAATGGCGGCCGAGTCTGACTTACCGAAAAATCTGCTCAAAACAGGATAGAGAATGACCGGAAAAAGAAACGAAAGAAGAAGCGAAAAAGACAGTACCCACACAAGCTGCTCACTTATGCCTGTCTTGCTCAACTCTGTGCCCCCCTTAAACCCGATAGCCATCAACAGATATAGGGAAAAGAATTTTGAAAGCGGCTGCGGAATGGACAGGTCTGAGCCAACCCAGACGGCAAACATTCCGAGGAAGAAAAACAGGACAGGTGCGTTTAATAAATTGGACGCAATTACGCCGGCATCCATCAGACCTCTCAGAAAAGTAATAAAAACTGTAAAAGTTACTTGTCTTAAAATAATAAACCGCCGCTATTTCCTGAATCTGAAAATACCGCTATTCCCTTTTTTGAGCCATACAGAGGGGTTTTCCCTTTTCTGAAAATGAAAGAAGGGTTTCGGGTGGCGCAAAAAGAGTTATTTTAACAGAAAAACAAAGAAAGTATCCTTTTTTATGCCCTTGGCATATTTTTTGTAATATAATAGCCAGAACCAACTTTTTGGACAAAAGAGACATGAAAAGCTTAATACAATATTTTATCTTCGTTTTTTTAGTAATCGGACTCTACGGATTCGCATTCGCTAACTACTCAAACACCGGCGACGAACCGGCCGGCAAAAAGGCATTTGTTGACGCCAAATGTACAACCTGCCATGGTATCTCCAGCGAAGGCCTTGTTTCAAAAAGCAAGAAAAAAGAGAATCCTGATCTTTCAGGTATCGGTTCAGAACTTAAAGCCGATTTCATGAAACAGTATTTACTAAAGAAAGAACAGCTTAACGACAAGAAACACCCGTCTAACTGGAAGGGTGAAGAAAAAGCTCTTGATGATATCGTTAAGTGGCTGGAATCTTTAAAAAAGAAATAGCAAAGAAACACAAAAGACCCCCTTTTCGCCATCCCCTGGCGATACACACACGAAAGAAAGAAACCCTCTTAAAGGTCTGCAAAGCTCTCATTTTTGCAGACCTTCCTTTTTTTAAA
>BTUV01000160.1:0-4723 GCA_045863035.1 Ignavibacteriales bacterium | reverse complement strand
GTTTTTCATCACCTTTTGATCCTTCTTCCTAAGCTAAAAACAAGCGAGAAAATACCCCTAAAATAAAAAACCCCGGCAACAACCGGGGTTTCGAAATAAAAAAATTACAAATTCAATTCATACTTCATAATTCATACTTCATACTTCATAATTCATAATTCATACTTCATACTTCATACTTCATACTTCATACTTGTTATCATTTAAGCAGAATCATTTTTCTGCTCTGCTTATAATTATTTACCTTAAGTTCATAAAAATAAACTCCGCTTGAAAGCCCCGCTCCCTCAAAATTGGCTTCAAAGTATCCGGGTTGTATATATTCATTGATAAGGGTTTTTATTTCTCTTCCGGTAACATCATATACTTTTAATGATACCTTTCCTGCTTCGGGAATCTGAAATTGAATAACCGTTGAAGGGTTAAACGGATTCGGGTAATTCTGACTGAGTGCATACGTAAGCGGCTGAACGTTTTCATTTTCGACTGATGTAACAATCTCCTGATATTTACTTCTTGCAAGTGAAAACTCATTGCGAAGATCACTTACATTCTGACCGCATGCTAAAGCAAACGCAACAGTTACACTTTCCCCTGCCGGTATATCAAGAGGACCTGCTGAAATAACATGAGATATATCACCCCCGCCTGCCTGTGGTTTTGAAAGCCCGCCAGAAAGCGACTGCCACTTTTCAGCATCGGTAAAACCATCGTATATACTGAACCCGCCGGGGTCACCGCCCGGATTAAGAATGCCGCGAAAACCTGCCGCTCCATCGGAAACCAAACCAACTGCTGTGTAGGTATTGGGGTTGCCGCCTATATGATATACATAGCCAAAGCCGCCGGTGGTATCCCAAGCGGTAAAGTCATCTGCACCGCTGCCATCAACCATATCCCAGTCAAAGAAAAGCCCTGCGTAAAGACCGGAAATCGCTGCTCCGGATGTGTTGGTTAACTGATATCGCAGAATAATATAGTCATCATGCGGAGCAGTTGAATAAGCATAAGATGTAAGAGTAGTTGTAATACCGATTTTATTAGCTCCGGCATTGTTATCATTAAAACGTGTGCTGCCCTGTGCATCTGCTGCACTGCCGGGTATCTGCAGGATGAATGGTGATTCAACCGCGAAATCAGCAACCTGCGCGCCGCCTGAACTGTTTCTTGCTGCGTCGGAAATCTTTGTTGCGCTTGTGCCGAGCATAAGAGCGCCTTCAAACAGATGATTCTGACCCGCCATATACTTAAATCCGTCTCCCTGATTGTTTGTCGGGTAGTTATTATATGCAAGTGTCCCCTTACTGGTAATAGTCATCGCTATATTATTAATAGATTGAGTTGCGTAAGTCGGGTTTGCAATTGCACTCACCCATTCGTAGCCAATCACCTGATTATTCTCAAGATAATTAAGTACAAAAATAAGTTCAGCATTTGCCCCAACATTATTAACTGTGAAGGTATAAGGGGCGGTGCCTGTCGTAAACGTTCCTCCGGATGCGATACTTCCCGCATTCAAAGTTGTGTTAACTACATTTGCTGTTCCGTTTTTATTTTCGAGACCAATAACCAGTGATGTGGCCGGTGCAAGAATATTCTTAAAATCAACCCTCAGAGTAACCTGCTCACCGCTGGTGATAATGCCGTCTCCCGATGCATCTTCAAAAAGATAAGAAACTGAACGCGCCGAAACAGGGTTTTGTGTGTTTAATGCTTTAAGAGCGTTAATACGTTTGCCCAGAAAGTTTATATATGAAGGGTTCTGGGTGCTGATATCATCACCGGTCACTCTAAGCCGTTCACCAACTTCTTCGGGTGTTATACCGGGGAAGTGAGAAAACACTAACGCAGCCAGACCAGCGGCCAATGGTGAGGCCATTGATGTACCGCTCAGATATGCGTACGTATCATTCTGCCAGGTGTTATATATACTTTCACCCGGCGCGGATATATCAACTGTGGTTCCGTAATTAGAAAATCCTGATTTTTGATCCGTTGAACCGGTAGATGCAACAGAGAGCACTCCGCGGTATCCTGACGGATAATGTGGCGCGCTTGAGTTACTGTTACCTGCCGCACCTACAACTAATGCCCCTTTTGTCAGAGCATAATTAATAACTTCCTGCCCGAGGATTGAATAACCGCTTCCTCCCCAACTGCAGTTAATAACTTTTGCACCCATATCAGCAGCATAAGCAATTCCCTCATAGCCATAAACAATATAGGCCTGCCCTTGCGGATTACGATTGTCATCCTGCGAGGTTTTAACAGCCAGCCATTTTACATTAAAACCGATAGAAGCAACACCCACACCGTTATCGGTCACGGAAGCTGAAATTCCTGCCACGTGAGTACCGTGGTCTGGTCTGTCTTCCATCGGATTATTGTCCGGGGTTCCGTTAAGCCCGCCGAAATCCCAGCCGATGCGGTCATCCACAAATCCGTTATTGTCATCATCCAGACCGTTATCCGGAATTTCATTCCGGTTAATTTTCATGTTCTGCTGAAGGTCAGGATGATTCCAGTCAACGCCGGTATCCACTATCCCGACAAACACGGTAGTATCACCTTTTGAAATATCCCAAGCCGCGGCGGCATTAATTCTGGTTAGAGCATATTGGCTGCCCAGCGAAGGGTCATTTGGAGTATAAGTTGTTTCATAAATAAATCTTGGCTCAACCCATTCAATTTCAGGCAGTGATTTAATTTTCTGAGCAAAGTAGAGAGGGTCAATGGAAGTATTGTTAAAGCGAATGATAACTATGCGGTCAAATCCGGCATTTTTTGCTTCCAGATTTGAGCCATGATGAAACTGCAATGCTTCCTTAACACCCAACACGCTGAATCTTTCTGCCAAACTAACCGGCAGTTGAACCTTCCCCATGGAAGAGCCGGGAGCCATTCTGAGTTTTACGATAAGTTCTCCGGAAAGATATTTAGCACCTTCGAGTTCAATAACTCTCTGCTTAACCTGCCCGAATACCGTTATTAAAGGAAATAATAAAAATGCAATAAAAAGACGCAAAAGCATCGTGTGCCCTCTATAAGTGAAAAATGAATGACTCAATTTAAGGAAAATGGGGTATGAATAAAATGCAAACTATTGTAATCTGAACCCGGCCACTTTAGTTAGTTCATTTCTCGGAATGTGCCTGAGCAGGAAAAAGAGTTTTAACGCAAATTAAACGAATAAGCAAACAGAGGAACGCAGAGTTCTGCAATTCTCATTTTGTACAACTCCAAGGCATTATCATCAAAAGTACCTTGCCATCGAACCAGTTGTGCTTAGTGATCTTACATGGTTCTCTGCAATGACCTAAGGAAATAGTCATTTTAGGGCTATATTTCCGCCTGAAATTTCCAAAACTAAAAAGAAGGTGCACACATGAAAAATTTCCTTTCCGGAATCATGCTGGCAATATTTATTCTTGCCGCCGATTCCTCCCTTGCTCAGTTAATAACCCCGGCTGCCAGCCCTAAGGCAGTGTTAACTCAAAATGTCGGAGTTTCAGAAATAGTTGTTACCTGGTCACGTCCGGCTGTGAAAGGCCGCAAGGTGTGGGGCGGACTTGTTCCTTATAACGAAATCTGGCGTACCGGTGCAAATGCAAACACAACCATAAAATTCTCAGATGCGGTGACCATTAGCGGAAAAGAAATTCCTGCGGCTACTTATGGTTTTCACACCATCCCCGGCGAAAAAGAATGGACACTCATCCTGAGCAAAGACAACAACCTGAGTGGCAGCTTTGGCTACAAACAGGAAAATGATGCTTTGCGTATTACAGCAGTTCCCATGGCAACAACCGAACATACCGAGCGCCTGGCTTTTGATGTTGAAGAATTAACTGACAGCACTGCTGAAATCAGCTTCCGGTGGGAAAAACTTAAAGTCTCATTCACCGTAAAATTCAAAACCCGTGACCTGATACTCAGCAAAGTAAATCAGAATTTTTCATCAGGCACTCCCCTTGCTTATGCAACGTATATGTTGAACAACGGCATGAATCTGAGCGAAGCGCTCAACTGGGTTGATAAATCAATCGGCGTTCAGGAGAGTTACTGGAATGTAAGAATCAAAGCAAGAATTCTTGAAAAGATGGGCAAAAAATCTGATGCTATCACCATGATGGAAAAAGCAATCAAAATGGGTGAAGCAATGAAATCAACTCCGTTTGACTTTGAAGATATGAAAAAACTTCTTGCTGACTGGAAGAAGTAATACTTTCTTAAATTTTTAATTCAAAACCCGCCCCTCAAAAAGGCGGGTTTTTTGTTTTCTCAATGGGTCAGCGCAAAAACTTATGGGGACACTTGGGACTCAGGGGCGAAACTGATAACTGAAAGTTGAGAAAATAAAGCTGACAATTGATGAACCTTATTCAGAATAACTTTCATTTCTTCCTGACTTCTGCCAATTAGTATGACGCATTTTATTTCGGAAATGACAATTTCGGCTTAGAATCCCGGCTTGTTCCAGAATGTTTGCAGAAAGTTTGCCCCGCTACTGTATCCTCAATAATGATCTTCTAAATCTCCTTACTTGTAATTGTTCTACTTCTGAGATGAAGAATTAAGAATCTGCAATGAACAATTCCGGAAGCCCCCTCTTTCCAATGCGGATTTAAGTAAACGAATAATCATATTGGGTTGAAGTATATACCGGGAAAAAGTTAAGTTTGTCAGGAGAGAGGGGGTTTGGGGGTGAGTCAGAAAAAGCCAA
>BTUV01000159.1:0-4756 GCA_045863035.1 Ignavibacteriales bacterium | reverse complement strand
CCTCCCAATCCTCATACATTATGCTTATTTTTATGCTTTATTTCTGATTTTTAACGGATTTTTTTGCTGATGTCTTTATTGCGTAACGTCTGGTTTTTTGTTCTGTTCCTCTGTTATTCTTCGGTGGTTTTTGCTCAGCCAGCCCGGTCACTCAGCCCGGTGGAACTTTTGGAGGAGCTTAAATCTGTGAGTCAGACCGGCAAGGTGCTCTACGTGGCGGCTCATCCGGATGATGAAAACACAGCCATGCTTGCCTATTGCGCTAACAAACTTGGCTTTGAAGCCGCATATCTCTCACTCACCCGCGGGGATGGTGGTCAGAATATGTTTGGGGATGAACAGGGCACAGACCTTGGCATTATCCGCACACAGGAGCTACTTGCTGCACGCCGCACTGATGGAGCAAGGCAGTTCTTCACCCGTGCTTATGACTTCGGTTATTCAAAATCCCCCGCTGAAACTTTTTCGCTGTGGAATAAGGATTCCATCCTGGCAGATGTGGTTTATGTTATCCGCTCTTTCCGACCGGATGTGGTTATTACAAGATTCCCGGCAACCGGAGAAGGCGGTCACGGTCATCACACGGCATCGGCTATACTTGCTGAGGAGGCATTCCGGCTGGCAGGCAGGGCTGATATATATCCGCGGCAGCTTACCTATGTTACCCCCTGGCAGCCAAAACGGCTGCTTTGGAACGGCTGGGGTCCGGTTATGAAAAGCAGAGGTATTAACCCCGATACTCTGGCAACAGTTGATATAGGTGAGTATTATATACCTACTGGAATGTCATTCAACGAAATTGCAGCCCGGAGCCGCACTATGCACAAAAGCCAGGGCTTTGGCTCCTCACCGCAGCGGGGAGAGCAGATTCAGCACTTCCTGCACTTAGACGGAGAGTATGTTAAGGATGATATCTTCAACGGAGTAGGCGGTGGCTGGAGTAAACTTGGTTTTATTAAAGAGATAGATGAGCTTTTTGCTAAAGCTATCAGTGAATATGATTTTACCACTCCTGAAAAATCTGTTCCGCTTCTGCTTGATATATATAACAAAGCTCTTTCACAAAACAATCTTGATGCAGCAGAAAAACTTACTCAGCTTAAAACCCTGATTACTGGAATGTGCGGAGTGTGGTCAGAATCAGTTTCAAACAAAGAACAATATACCCGCGGTGATACCATGTCGCTTAAAACATCGGTTATAAACCGCAGAGGTGTTCCGCTAAAAGTTATTGCGGTAAATAACATCTCAATCAATAAAGAAGCCCCTTTTAATAAACCTTTCTTAACTGAACACAGTATGGTTATTGGCGCTGATGCACGGCTCATTAATCCATTCTGGACTGATGAACCAATGACCGGGAGCATTTTTACCATTAGCGATCAACAACAGAGAATTCTGCCTGAGTTAGGTAATCAGTTTTCATCATCTATAACTCTTGAGCTATTTGGCACACAGTTTAGCATTACAACACCTGTTCTCTTCCGCAAGAATGACCCGGTTGAAGGGGAAACCTGGCTTGAGCCGGCGGTGCTTCCTGTTGTTTCGCTCATCCCTGAAAAAGAGTTATATATATCAAACAACTCAAGCGAAAAACAGATTTCTGTTACCCTGCGTGTAAATGCTTCTTCAGTGTCAGGAAATCTTTCTTTGCAGCTTCCTGATGGCTGGTTATCAACACCTGTAGAATATTTTGTGGATAAACTTTCCCGTGATGAAGAAAAAACATATTCATTCACTATAAAGCGAAACTCCGGGCTCGGTTCGGGTAGTGTTGGATTTGAATTCACTTCAGGTGATATATCAGCCAATCGCTCTTACTATGAAATCAGCTACTCACACATTCCGCTTCAGATTGTGCAGCCACGTGCTCTGAGCAGAATTCTTTTCACCGATATAACATTAGCTAAGCAAAACATCGGATATATACCCGGCGCGGGGGATAAAGTGGCAGAAGCGCTTGGCTCAACCGGATATACAGTCACCTCTCTTGCTGAAAAGGATATAACCACTGAGCGGCTATCATCATATCAGAGCATTGTTACCGGAGTTCGTCTTTTTAACACAAACAAAAACGCCCCCCACCTGCTTGAAAAACTACTTGAGTACGTAAAGCAGGGGGGCACTCTGGTTGTGCAGTATAATACATCCGGTGAGCTGAAGGTGGCGCATCCAGGACCGTATCCGTTTAAAATTTCCCGTGACCGGGTAACAGATGAAACCGCGGAGATAACCATAACAGAAAAAGCCAGTCCGCTATTGAGTTATCCTAATCAGATTACCGCTGAAGATTTTTCCGGCTGGGTGCAGGAGCGGGGGCTTTACTTCCCATCTGAGCTGGCGCCGGAATACAAAACGCTTCTGAGCATGAGTGACAAAGGTGAGGGGGCAAAGCACTCTTCCCTCATCTGGACGCGGTATGGTAAAGGTGTGTTCATCTATACGGGTATATCATTCTTCCGGCAGCTTCCGGCGGGGGTACCGGGTGCTCTGCGGCTTTTTGTGAACCTGATTGAGCAGAAATAAGCAGCCCCATAAGGTCAGAAATGAGAAATCCACAGTTTAATAATCCACAGCTAATCATTTATAAATATATAATCATTAATAATAATAGTGTTGATATGTGGAAAACCCCATAACCCCTTATGGCAAAAAGAGTTACAGCAATTTGCAATCCGGAAAGCATGTTGATAACTTCTGGATTATACAGCAGTTGTTAACAACACTGTATAACTCACAACTTATCCACACGATATCGGGAAGTTATCAACACGCTTTCCACATGGTTGATAACTCGATGGTGAAGACAAAATGACCCCGGAAATGATTGAGCGGATACTAATGCAAGGTGAGGTAAAAAGCCGGTTAGTAACAGATGAGGTGGGCAGGATACTTACGCTGCATCCTGAATACTTTGATACCGTGTTCGATTTGATGTTAAGCGATAGCGATGAAACCAGGATGCGCGCTGCCACGGTGGTGCTTAAAGTTGGCCGTAAACAAAAACATCTGCTGCGTGAGCGAAAGAGCCGGATACTGGATGAACTGCTTCTGCTTAATCATCTTCAGGTGAACTGGATGACCGCCCGCATGATGGCTGACCTGATATATACAACCGAGGAAGCAGAGCGGGCATTCCGCCGGCTGAAGGAGTTTATCACGCAACCAAAAATTGCCCTGCGCGCCGGATGTATTGAGGCGATGACCACCATTGCACTGCAGCATCCCCGCTATAAAAAGGAAACCATAAAAGCCATTAACCAGGTGTTGACAACCGGATCAGCCGGTGAACTAAATATAGGAAAACGAATGCTGGCAGTGCTCGATAAAAAAGAGGCAAAACAAGTAACAAGAAAAAAGAAAATACTATGATACTCAGACAACACGAACAACTCCCTTTGCCGGAATCAATTGATGAAATCGAACTGATAATGGTAAATATTCCCTTCAAAAAACCATTCTCAACCAGCAATTATACATGGCTTGGTAAAGAGGCACTACTGGTAAAAATATCTTCGGGCGAATTAACCGGCTGGGGGGAGTGTGTTGCTGACCCGGACCCGTTTTATAGTCCGGAGACCGTTACCTCGTGCAGATTTATTATAAAAGAGTTTATCCTCCCTGAATTAAAGAACGTAAAAACTTTCGGCGAACTTTACCGCTATTTAAATAAAGTACGCGGTAACCGGATGGCAAAAGCCGCTGTTGAAAATGCTCTGCTTGACCTTGCTGCAAAACAGAAAGGGCTGCCATTATATACATACCTTGGATATAAGCCGGTTAAAATAAAATCAGGCATCAGCATTGGCATAAAGGATAAAACCTACGACGTGTTATATGAGGTTGATGAAGCAGTTGAAAAAAACTATCACCGCGTTAAAGTTAAAATAACCAAAGGTAAAGACCTTTCAGTAATCCGTGATATAAGGAAGCATTACCTTATACTCCCACTTATGGCGGATGCAAACGGTGCGTATCTGCAGTCGGAATGGGAGCACCTGCAGAAACTTGACCGCTTTAACCTGATGATGATTGAGCAGCCGCTCAGCTATGATGATATATACGAACACGCAACACTTCAGACGCGAATCACTACTGATTTATGTCTGGATGAGTCTATCCACTCCATAGCCGATGCCCGCACTGCTATTGCCTTAAACGCCTGTCGTGTTATAAACATAAAGCAGGGGCGTGTGGGGGGAATGCTTGAGGCACTCGCCATTGCCGAATACGCGCAGCATCAACGCGTGCCTGTCTGGAGCGGCGGGATGGATGAGACCGGAATCGGACGGGCGTTTAATCTGCACCTGCAGACTCATCCCGGATTTACATTGCCCGGCGACACTTCAGAAACCAGCCGCTATTTTAATGAGGACATTATCAACGAGCCGGTTGTTCTGGATGTGGAAGGATATATATCGCTGCCGGATGGAAACGGGGTGGGAGTGAGTATAAATGATAGTGGTATGAATAAGTTTACAATATCAAAAGAATTAGTGATGAAGAGTTAGTAAAATCAACGTACAATGAACAATTAACAATGTACAGAAGATAATTAGTAGTTTGTAAGTAGTAATTAGAAAAAAATTACGATGTACATGATAAACCGTAGGGATAGCTCGTGAGCCGTTCAACAAAGAACCTCACCCCCAGCCCCTCTCCTTAAAAAGGAGAGGGGAGCCGGAGAAACAATTCTCAATTCATACTTCATAATTCATACTTCATACAAGGACCTCACCCCCAGCCCATCTCCTTA
>BTUV01000158.1:2926-4794 GCA_045863035.1 Ignavibacteriales bacterium | reverse complement strand
CCCCCGGGAAGTAATGAAGAATTAAAAATTAAAAATTAAGAATCTGCAATGTACCATTCCCAAGCCCCTCTTTCCTGACAGTGTGATTTTTAACTGAATATATACTCTTGCGAAACCTAAATTAGTATGACAAATTATGAAAAAATCTTTGTTTTTAACACGTATTCTCATATTTTTACGACTTAGTCAAATTATGGCAGAGGTCAGTAGCGGTTATTTCTTCCATAAAATTCAGCCCGCGCGGTAATATAAGTAGCGTAATAATTTACTAATTTTAGATACTTATTTAAATGCGTTATTTCATTGTGGTTTAAAAAGCTCGAGTACCCTGGTTTCGACCCCGCCATCCTGAGGCATAACTTTATTATGCACTTTTGGGATGGTGTTATCTTCATGTTCGCTATGAGTTTTGTGGCGGTACAGACGGTGTTTCCCGTACTGATTACAGAGCTTGGCGGCACGGCTATTGCGGTCGGGATGATACCTGTGCTGTGGAATCTGGGTCTAAACGTTCCGCAGATTCTTCTGATACGCCGCCGCGAAGAACAAACAAACATAAAGCCGGTTTTTCTGAAGTATGCTTTACTTCACCGGATGCTTTTTTTAGTCATGGGGCTTTTTCTTCTTCTGGTAGTTGAGGCGCTTCCCAGAGAAATAAAAATCTTCGCTGTGCTGTTCGTTATTCTGCTTATGGCTCTTTCCGGTGCCTTTGCTATTCCGAACTGGTATCAACTGCTTTCAAAAACCACTCCTGTTACCCTGCGCAGACGGCTTCTTGCGCTCAGGCAGCTTTTGGGCTCGCTGCTCGGTATTGCAGGCGGCTCAGCGGTTACTTTCGTGCTGGCTTCCTTTGCTTTTCCCTATGATTTTTCCATCCTCTTCCTAACTGCTTTCTTTTTTATGATTGTTTCATTCGTATATATAAAAAGAATCATTGAGGTATCACAGGAGGAAGCTGTTCACGCGCCGGACGAAGATCAGAGAGCATCGGGCTCCCGTGATTATATGAAACGTTTGCTTAAGAAAAATAAAAACTTCCGGTGGTACCTGATAGCTGATTTTCTTATGCTCGCCTCTGCCAGTGCATCATCGTTCTATTCTGTTTACGGTCTGCAAAAGTTCTCTCTCCACTCTTCCTATACCGGTATATATACCATCATTTTGATGGCGAGTATGAGCGCGGGCAATGTGCTCTTTGGTATAACCGCGGACAGGAAGGGTCATCTGCTCAACCTTAAACTGCTTACGATTGCATACGCGGCAGCATCCCTGCTTGCGGTGGTTATAAGCACACCGGGACTGTATGGTTTGGTATTCTTCTTTATGGCAATTGGTTTGACCATACATGGCATCAGCCGGCTTTCAATTGTCGCGGAGATGACTCGAGAGCGTGAGCGCCGTGACTATCTGGTGCTGCTCAACTCAATGACCGCGCCCGCTTTTCTGACCGGACTTGCCGCGGGATATATAATCGAATCTTCCGGATACCGGATATTCTTTGTGCTTAGTTCCCTTCTGGCGATTGCTTCATTCCTGGTACTCACTTTTAAAGTAAAAGAACCGAGAATATTACATAATAATTGAGAATGGAAAATTCGCCGGCGATTTTTTCGACTGTATATATCGCTCCGGTTTGAAGGTGAACTTTTTTTCTGCACATGGCTTTTGGGTTTATCGCGGGCTTTAGAATAGTTGTGTTCCGGTTGGCTTCGGGGAGATTTTTTTTATTCATTTATCCTCAAAGCCAATCCCTTCGGGAGCGATATGTTCAGAAGCCAAAGAATTTATTTTACTTTGTTATATATAAGAGTAAAAAACGGGAATTGAATTGCTTGTTCGGTTGTTGCTGTTATAATGATAAGTTTTAA
>BTUV01000158.1:0-2826 GCA_045863035.1 Ignavibacteriales bacterium | reverse complement strand
TTAATGTGTTTAACTATTTAATGAGTTTTAATGTGTTTAACTATTTAATGAGTATTAAAATGTTTAACTATTTAATGAGTATTAAAATGTTTAACCATTTAGCTTTATATACTGTTTGGGCTTTTTGAACTCACCCCCAAACCCCCTCTCTCCTGACAAACTAATCTTTTTCCAAATATATACTTTTAATAAATGTGATTTTTTGTTTACGAAGATCTGCATTGGAAAGAGGGGGCTTAAAAATTAAACATTGTTCATTGTACATTGAACAGGGGGAGCTTAAAAAATTGGTAATCGTTAATTGTACATTGTTCATTGTACATTGTTCATTGTACATTATTTTTCCTGTCTTTCCAGATGGCAAAGGCCGGGAGAATATCCGGTCGTCTGTTTATCCTCCGTTTTAATTACCTGCTCAGCTACAACCCGGTATCGGAAGATTTTGGACATTCCGATATGGGTCAAACTCTTAAATTTTCCTCCTTTTTTGACCCTAACGGCACTATTTGTGACGAGCGGCAAACTCTTTACCATCAGTTAACCTTGCAATCTTTCTGATATTTTGTAAATTGTGACCGAGATTTTTCATCGTCTGCCGTTCACCGCAACAAAAAAGGGCAGGTTTGGCTTCAAGAGGGCATTTTGAACCAACCCCGGACGGCGTTTTGATCCGTAATGCTTCAGACTTGGTCCCCATCGGATTCTGTAAGATTATCCGGCGTGTAAAAATTCTCATGGTTTCTTTGCCCATTCAGTGTGTGTAAAAAATTATTTTGTAGATCTGTTCGTGTCCTCTTTTTAACCGGGACACGACTAATAATAGAAGACTCATGAACACTCATACCCAGGATAGTGATTTTCTTCATCAGCTTAAAACCCTTTCGCGGGAAGGAAAGTATGATGATATCATCCGGATGGTTTCGCCTCTCTGGAACAACGGCTCAAGCGATGCCTGGACCGGTTACTACTATGCAATTGCCCTCAACCGGAAAGGGAATACCGGCAAGGCATACGACATAGCAACCTCGGTGCTTCACAGTCACCCGGACTTTGAGGAAATCGTTTCCCCCTATCTCTACGCCTGCTACAAAGTAATGATAGAGCCCTATCGCGAAGCAGGTTCCGCCCCCGATCTTTCACGGCTTGAAGAAACTGTTCAGAAGCTGCTTAAAATTTCTGAAACCAGACCAACAGAATTTTTCCGCACCAAATCAATCCTCTGCCTCGCCAGTATATATATCCGTCACGCTGAGTCAGACAAGGCGCTTGAGTATCTTAATCTTATCAATCCGTTTACTTTAGATAAAGAACATTATAAATTTGAAAATCAGCGTAACAAAGAAGTAGTGTTGCAGTCTGACTTTGAAAAATACTACGGCTTTAAGGCAAAAGCGTATGAGCTGAAAAAAGAGTGGGAAAACTGTCTGCTCATCTGCGAAGAAGCGCTCAGACAGGGGGTTACGGATATCTGGATTAAGCGCCGTCTTGCTCTCTCAAAAATTAAAACGGGAAACATTGAAGAGGGTCTGACAAAACTGATAGAGCTCTCGCGTCTGAAAAAAGAGTGGTATATACTGATTGATATCGCGGAAACCTGCTTTGATCAGGGAAATCAAAAAGAGGCGCTTGAGTATGCCGCGACCGGTTTAATGAGGGGATGCGGCGGAAGCCATGATGAGTTCATCGCGCGCGGACTTTCACTGGCATCACAAATTCTGCGCGCTCAGAAAAATCACGCCGAAGCCGATATTCATGACGCGTATGAGGCGCAGGTTCGTCTTTCAAAAAACTGGCCTGTTTCAGAAGAGCTTGCTCAGTCAGCAGCGGCTTCCGGGTTTCCTGTTAATGCTGAGTGTGATTTACCTCAGCTTATGAGACGGCTGAACAGTATTTGGTTTTCCCTGCTGGGAATTAAAGAGGAATTAAAATATGGCGCTGTTTCTAAAATTCCCGATGGAAAAAAATACGGCTTTATAAAAGGGGAAGACAAAACAGATTACTTCTTTCTCTTTTCTGAATTTTTTGATAACCCCGTCCGCCTGAAACCGGGACTCAAGGTGATGTTTCAGGGGAAACATGGTTACGACCCGGTCAAGAAACGTAAAACCATCGAAGCGCTGAAGATTAAAGTGGTGTAGGGTTTTTTTATTCACGTTGATTGGCATAATTTGCAGCCGATTACTAATCTGCACCTTGCTTTCTTCCCCCTTTTTCAGTAAGATTACTGCCATTCTTTTAATCATTGGACAAACTAAACGCCATGAACCAGATTCTCAGCCGCAACACCTTCTTTGTTAAAGAACACCCCGCCGTTTTTAAAGCAGCCAAGTTTTACGATATATATAACCCCGACACCGGCGAAATGATTATGACCTGCCGGGAGGTCAATCTCAGTTTTTTCACCAAACTCTTCCGCTTTTCTGATGCCCGGCGCATGACCCCGTTTAATCTTCACGTTGATGACACCAGAGGAAACAAAATCGTAAGTGTAAAGCGGGGATTTACCTGGTTTGTTTCTGAGGTTGAAGTCTTTGACGGCAAGGATAATCTGATTGGTCGTTTCAGACAGAAACTATTTTCAATAGGAGGACGTTTTGAGCTTTTTGATGCGCAGAACAACCACGTGCTTACACTTCAGGGGAAGTTCACCAGTTGGGAGTTTAAACTGTTGCGCGATGAAGTTGAGTTCGCCACTATCACAAAGAAGTGGGCGGGACTGGCAAAAGAGATGTTCACCACCGCTGATAACTATATGATACAGATAAGCGACAGAGTCCCCCAGGAAAGCCCCCTCCGCCCGCTGATCATAGCCGCGGCTATGTGTAT
>BTUV01000157.1:0-4838 GCA_045863035.1 Ignavibacteriales bacterium | reverse complement strand
GGCTGCTGTGTTCTCAGTTATTAACCACAATACTGTCTCCTTAAAAAGCGGATTGTTTGTTTGTGCATTTGACTTATTTTTCCTATTATCCATCCTATCAAATGCAGTTTTCCTTGTTTCTTTACTGCAAAACCGGTTTTATACAGAATATCAGTTTTTCATTACATCACATAAAGGTTCTTCCATGACAAAACGGCTTCTTGTTTTTTCATTCTTCTTTCTGCTTTCGGGCAGTTTTTTCGCTCAGGATAACTCCGTTGAGCTTAGAGACGCTGCCGATGCTCTGGTCAGCAGCCATAACTCACTTCAGGCCGCTTACAATGCCATCCCTTCCCCTATGACCCAGGGTTATCGCATTGTAATTCAGACCATTTACACCGGCGCAAACGAAACCCTTCCCATCTCTTTCGCTCAAAAAGATGGCGCAAGTGCATCTCAGAAAATTCAGGTTTATCCTGCCGCCGGCGTAACAATGGTTACAGTAGGCGGAACGCCCAGCAACACCCCCTCTTGGCAGCTTGACGGTGCTGACTTTGTTGTCATTAACGGAAATGCCGGTAACGGTCCTGCCGGCTCCGCAATTAATATGACTATTCAAAATCTTTCTACATCAGGTTCAAACTCCTCTGCGCTTCGCTATCTTAACGGTGCAACAAATAATCTGGTTGTTAATTGCAAATTTGTAAGTAATACACAGCTAACCGCCGGTCCGCGCACAGTCGAGTTTCAGCTTTCCGCAAATAATCCGGAAGGTAATTCAGATAACGTTTTTGAATATAACGAAGTTTTCGGCGGCCGTTCAGCTATCGGATTAGCGGGCACTGCTGCTAACCCGAATAAAAATATTTATATCCGCCATAATAAAATTTATGATTTCGGCTTTGCGGGCGTCTGGGTGCTCTCCGGAAATAACAGTTTTGAAATACTGCACAACGAAATCTATCAGACCCAATACTATACCTCTGCTCACTCCGGGCTGAATATTGCCATTGTTCTGGGTACAAACAAAGTGGCTTACAATAAGATATATAATCTTGCAAACACTTCAACCTCAACTGTTCGCGGCATTACAGTTTCTTCATCCTCAAGCGGCGGAATACTTCAGATATATAATAACATGATTTCCCTTCCGCTGGATAACGGCACTAAGACTTCTATATATGGAGTGCAGCTTGCCGGCGCCGGTGATTATACCGTTGAAATGTTTTACAACACTATTTATGTGGGCGGACTACATACCGGCGGAACATCAGGCAACATTATCTCGGCCGGATTTGTAAAAGGAAATACCGGTGACACCTCCTCCTTTTACGCAAAAAACAATCTGATTATCAACCGCAGAACCGGCGGAACATCCGGCGCGTTTCATACGGCTTCTTTCATCAGCATTCCTGCCTCTGCCGGCGCTCATGATGTGGATTTCAATATATATTATGGTTCAGACAGTGCGGCTTTACACGCCGGATGGGGCGGATTTGTATATAACAGTATAACTCAATACCGCGATTCTGCCGCTCCTTATGAGCAGAATTCAAATTTTGTGAATGCTGCTTTTGTTGACTCTGTTGATTTACATCTCGCCGGTCTTTCTGTCGGAGATCTTAATCTGGCCGGCACACCGGTTGGCTGGATATCCGATGATATTGACGGTAACGCACGCAGCGCAAGCAAGCCATACGCGGGTGCTGATGAGGGGCTGGTTCCGCTTCCGGTTGAGCTCGCTTCGTTCTCAGCGGATGTTTCAGAAAGCAATGTGGTGCTGACCTGGACTACTGTTACAGAACTCAACAGCAAATCTTTTATCATTGAAAAGATGACCACGGGCGGCTCATGGGCTGCTGCCGGTGAAGTAGCTGCTGCCGGTTTCAGTACTGAAATCAGGACCTACAGCTTTACTGATCCCAATGTGCCTGCCGGAACTTACAGCTACCGACTGAAGACTATTGATTATGACGGCTCATACAAGCTCAGCCCGGTGGTTGAGGTTTCCCTCGGCGTTCCGGCAGAGTTCGCTGTATCACAGAACTATCCTAACCCGTTTAATCCTGCTACCACAGTTGATTTCCAGCTTCCGGCAGATTCACGGGTTACTATGGAGCTTTTTACGGTTACCGGTGAAAAAGCCGCAACACTGCTTAACACTGAGCTTTCCGCCGGATACCACAAGCAGATGATTGATGCCGCATCGCTCCGGCTTACTTCCGGTATCTATATATACCGCTTCAGAGCCACTTCCTCTGACGGCAAGGAATTCCGCCAGGTAAGAAAGATGACCCTGCTCAAGTAACTCTTTTTCTGAGTTCAACCTTTTCAAGCCCCGTCCTGCAGATTTTTTCAGGGCGGGGTTTTTGTTTTCTGCCGCTTCCTTTTTACTTTGAAATATGTAACTTGCCCTTAGTAATGCAGAATTTTTTATGAATAACCCGGTAAATCAAATCCCCCGTTTGAAGGAGTTTTTTTCCAATACACTACTGGGGCGTACTCTCTGGTACCTTTTTTCCGTAATAACCGCCGGGTTTATTGTTCTTGGTTTCTTACATATTTATTATCCGACGCATCATCATTCAGAGGACTGGGTATCTTCCCTGCAGGTTTTTTTTATATCAATCCTAGCCGGGCTTATCGTTTCCCTTCTGCTATCACTTTTGTTTTATAAACAACTAATCGTAAGAATCAGAAAACTCAGCAATATTCTCTTATATCTCCGCGAGCATGAGGAGGCGGAGGTGAGTTTTTCGCTTCCGGGTAATGATGAAATAAACATCCTTGCCCAGGATATACGCAAGTTGCTGAACGTAAAGAGAATCACCGAAAAAGCGCTGCGCGAAAGCGAATATCTTTATAAATCAGTTTTTGATTCCTCCGCCGATGCACTTCTGCTTACTGATGAATCACACCGGATTATCAGCTTCAACAGCGCCTTTGTAACGCTGACCGGCAGGGATGAAGACTCAGTTAACGGTTCAGTTTTTCCTTATGATTATATATCAAAGGAGCAGCCGGCTTTTTACGCGGAGTTTGAAACAAAACGCAGCAGCAGCAACGGCGCCGAGGCGGAAGTGATAAATATATCGGGAGAAAAAATTTCCTGTCTGGTAACCTCATCACCGGTATATATTAAAGGGGAAATATGTCATCTTGTGCGGCTGACTGATATAACAGAAACAAAAAATCTTGAACGGGAAAAAAAAGAACGGCAGATGCAGCTTCAGCAGTCAGACAAACTTGCCTCTCTCGGTATGCTTGTTGCCGGTGTTGCGCATGAAATTAACAACCCTAATTCATTTATTTTATTCAATATTCCGTTTATCGAAAAAAGTTTCCGTGAAATTTTTTCAATCATTGAGGGGCATGTCACAGATACATCAACCCTTAAAATCGGTTCGCTCCCTTACAAAAAGTTTAAGTCAGAGATGGGTGACGTTATTGCAGATATGCACGAGGGAGCTCAACGCATCACCAAAATAATCATGGATCTCAAAAATATAGCACGGGCCGAACCGGAGGGAGAAATCGAAACTTTTAGTCTCAGAGAAACTGTTGATGGCGTAATGCGGCTTCTGGCGCCGCAGATTACCAAAAGACAGGTTGCCTCTCACATTACAATTAGTAATACATTTTTTCTGAGAGGCAGCAGCTCCAAACTCTCGCAGGTGCTTATTAATCTTATCACCAATTCGCTTGAAGCCGCCGGCGCCTCAGGGGGTGAGCTGTATATATCCGCTGCTCTCCGTGAGGATGGGGCAATGCTTGAAATCAGAGATAATGGCTCCGGTATAAAACCGGAAGATATGCCAAAGATATTTGAGCCGTTTTTCACCACTAAATCCGGCTCCGGCGGAACCGGTCTGGGGCTTTCCCTTTCGCGGACCATCCTTCAGTCACTCGGCTGGGGAATCCGCGTTAACAGCATTCCCGGTAACGGTGCATCGGTTATTATTGATTTCCCCCCCGAAGCGGTCGTCTGATTCTGCCGTTCATCACGCATCAAAACCATTTATATACATCTCTGACCTGATATTTCAACTTTTCAGATAGTGCATTTCTTTTTTGTAATTTTACCTTGTAATTTTAAACGAATTCCTGACTACAATGAAAAAATCAATAGTACTCTTTATAACACTGATATTCTCAGGTTTTTTTACCGACTCTGCATTCGCACAGACAGCAGGAGCAAACCTTACTCTGGCTTTTCCGCGCGGTAATTTTTATGCAAACAATAAAACCACCGGATTCGGAGGAAGTGTGGAGGCCATTTTTCTTAACGCAAAAGCCGGTGTGGTTAATTACGGACTGGGTGCAAACTTCAGCTTCTTAACATTTGGCAGTGAAGGCCGCGAAGCTGCATTCAGCAATACCATCCCTGATGTTACCGTTGATGTTGATCGCAGTTATAATCTGATGAATTTTCATCTTTTAATGCGGCTTGCTACCAACAATACTCTTGTGCGTCCCTATGCAGATGTTTTGCTGGGCGGCTCATATTTATATACCAGTACAACCGTACGCAACCAATACTCCGGTGAAGAAGTTACCTCCTCAACCAATTTTGATGATATTGCATGGAGTTATGGCGCGGGCGCCGGTGTGATGATTAAGATATATTCGCCGGAAGATGCGGGGAGCTTACCCGTCTGGCTTGATATTAAAATGCGCTATCTGGTTGGCACAGAAGCTGATTACATTAAAAAGGGAGGCGTTAAAGTAGATTCGGTGAATGGAAAAGTTTCTTATGATATTACTACCTCGGAGACGGATATTCTTACCTTTAACATAGGTGTAAGTGTGCCATTCAGTTTAACAAACCTATAATTGAAGTATGAAATATGAAGTATGAA
>BTUV01000156.1:0-4927 GCA_045863035.1 Ignavibacteriales bacterium | reverse complement strand
AATTGCACGAATAACCACGAATTTCTTTGCGCGGGTGTTCTGAATCCTGAAAATCCTGATGAAATGTGAAAATATGGGGTTTTACGAAAAAATACCCTCTTATTTTGCCACAAATTGCACGAATAGCCACGAATTTCTTTGCGCGGGTGTTCTGAATCCTGAAAATCCTGAAAATCCCGAAAATCCCGAAAATCCTGAAAATCCTGATAACCCTGATAATCCTGATAAAAATGTAAAAATAAGACCTTATATTGGGGTCTTATTTTAACAAAAATGACATAATAAGCTAAAATGACTGGAAGTTCTTATACTATTCCGACAGAAAAAATCATAGAGCGGCTTGTTTTTGAAAACCCCTGGTGGAAGTCAAAATCCATTGATGACTCCCTGAACGGAATGAAAAGACGGCTCTATTTTGATCTGGTCTTTCCGCAGATTGAGGATATTTCACTGAGAAGGACAATTCTGCTGATGGGTCCGCGCCGGGTTGGTAAAACTGTGATGCTGTTTCATGCGATTCAGGAGTTGATGAAAAAGAATGTAGCTCCGAACGCCATATTTTTCGTAGCGATTGATAATCCGCTCTACATTAATATGGGGCTTGAAGAGCTTATGCGGCTTGCTGTAAAGGCCTCGGGCAGAGAACGGCTGGATGGCAATTATGTCTTTTTCGATGAGATTCAGTATCTGAAAGACTGGGAGCGTCATCTGAAAGTGCTTACAGATAGTTATCCCAAAACCAAATTTGTTGTTTCAGGTTCGGCCGCCGCCGCGTTACGTCTAAGAAGCACTGAGAGCGGAGCCGGGCGGTTTCGTGATTTTATCCTTCCTCCTCTGACATTTCAGGAGTTCCTCTACCTGAGGGAAGCGGAGCATTTAGTGCAGCCGGCGGAGATTCTTTTTAACGGCAGGAAAATTCCTTTTTATAAGAGCTTTGATATAAAAGCGCTCAATGAACAGTTCTTCCGGTATATAAACTATGGCGGATATCCTGAAATCATCTTTGACACAACCATACGCAACGATTTGCCTGAATATTTCAAAAATGATATTATTGATAAAGTGCTCCTGAGAGACCTGCCTGGTATATACGGCATCAGGGATGTTCAGGAGTTAAACCGGTTCTTTACCTATCTGGCTTATAACACCGGAAAGGAATTTTCACCCCAGACTATCGCAAAGGACAGCGGCCTGAAAACTGAAGTAATAAAAAAATATATAGAATATCTTGAAGCTGCGTTTTTGATAAATGTTGTCACCAAGATAGACGCGAATTCAAAATACTTTAAGCGGATAACAGGATTTAAGATATACTTAACTAATCCTTCGCTCCGCACGGCTCTTTTTGCTCCTGTTGCCCCGACTGATGATGAAGCGGGGAGTATGGTTGAGACCGCAATATATTCTCAGTGGATGCACCGCGGTCATTCACGGCTGCATTATGCAAAATGGAGAGCAGGAAGAAAAGAAGGTGAGGTTGATATGGTTCAGCTTCATGCAGGAAAACTGAAACCGGAGTGGGCGCTTGAAATTAAATGGAGCAACCGGTATGCTGAAAGACCAAATGAGTTAAAGAGTCTGCTTTGGTTCTGCAGTCATAATAAACTTCCGGCTGCAACAGTTACTACTATGGACAAACAGACTCAAATTGTTCTTGATGGTGTTGAACTGAACTTTCTCCCTGCCTCGCTATATGCTTATGCTGCCGGAGTTGACCGCTGATTAAGGATCACGGATTAAACGGATTAAGGGATTACGCGGAATTTCAGCCACGAATTACACGAATTACACGAATTACACGAATGGACACGAATTTCTTAGCGGTTTAGGGCGGGTGCCCGGAATCCTGAAAATCCTGATCCTATGTACAAATAAGCGGTTTTTTTTCGGCTTTTCCCCTTAATCTGTCAAAAATGTAAAAATAAGACCCTTTGATAGGGGCTTATTTTGACAAAAATGTAAAAATAAGGGTAAAATGGATTTAAATACCCTCTTATTTTGCCACGAATTGCACGAATTGCACGAATAAGCACAAATTATACGAACAAACAAGTATTTCCAGAAACTCTGCGACATAACCTGAGTATGATGGAGAATGAAGGTAATGTGAGATAAGAATTGGAAGTTATTGCGGGAGTAATCCAGCGCAAAATGATTCTGATTTTTTATTATCTTTCTTTTGTACATCAAAAACTTTTTCATATACGTTAGGAATCATTCATGCTCAGCCGCATACTTGTTGTTTTACTCATTGCTGCTTTTAAGTTATCAGCTCAATATACTACTCCCAATACCGGTGTGAACTGGAATTTGGATAGCTTAAAGATTTACGCACCTGCTGTAGTTACCGGAACATTCCCTGATTATACGGTGTCTGCCAATGTTATTATCTCAGCAAGTGACCGTGTGACTGTATTACCGGGGAGCAACGTTACTTTTACTGCAACTACAGCCGGGTTTGAAGTGAACGGTACTCTTAAAGTGCTTGGAACGGTTTCCGATTCAGTATATCTGCGGTCTCAGGCGGAAGATTCACTCGGTGCATGGGTTGGTCTGCTCTTTAATGATACAGCAGTGGATACTGCTTGCGAGGTACATTATGCTAATATCAGGTTTGCAACAAATGGTTTTCGCGCGATAAACGCATCACCGAATATATATAACTCAACACTCTATAAAAACCGTGTCGGGGTAAGATTTACCGGTTCTAACTCAGTAGTATCAGGCAACAGGATTGAAAGAAGTTATGAGTATGGGATAATAATGACCCTGGGTTCAAATCCGCAGATTCTGAATAATACGATAAAGGACAATAACACACAGGGTACTTCTGCCAAAAATCAGGTGAGCATTGGTCTGCAGGGGAATAATTCACCTGTAATTACCGGCAACACCATTTCCGGTGGCTGGAGTATCCGTACCGGCGGTATCAGCTTATGGGTGAGCGGTTCCGGTGCTTTCTCAAATGCAGTGATTGAAAATAATACGATATTCAATAACAGCTTTGGTATCACGCTTTATGCTACCAGCGGCGGAGCAATTAATGCGGTTGTAAAAAACAACACGATATATAATAACAACATCAATTCTGACGCGAATGTTTCAGGCAGCGGCATCAACGTAAACGGAACCACGCTTAATACTCCGGTGATTGCAAAAAACACTATCTATGGTAACTGGTGGGGTATAACTATACAGAACGGCACAACTATTCAGGCAGGTCCCTCACCAAATATTGGCAACCTGAGCAATGCTGATACCACTGATGACGGAAGGAATTATATATACAACAATATCCAGCAGTCAGGTATTTTTGATCTGTATAACAACTGCACCAACGATATCTATGCACAAAACAATGACTGGGGAGTATATGATTCAGCAGGTATAGAGGGGCATATTTTTCATAAAGCGGATAATGCTCAGCACGGGACGGTGTATTTTATGCCGTTTTATGATCCGGCTTCAATTCCGGTTGAGTTAGTTTCGTTTGGATTTACTCACTCGGCAACCGGACTGCAACTGAGCTGGGCGACCGCAACCGAGACCAACAACCGCGGGTTTGAAATTGCAGTTAAACTTCAGAACGGAACTGAATTGCGTTCATTTGTTGAAGGCGCGGGAACCACAACTGAGCAAAATAATTATGAAGCATCTGTAACACTTTTACAGCCGGGTTTATATACTCTTATGTTTCGTCAGATCGATTTTGACGGAACGGTTACTCTGCTCAAAGAAGTTGAGACAGAATTTACTCCTCAGACCGGAGATTTTCAGCTATACGCAAACTTCCCGAATCCATTCAATCCTGAAACACAGATTCGGTTTGAGGTTGGTGAAAAAACGGCGGTCACACTCAAAGTCTATTCAGCCACAGGTGAGCTTGCCGCAGAGCTTAATCAGGGTGTGTTGGAAGCCGGCGTATATACGGTTGCGTTTAATCCGGCTCAATTCGGTCTGACCTCCGGTATTTATTTCTGTGAGCTTAACGCGGGCAGCTACCGCGGGGTTCAGAAAATGGTCTATCTCAGATAATTCTGCATGCGGGGGAGAAATACCCTCAAATTGAAAAGAACAGCCCCGGAAAACTTTGTTTTTCGGGGCTGTTTGGTAATTACTATTTAGTGTAAATGTGCTACTTTTGCACTGTGAATTGTTAAACAAGGAAGAAGTTGTTAACCCGTTTTTTTACAAGGACCGGCTCGATATCAATTAATCTCTTTTCGGAGATTGGACAGGTATTTCAGTTATTATTCGGTATTTTTAAGAGTTTCATTCACATCCCCCGTAGCAGGAAACTCGTAATCTTCCAGATGGAGCATATCGGGGTAAACTCCCTGCCACTGGTGCTTATTATTGCGGTATTCACCGGAGCGGTTGCTGCCTGGCAGGCGGCGTATCAGCTTAAAGGCATTGCCCCAATTTCTTTTCTGGGGGGAGCTACCAGCCGTGCGATTATCACCGAACTTGCTCCGGTACTCACCGGAATTATCATTGCGGGGCGTGTGGGCGCTTCAATTGCGGCAGAGCTCGGAACCATGAAAGTAACGGAGCAGATTGATGCTCTCGAGACCATGGCGATAAGTCCGGTCAGGTATCTTGCTATGCCCCGGTTTGTTGCATCGGTTATCATGATGCCGCTGATTGCAATTTTTGCAAATGTGATTGCTGTGGTGGGTGCATATTTTGTTGCCGACTATTTTCTTGGAGTATCGCCCGCGGTATTTTTCACCTCGGTGAAGCGCTATTTCAGCATGTACGATTTTATGTCGGGATTAATAAAGACAGTATTTTTTGGCGGAGTGACCTCATTAATCGGATGCCACATCGGGCTCAGAACAGACGGTGGAGCAGAAGGGGTAGGGCTTGCAACCATCCGTTCATTCGTGCTCTCCGCGGCACTCATCCTTATCTTAGATTACGTGCT
>BTUV01000155.1:0-4946 GCA_045863035.1 Ignavibacteriales bacterium | reverse complement strand
AGAGTTTTAACCACATTATTCCACCCCTCTCGCGCAAAGGGAGCAAGCCGCTAAGTAGAATTATCAGACAAAACCATATCGGTGAGCTTTGCAGTACAGACAATTCATACTTCATACTTCTTTTTCATACTTCATAATTCTTTTTCATCCTTCAGAAACTTACTTCCCGATACAAAACTTCGAGAAGATATTGTTCTGTATATCGCCATCGATGAATGATTAGTGCCACCTCATAAATTGCCGGCAACCTGTTATGCTACGGAGCGCCTGCCAGTGTGGGGGGAACTCACCCAGCCACGCGGTTTTACTGGTTTCTTCGGCGGTTGTTATCATCTATTCTGATTCCCGCATATCCATTTTTTCAATTTCCTTTTTCACCTCTTCGATCAATTGCTGTTCTGTTGGAAGATACAATTGATATTTACTCGCAACTATGGATTTATTATTTTCAGGAAGAGTGATTCTTACCATAGCGTCGTTTTTATAAGCGCAGAGCAGGATACCAATGGTCTGGTTTTCAAAGTTTTGTTTTTCGAATCGGTCATAATAGTTCACATACATCTGCATCTGTCCGATATCCTGATGGTTGAGTTTTGAGGTCTTTATTTCAATTAAAACGAAACACTGCAGAAGACGGTTATAAAAAACCAGATCAACAAAAAACTCATCACCTTCCAGATGAATCCTTTTTTGCCGGGCCACAAACGAGAAGCCGTTTCCTATTTCCAGTAAAAAATCCTGCAAATGGGTAATAATAGCCGATTCCAGATCTTTTTCGTAATAAGCGGCTTCACGCTTTAACCCCAAAAACTCAAGGATCATCGGGTCTTTTATAATCTCTCTGGCTTCACCGGGCAGTTTCTCATCCCTGGCCACTTCCAGAACCGCCTTCACATCATTACTTATTAGCAATCGCTCAAATAACTGACTGTTCACCTGCCTCTCCAGTTGCCGGGCTGTCCAGTTGTTTTTTGTGGCTTCGGCTATATAAAATTCTCTTTTTTCCTCATTATCAATGCGTATCAGGGTGCGGTAATGGGTCCAGTTAAATTGCGAACGCAGTGCGTTCGCAATTGGAAAAGTCCGGAAAAACTGTCTGCACATTTCTAATTGGCGGACTGAAAATCCGCTGCCAAACCGGGGCTGCAATGTTTGGGAGAGTGATTTTATAAGAAAGTCACCATATCCCGCCCGTTCTTTTCCCTGCTGCTCTTCTTCTAAAATGACCTTCCCGATTTGCCAATACATAAGCACCCGTTCCGAGTCAACCGAGCGTATTGCACGCTCTTTTGCCGAAGCGATAATGTTTTGTATTTGTTCAATCAGTTCCTTTCTTAGTCTCATAATCATTTATTTATTTCTTTTGAAAAACCATCGTTTTCCAGCTTAATGGGAGAATTTTTTATCATTTTAGCCAAGTTCCCCCCCACGAACCCCACGCAACGGGGATAAGCCGCAAAGATTAAATGCCCTGCGTCCCCCGGAAGAGTTAGCAAAAAGACGCAAAGCCGCAAATGGTTTCCCGCAGTCTGCTGCGACAGATTACAGATAAATGCAGATTTTTACCTCATCATCCCCCGGAAGAGTTCGCGCAAAGGGAGCAAGCCGCTAAGCAGAATTATCAAACAAAACCATATCAGTGAGCTTTGCAGTGCAGACAATTCATACTTCATAATTCATAATTCATAATTCTTTTTCATCCTTCAGAAACTTACTTCCCGATACAAAACTTCGAGAAGATATTGTTCTGTATATCGCCATCGATGAATGATTAGTGCCACCTCATAAATTGCCGGCAACCTGTTATGCTACAGAGCACCTGCCAGTGAGGGGGGAACTCACCCAGCCACGCGGTTTTACTGGTTTCTTCGGCGGTTGTTGTTTTAGTCATTAATCACCGTTTTATATGCCTGCTGCGGGTGGTTTGGCATTTCAGGAAAAGCATACACTAATTTTCCGGCTTTGCGCAGAGGATTAAGAAAATTTCTTAGCAGATATTTTTCACTTCTGCCGGTAAGTTCACTTAATTCAGAGGATTTTAGTGCCTTCCATGCACATAATTCCAATATGAGTACCTTTAGCTTTGCGGGATCTTCAATTCGAGAAGGTAATTGCTCTACTGCTACTCTAAGGGCGGGTGTCAACTGGTGCACTAAGTTATTATTAACTGGTGCACTAAGCTCCTGAACTGGTGCACTAGTGTCCTGAACAGGTGCAGTTTCAGCATCAGCCGGGGTATCCGTCCAAAATGGGAAAACCTGACTTGGGGTATAGTAGGTGTTGCGTCCTTTTCCTTTCTGAAGAAGAATGTCTTTGTCTCTTAACCCCCTCAAATCAGCATTGGCGTGAAGAGTATCCAATTTATCTAATTGTCGGTTAGAACTTGATAATTTAATCATCGTTAAATAGTGTCTTCCGGATTTCCTGGATTTCGTGGAATAGGATTATAATCATTGTCAAAACACTCAGAGGCAGTTCCTCTAAACTCAGAAAGGAGCAATTTTTTAACATCCACCTTGTTTAGAAACACACTGTACCATACGGACCAAAAGCCATACCCTTTCGCTAAATCAAGAATTGTCTGTTCATCTATAGTATCGTTGTTATACTTGTCGAAGTAGCGTATTGCTATTTCCCATACCTCTCTGCGCCTGTCCCATCTCTTATCTTTAGATCTATAGCCGGTTGATCCGGGTCGTTTATCTAAACCCACAAGTTTAACTAACGCTACTGCGTTAGACAATTCCCGATCACGCAATTTAGGATTTACCTTTATAACTCCTCCTTCACCGTAAGAAATGCTGAGAAAAGTATTATTTAAATGAGGCAAGTGAACAGTTCCAAATACTACATCTCTGTTAGATTTATTATCTTTACCATTACAGCGGGCACAGGATAAGAGAAAGTTCGACCAAAGATATTTTAATCCGGAGTATTGGGGCAAACCCTTTGGTTGTATATGCTCAACATGCACGGCTTCATCGTTAGCAGGACGCTCACAGAAACTACAGTAATCATCTAAATTTCTTGACAGATCTGGTTTTGCATCACTATAAGGATTGTAAGTATCATTAATTGGCGGCTGAATACCCGGATCTGAGGGCAGCCATTTTCTTACTGGTCTCATAAATTAGCTGATTTTCTTTCAGATTTAAGTAGTGCTACAAATGCCGGGTCTTCGCTGAACATATCCTCCAGTTCGTTTAACTTATTCCTTAATGCAGCGGTCTCCTCATCATTCTCACTTGTTTTGCCTTGTTCTATTAAATTATAGTATTTTGCAGCCACTTGTTCCATCTCCAAGAACGTTTTGCTTCTTGGCATTTCTTCAACACCCATCTCATTGGATGCGATTTCCTCGATACTTCTTCTGAAGGGATCGCTATCAGTAGTAATATCATCTTCAAGAATGATTAATTCTTCTCTTTTCAAAGATTGTACAATGAAAGGAGAATGTGATGTTACAACAAATTGAAGAGAGGGAAATGCGTTGCGTAAATCATGAATAACACGCCTTTGCCAGTTTGGATGCAGGTGCATATCTAATTCGTCAATCAGGACGACTCCTTCAGTCTTAATAACTGCCGATTCGCCATAAAAGCCATTTAAAATCACACACCTAAATGCAAGTTCTGCAACAAGATTCAGCATTGCTTTTAAACCATCACTCATTTTTGAATGTACGGTTTTTCCAATGGCTAAATTATCCAGATGCACGTCTGCTTCAAATTCCTGATAATAGCTGTTATATTCAACATTTTTTAAGTATGGAATTGCCGTATGAATGGCATTGTAAACAGCTTCCCTTGTACCTTTGAATTCTTTCCCGGACTTAATATTATTTTCATAATTATGAATCCACTCAATTACACCATTAAAATCAACCTTTTCAGATAAAGCTGCAAGGAATGCCTTTTCGTGACGGGATCTTCTGCTTTGTGCTTTTTTGCCCTTGCGAAGCTGGGCGACTGTTCTTTCGGTGCCAAAACTCGCAACTATAGGCAGGGCAGTATGTGATTCATTCCTCTTTGACAACAGTTCCTGGACAATTATCATTAATTCACCTGCATCGTTTTTATTATGACTGGTGGTATTGTTTTTGAGCATCACTCTTTTCCACAGTACGTCATTGTGAAAATTAGAGAAAAAGGTTCTCGCAGAAATCAGCGTGGGTTCCTCATTCCTTACATAATCTTTAATCAGTTTATTCCACCTTACATACGCCTCGCCTTCCTTAAACTGTCTTCTGTAATTATGGGCTGCGGGAATGTCAAGGCATTGTAAGTAACCGCCCAAAGCTACCTGCAAAGAATGCAGGAGGGTTGATTTACCAGAGGCATTATTTCCAATTGCCAAATTAAACTGTGGATGAAAGGAAAATTCCTTCTTCTCAAATCTTTTGAAATTCTGAACATATAATGATTTTATGTACATAGCTTAACTTTCTATAATTTCTTTGAGCAGACCTTCAGTTTGCTGCTCAATGGTAACAATTACAATCATAGGCAGGATAACATCTTTGTATTTACCCTTTTGATAGGTATTAACCAGAACATCATCTGCCACGGTCCACAGAAAGTTGATGATTGGCTGAAGTGATTGAGTGTTTAGTGCCATATTTTATTAAAGGTACTTGATTTCTTTCATAATATAATTCTTATTTAAGCCCGGTCATTTGCTTTTGAAGCTAACTTTTATCCTCATAATTGACGAGTTAATAATAACAAAAATAACAAAACCAAAGGAAGCACGTTGCAAAATTATCCGTTCAGAAACACCTTCGTGGAGTTCCGAGTTTAATATTAACAGACTCTACCCACCCCCGAACCTCGCGCAAAGGGGGTAAGACGCAAAGATTAAATGCCCATTGTCCCCTGGAAGTGTTCGCGCAAAGCCGCAAAAGGTTTCCCGCAGTCTGCTGCGACAGATCACAGATTAACGCAGAG
>BTUV01000154.1:0-5013 GCA_045863035.1 Ignavibacteriales bacterium | reverse complement strand
ACTCACCCCCAAACCCCCTCTCTCCTGACAGTGTAATTTTTTACTGAATCTTCAATACCCCGGAACCTTAATTTGTGTTTACCGGGATCTGTATTGGAAAGAGGGGGCTTAAAAAATTCACATTGTTCTTAGTAAATTGCATATTAGAAGTAGGGGCTTTACCGTTGAATCATTCTTCCTGTGTCTGAAATATCTTTTTTCAAATTGCGTTGTAGGTAATAAAGAAATGACAATGATTATTTTTTTTCACAATGCATCACTAAAATTAGTACGACAAATTACGAGAAAATTTCCGCTATTAGTTTGTATTCGCGGGTTTTTTGAAATTGGTCAAATTTTGGCAGAGGTCAGGAAAAGAATTCTGCGCAGAGTTTTTTTCCTTAGTGAATTAATGACCGCAAGATAGGATTTTAGTGAAAACGGGGCAATACAAATTGGCAGCCCGGATGGAGGGTCAATTGCTTTTAGAAGCTGCTGAAAGTGGAACGGTGTAGCAAACTGTAGTGCCGCTCCCCGGCTGACTCTGAACAGAGACGACCCCGTGGTTGAGTTTAATAAACTCCTGCGCAATGATTAAACCCAGACCGGTCCCCTTTGCGCTGTGTGGAGTTCCGATCTCACTGTTCTTTATATCACTCCTGAAAAGTTTTTCGATATCTTCATTTGACATACCTATGCCATGATCAGTAATGCACACCTTTGCCTCCGAATCGGTTATTTTAACAAGCACTTCGATTGAAGAGTTATTTGGGCTGAACTTAATTGCATTGGCAAGAAGATTTCTGAATATGGTTCTCTGCATATTAATATCAGCCATCACCGTCAGGTTGCCGGGGCAGTTGATGTTAACCGCTATCTGTCTGTTCTGCAGATCAAGGGAAAATGCCTGAATGCCCTGCGAAAACAGAGCGCACATATTCACCTCCATCGGGTTGTAAGAAACTCTGCCCGCGTTCAGGATTGACCACTCAAGCAGGTTTTCAACCAGTTTATATACTTTTGAAGCAGCATCAAAAAGATTATCAATAAATTTTTGTCTTTCTTCATAACTCATCTCATCCCGACTGTCTCTGAGAATGCTGATGCTTCCGAGAAGAACGCTGAAAGGACTTTTCAGGTCGTGAGCAATTATTGAAATCAAACGGTCCTTTGAGCGGTTGGTTTCTTCCAGTTCGCGAGTATATTCCTGCAGCCGGCGCTCTGCCTCTTTGAGAGGGGTAATATCCCGTATATATTCAATCACCTGAATAACAGCGCCAAGCTGATCATACACCGGATAGTTAGAAACCTCAAAATGCCTGACTCCGCCCTCCCCCTGTTCATCTTCAAACTGCCGTTGAAAGAATGTTTTTCCGTTTTTCAGTTCATTTAAAATTGTATCGAGATTACCCGTGAAGAAAAGTTTCTCTCCGTTTTTGCGCACTTTTTTAAGAGAAGGGAGCTGCTCTTCGGCCGTGTAATTGTAATACTCAATCTCTTTGGAATCAGTATTAACAACATAAAACGGATACCGCAGTGAGTTAATAAGAGTGCGGAGGAATTTAAGGATGTTGTTATCCAGTTTATACTTACGGTAATAGGTATAAAGAAAAAATACCGCAATGAGCGAAACCGCAATCAGGATAGTGTTTGTAACAGATTTAACCAGCAGCTCCTGTTCTTTTTCGGTAACCAGATTCTGCATTTCAGCATCCTGCCGCTCAAGTTCCTGCTTTTCCTGCAGGTTTACCAGTTCAGAGCTTACTCTGTCGGCATAAACCGAATCAACCAGGAGCGCATACTCCCTGTATGTTGTAAGTGCTCCCTGCTTATCACCGCTCTGGTCATAAAGTGAAGCTTTTTTTAGCAGCAGTTTCATTCTTACCGGTTTATAACCCAGCATCCGGCTTGCCTCAATTGCTTTATCCAGATAGGAAAGCGCGGCTCCGTTGTTGCCCCGCTCTCTGAGGAAGTCTGCGTACTGCTCATAAAGCCGCTGCGCAAACGCATTGGTTCCGGTAACCATTTTATTTTTAAGCAGTTCGAGAAAAATTGCTTCAAGGCGCTTCTCGTCGGGCATGTCTTTATATATATCAACCATGACGGAGTATATATCAAAGCTGAACTCGTTAATCTCTGCCGTGGCGGTATTCTCATCAAAATATGACTTCAGAAGCCGGCGGGAAATGTTAAGATAGTGAAGCGCTGAGTCAAACTCACCCCGCTCCTGAAAAAGCCGCCCGAAATAGTAGTAGCCGTGAGCAATAAAAAAGGGGCTTCCGTGGCGTTTACGTAAATCAAGCGCCCTCCCGAAAAAACTGTAAGCGCTGTCATAGTTTTTCAGTTTCAGACTGACCAGCCCCAGATTGATGAAACAGATTGAACCGCCATGCCACTTCTCTTCATTGCCGTTCCATATCTCAAGACCGCGGCGATAATAAGTTGCGGCTATATCATACATCTGCTTTTCATAATAAATGTTTCCGATATCGCTCAGGGTAAAGATGTTATATCCGGTGTTCCCTGCTTTAGTAAATTCCTTGAGGGCAGAGTTATATGATTTGATTGCCAGATTATATATACCCATCCTGCGATACATGTGCCCGAGAATAGTGTAGGCCTGACCGTTAATAAGCTGTGAGTTGTTTTCTGTACCCAGTTCCAGCGTAAGAGAAATAAAAGCAAAAAACTTTGGTGAAGAAGAAATCATATACTCTGATGCTGCAAGAAGCGCGGCATCGGCGGTAACAAGGTCGCGTCTCCCTTCCTTCAGCCGTGAATTAACCACCTCTTCCAGAGAGTCAGCACGGGTCTGCGCAACAGTTTCGCTTTGCAACCCCAGGACGATGAGTAAGAGTAAAAATCCGCTCTTAAACAAGGTAACAGGAAGTGTTGTTATGATTGTTAAAGAAAACCTGACCAAGTTATTCTCTTTTAATTGCCGGGCTTATCAGGCACGGGCTGAGTGGTAAAAAAGTCAACATAGAATCTACTGACATAGGCCGAGGTAAGTTCGCTTATCCGGTCATAATTATCGGACGAAAAAATCAATCCGGCGTGATACTGTTTCTTCATTCTCCATACAATTTCCGGATCATTGTACGCTGAGAGGTTCGGCCACTCCTGTTTGGCAAGAGAGATTAGAATACCCGCGTATTTACCTGTATCTTTAGGCGCCTGATATGCAACGCCGGGTTTAGCCACTTCCAGCTTTGCCCATTCTGCCCAGAGATTCACTCCGGTCGCCGCCTCAATCATATCGGCCAGATGAGCACCGCCAACCCGCGCTGAGGTTTCCAGGAAGTATATACTGCCATCCTCGTGTGCTTTAATAAACTCTGTGTGCGAAACGCCGTGAAGAATGCCGAGTGCGGGAAGAACTTCAGCATTGGTTTTGCGTAAAGCAGTTTCATCCTCCGAACCGCGAATCATATTACGGCTGTTAAACACACGCCCCTGATGCGCCACCTCCATCGGCGGAAGTGAGTATTGGCTTGCAACGGAGAAGATAACTTTTTTGTCTAAGATGATTGAGTCAACATGATATACATCCCCCGGCACAAACCGTTCCATCACATAAAACGACTGTTTGTCATCCAATGAGTTGATAACCGACCACATCTCATCAGTATTATACACTTTCTTGATACCGATGGCTCCTGCCTGAAGACGCGGCTTAATAACATAAGGGAAAGGAACTTGCTTTGCGAACCGGTTAATAGCATCGTGATTGAGAACGTGAATGAACTCGGGTACTTTAATACCCCCCTCTTTTGCTTTCATGCGCATGGCAAGTTTGTCGCGGAAGTAACGCGCTGTGGTATCACCCATGCCCGGTATGCGAAGATGCTCACGGAGCGAGGCGGCTTTTTCTACATCAAAATCATCGAGCGCTATAATCTTGTCAATCCGTTCAGACCTGCAAAGAAAACTTACGCCGCTGATGACGTCAGCCATATTCCAGTCTTTGTTCACATCGGGGATGTAGAAAATCTCATCGAGAGATTCGCGAGGCCAGTCGGCGCTTTCCAGACTCTTTGAAGTAAGAAGAATAACCCGGCAGCCCTGGCGCTTGCATTCTCTCATAAACTCAGCACCCTTTTCGTAACTGGCAACGCACAAAACGGTCAACTGATCTCGCATCTGTATGGTCCTCTCTTATTGGCTGATTTCTTTGAAGAAAATGAATTGCATTTTTGCATGGTAATATGCGAAAAAAATTATGAAGTATGTATTATGAATTATGAACTATTTTCAGAAATTATTGAATTGGTTCGGGGCTCGGTCAAGTATGGTATGACAGCCCACCCGCTTGGTGGAAACACTTCCCTCTCTCTTCTCTGGTCTAACCCCGAAACTCCATCCCAGTCTGGCAATTCAAAAGGCAAAAATCGGAGAAATTTGGCTGATTATGAGGGATTTTGCATTTCTCTGCGACTTGCCTTGGGAGTATGAGAACCGCGTTTGTCTCTTAAACAAGGTAGGGGGACGATTGGTTATTTATCCGGCTCACTGAAATCAATTAAGCAATGGATCACCAGGAACCGGGACGGGGTGAAAATATTGTAATCGAGGAAGGAGCCAAACCAAATCACGTAGCCGTGTAATTATCGCCGGAATTTGCTAACTCTTCCCTTCAACCCTGAACCTTAGCCGCATAACTCCCTCCTCAAATGACGAACTGATAATTTTAAACTGCCCAATCTCTTTTGTGTTACTCACATGCTGACCGATACAGGGGCAGGCATCATAGTCCCCGACCTTAACAATGCGTATTTCATCACCGGCATATTCCGGCAGACGCTCAAGATTATACAAAGTTTCTGCTGCGGTGCGTGATATATATTCCTCAGTGACATTAACTTCAGATAAAATCACTTCATTGACGCGCCTCTCTATTTCGGTTCGTTCTTCAGGAGTAAGATCACGGTCAAAGCGGTAGTCACATTTGCTTTTCTTCTTTTCGATATGTGCAGAAAACGACCTTCCGCGGTCAAACATCTTAACCATCGTGCCGTTAAGAATATGCTCCGC
>BTUV01000153.1:0-5234 GCA_045863035.1 Ignavibacteriales bacterium | reverse complement strand
TTACCTGACTATTCCGGGAATAGTAATTGTAAACACACTCCCCTTCCCCTGCTCACTTGCGAATGAAACAGTTCCCCCATGTGCCTCGACAATCTGCTTTACGATTGAAAGTCCGAGTCCTGTACCTTTTGTAGAATGTACTTCTGAACTTTCAGCTCTGAAAAATTTTTCAAATATTCTCTTTTGATCTTCCTTCGGAATACCAATACCGCGATCAGCGACGGATATTTTTATCTCCCCGCCCGTGCCCGAAACGGTTACAGCAACAAACTTTCTTTCAGAACTGTACTTTATTGCATTATCAAGAAGATTAATTATTATTTCCTCAAGTGCGTGTTCATCTCCCCTCAACAACAGCTCTTCTTCCGGAAGCCGCAGCTCAGCAGCAAATCCTTTCTGCTCAAAATGATATTCATAGCTTGAATAAACACGCCTGATAAGTTCTGAGATATTTAATTCAGCAAAATTATATATTCGTTTTCCTGCCTCCATTTTTGAGAAGCTGAGGATTTTATTGACCAGCCCGCTCAACCTGTCAGTCTCACTGTGAATGATACGGTAATACTCTTTCCGTTTCTCTTCGGATTTCACACGTCCAAGCATAAGCGACTCAGAAAACATAGAAATAAGGGAGAGCGGAGTCCGCAGTTCATGCGAAACGTTCGCGACAAAATCCGATTTAAGCCGGGTCAGTTTCATCTCCCGGCGGACAATATATCCAATCATTGCGGCACCGGCAAGCAAGGAAAAATTCAGCACTATCAAAAGCCGCAGATTCATTGCTGTTCGCTCTTTAACCGCATCAGGGAGCGTTGCGCCCTGTGCTTTAATTCCTATCTCATAGTTATTTATCAGCCACAGGGGCTTGCGAGCATCCGGCTCAAAACGATTATCACCGTGAGTATATACCCTCCTTCCGTCCGTGATTTTTCTTATCATAATAAAATACTGACTTCCGGCAACTGTTCTGATTTTTGGCGCCAGTACCAAGTTAACATACTTCTCTAATGAAAATGAAATAATGCACAATGCGTGACTGCCGTCCGGATTATCTGTTATAAAAAGGAACTTCATGGTATCACCTTCTGCCTGCACGGACTCTGTCTTTCTGTAACCCGATTTTATATATTCATAGAGGCGTTGCACTGTTTCGGTTTGCGCAAGTGAGATATTCCCTGAAGTGTTTAATGAGCTTTTACTTTTTTCCGGAACAGTAATAATTTCTCTTTGAGTGGAATCAAGAACGGTAATACTGTTCACAAATCCTGCTTCGTTCACAATCTGGTTAAGCTGTGCGGCAAGTTCATTAGTCCGCGAGAACCTGAGATAGGCATTGGCAATTCTGGAGGTAAGATTACCGGTTACATCTTCTGAGTTCTGATTTACGGAAAAGAGAACCGTTTCAAGCTGAAGGCGATACAACTGATCAGCTTCTTCATCGGTTGAAGTAAAAGAAAGCACCTGATTTACCGTATATACAGAAAGCGGTAGCAGAATGATCACCAGAAAAACCAGAAGCACCTTACCCATTCCGGTTTTAAATAGTGATACCGGGAGTTTTTTCAAAGTTACTTCATCAGAAGAATTTTGTGTACTGAAACCTTATCACCCGAACGTAATACCGCCAGATAAGTACCGGAGGGTCTTCCCTCTGCCGGGAACTCAACTTCGTGTACACCTGCCTCAAGTGTCGTGTTAATCAGTTCAGCTTCCAGCCCGCCAAGAATATTATATACCGCAAGATGTATGTGTACTTTTTCAGCCGCAATAAAAGATATTTTGGTAGATGGATTAAACGGATTCGGGTAATTGGCGATTATACCGAATGAACCGGGAGTTGTAGTGCTTAGCCCTTCAGTGTTAAGCACCGGGTCAATCAGACTCCATTGAGCAGCATCAAAAACGATTTCCTGCCCGGAAGCAGTTGACTTATCGCCCAGCCGCAGATAACCCGATGACCCCGCCTTAAACGGATGCACACCAAGACTCACCCACTGATTTGAAAAGAGTTTCTGATTAAGAGGTACCTCCGTGATTCCGCCGTGCCTGATTACACGATATACTACATCCGTTGCGTTTGAAAACGGTATATATACTTTCACTTCATACATTCCGTCCGCGGGAATATTCGGCTTCCAGGTAACATAACACAGGTCATTCATGCCGCTCTGGGTAGTAGTGTACCAAAAGTGTCCTTTGTATCCCTGCGTCATATCCTTATAGTTGAGCATCGTAACACCGAGACGATTATGCAGATAGAACCCGCGGTCAAAATCAAGATCATCAATAAGAGTGTCACCATGAGCGGGAACAGTATATGCTGTATTTACACTCCAGAAAACGGTATTAAAATTCTGATAACCATTGTTATAACCTGGCCAGTCATATACGGCATTTTTACCATCATAGCTTGGGTAACCCGGTGTGTTTTTATTACCGTAGGGGTCATTTACCGTAACTGTCCGGTTTGTGACATTCACTGAATGAGCCAGAACAATATGACCTGATGTTGTCAGTCCGTTACAAATAGTATAGGGATATCCCGCGTTAATCTGCGCTTCTGCTTTTGAGAAGGGGGGAGAGTCCTCGCGTGAAGCACTGATACCATGATTACCATAATATGAAACCATGCGGGAGTATGGGCTGAAACTGCCCGTCCACATAAAGCCATATCCGCCGTAAGCCGGCGTGCCATTTGGGTCATCAGCAGAGAACTGATAATCAACCTGGCGGAACCGGTAGCGGTCAGCGATATATCTGCCATAATAATTATAATGTCCCGGAGACGGCCACGAACACCAACCTTCGTACGCGGGGAGCAAATCCCAATGTGCTATAAGCATGATAGCAGTTGCAGCACCACATGCAGCGTGACCATTATACCAATCCGGAGTATCCCACACCTGATGAACATAAGGAATATTCATAACCTCCGAGGGGGGAGAGAGTGTAATTTCCCCGCGGTAACGCTCAATACACCCTTCCTCTGTGCTAATGAGAAGGCGCGGCGAAATCAGACCTGACTCCGTTGCGTATCCTGATGTATATATTGCTCTTTCTTCCCTCACCGCAAAAAGCAGATTTCCATCCGGAGTAATTGAAGGCGTCATTTCTGACCTTGCCGGTGTGCCGGTTAAGCGGTGTGAGACATTCGATGCAACTGAATAGATAAACAAATCAGAGTTTTCAAAAACGCCATTTTTCTCTTCTCTGATTTCATACACAACCTCCTGTCCGTCAGGGCTCCAAGAAGGATTAAATCCCCTCCCAAGATATATGGCTTTCCCGCTGCCGGGCGCGTATATATACAGACCTGCATCAAGCGAACTGTAAAGTATATACTCAGACGAAGGCGACCACTGCGGGTGGAAGTATCCTTTACCGGCATCAGTAAATTTTACAGATAAACCACTGCGGCAGTCAAACAGAAAAAGCTGGTCATCAAAGTCATTATACACTACAAAATTACCGTCAGGAGAAACCGGCGCGAGATTTGCATAACCAGGCAGCCGGAAAGATGAACTCAGTTCTTTTTCATTAACCATCAGGTTTGTCCCCTGAGTATAAACCAGTTTCCCCGTGTTTGAAAATGATGCCTGCCCGGTTACTTCATCAAAACCGGTAATATCTGTCTGAAGTCCTGTTATGAGTGATACAGCAGTGAGTTTCTGGCCGCGTGCTTCCGAGATTTTTACGATAACAGACTGACCTCCGGGCTCCGGAGTAAAATAGTTACCCGAGCCGGGAGATGAAACAATTTTCTGAATGTTACCATTCTTGATAAGGTAAACACCGGAGCCAAAATTGTCTGTAAAAATGACTCCCCCCTCAACGGCAACCGGTTTAACCGGATAACCGGTATTTTCTCCTTCCCCCTGTGCATTCAGTGGAGCTATTAAAAGAAAGCAGGTCAGCAGTGCGATGATCATTGGGATAGTCCGTAATTCTAAACTCTTCATTATTAAAATTACCAATTTCCTGCTTTTGTACCAATACTCTGAACATGCCTTTGCCGGCTTCCTGATATTAGCGGGGGCATACACCGACCGGCGGCTGCACAATTTTTTAAATAATGACAAGAGGGCGGGATTTTTCTCCGTTCTTTTGCTCTTGTGGGCGGATTTCATCATTTTGCAGGAATGATTATCAATTTCTTGCTATTGCGACATGAATGATTTCCGTACTGAGCTTTACAAATCGTATGTAAGCGGTTTTAAGTCAAAAATTGCCTCCTACAGTAAAGAGGATGTTCAAAAGCAATGGGACTGGGCTGATTATAAATACCTCCCCCTGCTGCAGAAATATCCGAAAGAATCAAAAATACTGGAAATTGGATGCGGTCCCGGCTTCTTTCTGGAATACCTGCAAAAGCGAGGATTTAAAAACACACTGGGGATAGATTTTTCGGAAGAACAGGTTGCATTTGCTGCCCAAAGGGGCGTTAATGTCATAACCGGAAACGCACTGGAATTCCTTAAAGCCAGAAAAAATGAATTTGACATCATTATCGCCTTTGACTTTATAGAGCACTTTTCAAAAGATGAACTGATAACACTCAGCAGGGATATTTTAAGCGCACTTACTCCGGGCGGAATGCTTCTGCTTCACACCCCTAACGCACAGGGCTTCTTCCCCAACCGGATTATAAACGGTGATCTGACCCACATGACCATCTTCAACCCGAATTCAATTGTTCAATTATTCGCTTCTGCGGGTTTTACCAGAATTGATGTATTTGAGACAGGTCCGGTTCCTAAAAATCTGAAAGGAATACTGCGAAAGAGTGCGTGGTCAGTGTTGAAGTTTTTACTGAACGTGCTCAAAACCATAGAAAGCGGCGGCGGACTTTCCATCTGGACACAGGATATGATTGGGGTATGCTACAAGGAAAAATGAGTTTCCTTTTTCACAACTTTCGCGAATGTGGAACATCAGGGGAAATACTTTTCCTGACTTCTGCCAAAATCTGACCAAATCGTAAAAATCTTCGAATACGATCTAAAAACACAGATTTTTTCATAATTTGTCATACTAATTTTAGTGATAAATTGTGGAAAAAATATATTGAGTCAGACCCTTATCGCTGACGATGCAATTTGGAAAAAGGAAATTCCGGATACAGTGGCAATGCTACAGTAGTAAAGCCCCCGCTTCTAATTTACACTGAACAATATATAAGTTTTTAAGCCCCCTCTTTCCAATAGAGATCCGGGCAAACACAAATTTAAATTCTG
>BTUV01000152.1:0-5280 GCA_045863035.1 Ignavibacteriales bacterium | reverse complement strand
TCGTAAGCATCACTTACGCTTTTTATGTGAAAGTTTACAAATTACAAGACAAAACCATCTTTTAAGATTTTACCTGAACGGAAGTTTAGTTAAAACCAACAGTCAGCCGCATGTTCGCAATAACAAGACTCACCCCCAAACCCCCTCTCTCCTGACAGAGTAAGTTTTAACTGAATATATTTTCTTGCAGAACCAAAATTTGTGTTTGCCGGGTTCTGTATTGGAAAGAGGGGGCTTAAAAAATTATACATTGTTCATTGTAAATTGGAAGCGGGGGCTTTGCTACTGTGGCATCGCCACTGTATCTTGAATTTCTTTTTTCCAAATTGCATCGTCAGCGATAAGGGTCTGACTTAATATGTTTTTTCACTATTTATCATTAAAATTAGTATGACGAATTATGAAAAAATCTGTGTTTTTAGATCATATTCGAAGATGTTTGCGATTTGGTCAGATTTTGGCAGAAGTCAGGAGAAAAGAAACAAAAACTTAAAAGGGGAATTTCTTCTGAACAATTGAGGAAGGAAAAACTCCTGAAAGAAATTCGCGAGCTAAGGGCAACTCTGCCTTTTGTAGAGAATATTGATGATATAAGTAAGTATAAGGTTCTCGGACGACCCTGAATTTTAAGTGATTTAGCTTAGCAAAATTAAATTTACAATGTTATAGTAATAAGTACCTTTTTGTATCTATTTTCCCAAATCGTCCGATTTCTCTAATTATCCCCTCTTCTCAAGCCCTCTGCTTTTCTTATATTTGAGTAGTACTTTATATAAATTCTGGAGTTCTTTAGTATGAAACTGTCGGTGATTGGTACCGGTTATGTTGGTCTTGTTTCGGGAACCTGTTTTGCTGAAATGGGCAATGATGTTATTTGCGTTGATAATAATCCTGATAAATTAAAAAAGCTGCGTGATGGGCAGGTTACCATATACGAGCCGGGGCTTGAGCTGCTTTTTGAACGCAATATTGAAAAAAAGCGTCTTACATTTACCGATGATCTGAAATACGCCCTTGAGAATTCTGACATCGTTTTTTTCTGTCTCCCCACCCCAATGGGTGAAGATGGCTCAGCCGATTTGCAATACGTGCTTCAGGCAGCGGGGGATACCGGTCGTTTCCTTAAAGAGCTTGGCGATAAAGTGTTTAAGGTGATAGTAAATAAAAGCACTGTTCCGGTTGGAACCTCTGACCTGGTGACCAATGCAATAAAAAAAGCAGGTGCTGAAAATTTTGAGGTTGTCTCTAATCCGGAGTTTCTGCGGGAAGGATATGCAGTCGAAGACTTCATGAAACCAGACCGCATAGTTATAGGGGCGAACACCCCCAAGGCAATGAAGGTAATGCGGGAGCTTTATGAGCCGTTTGTGCGGCAGGGAAATCCTATTCTTGAGATGGATACAAAAAGCTCAGAAGTAACAAAGTATGCGGCTAACTCTTATCTGGCTATGCGAATTACCTTTATGAATGAGATGGCTAACTTCTGCGAAAAAGTTGGAGCTAATGTTGATAACGTGCGTAAGGGTATTGGCACGGATAACCGTATTGGTAAACGTTTTCTTTTCCCCGGTATTGGTTACGGCGGTTCATGTTTTCCGAAGGATGTAAACGCACTCATTAAAACTGCGGGTGATAATGAAGTGCCGCTCCGGGTTCTTACCATTGTTGATGAAGTTAATCACTCGCAGAAATTAGTTTTGCCGAAAAAAGTGAGCGAACATTTCGGCGGAAATCTGGAAGGAAAAACGCTGGCTGTGTGGGGACTGGCATTTAAGCCCAATACTGACGATATGCGTGAGGCGCCTTCAATCCCGATTATTAAGAAACTACTCTCAGAAGGCGCTCGTGTTAAAGCATACGACCCGGCGGCAATGGAGCAGGCAAAGTTTTTTCTTGGTGAATCTGTTATATATACGGAGAATGAATATGATGCACTGAAAGATGCAGATGCACTGCTCATATTAACAGAATGGAATGAGTTCCGTAATCCGGATTATAAAAAATTATATGACGGTCTTAAAAATAAATTAGTCTTTGACGGAAGAAACGTCTATGAACCATCAAAAATGAAGGAGCTTGGATTTACTTATTATAGTATAGGAAGAGCAAGAGTCAATTAACTATTTACCGTGCAAAGCAGATAGCGCGCAAAGTCACCAAGACGCAAAGTAGAGCAATCTCCCGGGGCAGAGTCCTTAATAAAGGTGGCGGGGGCGTTTAAAGAGCGCCCAAAGGCATCAAGGCATCAGGGCGCAAAGTAGCGCAATTTTCTGGGCCGGCGTCCCTCTTGTCCATAAAGTCCTTGCTGTCCTTTTTGTCCTTAGAGAACCAGAAGATAAATTAACCATACCCACATTATCCGAATCCGGAAGGTTCACAGATTGGCAGAAAAAGGTGATTTTAAAAAAATGGTCAAAAACCCCTCGTTTTTAGCAAAAATTGCCCAAAATCACCCATAAATCCGCAAAAATCACCCATTTTCGGCGAGCGAATACTGCATTGGGGAGCAGGGTATCATTAATTTAGCACACCAGGAGATTTGGTTTTCTCGTTGGAAATTTGGCGGTATAATGTTATTTTTGTGGTCTGTTTTAAATAATAGGATGTAAGATGAAAAGAACATATCAGCCGAGTAAGAGAAAAAGAAGGAACAAACACGGCTTCCGCGAAAGAATGTCAACTGCTAATGGCAGAAAAGTGCTCGCAAGAAGAAGAGCAAAAGGCAGAAAGAAATTATCTGTGAGCGACGAAAGACGCTAAATGTGGCAAGGTTTACCCTTTCTAAAGATGAAAGGCTCAGGGGAAAAACCACATTTGAAAAAATTTTTAATGAAGGGAAAACTTTGTTTTCCCATGACAGGGTACTAAAAGCATATTATATAATAGAAGAAGCCGACGGGGGTGCGACTGTACAGGTTGCAGCCGCAGTTTCAAAAAAATCAGGCAATGCGGTCTGGCGGAACAGAACAAAACGGCTGATCAGGGAAGCATACCGGTTAAACAAACATGAATACAGAGAGAAATTTTCACAAAACCGGAAATCACTACGCGTGGTTTTTTCTCTGTATGGTTACAACAGCCGCTCTCACAAAGAAGTTACCTTGGCAATGATTGAACCCGCGGTTTGTTCGGTGCTTGTAAAAATCAGCAAGTCGGTCTCTGTGTGAAACAGATTGCAATCTTTCTTATTCAGATATACCGGAAACTGATATCGCCCCTGCTCCCTCCTTCCTGCCGATTCTATCCAACCTGTTCGCAATATGCTATTGATGCACTTACAAAGTACGGCTTTTTTAAGGGAAGTTATCTTGCAGTCAGACGGATACTGCGCTGCCACCCGTTTTATCACGGAGATTTTTATGATCCTGTTAAGTAATAACGTTTTACCAAGAAAGATTTAACACCGGAAAAATTCCTTATGGACAGACAAACTACCTTAGCATTTCTGCTGATCGGGCTTATTCTGATGGTGTGGCTGTATATACAGACCCCTCCCCCGCAGCCGCCTCCTCAGAATCAGCCGAAAGAACAAACCGTTGATACTACTGACGGTACGAAAGCAGAAGAAGCAGAAAAACCGGTTACCGCTTCAGCCCCGGCTGAAAATGATTCCACCCCTTACGGAAAATTCTTTGCGAAATCCTCAGGCACACCCGGCCTTATCAGAATTGAAACTGACCTCTTATATATAGAGATGAGTGAAAAAGGAGGTAAGTTTTATAAGTACTTTCTGAAGGAATTTAAGAACTGGTATGAAGATGCGCTTCCGGCTGATGCTCCGTATTATGAGAAAAACATCCAGCTTCTTAACACAAACAAAGGAAGCAGCATTGACCTTAACTTTATTACTTCAGACGGGAGAAAAATTTCAACCGGTGATATGCGCTTTTCTTCATCGCTCAGTCCGGGAAGTTATTCGCTAAAGGGAAATGACTCGCTTCTTATCAGCTATACTCTGCCAACCGCGGACGGAAAAGGCAGCATCGTCAGAAACTTTGTTATATACGGCAACCGTTATGACAGCCGCTTTACTCTTGAGCTGAATAATCTTGGTAATGTTATTTCAAACCGCACTTATGATATCGTCTGGAACGGGGGAATCAGATTTGTTGAAGAAAATTCTGTGGATGAGGCAACTGCCGCAAACGCAAGTTTATATTACGGAGATGAACAGGTAATTGTTGATGCGGGCAGCCCCGGCGAAACTGTTGAGCAGGATTTTAACGGCCGCGTGGACTGGATAGCCGTGCGTAATAAATATTTTGCTGCCGTGATGGTGCCTGACAATCCGGTCGGAGTTGACGGAGCATATATATCAGGTAAGGCGGGGGGCTATGAGCAGGGCGGAGTAAGAGAGTTTTATGCGGCACACCTGAAGATGCCGTTCAGAGGTAACCCCTCTGAAAAGAACAGTTTTATGGTATATATTGGTCCGGTTAAATATGAAATTCTTAAAAGTTATGACCGCGGACTTCAAACCATAGTTGACTTCGGCAGCTTCTTCGGGCTGAAAGCGATTGTTCGTCCGATTGCAGAATATGTTCTGCTTCCATTATTTAACTTCCTTTACAGTTTAATAAAGAACTATGGTTTAGTAATAATCATCTTCTCAATTATCATCAAGATCATACTTAATCCGCTTACCAAAAAGAGCATGGATTCTATGAAGAAGATGCAGGCGCTTAAGCCGAAGATAGATGAGATGAAAGAGAAGTTTAAAGACGATCCGCAGAAACAGCAATCCGAAACCATGAAGCTCTACAGCACGTATGGCATCAATCCGCTTGGCGGATGTCTGCCTCTTCTGCTGCAGATGCCAATCTTTATCGCGCTCTGGGGCACATTTCAGACCGCGGTTGAGCTCAGGCAGCAGCCATTTATTTTTTGGATAACTGACCTTTCGCGCCCGGATGTGATTTTTGATCTTGGCTTTAAGATACCGCTTTTTGGCGTTCAGGAAGTAAGTGGTCTTGCAATTCTGATGGGTGTAACAACATATCTTCAGCAGAAAATGTCAGGTGCGGCTAAAGACCCTTCACAGGCGCCCCTGTTATATATCATGCCGGTTATGCTTACGATTCTCTTTATGAGTTTCCCATCAGGGCTTAATCTTTATTACTTCCTCTTTAACGTACTTTCAATCGGGCAGCAGTGGTATGTAACCAAATATGGCAAGCCGGTTGAACTGGTAGCGGCGCCTCAAAAAGCAAAGAAGGGCTTCTTCCAAAATTTAATGTCAGCAGCAGAGCAAAAAGCCAAACAGCAGCAGGCAGCAGCTAA
>BTUV01000151.1:0-5307 GCA_045863035.1 Ignavibacteriales bacterium | reverse complement strand
TCATCTGCCGACAGTGTTTCAATCCGTGTGCTCGGCAACGGTACTCCATACACCGGTACTGCTGTTAACCTCCCCGGAATTATTCAGGCAGAAAATTATGATAACGGCGGCGAGGGAGTTGCTTACCATGATGTTAACTCAAACAACATCGGTCTTGCCTACCGCCCGAATGAAGGCGTGGATATTGAACCCTCCAGCACTCAGGGTTATGATGTTTACTGGATGGTTGACGGTGAATGGCTTGAGTACACCGTGAATGCAACACGCGACACTGTCTATGATATTACTGCAAACGTAGCAACCGTTCCCGGATTTGGTTACTTCCGTCTTTTTGTAAATAATGAAGATGTAAGCGGCAAAAAGTTTGTTCTCAATACAGGCGGCTGGCAGAACTGGCAGCCAATTACCGTTCCGGGTATTCCGATGCAGGCAGACACCAATATCATCAGGTTTGAAGTATATACTGATGTGATTTCTGAAAAGCCGAACTGGCTCTTCAGTCTTAACTGGTTTGATGTTGCTTATTCATCGGTAACCGGAAACAAAGAACTCGCATCACTTCCGGCGGAATTTGAACTGAGGCAGAATTACCCGAATCCGTTTAATCCGGCAACAACCATTTCCTATACCTTATCCCATGATTCCCGTGTAACGCTGAGCGTATATACCATCCTTGGTGAGGAAGCAGCTCAGGTGGTTAATGAAACTCTGAGCTCGGGAAACCATGTGGCAGGATTTGATGCATCCGGACTGCCAAGCGGAATCTATTTTTATAAACTGACGGCTGATCCGCTTAACGGCTCTCCGTCATATCATGCTGTCAGAAAAATGACGGTTCTTAAATAGCATTACAAAAGCGGGATGCGGGTAATCTGTCAAAAAACAGATCATCTGTATCTGAAATAATTAACCTAAACAAACATAATCTTCTGGAGAAACAATGAAGACCAATCGTGTACCATTTCTCTTTGCTGCTTTTATAGCAGTTGTTCTGTTTACCGGAACAAGTCTGGCGCAGGCCCCAACCTTGCCGCTGGATTTTGAATCAACCACGGTAAGCTACACTTTCACTAATTTTGACGGCGGCGTTGCCACCGTTATCAACAACCCGCAGATCGGCGGCATTAATACCAGCGCTAAAGTTGCACAGATGGTAAAAGGTGCCGGACAGCACTGGGCAGGCGCTTACCTGACCTTAGCCGCACCGATTGACTTTTCCACCAATAAAACCTTTAAGGTAAAAGTATATATGCCGAGAGTCGGAGCAAAACTTCTCCTTAAAGTAGAAAACCTCACCAATCCTGCCGTTAATTTCGAAAAGGAAGTTACAGGAACTGTTGCAAACGGATGGGAAGAACTTACCTTTGACTACACAACTATTAACGCAACGAACGAATATTCAAAAGTTGTTTTTATCTTTGACCTCGGAACCACCGGTAACGGCTCGCCTGACTTCACCTATCTTTTTGATGATGTCCGCTTAACAACAGGAACAACACCTCCGCCTGATACCACCCAAATGAATCTCCCGGTTACCTTTGATCTGTCATGGGTTAACTACGGTCTGGTTGGCTTTGGCGGCGCAGAAAATTCAACCATCGTTGATGACCCTACCATGGCAAACAACAAAGTCGCCAAGGTTGTAAAATCAGCAACTGCTGAACTCTGGGCAGGCACCACTGTTACCGCTGTTACCGGCGGTGTTCAAACCGGTTTCAAAACCAAAGTTCCTTTCACCGAACAGGAAAAAAGAATGAACGTCCGCGTATGGTCACCTCACGCCGGCATTCAGGTTCGTCTGAAAGTTGAAGACCATTTGAACAATACCATCACCTGCGAAACAGAAGCAACTGTTACCATTGCAAACCAGTGGCAGACCTTAGTATTCGACTTTGGTAATCCTGCTTCAGGAACCGCTCCGCTTAACCTTGCAAACAATTATAACAAAGCTTCCATCTTCTTTAACTTCGGTGTAACCGGAGCTACTGCAGGTGAAAGAACCTATTACTTTGATGATGTAAAGTTCGGTTTTGAAATTGTTCCTGTTGAGCTTACTTCATTTACCGCGTCAGTCTCAGGTAACGTTGTAACCCTTAACTGGGTAACTGCTACCGAAACAAATAACAAGGGCTTTGAAATTCAGAAAAAATCAGCAGATGGTGAGTATAAAGCGGTTGCATTTGTTAACGGAAACGGAACTACCGTTGAAACCAGAAGCTACAGCTACTCTGATGTTATTGGCGAAGGAACCGGCAGCTACCGCCTGAAACAGGTTGACTTTGACGGCTCTTTCTCATATTCACATGCAGTTGAAGTGAGCGCGGCTCCGGCTGAATTCAGTCTGGGTCAGAATTATCCGAATCCGTTTAACCCTTCAACTATGATATCATTCTCACTGCCTTTCGAAAGCAATGTAAGTCTGATAGTATATAACACACTCGGCCAGGTGGTTACCGAACTGGTTAACGGAACCTACAGCGCCGGTTACAATCAGGTCGGTTTTAATGCTTCATTATTTACCTCAGGCATCTATTTCTATGCAATAACCGCGACTGCGGTTGATGGAAGTCAGAGCTTCAGGTCAATGAAGAAGATGATCCTCACAAAGTAAAATTTCACACGCCTCCCTGAATCATTACTGATTCAGCAAAAAGCCGTCCCCGGAACATGGGACGGCTTTTTTGTTTTGTATATATACCAGTTATGCGGAGACGATGCATGCATCGTCTCTACAAAAAAACATATATATATCGCCGTAAAACCCGAATGCCGAAGGTATAATATTATTGTAGAAATACCACAACCCCGCCAATCCCGCCCAAACGCCGAAGGCGTGACATTATTATATATCTAACAAACCACATCCTTCATTTGCAATCGGGGATATTCGATCCTGCGGGTAAATACGTACCCCTTTTGTCTCCCCGCCCTGTTCTTCCCTGAGACGACGCAAATGCAAAAATCCGTTGATCCTAAAACCCCCGCACAGCATTTGCATCGTCTCTACGGAACGTTTATATATCCTCGTAAAACCCGAATGCCGAAGGCGTGATATTATTGTAGAAATACCACAACCCCGCCAATCCCGCCCAAACGCCGAAGGCGTGACATTATTATATATCTAACAAACCACATCCTTCATTTGCAATCGGGGATATTCGATCCTGCGGGTAAATACGTACCCCTTTTGTCTCCCCGCCCTGTTCATCCCTGAGACGACGCAAATACAAAAATCCGTTGATCCTAAAACCCCCGCACAGCATTTGCATCGTCTCTGCAAAAAACATATATATATCGCCGTAAAACCCGAATGCCGAAGGTATAATATTATTGTAGAAATACCATTTAATAGCTTTCTTTTCTTAATTTGCACGAAAACAATATTTGTATTTCATTTATGAATTGGAAATCGTCCATCCATCTAACATTCATACTTTCGCAAACATTCGGGATTTTTAATCTTGTGGAATTTAATGCAGTCTCTTTATTTTCCTTCGTTACTACTGCTGCCTTTTCATTCATTGCATGTGCAATCACCCAGGGGTCTGCCAGTGAACGTCCTCTAATATTATCCACAAGTAATCTGTGTTTATGGTCTGCTGAATAAATTTTCTGCAGACATTGTGTTACTGATGAAGTAATCTTTGAGACAGGAATCCGGCTTTTCTTTAACCATCTGGTCAGATCATCTTCTGTTCGCACAATTTCTTCAAAAACCTGTTCCGGAATAAAAATCCTGTTATTTTGACCAAGTTTATCCAGTATTTCCCAATAATCCGGACAGAATTTTGGGCTATAATATTTTTGCCATGCCTGTATCAGTACGTTTGCATCCAGGCAATATCTCTCAGCACCCTTACTCATTTATATAACTGCGCTTCCAGTTTCTGAAATTTTGTAATCCTGACATTTAAAAGATCACTTGCGAGTGTCGGATTAATGTTTCCTCCTCTATAAGCATCCAGTACAATCTGCGTAAACAACCGGCCGTTTCTATTGCACTGCAGCAGATAATAATTCGGGCCGCCTTCCCTGGTTTTCTGCTTTTCCCTCTGTTCTGCTTCTTTAACAATGTAGCTGTTGTATTCAGCCGCGGCCAGTTGTTTTAAGTTTTGATATCTGCCGTTTGAAATGATGTTAAGATTTAATAGTCTTACTAATAAAGCGAAACTGCTGACACCATATTTTCTTGAAACGGCTGACAGGTCTTTTAAATCACTAAACTCAGATATGTTTTCAGATCGTAATAATTTTTCCGGCATTAAAGCAGATGCCGCCACCTCATTACAGAAACGCTCAACTTTGTGATACGTATTTCCTTTTATTTGATCGAAGTTAACAGCATTTGAAATACCGCTGGCGGCAATCCAAAGATGAGCCAGTTCATGAACCAAGGTAAATAACTGTGCTGTATTCCAGTCTTCAGAATTTACAAAAATAAAAGGGGCAAAATGGTCTGCTATCGCAAATCCTTGCAATTCATCAGAGTCTATTAATAATCTGGAATGAATATTACTTGTACGGGCAATAAATATACCATTTGTTTCGGCAGAGTCTATCCATTCCCTCAGAGGATTCCCGGATATATACTTTGACGGATTTATTCCTAATACCTGCAAAATGTCATCAGCCACATCCTTGGGTCTGTTTTCCAGAGAAAAGCGACCAATAAATGGAAGCGGTTCTTGCTTTTCATTTAAGTACGATTCCCGGGCCCAGGTCTGTTTCTGTTGAATTTCCCGGATTATAAAAATTGACGAAGTAGTTAAATCCTTTGACCCCGGTTTTCTAAAATCCTCAAGCGGTTTGAAGTCCTTTGGTACTTCCGGGAGAAATAATAATGCGAATGGTCTTTTGTAAACTTTTGCAAGTTTTTGTGCCTGTTTAATAGTGGGTTGTCCTAAACCCAATTCCCATTCTCTGATTCTATCAGCACTGACTGAGATTTTTTCTGCCGCTGTCTGCTCATTCATTTTAGCTGTCTTACGCGCCCAGCGTAAAACCTCGGGAGTTACAAATGCTTTTTCTGCCATACTATAGTTTATTTAAAGAGATTTGTTTGACCGGAAAAGTGTCATCTCAGCATCACAAACTGAAATTTATATGTCTTAAAACCTACACCGCTTAAACCGTCAATGCTAAAATACGAATTTTCTTTAATCACATCATTAACTGTCTTAAAGCTATCCTGATTTTTCCACCCCTTAAAAAAAGCCGCGGCGTGTTCGTAGCGCCGCGGCTTTTGTACATCGGTCTTTACTTTTTTATCTGCTCAATTCAAACCGGTCGAGCATCATTACTTTGTTC
>BTUV01000150.1:0-5368 GCA_045863035.1 Ignavibacteriales bacterium | reverse complement strand
CCCCAATATCTATGACTATTAAATCATTTCTGAGTATTAAATGTGTAATACTAATAGGCAGAAGTCAGGGAATTAGCCGCAAGAAGCCGGTCCCGCTCGTTTTTTTGCTGAATTATAACATCATGTACCATAAAATACACCAAAAGTTGGCAAAAGTGCTGTATTACAGTGACAAAAGTACACAAATTTGCCAAAAACTACAATAATGAAAAATGTCCGGTCCTTAGAGTCCTTAGCGTCCTTATAGTCCTTAGCGTCCTTAGCGTCCTTAGCGTCCTTAGCGTCCTTATAGTCCTTATAGTCCTTATAGTCCTTATAGTCCTTATAGTCCTTGGTGTTGTTAATGTCCTTAGTAAACCAAATTAGCTCTAAGAGACAACCGGTAGTTTTATTGCAACCCCCGGCTTTACTAATTACTAATTCCTAATTCCTAATTCCTAATTATTTTCTGCTTCTGATTTTCTTTATCAGATAGAACACGGTCACAATTATTGCTGCCCACTTCACCGGAGCGGCGAGTGTGTCTATGATATCAAGGAAGGATATATAGAGAATGGCGGGGGAGAATCCTCTGCTGAGAAGTATATATATAACCGGAACACCGGCGAGAAACAGAGCGAGCCAGAGAAAAAACATCTGACGGGTTTCTTCTATCCAGACCATCAGCAGTGAGCCGGCGAGGATAAATAGCAGCGATGGGAAGAATATATCACTCCCTTCCATCAAGGGGAAGTTATCACTGATAAAAAGAAACACCCCTGAAAAAAACAGAAGTGAAGAAAAAAACAAAGCCGGTTTTTTTGCTGACCCGGTAAACTTATAGAAGTATCCGCCGCCTGCTGTAATCATAGTGAATGCAATTACACCGGCTGCGGTTGAGGCAATGATTCCGGTTTTAACCGCAAAGAGACCGGCTGCCATAAGCATCAGGGAAAAGAAAGCCAGTTGTTTTGATGAGCTCAATGTTTTTAGAGTATTCTCATCCCCATGCTTGATGCAACCAGTTCAACCATCACCACTGCGCTTTGGTTACGGGTATCAAGTATGGGGTTGACTTCAGAAATTTCCAGCGATGACATACATCCGCAGTCGGCAATGCTTTCCATAAGGAGATGCGCTTCGCGGTAACTTAAACCGCCGGGGACCGGGGTACCCACACCCGGGGCAATTGTCGGGTCGAGTGAGTCGCAGTCAAAAGAAACATGTATATGGTCAACGTGTTTATCAAAATGATCAAGCACCCGGTTTATGACGCGGTGAATGCCAAGTTTATCAACATCGGTCATGGTATATACCTGAATGCCTGCCCGCCGGATATTTTCCCGTTCTTCGTGATCAATGCTTCTTGCACCGATAACCACACAGTGCTCCGGTTTCAGTTTTGGCGCGGGACCGAAAAACTCCGTAAGCGCCGGGTGACCGATACCGAGAGAGGCAGCAAGCGGCATTCCGTGTATATTACCGGAAGGGGAAGTCTGGTCGGTATTCATATCAGTATGAGCATCAATCCAGATGACGCCGAGTTCTTTGTTGTTTTTGCGGCAGTGAGCTGAAATTCCGGCAACGGTTCCGATACCCATCGAGTGGTCTCCGCCGGTAATCAGTGGGAAGTGGTCTTTGTCGAGAATGGTTTCAACTTCCTTAGCCAGGATTTCGCAGGTCTTTAGTATTTCAGCAAGATATTTTAGTTTCGGATTTTCAAGCGGCTGCTCCTCAATATTCAAAATGTCAATATCACCTAGGTCATTAACGGAGTAACCGAGAGCGATGAGTTTTTCAGCAATACCGGCATAGCGCAGTGCGGAGGGTCCCATATCCACGCCTCTTCTTCCGGCGCCGAGATCCATGGGAAATCCTATCAGATCAATAATCTTACTTTGTGGTCTTTTCATGAGATTTTTTCACACATTATCAAATAAAGAACCGATTTCATCGGCTGAAATGTTTCCTTTCACCCTGAAAATCTGTAATTTTCTTACTCAATATAAGAATTACAGGTCAATAGCTCCGCCGGCAACCGGCCGTCGCGGCAGAGAATAGTCGAAGAGTAAGGAATTACAATGCAGGAACCAATTATTAGCGTAGGTATCATTTCATCACAAAAAATACGTTTTGAGCTTCATGGCGGATACGCAATTCAAGGGAAGGATGAAAAGCTCAGAGGGGCTTATTCAGCCGAACTGAAAGGAGGGAAAATTTTGGTGAAAGGAGAGAAATTCAGCGCGCAGTTTGACGAGGAAGTGAATTTTGAACCGGCTACCTACGCGGATGATTCATTCAGATTAAAAGATGTGATAATAGGAGTGCAGTTTCATTGGGAGAGGAAAGAAACAGAAGCTTTCCGCGGTACACTCCGGATTATTAAAGCAGCGGATAAGATAACTGCAATAAACCTCATACGTCTTGAAGACTATCTGGTGAGTGTCATTTCATCTGAGATGAGCGCCAAGAGCAGCATGGCTCTGCTGAAAGCGCATGCGGTTATATCACGAAGCTGGTTGATTGCGCAGATTGAACGGAGCAAGGCAGTGAAGGAAGGAAGTGAGACTGCTGTCAGTACCATAACATCGGAAACAGAATTTATCCGATGGTATGACAGAGAAGATCACCTGCATTATGATGTATGTGCTGATGACCATTGCCAGAGGTATCAGGGAATAACAAAAATTTTTACTGAAGCAGCGCAGCAGGCAGTAGCTGAAACACGGGGTCTTGCCTTGATATACGGCGATACTGTTTGTGATGCACGGTTCTCAAAATCATGCGGCGGTATATCCGAGGCATTTGAGAATGTATGGGGCAACACCCCGACTCCGCATCTTATCCCCGTAGTTGATTATAAGTTTGATCCTGATAATTATGATACGCGCTTTGCCAATGAGCGTAATGCAGTGAAGTGGATAAAGGGAAATCCGCCGGCGTTTTGCAACACAACAGACGCAAAGATACTTGCGCAGGTGCTGCTTGACTATGACCAGGAAACGCGCGACTTCTACCGGTGGAAGGTTGTATATAAACAAAAAGAACTGAGCGAACTGATTAAAGCAAAAACCGGTCATGACTTTGGAGATATACTGGACCTGGTTCCGGTTGAACGCGGCGCTTCAGCACGCATGATAAAGATGAAAATTACCGGGTCGAAGAAGGAATTGATTATCGGGAAAGAACTTGAAATAAGGCGCGCGCTTTCAAAAAGTCATCTGTACAGTTCAGCATTTGTAGTTGAGAAGGGATTGGAAAAAGATGGTGTGCCTTCTTCATTCACTCTTATCGGAGCGGGCTGGGGGCACGGTGTGGGGCTCTGCCAGATTGGCGCCGCAGTAATGGCTGAGAAAGGTTTTCTGTTTGATGAAATCCTGCTTCACTACTACCGCAATGCACGGCTGAAGACGGTTTACTGACAAAATTATTTTCCGCTTATCATCTTCCTCCGCCTTTCATCGTATAGATAAGGCATCTCAGGCGGAAGGTTTTCATTTTAGTGCTTTAGATTAAATCAGTTTGTCTGTTTATCAGGAGTTCCCGATGAAATATTTTATACTTTTATTAACGCTGACATTTTTTTCAGTAAACGCGCAGGATACTAAAGAGGAAGAAGAACAGCAATCCTGTTCCGATGCCGCGCTCAGCTTTCCCTCATCACATTTTGGATTATCTTTTGGTAACTCAAAAAACTTCACCGGAATCAGGTTTAACTGGAAGGATTGTGAAGTTAATTCGGTTACCGGAATAAACATAACATTCTGGAAAGGAAAATATTTTCAGGATCAGAATGTAACAGGTGTCTCATTAGGCACTTTTCCTACTGTTGCCAACAATGTTGGTATTCTGTTTGGTCTTGGCGGATTTGTGGCATCCAATAACGCAATTGGTATAAACTATGGAACTGCGGCGGCGTTATCGAAAGGAGATATGACCGGAATAAACTTCTCCTTCATCGCGACAGTTGCAGAAAGGAAGCTGACCGGAATTAATTTTGGCGGATTAGGAACAGTAAGTCAGTCTGATATGACCGGATTAAACTTCGGCGGGCTGGGTCTTGTTTCACAAGGTGCAATGACGGGTATTAACATCGGCGGGCTTGGCACTGTTGCAAAAGGGCCACTGCGCGGTTTAAATATCAGCGGTCTCGGAACGGTATCGGAAGATGATATCCTCGGTCTTACCTTTGGCGGGCTGGCGGTTGTATCGAAAGGTAATTTACTCGGAATAAATCTATCGCCTGTTGCCATTATATCAGGTAATAATATGCTCGGACTTAATTTTGGCGGAGTTGCTCTGGTTGCAGAGGAAAATATTCTTGGATTAAATTTCGGCGGTGCTGCATTAGTGAGTAACGGAGATGTTGTGCTCGGGCTTAATATGACACTTGGTCAGTTAAAGGTTTCAAACACGCTGCTTGGAATAAACTTTGGCGGATATAAAATTGAAGCTGAAAACGCTGTAGGAATTAACGCTGCCGCATACTCTGTCAGTGCTGAAAATGTAGTCGGCGCAGCACTCTCCGCATATAATAACGTTGACAGCAGGATGACAGGAATTTCAATAGGGTTGTTTAATTACGCGGCGGAACTCAAAGGAGTGCAGATTGGTATTCTTAACATCGCGGGTAACAATCCGGGATGGGCAAAGATACTGCCGGTCATCAATGCGCACTTTTGATAATTAGTAATGAGGAGTTAGTAATTAGTAGAGGCAATTTACAATGTACAATGTACAATGGCATGCGTGTTGTCGTTATAGTACTTGGTGTCCTTTAAGTCCTTAATCTGTTAGAGAATTTTTTTAACGCAAAGGAAGCAAAGTAAGGCGCAAAGTACCGCATAGTTTTTAATCGGGAAACTTTATTATACCGGCCGTCTTTATTGCCCTTGCTGTCCTTTTAGTCTTTTCTTAAGTTAGGATAGTAATCAAAAAATATTTTTATGCTGAACCTGACCGACAAACAAATACTCGAAATTGCTGATACCCTTGAAACGGGGATGAAATGTTATTATAACATCAAAACCGGTAAAATAAAAGAAATACCGGATTTTGATACCTGGACTGAAATTGATGATGAAGTTTGGGAAAAGGACTTAAATGAGATTGATGAACACCCCGATGATTATCTGGAATTTGAGGGGTTTTCCTCTAACGAGTCATTTCAGATAATGGCTGATTTTGCTGAGAGTATTACTGACACAAAGTTACAGAAAAACCTTTTTCACGCCTTAAACAGACCAAAGCCCTTTCAGAATTTCAGAGGGCAGATTAATATTTCGGGGGATTTCCGTAAGCAATGGTTTGAATTCAGAAGAATGCGTTTTATTGAGCAGGTAAAAGAGCAGATAGAAATGTATAACCTGAGATTAGATGAATAATGCAG
>BTUV01000149.1:0-5372 GCA_045863035.1 Ignavibacteriales bacterium | reverse complement strand
CAAAAAAACGCCGCCCACCACAAAAACCCCGAAGGGGTGACATTATTGTAGAAACCAAAAAAACGCCGCCCACCACAAAAACCCCGAAGGGGTGACATTATTGTAGAAACGATATATACCTCCGCGTATAGACGATGCAATCGCCACCACGATTTTTCATAAACACTAAAATCCATGCGATTGCATCGTCTCAGGCACGCCCACCCTCAAACCCCCAACATCCGCCGTTCCGCATCCGCGACACATGAGACGCCGCAAATGCAAAACATTATATATAATTCAAAATCCGGTTGGCATTTGCGACGTCTCTACAAAAAAAAATCAACCCCGGAGGGGTGACATATTAATAACACCGCAAAACCCAACAACCCCCAAACCCCGAAGGGGTGAAATTATTGTAGAAACCAAAAAACGCCGCCCATCCCAAAACCCCGAAGGGGTGACATTATGATAGCAACGATATATACCTCCGCGTATAGACGATGCAATCGCCACCACGATTTTTCATAAACACTAAAATCCATGCGATTGCATCGTCTCAGACCCGTACACCCCCAGACACGCACACCGCCCACCCAGCATCCGCGACACATGAGACGCCGCAAATGCAAAACATTGTATATAATTCAAAATCCGGTTAGCATTTGCGACGTCTCTACAAAACATTATCAGTTTTTGCAAATAAATTTTTTTTCGCACAATGATTTTTGACTCCTCCGGAGTCAGGGATGTGTTGGGCTAATTCCATTATTCTACCAATCTGCAATCCCTCCGGGATTGAGGAAAAATCCGAAGAGACGATGCACGCATCGTCTCAGACCCGCAGGCGCGAAACCCAAGCGATTGCGTCGTCTCAGACCCGCACAAGATAATCCGGATGGAGGCGGTTATTCTCTTGTGTTATTAATATCTCGCGCCGCTGGCGTTTTGGAAATTGCCCCTTCCCCATCTCGATCATCCTGTTCATCCCTTAATCCTGTTCAATTAGCTGGATAATATTGCAAATTTGTAATGAAATTCTGACAAATATGCGCAAATTTGTAGGAATTATTACAAATCTGCATCCCGGCTTTATTAACTCCCCTATTTCAGTCAGGAGCGGTGATTTTTTACTAAAACAGCCTTCGCACACCCCCGTTTTTTCGTAAATTGCACCCTTTCTTTCAGTAACTAAGCAGCTCATGTCTCAGGATTCTTTCGGTGATTTTCATTACCGCGATGCTAAACTTTTCTGCGGTGATGTATGTGTAGAGGATATCGCCCGTCAGTTTGGCACTCCGGTTTACATCTATAGTGCAGCCCACTTCCGCGATCAATATCACTCTTTTGCCAACGCTTTTAAGAAAATTAAGCACCGGATTTTTTACGCGGTTAAATCAAATGGCAATCTTTCGGTTATCCGCGAGTTTAAACAGCTTGGCGCGGGGATGGATGTGAACTCCGAGGGGGAAATGCTGCGCGCTATCAAAGCCGGCGTAAAAGGAAGCGATATGATTCTGACCGGCGTGGGTAAAACCGCTGCTGAAATTAAAGCAGGGCTTGAGCAGGGGGTAATTATGATTAAGGCGGAATCAAAAGATGAAATAGCCCTTATCAACCGCATCGCCGGTGAATTGGGCATCACAGCGCCGGTTGCCATCCGCGTTAACCCCGATGTTAATCCGCGGACCCATCCGTATATATCAACCGGACTGAGTGAAAACAAATTCGGCATAAGCAAACCGCTCGCGCTCAATATATATAAGAACTATCAGGAGTTCCCGAATGTGCGCTTTACCGGTATTGATATGCACATCGGCTCGCAGATTACCACCACAGCGCCGTTTAAGGAAGCAGTTGAGAAACTGGCTGATGTTTACTTTGAAGTGCAACGAAGCGGTCTTACCCTTGAACATTTTGATATAGGCGGCGGTATCGGTATCCGATATGAAGATGAAACTCCATTCACCCCGCGGGAGCTTGCCTCGGTTATCATGCCTACCCTTAAAAAACTTGACTGCGACGTCTTTTTTGAACCGGGGCGCTATCTCACCGGGAACGGCGGAATTCTTGTCGTAAAGGTTTTATATATAAAGGAAGCTGAGGACAAACACTTCATCGTAACAGACGGTGCCATGAATGATCTGCTGCGGCCGAGTATATACGACGCGTATCATCACGTGCAGCCCCTTACCCTTCGCGATGAACCTGAAGTGGTGACTGATGTTGTGGGTCCGGTCTGCGAAAGCGGAGACTTCTTTACCCGGAAACGGGCATTGCAAACACCTCAACACGATGAACTTCTGGCCGTGATGTCAGCCGGCGCTTATGGTATGGTGATGTCCTCAAATTATAACGCCCGCCGGAGAGTCCCCGAGGTAATGGTTGACGGTAATTCATTCCGCCTTGTTCGCGGCCGTGAAACGTATGAGCATCTGTTTTATGATGAAGAAGATTTGCTTAACGTAAAAAAAACTGATACGTAATGAAGATTCTTTACTCATGTCTGTCGCGAAGCTGGGGCGGTATGGAAATGTACACGCTCACCTGCGTGCATCAGCTTATTGCGCGCGGGCATGAGGTTCATCTGCTTGCATACCCGGGCTCAAAACTTTTTGATGAGGCAAAAGAGCAACAGCTTTCAGTATATCCGGTTAAAGCATCAGGATACTTTCATCCGGCTGAAATACTTGCATTGAAAAATCTGATACAAAAAAACCGCTATGATCTTGTCCATACTCAGGCCTCTAAAGACCTTTGGATTTTGGTACCGGCTTTGCGTATTTCCAGATCGCGGATACCGTTGTATCTTACTAAACAGGTTGGTTCGTTTATTGTAAAAAAGGATGCGCTGCACAAGTGGATATATAACCGTGTAACGCGTGTTTTTGCAATAAGCCGCGTGATTGAAAATAATCTTGAGGAAACTACTCCGGTCAGTACTGAACGGATTTCTCTTTTGCATAACGCTATTGATACCAATCACTTTGACCCCGCAAAAGCTGACAGAACGCTGTTGCGAAATGAGTTTAAAATAGCCGACGATGAAATTCTTATCGGTATGTTGGCCCGTTTCAGCAAAGGGAAGGGTCACGAAGAGATGATTCACGCTGCCGGCATTCTGAATAAAAAACACAGCAGCGTTAAATATCTGATTGTCGGAGAAGCAAGTAAAGGGGAGGATGATTACGCGGAAGGAATTAAAAAACTTGCGCGGGAAGCGGACCTTGGCAATATGATTTTCACCGGCTTCCGTAAAGATGTGCGTACCGTACTTGCCGCGCTGGATATATTTGTCTTTCCCTCACACAACGAGGCATTCGGTATCGCGTTGGCTGAGGCGCTTTCCATGGGAGTTGCTTCTGTCTGTTCAAACAAAGACGGTATTCTTGATATAGCCGTTGACGGTCAGACCTCACTTCTTTTTCAGGTGAAGGATGGAGATGATCTTGCGGAAAAAATCAGCCGTTTGATTGAAGACGCGGAGATGCGCGGCCGGTTGGGCAGAAACTCCCGCCAAAGAGCCATTAAACATTTTGATCTGCAGGTGCTCACTGACCGGGTGATTGATTTTTATAAAAAAGATATTCGTATTTAAGGAGAAATGAGATACTAATGGTTTCACTGAAATATCTGCTGACGCTTTTATCGGTTGTATTTCTGCTGCAGGCCTGCGACCGCGGACCGGCTGACCCTGTTGATTCACTTACACGATATGAGTGGCTGGCAGACACGATATATACTGCTGATTATTCCAAAGCAGCCATTCAGCCAATGCTTAAAATGGACCGTACCAACGATAAGTTTTATGCAACCGGCGGATGTAATGACATAACCGGAGACTTCAGCATAAACGGAAAAAAAATACATTTCAAAACATTCAGCGACCCGGTTGAATTTTGCGAGCAGTCATTTGAAACCGAGCAAAAACTGGTACACATGCTTAAAACAGCATTCTTTTGGGAAATACGGGAGGAAAAACTATATTTCTACTATAAATCAACACTTATAGCAGTATTCAGAAAAAAGAATTAGATATATAACATAAAACGAACGGGCGGAAAACATGACTCGCTTTTTAATTTCATTATTTGCAGTTTTTATTCTTACCACATCGATGCCGGCTTCATCAACCGGGCAGCTTGACACAGCTTACGCCAATGCGAAGAAAGGGCTTCAGTACGGTCTTTCAAATCTGAAGGATAAAAGAAGCCGCGATGAATATAAACTGATAGAACAGGACAAACTCCTCGCGGAAGTAAAAATCAGCAAGGAAATTGGCGGAGTTAAAATTGAAGCAAAAGGATTTTTTGAGGGAGAAGAAGTTACCGTGATTACCTACCGGTCGTATGAATCATTGGTGAAGGATGGGTATATTGATAAAAATTCTGAGTTGATGAAGTAAAATTACAATAACTCAATACGTACATTTTTTGGTTAAAAACTTAATACCAAACAGTAATGCAGATTAAGGAGATCATTAAGCTTCCCGAAGGCAGGAGATTAGAGTTTAAGGAAAAACTACCTTCTGCATCCAGTCTTGCCAAGACCGCTGTGGCCTTTGCCAACGATGCCGGGGGTGATATATATATTGGAATATCTGATGCCCCACGAATGATTAAGGGTATTCCAGAGGAAGAATTGCTCAAGACCGAGGAAAGTATAACTTCTATTCTTCATGATAAGTGCGCCCCGCTTATTGTACCTGATATTACGGTGTATTCAGAGGATGGACTATATTTTTTACGAGTGCAAATACATCGCGGAAGTGATTTTCCGTACCATCTTCGTGCTAAAGGTTTAATCGAAGGCACTTATATCCGGATAGGTTCATCGAATCGTATCGCGGACGAAACCATAATAGCAGAACTGCAACGAAGAAAAAGGAACATTTCTTTTGACGGAGAAACCTTCTTTGAAAAAAGCTTTCAAGAATTAGATTTTTCGGCATTCAGGCAGCAATTTACTACACTGACGGGTGAGTTGATAGACAACACCACTCTTTCGAAACTTCAGTTAATCAAAGTACAGCGTGATACCATTTATCCGACAAATGCTTTAGTGCTTTTTTCGGATTTTGATTTCCGAAAGGAATTTTTTCCTTATGCTAAAATTGAATGCGCGCGATTCAAAGGAACCAGCACGGACACAAAGATTGATGACAAAACCATTACTGATCAGATAGGCGATCAAGCGGCTGAAGCGCTCAAATTTGTTGTGAGACACATTGACCAGCACTCATATATTGAGGGCGTTTACACAAAAGGCAGATGGGAATACCCTTTAGGGGCGGTACGTGAGGTCTTGCGAAATGCTGTTGTGCACAGGGATTATAGTCTCCTGACTTCTGCCAAAATCTGACCAAATCGTAAAAATCTACGAATACGATCTAA
>BTUV01000148.1:0-5374 GCA_045863035.1 Ignavibacteriales bacterium | reverse complement strand
GAGTGGTGACCCCAAGGGGATTTGAACCCCTGTTACAGCCGTGAAAGGGCTATGTCCTAACCACTAGACGATGGGGCCGGAAATTTTTTGAAAACAGACTCTAAATATAGGGATTTTTCTGGAATCCCGGAAGCAAAATTTGGGGTGAGTGATGGGATTTGAACCCACGACCCCCAGGGCCACAACCTGGTGCTCTAACCAACTGAGCTACACTCACCATAAAATTCCGTACGCCCAAATGGACTCGAACCATTAACCTACAGCTTAGAAGGCTGTTGCTCTATCCGATTGAGCTATGGGCGCATAAAAAATCAGGACTACAAATATAAGGGTTTTTTCTGATTTTTTAAAGAGCCCTACAGGATTTTTATCAGACCAGTTTTGCTTCCATGGTGATATTGGTCTTCAAAAGCTTGGAAATCGGGCAGTTTTCCTTGGCTTCGGCGGCACATTCCTGGAATTTTGCCGCGTCAATTCCGGGGACTTTTGCGGTTACTTCGAGGTGAATATTTTCAACCGCGCCATTTTCAAATTTCAATTTGGCAACGGCATTAATAACCTCCGGGGTAAAGCCGGCGGCTCCGAGTACAAAGGAAAGTTTCATAGAAAAGCATCCTGCATGTGCTGCTGCAATCAGCTCCTCCGGGTTGGTGCCGATTCCCTCAGCAAAACGTGAATTAAAACTATATTGGGTATTATTGAGGACTGTACTCTGGGTTGATACTGTTCCGTTACCTTCTTTTCCGCTGCCGTTCCACTGGGCTGAGCCGGTTCTGATCATGGTTACTCCTTGTCATATAAATAAATAAATTTTCATAAGCAAGATAAGACCATCAGCCGTTTTTTCCCAGACTATTACTGGTCCGGTTGGGTCGGTGATAAACGGGCGATATCCGATATTGTATGAGAATACTCAAAGAACTTTTTTCGTAATTTTACAGCATTAAACACTTTTTCTTTTCAAGAAAGCTGAATCTGCAATGCGCTTCATTTCTAAACTGAGTTTTATTGTCCTCCTTGTTTTCATTGCATCTTTCCTTATGACAGGTTGTATGTCTTTCCGTTCCGGTATCTCAGGCGCTTATCAAAAAACTGTACCTTCTAATCCTGAATTGCAACCAGTAACGGTTTTTTTCTATTTTACCCATTTAGAGCAGGCAAAGGGCTTTGATGTGGTTCCGAAAATTATTCAGCCGAGAAGGGGGTTCAAGGACATTCTGCAGGAATCTATGAAGCAGATAAGTAATGTAAAATCTTTTGCAACCTTTACCGATGCTTATGATGATATAGACAATGTGAACCGAAGAAGGATGAGGGACAGTCTGAAAGAAAATAATGATTTTACGATTCATGTAACAATCAAACGGGAAAATTCTTTTGCGAAGCACTTTTTAGCAGATCTTTTTGCGTGGGGTTCACTCTCTGTTCTACCGATGGTATATTCCTGGGAATATATATATACAGCCGAGGTAACAGGAAAAAACGGGATACGGATAAAACACTACGAGAGAACCGCACAGCTTGAAACATGGACTCAGGCGCTGCTCATCTTCTTTTATCCGTTTAATCCATCTGAAGTCAAGATTGAAGAAATTTACCTGGAGTCGCTCAAGGATATCTTCAGAGAGATTGAGGCCGATGGGGTTCTTGTTGGAAAGGGAACTTCCTGAGGTAAAATAGAGTGAAGTAAAAGGATTCGAAACAACGTGTCTGCCGATTAGAATGTAACAAAGCAAATAATCACTTTACGGAAATGTGAGGCGGGTTCATGAAGAAGGAAATTGATCAGGACGATACTAAAACCAAACGATATATACTCGTCCTGGATGCAATGGTCCTGATTCTGGGAGTAGTGGGGCTTTTTCAGGTATATCATAAATCCTCAGTTCCGCTGACACTGCAGCTCCGGGATGACAGACTTATTTTATTTGCAGAGGCGGAGGATGCACATGGCAGTTTGCTTCCCAAAGAGATGCACCTTAAAGCAGTTGATGGCATACCGCTTACTTCATTTGAGGATCTGGAATTTGCCTGCGACGGGCTGAATGCAGGCAGTATTGTAAGCGCGGAGTTTCATCTCAACCGTGAAGTGCTTCACACGGAACTGAAACTGACCCGGTTTTACGGATGGCTTTATATTGCAGCCGCGGGGAGTCTTGCGCTGGTGGTGTTCTCGGTAGGTGTTATTGTGCTGCTCAAACGGCCGCTTAATGACAAAGCCGCACTCACGTTTCATGGGATGATGCTTACTGCCTGCGGCATGATTACCATGACCTGGGGCAGTTATATATATCCCTCACATTGGGCCGGTGTTCTCAACAGGATTATTTTTTCTGTTTCTTATGCAATTGTTCCGTTTTTCTTTCTTTGGTTCACTTTTGTTTTTCCGCGTGAAAAAACTTCTTCTACTCTTCGGATGGTAATTGCTCTTTCTGTTCTGCCGTTTTTGCTTTCAGCAGGACTCGGCTTTACCGCATATCATGCGCTTACAGAGAGAAGCATTGACTGGTTCAATAGTTATGAAGCATGGTTTGATGTCTGCAGGATGTTTTTTACGGTATCAGTCCTTATCGGTGTGGGGAATTTTATCCATTCCTATAGAACTTCTGCAGTTGAGTCAGAAAGGAAAAAGCTGAAATGGATATTTTTAGGAACGGTAACCGGACCGCTTTCTTTTATTCTTTTTTGGCAAATACCGCAGTTTTTTACCTCTGAAGGACTGGTGCCCGAGGAGTTGATTCTGATTCTTGTGGCAGTGTTTCCACTTACGTATGGTTTTTCAATAGTCCGCTATCATATTTTTGATATTGATCAGATATTCCGCAGGAGTACGATCTACGTTCTTTCATTGCTTGGCGTGATTGGTATTTATACGGTTATCATTGGAGGCGCAGCGGTATTAGTAGGAAAACTTACGGTTATTAATTCCGTAATGCTATCTGCCGTATCTTCTGTTATTACTGCATTGCTTTTTCAGCCGCTGCGTGACCGTGTAAAGGAATTTGTTGACCGGCGGTTTTTTATGGTGCGTTTGAATTTTGCAGATGCACAAAACACTATCGCCGCAAAACTTGAAAGCACATCATCAATTAAAGAGGCCGCTGATTTGCTCATTGCAGAGATTGAAAGGTTCATTCCTGCAAAGTTTACAGGATTATATATCCATAATATTCACCTGCCGGATTCCAGTTCACTTTTTTGCAGAGATGATGAGAGAGGGAAAAATCAGAAAATTATCTTTTTTCTACTACATTTGTTTTGTGAGACGAAGAGTAATCTTCCGAAAATCAAGGTGATGGATTCCGAGGCAGGTTTGGTTCACGAAAAGCTGATTCTTAGTAGTGCTGAAATGGATTTTATTCATGCGATCATTCCATTTAGTGCCGGTAATGAGAAGATAAAGGCCTGCCTGATACTGGGTGAGAAGAAATCTGAGTTCCCGTTTAGCGCGGAAGAGATACATCTCATGCTTTTCTCGGGAAATCAGTTTGTGATGGCTCTTGAGCGGATTGAGCTTGAGTATAATCTCCGGTATGAAAGGGAAATTACCTCACGGCTGAAAGAATTAAATGAGCTGAAATCTTTTTTCGTCTCAAGTGTTTCTCATGATCTGAAATCCCCGCTTACTTCAATTAAAATGTTTGCTGAAATACTTCAGGATAGCAAAGTCGGTGAAGAAAAGAGAATAAAATATCTGAAGATTATTGAAGGAGAAACTGAACGGCTTGCTCGGCTTATTAATAATGTGCTGGATTTCGCACGGATTGAGAAGGGGATTAAGGAATATTCGTTTATTGAGTGCAATCTGACTGCACTGGTCAGATCAGTAGTACTCATAATGCAGTATCAGCTTCAAATGAATGCGTTTCAGACGGAGGAGTATTACCAGGAAGAAGATATGCCGGTTTATGCGGATAAAGACGCAGTAACTGAGGCGTGCGTGAATATCATAGCTAATGCCATCCGTTATTCAGACAAAGTGAAATACCTTAAAGTTTCGGTAATCAGAGAAGACAAATATATAACTATCAGCTTTACCGACAGAGGCGTAGGGATTCCTCCGGAAAAAAGAGATGAGATATTTGAACCGTATAAACGCCTTAGTAATCCGCTTACCAAAAGTTCCGGAGGTATGGGCATCGGACTGGCAATAGTGAAACACATAGCCGATGTGCATCAGGGTAAAGTTGAAGCAGTGCCAAATGAATACGGAGGCACCACCTTCCGTTTTTCGCTTCCGTCATTGTCAGATCAAAAAAATTCCGCTCTGAAAAAAGACGCGTAATCAGCAAAAAGATGTAATCACTTAGAATAAGGAAGAGAGGAGTTCTATGAAAAAGATACTGTTAGTTGAGGATGAGCCCGCGATTGTTGAGGGACTTAAAACTCTTCTTTTAGCAGAGCATTTCGAAATTGAAACAGCAGGTGACGGAGAAACCGGTTTTTCACTCGCACTTTCATTTAAACCGGATCTGATTTTGCTTGATATCATGCTGCCAAAACTGAACGGGCTTGAGCTTCTGCAAAAACTCAGGAATGAAGAGCGGCTTACCATCCCCGTTATCATGCTAACCAGCAGAAAAGAGGAGATTGATAAAATAATGGGGCTTGAGTTCGGAGCCGATGATTATATAACCAAACCCTTTTCAACGCGGGAACTTGTTGCCCGTGTGAAAGCGGTTTTACGAAGATCAGAAGGCGCCGCAGTTTCCGGGTCAACTGTCAAGTTTGGTGATATATCGGTTGACCTTAAACATCAGGAAGTTAAGAGAAACGGAACGGTGCTTCATCTTTCGGTGACGGAATATAAAATGCTTATCTTTTTTATCAGGCATGCAAATGAGGTTGTTTCCAGGGAAAAACTTTTAGATGATGTATGGGGATATGATGCCTATCCTACAACACGCACGGTTGATAATTTTATACTTTCTCTCAGAAAGCAGATAGAAACAAACCCCTCCGAGCCTGAGTATCTGCTTACGGTACACCGGGCAGGATACCGGTTCCGGCTGGATCATTCCGATTAGTCAGAAGTTATCCGCTTTCTGTAACTATTCCTGACTTCTGCCAAAATCTGACCAAATCGTAAAAATCTTCGAATACCATCTAAAAGCACAAATTTTTACATAATTTGTCATACAAATTTTAGTGATGAATTGTAAAAAAAATATATTTACTCAAACCCTTATCGCTGACGATGCGATTTAGAAAAAGGAAATTCCGGATACAATGGCAATGCTACAATAGTAAAGCCCCCGGTTCCAATTAGCAATGAACAATATATAATTTTTTAAGCCCCCTCTTTCCAATAGAGATCCGGGCAAACACAAATTTAAATTCTGCAAGAGAATATATTCAGTTAAAACTTACTCTG
>BTUV01000147.1:0-5375 GCA_045863035.1 Ignavibacteriales bacterium | reverse complement strand
TATTATCATAAACAATTATGAAGTTTGAATTACGAAATATGAATTGCCGGGTTGATCCCGGCGGGCTCGCAAATTGGCAGATTCATTGCGCCAGCGCAACCCCAACCCGGAACGGGTGAAATTATCTTCCTGATACCATAAACTAATCTCATTCCTTCTGGATTTTTTTGCTCTCGTCAATTACTTTCTAATACTCATTTTCCCAAGAGATTATTTTTTGCGTCGGTGAAATCTTTTATATATATTTGATGAATCTTGATTATGGATGTGATTTAGATTTTTATTAAGCTCGCTTCCCTTTTTGTAACCAACCAACATAAAAGACTTCTGTAACCTTATAAAAGAAGTATTATTTCTCGAATCACATCTTCAAGAGCTTTTTCAGCATTATATTCAACCTCCGAGCGAAGTAATCCCGAAATATCGTGTAGAAAGTTTATATCTGCTGACTTATTTGTCAGATTTGCTAAAAATTCTTTTTGTGAAACTTTATGGCCTTCTGCCAGCATATACTCACTAAAAGCAAAGATTATTTTTTCTGTGTCTGGCTTACCATATTTCAAAGAAAACCAAATGTCGAATAAATCTCTTCCCTTGCTTCTCTGATATAGCGCTCTGAGTTTTGTTGCCAGAAGTTCTTCGCTCTGAAATGTCTTTATTTTACATGCTCCGCTAAAATATTCAGACTGCACACTTCTCTCTGCCTCTTTGTAACCCAAAACCGAAAAGTGCTCTCTGGTATTAATTTCGACCTTGAGTTTAAGCGGGATATTTTCATATTCCGATCTGAATTTATAAATCAGTGTATTGTTATGCTCAGCCCTTTTATAGCCGGCTAGTCCCAAAAATGACAATTTCGCTCTGAGCCGGGTTAAAACCAATCCAATTTCTTCATTGGAAATTTGAACTAAATCTATATCCTCAGAGTATCTGACCTGAGGTCTGAAAAAAATTTTATGCAATGCAGTACCCCCTCTGAATGCAAGATTTTCTCTCAAGAGCTCATCAGAAAAAATTTCTACAATACAGCGCTCAATCACCAAATCCTGTTCTATCTGATAATTGTTCACCCAGGGTGCCGTAGCGCTCCACTCTGTTATATATTGTTTTGGTATCATGCAAGTTCCAATTCAATGGAATAATTCTCAATAATCTTCCATTTTTGATTGACCTTAGAGTGAGAACCACTTATATCACTTACTAACTTTACCTGAAATACATTCTTGTCTGCAAGAAATTCATAAACAGCTCCGGCAAGTTCTCCCCTTCCGGTCACTTCATCAAACAGATAACCAAGACGCTGAAGGACAGCAAGAGAGAAAGAATCATTCAGAGTTTTTTGCATCCTTGCCGCATCCATCTCTTCTCCCAATTCAAACAACACTTCTGCCACCCTGTTCATGCCCCCCGCCTGTTTGTAATAGGCAACCAGATCAATGGCAGTCAGTTCCGGACTGGATATATTGAAGTATCCCGCGTCTGATTTTCTTTTAATAATCCCCGATTCAGGAAAAACGGACTTTACAAGATAGTTTACCCTCAACCCCTCTGCTTCGCTTCTTCGCATAGGGGGTTTCTGAATAAAAGCAAAGGACTCCATAATCGCATGATGCGAAGCCCCGTAATAAGCGGCAGCCGAAAGCAGTCCCACATAATACTCACGATCAAGAAACCTGAAAAGCCGGTCAACGAATAATTCGAGCGGAAGTATTTTCCTCTTCCTGTATTCAGGGGGAATTATCAGATAAAACCCCTTGTAAAAAGCAACGAGTTTCCCCTTTTTAACCTGCCTGTGAAGAGCAAGCTTGAGGGAATTGTCCGACCGTCCTGAGAAATGCTGTTTCAGCTCCACCCAGGAAAAGCTTATTTTGCCTGAGGACTGCAGCTCGTCCAGGTAGTTCTCCAGGTATTTGTAATTCTGATTTTCCATAAAATAACAGTAATTGTTTGCGTAAAATATCGTTTTTTAACATTATTTGCAAACGTCTGCTCATATTTTCGCTAATACCTCTTTCCCAAATATTTTTGGTTACTCCCACAACCCCTGTTATTCTCTTCTGTAAATTGTGAATTTTTAATGGCGAATGGCAAATTGCGCTACCCGAATCCGGAAGAGTCAAACATTGGTAACAATTACAGAACAGCGCCAAGCTACACCCCGCTCACCCGCATCACTAAGAACACAAGAATCCCGGCAGTGGCACCGAGGTAGAGGTTGCGGATATGTTTTCTCCCCTCATCTCCCTGTGATTTAAGCAGCCGTAACGTACAGTATCCAATACTCAGAACCATGATGCCGACCGGAATAAGATATATATAGGTGAACCACCCCAGGATAAACGGAACTGATGAAAGGACTATTACAGACGCAAACATTACCGCACTTATTCTCAGTGCCGTTCTCCTGCCATACGTTATGGCTATAGATTTAGAATTGATGAGTTTATCTCCTTCTGCATCCATGGCGTCGGCAGCTATTTCCTCCCCCAGATCAACCAGTGCGGCAATCAGCCCGAAGAACCAGGCCGTGTGGTTAAACGGCATCCCCACAGAGATTCCGCCGTAAATAAAGGTCATCCCCACGGAAAAACTTACCATCAGGTTGCCCGGCAGTCCGCTCTTTTTGTACTTCCTGTTATAAAGAAATCCGGTTAATGCGACCACCAGTGCCGTTGCGAACGCTATAATACCCGGCAGATAACTCAGCCCGATTCCTGAGGCAAAAAGAACACTGGCCCAGATGAGTGCTTCCGCCGGACTTACCGCTCCAGAGGGGATTGGACGGTGCGGTGAATTGATCTTGTCTGATTCAATGTCAAAGTAATCATTCAGAACAAGTATTGCCGCGGAAATAAAGAAGATGGAAAAGAACCCGTATAAAGCTGCCGGGGCAGAGGGTACACCACCAAGCGCGAATATTTGCCCCATCACCACACAGAGTCCAGCCGCAAACGGCAGCTCCGGCCTCATCAGTTTTATAAGTCCTTTGATTCGTCTCATTTAATAATCTTTATTGTGTTGCTTTCAAAATTATGAAATTTATCCGGTTCCGCCTTAATTACTTTGCATAAAGGAAACTTTTCGTTTCTGAAGTATATATATGTTTAATTTTCCATCACACGACCCCCGTAATACCATCATCTAAAGTTTTGGTCCGCATCGTTATTCTCTTGTTTTCCCGTAATTTTACTTAATCGTTTTCAACAATTTTGTAACGGCACATCAATGACAGAACGTACCATCCCTCAGATGTTTGAGGAAAGTGTAAAACGCTTCCCGAACAATACCCTCATCCTCGAAAAAACCGGCGGCTCTTATAAAAGTTTTACCTATAAGGAAATTCAGGCCAGAGTTCACTCTTTTGCCGCCGGACTAAAATCAATGGGTCTGACCAGAGGAGACCGCACTGCACTGATTGCAGAAGGCAGGAAGGACTGGATCGTCTCAGAGCTTGGGGTGCTTTTCACAGGAGCCATCAACGTTCCCATTTCGGTTAAAATAGATGAGACCGCAGATCTGAAATTCCGCCTCGCTCATTCCGGATGCAAAATAGTTATCATCTCAGCCGGTCAGCGTGCTAAAATCACTGCGATTAAAAATGACCTGCCCGAACTTGAAAAAATTATACTGCTTGATATCGCCTCCGACCTTCAGCCCGGAGAAATATTTATTGAAGATGTGATTGCTCTCGGTGATGCTTATTTGAAGGATTACACATCGGAATTCACATCCTGCTGGAAATCTGTCAAAGAAAATGATTACGCAAATATCTGCTATACCTCCGGCACTACCGCTGACCCTAAAGGCATTATTCTCACTCATCGTAACTACACTGCAAACGTTGAGCAATCAAGCGCTTTGCTCCCTATTCCGGAGCATTACTGCTCTCTGCTGATTCTCCCCTGGGACCATGCATTCGCGCATACCGCCGGTATATATACGCTTATGAAAAACGGCGCTTCCATGGCGGCTGTTCAGGTTGGTAAAACTCCTCTTGAAACGCTGAAGAATATCCCTGTTAATATACGCGAAACCCGCCCTTCATTTTTGCTGAGTGTCCCCTCTCTTGCAAAAGGACTTAGAAAGAATATCGAAAAGGGAATTAAAGAAAAAGGGGAAAAGATTGAGAAATTATTTAATAAAGCTCTCGAACTTGCCATTGACTATAATGGTCTTGGTTATAACCGGGGCGGAGGGATAAAAAAATTAAAATATCCGTTATATATAATTTATGATAAACTCATCTTCAGTAAAATACGCGCAAACTTTGGCGGCCGGCTTGAGTTCTTCATCGGCGGTGGCGCCTTACTCGATATAGAGCTGCAGCGTTTCTTTTATGCAATCGGAATTCCCATGTTTCAGGGTTATGGTCTTACTGAAGCTGCACCTGTTATATCAGCCAACGTTCCTGCCTGCCACAAACTTGGCTCATCAGGCAAAATTGTAAAGGATCTTGAAGTGAAGATTTGTGATGACAAAGGAAACAACCTCCCCTCCGGTGAAATGGGCGAAATAGTAGTAAAGGGGGAAAACGTGATGGCAGGTTACTGGAAAAATGAAAAAGCAACCAATGACACAATTAAGGATGGATGGCTCTTTACCGGTGACCTCGGATATATAGACAACGATGGATTTCTTTACGTCTCCGGCAGATTTAAGAGTCTTCTCATCGCGAATGACGGTGAGAAATTCAGTCCCGAAGGTATTGAAGAAGCTATATCTGAGCACTCTGTATATATAGACCAGATGATGCTGTTTAATAATCAGTCACCTTATACAGTTGCGCTTGTTGTCCCCAATAAGGAAAATCTAAAAAGCCACCTCTCAGCACAGGGTCTTGATATTAACACACCAGAAGGACAGCGCGAAGCACTTAGAAAAATTGAATCAGAAATAACTCGATTTAAGGAGGGAGGCGAGTTCGGCGGGACGTTCCCAAACCGCTGGCTTCCATCTGCTGTTGCGGTGCTTGGGGAAGGATTCACCGAGCAGAATCATTTTCTTAACAGTACCTTAAAAATGGTGCGTGGAAAAATTGCCGCGTTTTATAAAAACCGGATTGACTATCTGTTTACAACCGAAGGAAAGGATATATGCAATCATCAGAATATGACTATAATAAGCCGACTTTAAATAATTAGTAATGAGTAATTAGGAATTAGTAATGCAGAGTCGATATTTTATTCTGAAGAAATTATTACGAAGCGAATATTCATCGAATTATATACAGTCCCGTACAGACACGCCGCGGCGTGTCTCTACAAAGCCGGATATCCTGACTTCTGCCAAAATCTGACCAAATCGTAAAAATCTTCGATTTCGATCTAATAACACAGATTTTTACATTATTTGTCATACAAATTTTAGTGATAAAT
>BTUV01000146.1:0-5438 GCA_045863035.1 Ignavibacteriales bacterium | reverse complement strand
TCACCCACCGGATGTTTTATTTCACCAAAACCCCTGTGATTACATCGTCTCATCGTGGCGCGGGGGAGGCGTGGAACATGGTTTTCGTTGTGTGGGTTTTTCCATGTTCTTCCCTGAGACGATGCAAATGCAGAAACCCTTCCACAATGAAACATCATCCAGGCATTTGCATCGTCTTTACGAAAACGTGTCCTTTTGTAAAGACGATGCAATCACCACACGGAATATATATAACCCGTATGTCATGTGATTGCATCGTCTCATCGGCGTATATGGTTTTCGGCGTCGCATGGGTTTCGGTGTCGCGGGGCTATTGTGGTATGGGGTTTATCCGATCTTTTCGCCACGGTCTTGTTTCACATGAGACGACGCAAATGCAAAACATAATCGTAAATATAAAATCACGGTGGCATTTGCATCGTCTCTACGAAAACAAATGCGTCCCTGTAGAGACGTCGCAATCACCAGAACGAATATATATAATCACGGATTTCATGTGATTGCGGCGTCTCATCGTGTCGCGGGGCTATTGTGGTATGGGGTTTATCCGATCTTTTCGCCACGGTCTTGTTTCACATGAGACGACGCAAATGCAAAACATAATCGTAAATATAAAATCACGGTGGCATTTGCATCGTCTCTACAAAAAACAAATGCGTCCCTGTAGAGACGTCGCAATCACCAGACCGAATATATATAAACACGGATTTCATGTGATTGCGGCGTCTCATTGTGTCGCGGGGGGAGGTTGTGCAATCGCCACGCATAACACATCATTCCTCCAGACGATGCGTGCATCGTCTCTACCAAAACATTGAAAATAACATTTTGTTAACCGTACATTGTAAATTGTACATTGTAAATTGTGCATTGTACATTGTTAATTGTATTTTCTGAACCTCACAAACCGGAATGTTACGGTTTTTTTTCCATTGCCTTCTTCGGTGACCAGGCGTTCGGAAGTTGAGGCAATGCACTCTACCCCCGCTTTAAGCAGACCGGAAATCACGGCATAAGTAAAAGTGAATTCCCCCATGATGTGCACTGCCTTGTGATTGTCCGTGCAGCCATGCAGAATGGTAAGGCATTGTTGTATATATGCACCCGCCTGTGCTTTAAGCTCATGCTCGTCCCACGCGGGATTTACAGAAGGGAATGGCAGATCTGCTACGGTATTATAAATGCGCAGTGCTTCGGTTTTTTGTTTTCCTTCCCACTTATCAAACGGATGATTGGTTAAATTTATAAGCATGATGTCAGGTTATTCCCCTATATATATTATTAAAAAGTGATCTACAAAAGACGGTTCAGTTCAAAAACGCTGATGGCGTCTATTCTCATTTCTTTTGCACGCTGTGCGTCTGCCTGTTTAATTTTAGCAGCATGAAGAATCGCTGGTCTGGCCATAATACCCCCGGCAAGTACCTGCAGACCGTGCAGTTCGAATAAATCTTTTTTATTTAACGGTCCGCTTTTGGCAGAAACAAGATGAAGCGTCAGATTTTTTACATACAGCATATCAATTTCATTTCTGCTCTGATCAGGCGAATAGATATGCATACTGGCAAGGCACTCGCGTTTATTAACTTTCATAAAATAATAAGCCAGTTCTTCAAGCCATGTACCTTCGCAGAATCGTTCGCTGGCAAAATGCAGGGATTGCCCCTTTTTCCATTCAAGAATATAGTCTTTCCCCTTTTTTGCAAACGAGTATTGTTTTCCGTTTGAGGTGATAACCAGTCCTTTATCCAAAAGCTTTTTCATGGTTTTCACCTTATTTGAAAGAGTTATAAACTCTTTTAATCCTCCATCATTAAGCAAATGGCGGAACAGCGGCTTATACTCCTCTGACGGCTCTTTCAAATCCCGCTGATCAATGGTATATCCGTAAGCTGTCAGATAATCTTCGGCACTCAATTCAACTGTCAGTGTTTTATCAATCTTTCCCTCAGGCAGCGTTATAATCTCACGCCCGGGAGTATTGCAGTAAACCACCTTTTTACCTGATGAAGAAAACACCTCATAAGCAGCCAGTGACATGATCTTGGTTCCGCCGGTGCTGTTCAGTGTGAATGTGTAATCAGGATTATTATCAAAAAGTGTATTCATTACATTTTTATTCGGCTCCGGATGGTAAGCATCCATACCCGGAATAATTTCTGATTGAATACCCTTCTTTGCAAAAAACTCTTTAAGATAACCGGCGTTTCTGGTTTGTTCATTTGTTGCCGCCAAAAAAACCAAATCCGGTCTGTATTCCAGAACCGGAAGAGCGTTTGCCATTGCCTCTTTTGAAATAAGGCAGACCATTGCCTGTTTACTCATTGATATATATTCTCCTTATGGTATCATTGCACCGAGTGTAAGCGGCACACCAAAGTGCCAGATATTCTTTTCCCCTTCAACCACTCCGTCAGTTACCAGACCATACCACTCTTTTACTTTGTTTACGGTAAAGCAGCTTCCCGGGCTAAAGCTCAGTATCGGCTTTTTGAACGGGTTTGGGTTATTAGCGCGTTCCTCACCAAGTCTGCCATATTTAATATTGTGGTTATAATACCCGGCTATCAGGCCATCAACACCTGTGGGGGTGTAGTGACCAAGCGTTAAAAATCCATTGGCGTTATCCGGTTCTTTAAGCTCAGTATATTCCTTAAATTCACCACACTCAAATGCTCCATACCCAACGGATTTCTTTTTACCAAACCCGGTTTCAAAAACTTCTTTCAGCAGGTCCGCCACCTTCAGCTCATCAAACCGCTTCTGGTTATATATACGCACCAGAATCGCCTGGCTGGTTTTTTTGTCTTTATCACCTTCTGCAAACTCCGGGTATTGCGGCGCATAGCTGTAAAGCCCCCCATCAAGCGATTTCATCTGTGCCCGGTCAATGGTCACCGAAACACGAAGCCCTTGGGTAAAGGAGGGGGTTTTTACCTCTTTCTCCTTCATATTCTTCAAATGCGCTTCGTATTCTTCAATTTTTCCGCTTAAGAACAGATTCAGCCCGGCAGCGTCAGTATATTTAAGGCCTTTTAGATCTTTGGTATCAATAAACTGCTGAACTTTTGCTTTCTTTTCTTTTGGTGAGGGTTTATATTCTGATATATACTCCGGCTTGGGGAAAAACAATTTACCGTCATACACACCCAGCCCGTCAGAAATTGTAAAGATGGGGGCTTGTGCATACTCCAGGCAGAAAGCATCAAGCTGCTCAGCGCCGTGGTGCTCCTTAAAGCGCCAGCAGAAGTGCCCCATAATAGTGTCGCTGTGCAGTTTAGTGAGCAGACCGGATTTTTGGGTAAGGTGAATAATGTTCAGATTACTCATATTAGTTTACCTCCTCAAATCTGCAAACGCACCAGCCGATGTGAGTCATATTGCCGGATATATCAAACTCAAATGATGTCTCAGGACTTTTTCCCTTGTCAGTCGGATTGATGCCTTTTGTAACCTTAAACCATCCGCCTCCGCCAAATCCTATATTCATCAGGAATTCACCTGTTTTGATAGGATATTCCCTGATAGAACTGAGTGCTTCTTCAAAGTTTTCAATTCCGCCTATTTTAAATGGGGATTTAGATGACTTAGAAACCCTTAAATATTCTAAAGCTCTCATCAATTGTTCTTTTGAATATTCACTACAGGATGTTATTGTTGAGTCAATATCAAGCAGACCAGTTCTCTTTATTAGCAGTTCAATTTCAACATTTTGTTTAATACAAACAATATTAATGGGGGGACGTCCCTCTACAGTTCTGAGGATAACGAAGAAGCGAGCTGGTATCGGATCAGAATCGGTCATAATAAATCTGTCCTTCAATCGTGGACTTTCAGAATTTATTCCGAGTTCTTTTAATCCCAAACCGGTAAGCATTGCCCCCTTAACTGAAGATGCAGGCAAATAATAATTTCTTCCGTCATTAATGAATTCACCTATATGCATTTTCCCTTCAATCCTGTGCTGTCCAAGATACTCCTTAAAACCATCCGACATACTAAGTTTCCGTGAAATTGCTGTATCCGGAAGCTTTTCTGCATGCGATTTAACTATATTTCCTACATCCTGATAGCTATAATTCTTGTTAAAATTGAATACTTTATTTTTGGCAAGATATTTTACTAGTTCATCCCGATTCAGAATAGCAACATGCTGATTAGAAACAATATAGTCAAGATTAAGAGCAAGTTGTTCATTTCCGCCAATATGCAGAGGAGTTATTGTTTTAACAATAAGTTTATGCATCATGATTATCTTGGACTTTATTTATTTTAACTACAACAGATCCATAACCACGGCTGCCGGATCCTCCCAAGTAGTCATTTTTTAGAAGATTTGCAGCTTCTAACAAGACTTCGAAGGATTTAAGGTTTTCATCCTTGGGGAATTCTCTTACAACAATCTTTCCAACAAATTCAACCCAAGCGGGTACACGTTCAATAAACCTTGGACCATTAGTGTCCGCTGTGCCGGTTTTTCGGTTAATTTTAACTTCGGCCTTAACTTCATTCGCTAATTTTCCCGAAATATAATCTTCTTTATCCTCTTCATGCAGGAATAAATCCCTGAAAATAAATCGGGTAGGTGAAAGATCCTTTTTTTCTTCCACAGGTAGTCCATCTATATACTCAGAGCTAGCTCCAAAAAGCGTATTAAGGATTTTATATTTTTCACCTTTTTCGTAACCCCCTTCTGTTTCCAAAAGCGAGCGGAATTTACCTTTTAGTGAACTTCCCGGGATGTAAGGTAATTTAGTTACAGGATCTTTTACGACCGGGCTGTCAACGCCGCCTATTTGCATCTTATCATTCCCGGCTCCGATATGGAGACCTGTTTCAACAGTTAAAGTAACATCATATACAATCTTTTTCATTATTCTGCCTCTTCTTTTTCATTCTTTGGAAAATATGCGACTAAAGCTTCAAAATGCAATTTAAAAGCTTCACATGCCTTTGTGAACAGATCATCAGAAGATTGAATAACAAACCCTACCCTCTGTTTAATAAATAATTTGAAAAGTCTTAACTTAAGACGGTCACCGGAATATTGTGCATTAGCAGAAAACATGAGCATCTGAACTTTCTTTTGATCATCAGGAATATCAACTCTAATAATCCGAACATAAGAATCATAAAATTTTCTAAGCTGATTTACTTTTAGTTTTTTATCACCAGCAGACTCATCACCATTGGCCAGTCTGACCGCCAGGTCTTTCACATTATTATCCCCCATATCACAAATAAGTTCAGTTTTTATTACATTCCTGCTATTAAAAAATCCCTCAATACTATATGGCTTAAAGAGGTCTTCATCGCTGATTTTTGGAGCATCTTTCTTTTTAAATGAACCTCCGCCACCTTGTGGTCTGTTACTCTGGTAATCTTTACTCATGGCTATCTCCTGATGTTCTTAGTTTATAAATTGCTTCACACAATGC
>BTUV01000145.1:0-5482 GCA_045863035.1 Ignavibacteriales bacterium | reverse complement strand
TATATATATCAAAAACTCACGGGGTTTTTAGAGGTGCCCTTAAGAATTAAGAATTAAGAATCTGCAATGAACGATTCCGGAAGCCCCGGGGAATCAATAAAGAATTAAAAATTAAAAATTAAGAATGTGCAATGAGGAATTCCGGAAGCTCCGGGAATCAATGAAGAATTAAGAATCTGCTATGAACGATTCCGGAAGCCCCCTCTTTCCAATGCCGATTTAAGTAAACGAATAATCAGATTTAGTTGAAATATATACTTGGGAAAAGTTAAGTTTGTCAGGAGAGAGGGGGTTTGGGGGTGAGTAAAAAAATGCCGAATAAACGGACCAATTCAAATATTCTTACTTGTTCTTTAATTTATTTTTCACTCTTTACCTTAAATCATTAATTGCCTCTGACTATATTCGGCAATAAACAACATTAAAATACTCTGCTTCGTAAGCATCACTTACGCTTTTTATGTGAAAGTTTACAAATTACAAGACAAAACTATCTTTTAAGGTTTCTCCTGATCAGAAGTTTAGTTAAAACCAGCAGTCAGCCGCATGTTCGCAATAACAAGACTCACCCCCAAACCCCCTCTCTCCCGACAGAGTAAATTTTAACTGAATATTTATTGCGGCAGAAATTAAATTTGTGTTTGCCGGGATCTGTATTGGAAAGAGGGGGCTTAAAAATTATATATTGTTCATTGTAAATGGGAACGGGGGCTTTACTACTGTAGCATTGCCATTGTATCTTGAATTTCCTTTTTCCAAATTGCATCGTCAGCGATAAGGGTCTGACTCAATATATTTTTTTCACAATTTATCACTAAAATTAGTATGACAAATTATGTAAAAATCTGTGTTTTTAGATCGTGTTCGAAAATTTTTACGATTTGGTCATATTTTGGCAGAAGTCAGGATTTCCTGCCTGAACCTAATCCCGTTGTGATTTCAGCGGAATAAATATCCCGGCGTTCTCACTGTGATCAGATTCCGGATTGTTTTCAGAAGGTAAAGTCAGACGACCAATTCTGAAAATTCTCAACTATCAATAAAAACTAAAACTCCTGCGGCGGACTTATCTTAAAACTGAGTGTTACAGAAAGACCTGTATTTTCAGGTGAGGTGATACTCATTCCCGCGTTAAAGATATCAGAGCAGAGTTTTATACTTGCCAGACCGAGTCCGCTGCCTTGCTGCTCCTGACGGCTGCGGTTAAACTGTACAAAAGCTCCTACTGATGCAATTTGTTCGTAGCTCATACCGTTCCCCTGATCAGTTATAGTAAGGCGGTATATATCATCTTCCCTGCGGCCGGTTATGCAGACCTGTTTACCGCCGGAGGAAAACTTAAAGGCATTATCTGTCAGTTCGGTTACAATCATGAGCAGATAGTCGTATTGAATCACAATTTCTGCCGGGTCAACATCAAGGCAAAGATCATTTTCCCGTATATATTTCTTGTTGCAGTTTCTTATGATGCTTTGCAGTGTACTTTCACTTATGGGACAGGTTCTGCCCCGCAACCGGATTTTTTCCTCCTCATTTTCTGATAATATTTGCAGATGGGTAAACATCAGAAACTTTTTTATGGTTTCGCGCAGCCGGCTGGCTGAGTCAATGATATATCCGGCCATCTCGCCAATGTCTTCGGGGGAAAGAAACTGATGGTCTGTCTGAATTGTTTCAGCGAAACCAAGAATGGCTGCAAGCGGAGTGTTAAGCTCATGAGGCATTGAAAACCCGATGCTATCCCTCAGGGCATTCATCTTCATTTCACTGCGTTGGCGAAGGGCTTCATTTTTGCGAAGACGCAGTTGTATAGCTGAAAGAAGCTCTTCAGAAGTGAAGGGCTTATACAAATAATCATCCGCACCCAGATTCATTCCCCTCCGTATATCATCCGGTTCTGATTTACCGGTGAGAAAAACAAAAGGAATAGTCTCGGTCAGGGCATTTTCCCTGAGCCGGCTGATAACTGCATAGCCATCCATACCCGGCATAACCACATCGCAGAGGATGATATCGGGCTGAAGTGACAAAGCTTTCGAAACACCGGACTGACCATCCGGGGCTGACTCCACCATGAAACCCTCCGTTTCCAGTATCTGGCAGATACCCTCCCTGATACCGGAATCATCTTCAATAACAAGTATTTTTTTCATGATGACCGGAGAAAGAATTAAAAAATTGCTCACTCAAGATTGAAAAAGAATAGTAAATAAAAAAAGAGAAGGCGCACAAAACCGTGTGGTTTTAATGAAAAACTAAAAAACTTCCTGACAATCTCCGGTTTTGCTCCTTGAGACGGCTGATTTACCACAGTTTCGTTGAAAAACCGGCTGCAATTCAGTAAATTTGCACTCCTGATTGCAAAAAATGCCCCTGTAGCTCAGTAGGATAGAGCAGCAGTTTCCTAAACTGTTGGTCGGAGGTTCGACTCCTCTCGGGGGCACAAAACCCAAAAATCATTGGATGCTCTTTGCGCGGGTTCTGTCGTACGCACCGCAAACCCGGAAAATTCTCCCGCAGACAAACCGGAAACAAAGCCGTCTCTCGTAAAACTTTTAACTTTTCTCTTTTAACTAATACCCCCCCCTCGCAGATAAGCGCAGAAAATTTCTTGTCAGCGCAAAAGAATTTAAGAACTGAAATGAAATAAAATCCTCCCCCTTTTTCCTAATCTCAACAAACCTGACAGCTATAAATATAACCCCGATAAACATTAGTTGCAGAGTAGCAACTAATTCTCTTTTTTAGTAGAACTTCTCTTTTATAGAAACTGAAAATCTTTACAAACCCTAAAAACAGGGGTTTAAGAGTATTTATATATCTTTTTGTGTGGCACAGATATTGAGACGCGCAAAGAGTATTCTGTAACTAATTTATACAATGCAGAGGTTCTTAAATGAAATCTAAATTACTAATCGTGCTCGCTGCTCTGATGCTGGTAACAACCGCAGATGCACAGCGCGCAAAAATCCGGTTAGAAACGGTTACCTATAAGATGTTAACAAATGTTGGAACCAACTCTATTGCTACCGGTATGTATGTTATCCCAAACGGACAATATGCTTATTTTGTAGCTGAAAACATTGGCAACACCGAACCGATTCTTACCAAAACTTTCACTCTCGAATTAAAGCCCGCGGGATCAGCGGCAGTCATCAATCAGATGGCTGACACAATCCAGGGTGGCGGATGGTTCAACTTCAAGTCCGATGTAAAAGGTGAATACAAAGTTAAACTTGTTATCACCACAGCATCAGGCACAGATGATACCACAATTTCTGTTTACTCAGGCAGCTACGTTGGTGTTGGCGGCTTTGAGGGAACAACCGCGGCTTACCCGCAGTGTATGGGCTGCCACGGCTCAATGCCGGCTTTCCAGACCATCTTTAGCGAGTGGAATTCATCCTTACACGCTCAGGGTCTGAAGCTCCTTCTTTCCTACGATAACGGCGCTACTCATCACTTCCGCGCTAACTGTATTAAATGTCACGCTACCGGACCAGACCTTTTCATCGAATCAGCTAATAACGGATTCAATGATCTGGCTACTCAGCTTGGCTGGGTATTTACTCCGGTTCCAAGCCCGGCTAAATGGGACAGCTTAAAGACCGGTTTCCCTGGTCTTATTAACCATGCAACTATCGGCTGCGAAAACTGTCACGGTGCTGGCAGTGAACATGCTCAGGCGGGTGACAAAAAGAAAATCCAGATTACCCTTAATGAAGGTGTCTGTTTACAGTGCCATGACCGTCACAACGGCGGCGCAGAGTATAATGCATCCATGCACTCAGTAGCCGTATGGAGCAGTTCATTTGCACAAGGTACAACCAGCCAGACAAACGATCTGCAGAATTGTATCCGCTGCCACGATGCAAAAGGATTCATCAACTATACCATTGGTCAAACCACTAACACCACTGGTATGCTTGCAACAGATCACAATGTAATCACCTGCCAGACCTGCCACGATCCTCACAAGGCCGAACTCCGCACCTCACCGGTTGCAGGCGACACTCTCGGCAACGGATTCAAATACAGCGTAACCGGAAGTGATTTCGGCGGCGAAGGAAAACTTTGCATGAGCTGTCATAAAGCAAGAAGAGATAATGTTTCCTATGTTGCTACGAACGTAACCTCAGCTCACTGGGGACCACATCACAATGCACAAACTGACATCCTCTTAGGTCAGAATGCCGCAGAGTTTGATGGTCCTTATGCACAGTCAAACCACAAATATGCAGTTGCTAACTCCTGCGTTGACTGTCACATGGTTCCAGGCATAGGTTCATATCCAACTCCTACTCCTAACAGCAACACTGTTGGTGACCATACCTTCAGACTTCGCAATCCAGCTAACAACTTCCAATATACTGTTGGCTGCCAGAGCTGCCATGGTCCCAAAACCAGCTTTGACGATTTTGTTGCTGCAATGGATTATGATAATGACGGCACTATTGAAGGTGTTCAGCATGAAGTTGAAGGTCTTATTCATTGGTTAATTTACTGGCTGCCACCTGCACAGGTTGACTCAGTTAGCTGGCAGTTAATCCGTGACACTCCAAACAACACGAACCTGAAAAAAGCATACTGGAATCTGCAGCTTATTGAAGGTGACGGCAGCCATGGAATGCACAATACCAAATATACCATCAGCGTACTCCTGAAATCAATCTATATGATTGGCGGAGACGTTCCTGTTGAACTGCTTTCATTCACCGGCGCTCTTGATAATAACGTTGTTAATCTGAAATGGGAAACCGGCTCAGAAGTTAACAACAAGGGCTTCAATGTTGAAAGAAAAGTAAACGGCGAATGGCAATCCATCAGCTTTGTTAACGGTAAAGGAACAACCACCGAAACTACAAGTTATACTTATAGCGATGATCTGCGCAACGCAAACATCAACGGTACCGTTGTTTATCGCCTGAAACAGGTTGATCTGGATGGTTCTTACACCTATACAAAAGAAATCGAATTTAACCTTGGTCAGGTTCCGCAGGAATTTGCTCTCGAGCAGAACTTCCCGAACCCGTTCAACCCAAGCACCACCATCAAGTTTGCAGTTCCGGTTAACGGAAATGTAAAACTGGCTGTGTATGATGCAATGGGTAACCTTGTAAAAGTTCTTGTTGACGAAGCAAAGACAGCAGGGAAATATGAAGTTACCTGGAACGGTGAAAACAACAGCGGCTCCAAAGTAGCAAGCGGCGTTTACTTCTACAAAGTAAGTGCAGGCACCTACACGATGACTAAGAAAATGGTTATGATGAAGTAATACTTCACCACACACGAACATCTCTCTAGTAAAAAGGCACTCCGCAAGGGGTGCCTTTTTTAATTATGAAGTATGAAGTATGAATTATGAATTTGCAATGTACAGTTTACAATGAACAACGTACAATTCATAAAGCGTTCAACTTTGGTACAGGCAGATGACAATCTGTCTGAGAATTTTGAAGTATGAGGTGTGAATTATGAATTT
>BTUV01000144.1:3464-5522 GCA_045863035.1 Ignavibacteriales bacterium | reverse complement strand
TTGTTCATTGTTATCCTTTGTCCAGCGTTATCTTCATATAGAGAATATATATATCAAACAGCAGCGTAACGGTATTAGCGGCGATGATGGGGTAGGAGTTAATAACTATTCCGTATATCAGCCAGAGCACCACCCCGGCGGTCAGCAGCAGAAACATCCCTAAAGAAATATCCTTTGTTTGCCTCGTTTTATAAACCTTTACCGCCTGGGGCAGAAATGCAACCGTTGTGCAGAATGCGGCGGCGTATCCTATTAATTCAGTCAATCGTAATTTTTCCTTTTTCCGGTTCAGAATTGCGTATTTTTAAAGTGTAAATGTAATCATTCTAGAGAAAACCGAAACAATATATGATTGAACCGCTTGATTTTTGCAGGGTTAAGAAAATTGACGAAAAAGGATACGGGTTTTTGAAGGGGCTTCACTATCCGTTTGACATATTTTTCCATTTTTCGCAGATACAAAGGGATGACTTCCGGGAAAAACTGAACAAAATGAAACGTGGAGACTTTATCATTTATTTCACCTCAAAACTTCAACCCACGGGAAAAAGAAAAGCAGATAAAATATGGTACGCGCTGGAGAGTGTTCCGGCTGATCTGATACCTGATTTTTCCGTTAGAATTATTGCTGAGTTTAACACCGGAACAATTAATCTTTATGACTTGCTTTATGCGTTTGATGAACTTAAAAAAGGAAGCCACCTGACACCGGAACTGATTAACGAAGTATTGAATTCTCAAAAAGTAAAAAATCTCCCCACTACAATTTTGCCTTATATATCAAAAGAAGAATATCAGCGGCTTCTTGAGTTTCTTAACTTTGATTCGATTAAAGAAAACGAGTCAAAGCCATTTTGGTATGAAGATGTTTTGCATTATAAGTTCTGAAACCACGGCGGATAATTCTCTCGTATTGAAAAGAAAGAACTTCCGGAATTTTGCAGTAAAAGTGTCACACTATTTGGCGAAAGTCTATCGACCCGTTTGAGAAAACTCCAACGGTAGAAATCAAACGGTATTTGTACCAATCGAAAAGTGAGTTGAAAGTTGAGAATTTAAAACTTTTTGCTTTACGCTTAGGCGGATTGCGTTTAAACTGTTCTTTGCCCGCCTCTTGGGAAGGGTACACTTATTTGGCTTTTTTGAACTCACCCCAAAACCCCCTCTCTCCTGACAACCTTAACTTTTCCCCGGTATATACTTCAACTAAATATGATTCTTCGTTTATTTAAATCCGTATTGGAAAAAAAAGGGGGGGCTTAAAATGTTTTTCATTCTTCATTACTCATAATTTATTGAACTTCCTTTGTATATAACAGCTCCCTTGTTTCTCCGCCGTCACCGCTGCTCAGATAGTAACATTCAAGTGTAAAGGGGAGTGATTCGGGGAATGTCAGCCGTAACGCACTGCTTATTACCTCAGCCGGAACCTCAACGGCTTCTTTTGAATAGTGAAGTTGTGATTCAAAAAACCAGAAATTTTCACCGTTCTGCCCCTTACCCGGATTCAGTGAAATGCGATAGTTAAGCAGCTTTTGCTCATACGAAAGAAGCGCATGAACAATCTCTGATGCTATGAATGGGAGATACGCGGAAAGATATTTCCACTGATACTGCTCCGGAAAATGCGGAAGGTGTTTTTGCAATATCAGCCGCCAGGTATCAATCGCTTCATCATTTCTTCCCAGCCCAAAGAGCGCCATGGTTTTTATATATAACAGCGTCACGGTTGCCGGAGCGAATGCGTGGTCAAGTTTCAGCCCCTCCCCGGCGCAAATCAGAGCATCAGCAAAACGGTTTTGCTTAATCGTTTCTTCCGCCAGTTTGCGTAGCTTCGGCTGGCGCATCGTGTCGGTTATATACCTGAGCAGTGCCAACTGTATGTATTCAGAAGATAATAAAACTATTTGCTGAATTTATTTTTATCGTTATCATCCTCATCGTCATCAATATCTTCATCGTCCTCGAAATCTTCATCATCGTCTTCGTAATCTTCATCCTCCTCGTAATCTTCATCCTCCTCGTAATCTTCATCCTCCTCGTAATCTTCATCCTCCT
>BTUV01000144.1:0-3364 GCA_045863035.1 Ignavibacteriales bacterium | reverse complement strand
CGTAATCTTCATCCTCCTCGTAATCTTCATCCTCCTCGTAATCTTCATCCTCCTCAGCATCTTCATCGTCCTCAGTATCTTCATCATCCTCAGTATCTTCATCATCGTCTTCGTAATCTTCATCCTCCTCGTAATCCTCATCATAGTCTTCATCAACATCATTGCCGTTGTTTTTGCTTAGTTTCCAGGCCGCTTTTACTGCTTTCTCAATGCAGCGTGTTGATGAATCGTTATCTCCAAACCACATCATCCAAAACATCGCCAATTCCTTAAAATCCTTCTCAAAATAAGTATAAGACTCAGCGGCTCGAAGTGCTTTTTTTGCGTTACTGTTGCGTCCGAGTGTGTGCCATGCTTCGGCAATTTGTATTAACTCGCGAGGGTCTTCCGATAAATACATTGCTTTATCAAAAAGAGGTTCTGCTTCTTTATTTCTGCCGTGTTCTAACAGTAATTTAGCAATTTTGAAATACTCAAAACCATACGTGGCCGATTTAGAAGCTTTATTAATGTACATTTCTGCTTCGCTTTTGTTTTGCTGTGCGCTTTCCAATATCCAGCGCGCGAGTTGGGTATAATCCTCAGATGTTCGTGCACGTTTTTTTGCAGCGATAAAAAAACCATCCATGTCTTTAGCGTACGGATAAAAGCCATGCAGGTCAAAAGCTATATCAAGCAGGAACAATGTGTCAACGGATCTGGTCAGAACTTGTTTAACAGAACGTTCATATTTAGCTATATTACCCTCTATATATTTTACATTGATCAGATAGAAACCTAATATCCCCTCCATAGTGGTTTTTAATGGATTTTTTTTGGAGAGCAGTTCTTCGGTAAATTCTTTCTCCTTATCAGTCATTAAATAAAATTCATGAAAATAGGCCGCGTCAATTTCAGATAATTCAGAGTTTTTGGCTTTCAAAATAAACTGTTCGGCAGTTTGTGTGTCGTCAAAAAGATACAGTGCTAGAGTCGCCGGGGTCAGCCATTCAAAACCATATTCAACTTCCTTGAATCCCTTTTTAAACAAATCGCGGGCATAGTTGAAATCGAAATACCTTGCCAGATTTTTTACATCCTCCGCGCATTCCTGATAGTTTTCCACCGCGGCAAAACATTCCTGAAAAACTTTTGCCGTATCGGTTTTTTTGTTCAATATATACCGTCCGAGTGCGGCGGTTTCTGTTTTTTGTTTCGCGCTGTTTTCGGTTTTATCCAGTTCATTAAACAGTTTTTCTGCTGAACGCTTATCCTCAAGCATCAGGGCGGCTATTTTCATGGTTGATGCAATAGTATCATATTCCAGGGGGAAAGTAAATGAGCTTATGGTCTTACCAAGTATTTCATCAACTGATTTCCTGTCTCCCAGCCGCACAAACATCAGCTTCAGTAAAGCAAGCATTTCTTCAATAACCCCGGGTTCAAGCTCATCCAGATATTCGGCAAAATTCTCACTGCCATACATCACCTCCCTTTGTAATAAATCATATATCTGGTTTTCTGTTACAAAGGGATTTTTTTTAAGTTCGGGTAATTTTTCTATTGCCTCAAAAATCCTGCGGTTCACTGACTCTCTGCCCAGCATTACAATATCATCCAGAGCTACTTTTGCATACCTCTTTCCCATATATAGACTAAAATCGCTCACCAAAAAGTTGTCAATAAAGATATCCCTGTCCACTCCCTCATCAATAAAAATCATTTTATCAGTAGCAGAGTCAATAATACACAATCCTTCCGGCAAAGTTTTTTCGCGCAGGAAATCTCTGAAAAGCTCTGTTAAAGGATACCACTTGAAGGGCAGACCTGTGTTTACCGGGTTAAGGTTTAATATTTTTGTCATGGTTCTCGTAAGATGTTTTATTAGGTTTGACAAATATACTAATCCTCAGGTCATCCTTAAAAGCTCCAAGGATATCGGGGCTACTATTCATTACAATATTATGAACCTGCGACCTGCAATCGCTATATTTGTAACCAAAAACATCGGATTTTTAGCCAAATACCATGAATATCCGCGATTTAAGTCTTTCAAATAAAATAAGGATCCTCCTCTACCTCGCCGTGCTGCCCCTCCCCTGGCTGACGGTAGCGGTGCTTGAATTCCCCCTCTATTCCGGGATCGGGGCGTCCGGAGAGCGGTTTGTAATCGCAATAGACGGACTACGCTCGGCTGAGAGCCACACGCTCCTCTGCGACTGGAATAACTGCGGAGGTCCGGAAAAAGGCGGTTCGGCTTTGCTTTCTGCCGCAAAATCGCTGATTGAATTTCTCTTCCCTGCTTCAATCGGATTTCTCTTCTTTGCGGGAATTTCCCTTATTAAAGGCATCTCAATTAAATATCTTAAAACCGTAAAAGGCATTATCCTTGCCATGCTGCTGACCGGATACAGCTTTGCGCTTTATGGGATGAACCGGCTCCCCGACAATCTACCCGGACTTATCCTCACTCGCGGCTTTAAAACTGCCGATGCAGTCGTGATATATATAGTTGTGGTCTTGGTGGCGCGGTTGGTATTATTCAAAAAACAGAGCGGAACATAAATTTAATAAAAAATTAAGAATGAAAAATTAAGGATGAGAGAAGTTCTCTGTGAGATCAAGATTATAAATTATTCATTGTAACGAGGGTGTAAATTGTACATTGATTTCATTACTAATTACTACCTATATTCTTATTCTCCCTCTGAACCCGCGCGCCGCGTAATATGATTCAGCGCCGTTGTGATATATAAACACCCGCTCATACCTGCAGTCACCAAAAATCGCCCCTCCGTGTTGTCTCAGTTCTGCCGCGGTTTTTAGCCAGCTTGAAGTTTTTGTGTCAAACCTGCCGAGTTTCTGCAGTTCAAAATATTGTTCTTCGGTCAGCATTTCAATACCCATTTCAGCAGCCATGCTCATTGCGCTTCCGGCGGGTTTGTTTTGTTTCCGTGATTCAAGCGCGTCTTCATCATAACACAAGCTGCGCCGCCCCGCGGGTGACTCCGCCGAACAGTCGGTGAATATATACTCTTTGGTTTTTGCATCGTACCCGGTTGCATCGGGCTCGCCGCCGGTTTGTTCCATTTCAAAAAGAGAACGGAGCTTAGCCCCTGCGGTGTTAAGTTTTTTCTCAACATCACCCCACTTTAGCCCCTGGTGACGCTTCATGTTTTTTTCAAAACGGGTTTTAAGAGTTTCGATAAGTTCATTGCTTTGTTTTGCCGTAAGATCTTTTTTCACCGGGTTTGCCTCTTTTTATAATCGGTCTTGTTAACAAATGCTAAAAGATGTTAAGAACACTAATATCTTAATTTTTAATTTTTAATTTCTTATACACCGGGCAGTTTTTTTCATGGGCATCCGGAATGTAGCCGGTACT
>BTUV01000143.1:0-5547 GCA_045863035.1 Ignavibacteriales bacterium | reverse complement strand
CCATACCAAGAACAATTTCTTCAACGCTTTCCTGAGAGGCAAGATCAAGTATATAGTCAAGCACAGGGATTACCGTCTCTGAGCCCTCAAGAGAGAATCTCTTATGCCCGACAAACCGGTTATGAATAAAATGTTCGAATCCTTCCGCCTGAATAAGCTTCTGCAGCAGCCGGATTTTAACATCATTGCCGATAGCCGGCTTATTCTGTACCGGCTCCATCACACTCTGAAGCCACAGTTTTTCCTCATGGTTCTGAATGTGCATATATTCAACACCAATCTTCTCACAATAGGTGCTCTGAAGGATATCCAGAATCTTTCTCAGAGTTGCTGTTTTCAGTCCTCCGAACCCGCCGGTGATAAACTGACGGTCGAGATCCCATATGGTCAGCTTATGGAATGAGGGGTCAAGTTCTGAGTGGTATATATTTTTTGTTCCCAGAGGATCAATACTTGCGACAAGATGGCCCCGGACGCGGAACATATTAATAAGCTGCAGTACCCTGGCCTGCTTTTCAGTTTCTGAAAGATTGGATATATCATTATATCCTCTCGGCTGTATATCAGTTTCCCAGGTGCTCGGCTTCAGTGGAATTTTTAGCGACTCGAATATCTCCTCATAAAAACCATTCTGACCAAGCAGAAACTCATGAAGTTCCTTTAAAAAGAGACCTGACTCAGCTCCCTGTATAATCCTGTGATCATAAGTGCTGGTGAGCGTGAGTACTTTGCTGATTCCCAAAGTGGAAATAGTTTCCGGAGACATCGCCTGATATTCTGCCGGGTACTGAATTGCACCTGTTGCGATAATCGCACCCTGCCCCAACATCAGACGGGGAACTGAACCAACTGTTCCAAGCGTACCCGGATTAGTAAGAGTAATAGTAGTGCCCGCAAACTCGGCCGGATCAATCTGCCCGGCGCGGGAGCGCTTTACTAATTCTTCATATTTATTGAGGAATCCGGCGAAATCAAGTGTGTCACAATTTTTAATATTGGGTACCAGCAGTGACCGGCTGCCATCCTTTTTCTCAACATCAATAGCGATTCCAAGATTTATACTGCCCCGCTGAACCAGATGCGGCTTCCCATCTTTTATGGTAAATGCATTATTAAGTGCAGGATGTTTCTTCAGGGATTTGATAATTCCCCAGCCAATCAGATGAGTGAACGAGACTTTTCCCCGCCCCTGCTTCTGAAGATGATTGTTTATCAGAATTCTGTTTTCTTCAAGCAGTTTGACCGGAATTACTCTTTGGGTAGTAGCGACAGGGATTGCCAGACTGGATTCCATATTATCAATAATACGGGCCGGGGCACCTGCAAGAAGTTTAAGAGTATCATTCGAATTGCCCTGAGGATAATTCATAGTTTTCCCCTGTGCGGGAACTGATCCTGCCTGAGGTGCATTACTGCCGTTTCCGTTAGCTCCTTTTACCGGGCTGCCGGAATGGATTATGCTTTCCGGAGGAGTTGAATGGGCATCCTGGCTGAATGAATCACTCTGGAGATACTCAAGATACCATGAATTGGCACCGAATTTCTCAATCTCCTGTTTCTGTTCGGGTGTTAATTTCTGTTTCATATACACGTCTAAACTTTGTAAAATCGCCTCTTTTATCCGTTTGTTCCCGCCTGTTAAGCCCTCAAATCAAAACGGAAATATTATTATAATGGACATCAAAAATAAAAAAAATAACCAGAATACTGTGATGGAAATTGATATTGCCGCAATGAGGCGTAATTACAGCCGGGCCGACCTGGACGAATCCAACGCTGCCCGCAGTCCATTTGAAATGTTTCACCTTTGGTTTAATGAGGCGGTTGACTCCCAGATTGATGAACCGAATGCAATGACGCTCGCCACGGCAGACTCATCAGGTGCTCCTTCAGCAAGAATCGTTCTGTTAAAAGGTATCAGCCAGGAGGGGTTTGTCTTTTATACGAACTATGGAAGCCGTAAAGGGACGGAAATTAGCAACAACCCAAAGGCCGCACTTCTTTTTTTCTGGAAAGAACTGGAACGGCAGATAAGAATCACAGGAAACCTGACCAAAGTCAGCCGTGCTGAATCAAAAGAATATTTTAACTCCCGTCCGTTTGAGAGCAGGATCGGTGCTCTTGTATCTCATCAGAGCGAAAAGGTAAGATCGAGGGAAGAACTGGAAAAGAAATTCGCGGAAGCCATGAAACTATACGAAGGGAAAGAAGTCCCACTTCCAGATTTTTGGGGCGGATACCGGTTACTCCCGGAAAGTTTTGAATTCTGGCAGGGGCGCCCTTCCCGCCTGCATGACAGATTATTTTACGAAAAATCCGGCTCAGGTGAATGGATTATTTCCAGATTATCCCCTTAATCCGGCTCATTCAACCAGTATCGGTTTTTCATCCCTGCGGTCAAACCAGAGGGTTTTTATAATTAGTCCGGTCAGGATAACCGAACCGCCGAGAATGGCCCATCCAGACGGAGTTTCACCATGCCAGATAAACACCCAGACAGGGTTAAGTACCGGCTCAATCATGGAAATAAGTGATGCCTCTATTGCCTGCACCCGTTTAAGTCCCAGGTTAAAAAGGAAATAAGCAGTACCAATCTGGAAAATGCCAAGATAGGCAGTCATCATCAGGTTACCCGGCTGAAGCATTACTGATGGCTCAAAAGAACCGATGCAAAGAACCGCTATAAGAATGTTTCCCAGAATAACCGTTGAATTCTGATACTCTTCCCCGTTCTTGCGCATCCCGATCAGAAAAGCTGCAAATGCTACTCCGCTCAGAAGAGCAAGCAGATTTCCGCTTAGATGCCCGGGCTGAAGATCTCCCAGAAAAAAGAGCGCCATTCCCAAAAAACAGATAAACACCGAATAGATATTCTTTCTCTTAAATCCGGTTTTTAACAGCAGAGGTTCAAACACCAAAACATATATCGGGGCTGTGTATTGAAGAAAAATTGCATTAGCCGCGGTAGTCAGCTTAGTGGCTGCCACAAAAAGAATGAGAATTCCGGCATAAAATAAACTATTCAAGGCGACCAATTTATTAACCCTGAAAGAGCTTTTTCCCGAGAGTACAATCAAAATTCCCGCGGCAAAAACCGAGCGGGCAAAGGAAATCTGGAAAGCATCAAGAGGAAGTATTTTAATAAACAATCCGCCGGTACTCCAGAGCATGGCTGAGATAAGGATAAAGAGAATGCCTTTGTTATGGTCTTTCATGCAGGGTTATTTGAGCTATTTACCAGAGAAATCAAAATGCAAAAATAGAGAGCATGGATGAATTATATGCAACATTTTTACTAACGATAGAGGAATCTTTTTCAGAATCAGGAGAAGGATTTTCGCAAAAGATTACCGTCCCCGGTAATTTATGGAATCGCCAGATCTTTTGTCCCGGGAACGCTTTATATCAGTAAAAACTCAAAGTAGTACTGCAAATTCAGTAACAAGGGCATCATATTTTTACTCTCAACATATAACAACAAAAAAGCCCCGGCTGCAAACCAGGGCTTATTTTAATTAAATATTAAGAATTACAAATTAAAATAAATTCATACTTCATAGTTCATACTTCATAATTATTTTAAGAGTGTCATCTTCCTGTTAATACTCTGCCCTTTGCCATAATTTAGTTTATAGATATATACTCCGCTTGCGTGGCTTGTGCCGTCAAAAGGAACGGTATATCTGCCGGCTGAGTAGCTGCCATTGGCAAGTGTTGCAATCTCTTTACCGAGTATATCATAAACCTTTAAGGAAATATCACTCTGCTCTGGGAGCGCAAATTCTATTATGGTAACAGGGTTAAAAGGATTTGGATAATTCTGTGTAAGTGAATAGTCCTTTATCGGTTCTGCTCCGTTATAATGTATTCTCTTCAAACTGCCTTTTGCCTGCTCTTCTGCAGAGCGCACTCTGGTTATAAGAGAAGGAGTAAGTTCGGCTGATGTGTAAGGTATCAGACGCAAGCGAACAAGTCGTGAACCAATTCCCGCTGTGTTTACTTCATAACTGATATTGTCATATTTTGTCAGGTCGTTCTGGGTAAAGGTAATATTATCATACTCGCCCAATACCTCGCCGCTGTTGCTGTCCTCGAGAACAAGGCGGAAATTTACTTCCCCTTCTGCTCCTAATACTGCCGAGCAGGAACCGGTATCCACTGCACGGTACTGTACTGAGTACATAAAGCCGGACTGATTCTCAAGCATAAAGGGGTCACTCACCAGATAGTGCTTCAATTCTTCAAGTCCGATTAGCCGCATAGTATCAGGTATTACCGGAAAGAAAACCGCTGCATTGTTAACTGATATATCTCCGAAGGAAAACATAAACTGAGCGTTGCCTGAGTAAAGCACACCTGAACGGGCGGCTGTCATATTATTTAATTGCTCCTTTTGCAAGGTATTAACAAACTGGCTCTTTCCGAAATAATACGGTGCGGAGCCGGTATGAAGGGCATAGCCAAACATATTAGAAAACTGCCCTGCATTGTTCAGTTCAATGGCTGAACCTGTTGTATTCAAGAGGTATTCCGAATAGAAGTTTGTGTTTCGCATCAGTTTGTTCTGGTAGCCGGAGCCGTTTTCCTGCACCCACGCAATTGCATAGCCCGGAGTGCCTTCAAGACGGTTTATGTTAGCGTGAGCAACATTTGAGCCGTAAGACCAGGATGATGGATTGTCTAAGGCACGGAAAACAGTTTCGCGGTAGATAGTTTGGGTCTGGGTTCCTGAGGTGCTCCCTGTTTTCCCCATCTCACCTTGTGCATCATAAAGGTAACCAATCCAGGCAACTCTGGGGATATCATCGCTGGTGATTGAGGTAATGGAAGGTTTATAGTTTTTGGTATAGCCGCATCCGTTTGAAACATTAACCTGAGCGGGGAAGGTAAATCCGCTGCCGTTCCACTGAATTTTCTGATAAAGTATATGGCTGATAGATTCTGACTCAAGCCCCTGCTGCCAGACAAGGTGGATATTGTGCTGAAGTCCTGATGGTGTTGTTGAAACTGAGGGGTTTACAGATTTACTATTGGTACCACTTATATACAAATCATTCCCGGCATTCAGGTCTGTAATATGGTAACTGTAAGTCTGATAATCATAAGCTACTACACCATAATCATAATGGAGGCCAGTATCGTAAAACGGATCGTGATCCATATTATTACGATAAATTACCATAAATCTTCCAGTGGAGTAATAGTCAGCAATTACCGGCTGAGCATCAAATGAGAAGTCAACATTGTTGTTTTCCATGACAACCGCTGAATCAATTACTTCATCTTCACTCATATCATAAAGTTTAAGCTTTATTCTCAAATACCCCGAACTGGTTTTCTCCTGATAAACAATAAGCAGGTGACCAGTGCAGAAATCAAGTGAAGGAGATTTAGCAATACCCGCAGAAACAGGTGTTGCATCATTCGCCAAAGTCCACGTGCTGCCATTGTCGGTGGATTTTTCTAACCATATATACCCCATGCTTTCATATACATTGTAGGTATCGCCATTATATGCACGCCGTCCTAAATGACGCTGACCGGAAT
>BTUV01000142.1:0-5573 GCA_045863035.1 Ignavibacteriales bacterium | reverse complement strand
TAAATGGATTATGATCACGGATTAAATGGATTATGATCACGGATTAAACGGATTACGCTGATTTCACGGATTAAAAAACCGACTATGCTGAAATTAAGTATTTTTTAAAAGGGGCGGGTGTAAGTGGCTGTCCCCGCGAAAAAATCGTAAGAATTTTAACGCCGAGTAAGCAAAGATTACCTCAAAGGACTGTAAAGTTAGAGCAAATAGTCCTCAGTGTCACCATTGTCCCCAAAGAAATCGTGCAAAGAGTTTCCCGCAGATTCCGCAAATGAACGCAGAAATTTATCTGATCACCGAGCGGAACCGAGGGAACCAATCGCCACTGTGCAGACAAAGCATTTTTATTTAATATCTGTAATATTCATATTTTAACACATATTACTCTGTCAGTCTTATCACTCTTTGATGACATTTATTTCCGCGTTCATCCGGGGAGTTCCGGTTCTCGATTTTTCCTGGTGACAACAGCAAGAGCGCAATCTCAAACTTATGACACTTCCCTTTACCGTGATAGGCGCGAAGTACTTCCGGGCTCATCAGAGCTTGATATATACTGGAACCAATGACATGCCTGATTCCGGCTCTTCCGGGGGATTGATGTATATACTAATTATACCAAAACAGTTGACGATCGTTATTTCAGAAACATCATTTTACGGCTCCGGGTAAATACTCCGGCCTCTGAGTGAACCATTATCCGGTAGAGGTATGTGCCGCTTGCGTGTGCCGCAGCGTTAAAACGAACGCTGTATCTTCCGGCTTCCTGAAATTCATTAACCAATGAGGCAACTTCCTCTCCGTTGGTGTTATATATCTGTAACAGCACCACCCCTGATGCAGGCAGTGCATAGGTGATATTAGTAACCGGGTTAAACGGGTTCGGATAGTTTTGCTCTAAAGCGAAGGCAAATTCTCCTTTGAACTCTACAGTAACCGTCTCCAGATATTCAGACTGTCCATCATAGTCGGTCTGTTTCAGACGGTAATAGTTTTTGCCGGTCAGGGGGTTTTCATCGGTAAAGGTATAGAAACTTGTTTCTATTGTGGTACCATTACCTTGTTTGAAACCAACGGTTAACCATGTTTCGCCGTCTGAAGAGCGCTGCACTTCAAAGCCGCGGTTATTTAATTCACTTGCTGTCTGCCAGTTAAGAGTAATGTTACTTACATGTACTACAGCGGTGAAGGCAGTGAGTTCAACAGGAACAACAGCATAGTAGCTTAAAAGCCCTTTCGGGTAATAAAGTATTGCCTGTATAGCCGGAGTGTAAGTAGTAATGGCAGTATATTTTACTTCAGAATTTATCAGCTCACGTGACCAGCTCTGACCGGCATTTGTAGTGTTATATACGATGCCGGACTGCGTTACCAACCGTGCTGAATTCTGCGTCATGTTTGAGACCCCGGCAATCTCAGAAGTATCGGTTATCACCACACGACTCCACGAGTTACCATTGTCAGAAGACCGGAGCACAAGCCCGTGTGCACCCGAAATCAGCCGGTTTGATGCACCGCCCGATACCGAGTTGAGCTTGAGCGTGGTATTGGAGGGAACCAGGTGCCAGGTTGCCCCGGCATCGGAGGATTTCAGAATTACTCCGTTATCACCAACAGCAATAAGGTTATTAAGATCAAAGTATTTGATTGCCCGCAGATTGGTGGTAATGCCGGAAAGCTGCTGTTCCCAGCTCACGCCATAGTTACTTGAACGGAGAATAACACCACCCTCACCGGCTGCAAACACCGTATCAGAGGAAGCAAAAGTTGCTATTGAATAAAGATGATTGCTAAAACCGGTGCTTGAGCGGTTCCAGCTCACGAGAGAACTCATTTTGGAAAACACAACTTCACCGTTTTCACCAACAGCAATACCTTTTGTATATCCATCAAAAGAAATAGCATAAAGATGTTTTCTGGTAGCCGACCTCTGACGGGTAACCTGAGCAAACGAGTGATCATAAACGGCTAATAAACCATTGTTTCCGGCAACAAAACCGTTGTCCCCGTTATATGGGGCGAGAGCATTAAACTGAATGTCGGGCTGCGATTCAGAGAAGTGCCAGCTTTGGCCGGCATTAGATGTAAGAAACAATTCACTCCTCGGACCACTTACAAAAATACGGCTGCTGTCATAAAACTGAACTGCCTGCGGCTCATAGAGAGAAGTAATGGGACTGCGTGTTTGAAATGTAACGCCCCCATCAGTTGTTATTGCCCATTTCATGCTATAATCAATGACAACACCATTTAAAGTATCGGTAAAACTCATAACAAAGGGAGTAAAACTCTGAGCAACCGTTTTTTGCTGCCAGGTTTTTCCAGAGTCTGCTGAGGCAAATAATCGTGATCTTCGGTCAATAGCAAAAGCGCGGCTACCCCCGGCCCACTGCAATGATTTTATATAATCCAAATTTCCGGAAAATCCAGTGGTGCCAGTCTGCCAGGTGTTGCCACCGTCTGAAGTACGCGCAATTTTTCCGAAATCATACGCCAGCAGTCCCTGTTGTTCATTAAAGAACACCATCGCTCGTGAGGTGCCTGAAACAGCAGATTTATAAGTCCATGTATTTCCCCCGTCCGTTGTTTTAAGAATGCCTCCGGTTCTTCCGGATATATAACCAACTGATGGGCCGTTAAAACTTATATACGTGAGGTCAAGATCGGGATATATCTGATGCGAAGTCCAGACAGCACCGCCATCGGTTGTTTTATAGAGATATCCGCTATTACCGGTAATAAATCCTTTCAGAGAATCAACAAACCACATATCAGAAATATCAACAGAAATGTCAGGCCGCTGAACGCTCCAGGTGAGGCCACCATCCTGTGATTTCATAAGATTTCCGTAAGCACCTAACGCCCAAATAGTATAAGAAGAAACCGCCTGAATTTTTATCACTACTGTTGAGGCATGGTACGGATTAATCCATTTCCACTGACTGTAAAGCACAGAGGAATAAGATAATAAAACGAGGAGTATATATAAACGTTTCATAAACTGATTTACTTCCTTTCAGAATAAACAGCAGCAAATAAAGTTTTCATCCCTTTAAAATTAAGGCACTGTCTGATCATTTTACTACCATGAGTTTACGGTATTGTGTATATCCGCCTGAGGTCATTGCATAGTAATAAACCCCGGAGGAAATCCCCTCCGCATTAAGCAGTAATTCAGAAGCTCCTGCCGGACGCACTTCATCCACCAGGGTCATTATTCTGCGGCCGAGTGCATCATACAGCAGAAGTGAAACATGCCCCGGCAGCGGGATGATGTAACTGATTTTTGTAACAGGATTAAACGGATTGGGGTAGTTTTGCCCGAGATAAAAAGAGTTATCCTTCAGGAAAACAGCTTCTGCCTCACCTGCAACAGAGACGGTACCATCAAAATCTTTCTGTATTAGCCGGTAACGGTTCAGCCCTTGAGCGGGTGCATCATCTATATATATATATTCTGATGAAGAAACAACCGTGCCGGTTCCGTTAACAAAAGCGAGAGATTTCCATTCACCTTCACTAACTGACCGTTGAACTTCAAACCCGCTGTTGTTTGTTTCTGTTGCGGTCTTCCAGGTCAGGGTAATTCCGGATGAAGAAGATATCGCAGAAAATGAAACCAGTTCAACGGGGATGAAAGGGTTATAATATCTTCTTAACAGGATGCCGTTATCTGCTGCTGCTGCCCCGCTGTTATTATCCAGCATGGCGATTGCGTTAACTGAATACTGAGCATTAAAAATAGGATAGGTAACGATACCGCTTTGAGCACCCCACTGATGAACAGCCGGGCTTTGGGTGAGTGAAACAAAATGGATATTAGAAAGCCCGCCAAAAGCCACGCCGCGGTAGGGATAATTATTTAACGGAGGCGGAAGACTCCAAACAGAGCCCCCGTCAAAAGACCAGAGAATCCGGCCTGAATCACCAGCCACAACACAATAGTCCAGACCGTAGTATCTGACGGCGTAAAGGTCGGTAGTGAAGGGGAGGTGAATTCTGGACCATGTGTAGCCGCGATCGTCTGTGTAAAGCATCATTCCACCGCTGCCTGCAATAGTGCCATAAACACTACTCCCCCTGAAGGCAATTGCATTCAGATGATTCGTCGTAAAACTGTTTTGAATCAGCCAGGTTGAACCCCCATCGGTAGTTAAAAGAATAAGCCCGTTTTCACCCACTGCAACGGCACTGTTTTCACCCGTTGCTGCAATACCGCGCAGATTAACAGTGGTTCCGGTCGAAACAGTAAACCAGTTGTAGCCGCCATCTGTAGTGCGAACAACCACCCCGCTGTCACCGCAAATCCATCCGTGAGTAGTTAAATAATAATCTATTGAACGGAGACTTCCGCTCATATTGATGGATTTATCATAAAAAGAACTATTACCCGGGGAAACAAAGATGCTTCCGTGCTCTCCCGCAGTTTGTATGAGGTTGTTGTCGGGAACAGCCACGGCATAAAGATTTGGGGCCTTTGCGTATTCATATTCAAGCCAGCCGTCTGAGGCGGAATAACGGTAAATCATACCTTTTTCAGAGGAGATATACGCTACGCCGGAAGCCGGCGAATGTACACTCGTAAAGGTAAGTGATGACGGGCCGGGGATAGGATGCCAGGTTTCACCGCCGTCTGAGGTTATAAGAAGAGTGCCGGCATCACCGCAGATAAAACCGTTCAATGAATCTGAAAATGATATACCGTTGAGTGCGGCAAAAGCTCCGGTTGGAATAATCTGCCATGAGTCACCCGCATCAGAAGAACGGGCAAGTGAACCGCCGGTTCCGGTTATAAAGATCAGGTTACTGGTGACCGGTTGAATATCAAATAAAAGCATAAAAGAGCCGGTATGTTTAAGAGACCAGTTTATGCCGCCATCAATGGTTTTATAACATTCGCCTGAACCCGTTACAATATATCCGGTCAGGGTATCAGTAAATGCAATGCTGTTAAAATCAGCATCGGCAGGCCAGCCCGCAACGAACCACTCCTGTCCTCCGTTTGTTGTTTTAAGAATTTTTCCGCCTGAACCAGTTATATATCCGGTCTTCTTATTGGAAAAATGGATGCTGTAAAACTTCATACCGCTAACCGGTGATGTAAGGGGAGACCAGGTAATGCCTCCGTCGCTTGTATATATAATGACGGAAGCATCTCCGGCAGCAAAACCGGTAGTATCATCAACAAAACAGACTGTACGCAATGTTTTGTCTGTTCCGGAAACAGTTTTAAGCCAGCTCACACCGCCATCCGATGATTTTATAACAGTACCCCTTTCACCAACGGCCCACAGAGTAAGGGAGTCAGAAAAAATGATACTGTTAATGCGTGGTGGAACCGGTACAACTCTCTGGACAGAAAAAAACTGCGCATGAAGGGGAAACGGAAGAAGACACAGAAGGCACACTAAAATATACAGACGCTGAGTACGATCAAAAGCACGAGATTTCATTTGAGCACCACTATTATTCATATGGGAACTAAAACTAATGAGAAAATTAGTAAATGCTGTAAACAAATCCTAATCAGGCGAGGACTGAGGGAGGGGGTTACAGAGGAGAGGAACCGGATT
>BTUV01000141.1:0-5627 GCA_045863035.1 Ignavibacteriales bacterium | reverse complement strand
ACTTAATTTTTCTTTCACTTTTGCGAAGAATTTAACTCGTTATCTAATACTTCATTAAGTATATACTCCGCTTCCTCATCAAGCACTCCGGTAAAGGGCTGCTCTCCGGCCCGGCAGTACCAGTACTCAGCATTCCACCGGTCACCCTCTTTGCGGTGGAGACAGGCATGCACTTGTGCTGCTTGTGTTCCTTCAACCTCCTGGGTAATCTGATGCGCCCGCTCCCAATTCCCGTTAAGGTCATACCACATCGCCATCACAAGAGGTTTTTCATCCTCGGCCGGTTCCTCAGCTTTTAAACCTTTAAGCTCATTTATCGTCATTTAACTATCCAATTAAAAAGTTTCTCAATAGAGTAAAATTTCACAATTCATACTTCATAATTCATACTTCATAATTCTTTTCCCTATTTTGTCCGCTAAAAATACGGCTTTTTATGATTGATGAAGCATTTTCCGCATTTCTTGGTCCGCGGGCAGAAAACCACGAGGCGTTTACCGATTTACTGAATCGTGTGCTAACGCATCATATTCAATTTCGGGCAAATTCATATTTTACTGATAACTCTTTGTATCCCGAAAGCTACAGCGCAGTGAAGCTCCAGACCGAACTTGAGGCCTTTTTACTGCGATGTAACAGCAATCCCCCTTATTTTCACCCCAGATACAGCGCTCAGATGCTTAAAGACCCTGCGCTTACCGTTCCGCTGGGGTATCTGGCTTTTATGCTCAGCAATCCTAATAATCACGCTTACGAGGGGGGTCCGGTCACCACAGAGATGGAAATGGAGGTAACCGACCTGCTCCTTAAAATGTGCGGCTTTAAAACAGGATGGGGTCACCTCTGCTCAGGCGGCTCGCTTGCCAATCTGGAAGCGCTCTGGGCTGTGCGTGATACCTATCCCGAAGGCGGCGTGGTGCTTTTCAGCGAAGTTTCTCACTACTCCTGGAAACGCATCTGTCAGATACTCGGTATGTGCAACTTTGCCGAAATTCCCGTTGATGCTTCATTCAGGATGGATCTTAACGCGCTTGAAGACCGGCTTAAGAAGGAGAAAGCGCTCTGTGTGGTTGCTAACATCGGCTCAACCGGAACCGGCAGCATCGATGATATCAGCGCGATACTTACGCTTCGTGACCGGTACGGATTTCACCTCCACATTGATGCCGCTTACGGAGGCTTCTTCCGTTCGGTTATTCTTGATGATATATATCAGGTCTTACCACAGCAAAAGATTAATGGTATTTCCAACTATGTATATACCGCGCTCAATGATATGCAGGAAGCCGACTCCATCACTATTGACCCGCATAAACAGGGCTCTGTTTCTTACGGGGCCGGAGCAGTTGTATATAAAGATGAAAAGCTGCGCCAGGCAATTCTTAACACCGCGCCATACACCTATCACATCACGGACAAACCTAATATCGGAATGTTTTCGCTAGAGGGCTCTCGCCCGGGTGCAATGGCTGCGGCATGTTATCTGACGTATAAAGTGCTTCCACCTAACTCAACCGGCCTCGGCGTGCTGCTAAAGTCATCCTTAGATTCTGCACAATACTTCACCCGCGGGATTAATCAGAGCGGGAAATACCGGAACTTAACCACACCCGATCTTGATATATGCTGTTTCTGGAAAACCGCTCACGAAGATACGGTTGAAGCAGTCAGCAGGGCATCGCTTAACGTCTATCATGAAAACTCCCTCGAGGCAGAAAAACCGGAGTTCATCCTCTCTAAGTTTATCGTCCCCCCGTCAGTCACACAAAAACTGTTCAGCCGGGCATCGGGCTCCGAACAATTGGTCACCCTCCGTTCTGTTTTTATGAAGCACTGGTATTCGCTCAATGATTTTTACTATATTAATGAACTGCTATTTAAATTAGAATCGTATGATTGAAATTAAAGGATTAAAGAAGGCGTTCGGCTCAAAACAGGTGCTCAAAGGCGTTGACCTGAGCATCCCCGATAACGAAACCCTTGTTATTATTGGCCGGAGCGGCTGCGGTAAAAGCGTGATGCTCAAACACATAGTCGGGCTGCTCACACCGGACGAGGGGGATGTATATGTGCAGGGAAAACTCATCCGCGAGCTAAAGGAAAAAGAACTATACGAAATCCGCAAGATGTTTGGTTTCCTTTTTCAGGGCGCTGCACTCTTCGACTCAATGACCGTTGAGGAAAACGTGATGCTCCCCATAGTTGAGTCCGGACAGAAAGTCAGCCAGAGCGAGATGGATAAATCTGTGGCAGAAAAACTTGAAATGGTTGGCCTCCCCGGTATTCAGAAAAACAAACCAAGCGAACTTTCCGGCGGAATGAGAAAACGCGTTGGGCTTGCACGCGCTTTGATTATGAATCCGCAGTATATACTCTACGATGAACCCACTACCGGGCTTGACCCCATCATGTCTGACAATATTGATGACCTTATCAAAGAATTAGCCGGACGTCTTAAAGTAACCTCCATTGTGGTTACACATGATATGTTCAGCGTTAAAAATGTAGCCGACCGCGTTGCCATGATGCATGAGGGGAAAGTTTACTTCACCGGCACACCGGATGAACTGCTCAACTCAAAAGACCAGACGATTTATGATTTTATTAAGCGGACGGAGACCATCTAATAAAGCACCAGCCCCGCGGGAGAGTAGTCTCAGCTCCGGCATATCTTGCTCTGTAGCTTAGGAGTAACCCCCCCCCAGTATGTATGGGGTTTGTTTAAAAATCTAAATAATCTTCCCTGATCAGTAGAAGGATTGATGACTGCGAAAGTATCAGGTACTTCTCTCCGTCATACTCAATCTCAAAGGCATCTTTGCGCAGAAAAATAGCAAAATCTCCTTCTTTTGCCTGAAGGGGGATATATTTTATTGAATCCTTTGCTTCTTTCCACGGCTCATCTTCAACCACGGCTGGGATGGGGTAACCAGGTCCGGCTTTAATAACATAACCCGTCTGAATTTTCTCTTTCTCAGCCACACCGGGAGGAAGAAAAAGTCCGCTTGCGGTTTTTTCATTCTGCTCTCCGGGTCTTACCAGAACACGGTCACCAACTACAATGAGCTTTTTGGTATCTTTCACAATTCAGCCATCAGATATTTATTAAAACCAGTATAAAAACAGAAGTGGGTTTAGTGCCTTACTCAACACAGTTACGAGTCCTACCAATCGGGATATTCCCCCTTAGGTTGCTCCTTCTTATCGCTTTCCGAAACCGCCAATGGACTATCATGCGTAATATTGTCATTATTAAACCAATAATTCAGTAAATCTAATCTTCCAAGCCCTCTCAAGAGCTGGATTACCGTAAGTAGTGAAGCCGGTCTGCCTTTCTCTGTCCGGCTGATAGTAACCCTATCCACACCGGAGCGGCGCGAGAGTTCTTCCTGAGAAAGCGACTGCTCCTTTCTCATATCTCTGAGAGCATGACAAACGGCGGTCACCAATTCATCATTGGTTTTTTCTGACAGATTATGGCTGCTTCCGTAGGACATATTACTCAACCTCTCAGCTTTCCTTTGCCTTCTGACAAGATATCTGTTCTGACCGGCTTCACTTTACGAATATTATTACTGTTTTTTAAGCAGGTCGCGTATTTCTCTCAGCAACACCACATCCTCTGCCGGAGGAGGAGGCGCGGCTGCGGGTTTGGCTTCTTCCTTTTTCTTTAAGGAGTTGAGGCCTTTAAGCATCAGAAAAATTACCCATGCGATAATGAGAAAATCTACTGTGGCAAGCAGGAAGTTTCCATAATTAAGGGTGACCGGATTCCCTTCGGCTGTCTCTTTAAGCACAAACTTAAGATCCTTCAGCGGCAGGTCGCCCAGAAGCAGCCCTATAGGAGGCATAATAATGTCATTAACAAATGAGCTGACTATTTTGCCAAACGCTCCGCCAATGATTACACCTGTTGCCAGGTCAACAATGCTTCCTCTGTTTGCAAACTCCTTGAATTCTTTCAGGAGACTCATGATTTGTTTTCCTTGTTTTTGTTATAAGAATGCGTAAGTGATTCCAAGCTGAAGCGCCTGCTTAAGCTGGGTCTTGGGGGAAATATTCTTTTCGTAGAGCATCAGTACATTCAGATTAACATTGATGTATTTACTTACTTTTGCGGTAACTGTGTTATCCCACCGGATATCCCACACATCAAGCGAGTTAAATCTGGTGAAGAGCCGCAGCTTGCTGTCAAGAACCAGGTTTACATCAAGGTTATACTTTGCATTGGTTACCGACTCAAGACCGGTATCTAATTTAAAGGCCTCAACCTTATCGGTTGTGTTTGGGTCATCAGAGTAGTTTCTGAATTTATTGGTAAACACTTCCTGAAACGCCACACCAAGACGTGTGTCAAAATTGGCGTTTGGGTTATACGCAAAACCGAGGGACTGAGTAATATATCCGGGATCAAAAAATCCCGCTATGCGGGGGGCAAGCGGATTTTTATAATCATATCCATCCGTAAGCGATGAGCGGACGGTGTTAGCGAAGTACGGGTCAACTTTCCAACCCACATTATAAGCGAGAAGGTTTTCCAGATAAAACTCATTATCATTTGTTCTGAAATCCGCGTCCCCCTGTTTGGTTCTTCCAAAGGCAAGTTTCATACTGTTTTTGCTTATCCATTTATCTCCTTTGTATTCAGCGCCAAAGTTACCAATGATGGTCCACGCAAAAAGATTATCGCCACCCTGAGCCCAGTTGGTCAGTGAGACCTGATTAATATTGAACGAAGTTACCGCTGAATAATTCCACGATGGAGGGATGCTATCCTGCGAAAAAATATGAGCCGAAAAAAGAACGAGAAAAATGATTATCTGTTTCATAGATGCTGTTTATTTATTCCGGAAAATTTTTAATATCATGTTCGTAAAGTATTTATTTGTTCATTATCTCCCAAGTGTTTATTTTTCTATGTGTGTATAATCTTTCCCTCTGAAAGCAATAATCTGCCGGTCAATCTCAGCTTGTCCGGTCAGTCGTGTTCTATTCTTGATGGCTCTCCGGCTTTATTCAAGCTCCGGATGCGTCTCCCATCCGCGGCTAATTCCGTTCGTACGTATGTAACAGTGTTCGCAGATAAACTCAATTACCAACCAATCAAAAAAAAGGAAAAACGCAATGGAAATCAACATTAACTGGCCCGCAGTTATAGTAGCTGCAATATCATCTTTTCTGGTCGGTGGTCTATGGTATTCCCCCATGCTTTTGGCTAAACAATGGATGATCGAAGCGGGGCTCAGGGAGGAAGACCTGAAAGACGCAAATATGGTAAAAATCTTCGGTCTCACTTTTGTTTATTCTTTTATTATGGCACTTAACCTTGCCTACTTTATCGCTGACCCCTCAATAGATTTACAAATGGGCGCCCTTTACGGCTTCCTCACCGGATTTGGCTGGGTTGCCATGTCAACGTTTATCCTTTCCCTCTTTGAAAGAAGATCATGGAAATATATGCTCATCCATGCCGGCTATCAGGTAATCAGTCTGACACTGATGGGAGCCATACTCGGAGCATGGAAGTAATAATTAGTAATGAGTAATGAGTAATTAGTAATATTGATATATATCTAAGCGTTTAACCGCGCGGTTATATATACATCCGCGGTGATGGGAAGGGAGCA
>BTUV01000140.1:0-5821 GCA_045863035.1 Ignavibacteriales bacterium | reverse complement strand
AATCGTGTTCGTCTGTTCATCCCTTAATCGTGTTCATCCCGAAATCGCGTTCAAATATTGTACTCTCTCACAACGTTGTTAAGTAAATTCTCACTCAGATAAACGTAGAATTTTATGTCGCCCCGCTGGGGCTTTTAATCAGGTGCATCCCTTAATCCTGTTCATCGTGCTCATCCCTTCATCGTGTCAATCCCTTAATCGTGTTCAAATACCTGACCACACCCAAACCCGTCAGTTATCAATTCTCCATTTTCTATTCTCAATTACATTGAAAACACCCCTCTTTTCTTTATTTTTGGGGCTGTAAATCGTAAAAAAAAATCGAGTTTGGATGACAATTCTGGTAACGGGTGGCGCGGGTTATATCGGCTCGCGGACGGTGCATTTTTTGCTAAATAAAGGGTATAATGTTGTTGTGGCTGATAACCTCTCACGGGGGAACAAGCCGGCAATTCCGGAGGGTGCACACTTTGTGGAAATCTCAATCGATGACCCGGCTATGGATAAGGTTTTTCAGACCTATCGCCCGGATGCGGTTATCCATTTTGCAGCTTATGCCTATGTGGGAGAGTCCAATACCGAGCCCCTCTTATACTATTATAATAACACTGCGTCTTCAATCCGGTTTTTGGAGAGCATGACCCGGAATGGCTGCCGCAATATCGTGTTTTCTTCCACCTGTTCGCTATATGGAAATCCTGTTACCGTACCGATTACCGAATCTGAGCCGGTAAAGCCAATGAATACTTACGCAGAAACCAAAGCCCAGATTGAAAAAGCTCTTGAGGACTGTTCCGCTGCCGGGATGCTGAATTATGCAGCTCTTCGTTACTTTAACGCGGCGGGCGCAGCACCGGATGGCTCGATGGGTGAAAGCCATGACCCGGAGCCGCACCTGATTCCGCTGGTGCTGATGGCGGCACAGAACGGAACTTCGGTGAAGATTTTTGGTGATGACTATCCAACTCCGGATGGCACGTGCATCCGTGACTATATTCATATTGACGACCTTGCCTCGGCGCATATTCTTGCGGTTGAGAAAGTGATGAAAGAAAAGAAAAATTTTGTATTGAACCTCGGCACAGGGCAGGGGAACTCAGTGAAAGAAATTATTACACGGAGTGAAATAATTTCCGGCAAAAAAATTAAAGCAGATATAGCCCCAAGAAGACCGGGTGACCCCGCGGTACTTGTGGCTGATAACAAAAAAGCAGTTGAAGCGCTTGGCTGGAAACCGCAGTATAACATAGAAGATATACTTAACCACGCCTGGAACTGGCTGCAAAACAAACGATATTAATATATATAAGGAAAGTACATGAAAGGCATCATACTCGCGGGCGGATCAGGATCACGCCTTTATCCCATTACAAAAGTTTACAGCAAGCAGCTTACTATCATCTATGATAAGCCGCTTATATATTATCCGCTTTCAGTACTCATGCTCGGAGGTATTAAGGATATACTTATTATCTCCAATGATGAAACCATACCTCTCTATCAAAAACTTTTTGGAGACGGCAGGCATTTTGGTGTGAATATTGAATATGCGCGTCAGGCAGCACCGAACGGAATAGCTGAATCATTTATCATTGGTGAACAGTTTATCGGGAAAGACCCGGTATCACTTATTCTTGGTGATAATATATTTTATGGTTATTTGGATTTTTTCTATCGCAGCATAACAAATACAGCCCCCGGGGCAACCGTGTTCGGCTATCGCGTAACAGACCCGGAGCGTTATGGTATTGTTGAGTTTGATCAATCCGGCAAAGTGCTTTCCATTGAGGAAAAACCGCTTAAACCAAAATCTAACTTTGCCGTACCCGGACTTTATGTATATGATAACCGTGTAATTGATATATCAAAAAATCTAAAGCCCTCCGGACGGGGTGAACTTGAAATCACAGACGTGAACAAAACCTATCTTGAAATGGGTGAACTGCGTGTCGAAAAAATCGGACGCGGTGTTGCATGGCTTGATACCGGAACTCCGGAGGCATTGCTTCAGGCCTCTAACTTCTTTGGCGTAATTGAAGAGCGACAGGGATTAAAGATTGCCTGCGTTGAGGAAATTGCTTTTAACAAAGGATTTATCAGTAAAACAGAATTCGCGAAACTGATAGACTCAACCCCAAAGAGTATGTATCGCTCTTACCTTGAGCGCGTACTTACAGAATCTGAATAAAAGGAAAACACGTGCAGGTTACAGATTTAGAAATCAGCGGTCTTAAAGTTATTAAACATAACGTATATACAGACAGCCGCGGTTACTTTTTTGAATGTTTTCATAAAGAGCGTTTTGCTGAAGCGGGAATCCCCGATCAGTTTTTTCAGGATAATATCTCAAAGTCTAAAAAAGGAACTGTGCGCGGACTTCATTATCAGGTTGGCGATCATGCGCAGGGGAAGCTTTGCCAGGTGCTTCAGGGGAAGGTAATGGATGTCGCGGTTGATATCCGATTCGGCTCGCCCACCTTTGGTAAGTATGCCTGGGTTGAGCTTTCCGCTGAAAATGCAACCATGCTTTGGATACCGCCCGGTTTTGCTCATGGATTCTCAGTACTGAGTGATGAGGCCGTGTTTTACTACAAATGCACGGCGCGTTACAGCAAGCCGGATGAGCGGGCAATCCTCTTTTCTGACCCGGATTTAGGTATAAACTGGCAGATTGAAAATCCTCTGGTTTCAGAGAAAGATAAAGAAGCCACACCTTTTTCGCAAATTGAAAAAGATTTCCACTGGCACATCGCAAAAGGATAAAGATTGCTAAATTAGGGGTATCTGTTTGGAATTACAGGAACAGAACATTATTTACAGGAAGAAAGGACTACGATGAAGAAGGAAGACACCTCAATATTTTTTACTGACAGCGAAACTCTTGAGAGCTATTCACTTTCTAATCAGTTTGCTGAACACCTTGAATTCATCCTTGTTAAAGACCGTTACACCGCCACCAAAGATGATTATTACTACTCGTTAGCGCTTTCCATTCGCGACCGTTTAATAAGAAAATGGCTGCGAACACAGCATATATATAAACAGCAGGATACCAAGCGTGTTTATTATCTTTCGCTTGAGTTCCTTATGGGACGTCTGATGGGGAACGCGCTTATCAATATGGGTTTTTATGAAGAATGCCGCGACATCCTCCTGCGCGATAAAAATAAACTTGAAGATATTATTGATATTGAGCATGATATGGCTCTGGGCAATGGCGGTCTTGGCCGTCTGGCAGCATGTTATCTTGATTCAATGGCAACACGTGAGCTTCCTGCATTTGGTTATGGCATCCGGTATGAGTATGGCATCTTCCGTCAGGATATTGAAAACGGTAATCAGGTTGAGCATCCTGACAACTGGCTGAGCTATGGCAACCCGTGGGAAATTCTCAGACGCGAGCTGACTTATCGGGTGCAGTTCTTTGGCGAAGTTAAAGTATTTACCGATGAAAACGGTAAGCTGCACTTTAACTGGGTTAATACTGATGATGTTCTGGCGGTTGGATATGATGTTCCTGTTCCGGGCTATAATAACAATACGGTAAACAATCTGCGTCTCTGGGCTGCAAAGGCAACACAGGAGTTTGATTTTAAAGATTTTAACTCCGGTAACTATCTTGCCTCTGTTGAAGCGAAGAATGAATCAGAAAATATCTCAAAGGTACTTTATCCAAATGATACGTATGTTGAAGGTAAGTTCCTCCGCCTGAAACAGCAATACTTTTTTGTGACTGCCTCGCTGCAGGATATCATCCGTAAGTATAAAATTAATCACAATGGTTTCGGTCAGTTTGCTGAGAAGACCGCCATTCAGTTAAATGATACACATCCGGTTATCGCAATACCGGAACTGATGCGCATACTGCTTGATCAGGAAGGGCTCGGCTGGGATGAGGCCTGGAAGATAACAACAAACGTATTTGCTTATACCAATCATACTGTAGTACCCGAAGCGCTTGAAGAATGGTCCGTGAGTATCTTACAGGACCTTCTGCCGCGTCACATGCAGATCATCTACGAAATTAATCAGCGCTTTCTTGATGATGTGAGGATGAGATATACACAGGATAGCGATATCATCAAAGCGCTTTCAATTATAAAAGAAGGTGATGAAAAACGTGTGCGCATGGCTAATCTTGCAATCGTGGGGAGCAGCTCTATTAACGGCGTTGCAGCTCTTCACACTGAAATTCTGAAGAAAACCATCTTTGCGCATTTTTATGCACTCTTCCCCCGGAAATTTAAAAATGTAACAAACGGCATCACGCCAAGAAGATGGCTTAAAACAGCGAATCCGAATCTTGCCCAAATTATCACGGATAAGATTGGCGATGAGTGGATTACCGAACTTGATAAACTGAAGAAACTTGAAAAGTTTACTAAAGACAAACAATTTCTTGATAACTGGAGAGCAGTAAAACAACAGAATAAGCAGCATCTGATTGAGTATATACAAAAAGAGCATTATGTGGTAATTAACCCTGACTCGATGTTTGATGTGCAGGTAAAGAGATTCCATGAATACAAACGCCAGTTATTAAATGTGCTGCATGTAATAACAATGTATAACCGGATAAAAGACAACCCGAATCTGGATGTGGTTCCTCGGACAGTTATCTTTGCGGGTAAAGCGGCTCCGGCTTACGTTCAGGCAAAGCAGGTTATCAAACTGATTAACTGCGTAAGTGACGTGGTGAATAACGACCCTGATATCGGTGATAAGTTAAAAGTAATCTTCCTGAAGAATTATTCAGTTACTCTGGCTGAGAAAATTATTCCCGCCGCTGACCTTTCGGAACAAATTTCCACCGCCGGACTTGAAGCATCAGGCACAGGCAATATGAAATTTGCGCTTAATGGTGCACTTACTATCGGCACGATGGACGGCGCGAATGTTGAAATCCGTGAAGAAGTGGGTGATGAAAATATCTTTATTTTCGGTTTACTTTCTGATGAAGTAGCAGCAATGAAGAAAACCGGTTACAACCCCCGCGAGTATTATGAAAAAGATGCTGAACTGAGGCGTGTGATTGACATGATTGAGCATAACTACTTTAACCGTCTTGAACCCGGACTCTTTAAGCCGATGATCGATGGTCTGATGAATATAGATTATTACCTCCTCTTTGCAGACTACCGCGCGTATATAGACTGTCAGGACAGAGTTAACGAGCTCTACAAAAACAAAGATGAGTGGACAAAGAAATCAGTGCTTAACGTAGCCCGCGTAGGTAAATTCTCAAGCGACCGTTCGATTATGGATTACGCAAATAATATCTGGAACGTAAAGCCGGTTAAAATAAACATCGTATGAAGTATGAAGTATGAAGTATGAATGGGGGAGTGTTTTATATTAACTGCATTATGTGTGCTTCTCACTGCGAAGAATTTAAACGCAAAGTCCGCAAAGTTTAGCGCGAAGTACCGCTAAGTTTTGAACCAAGCCGCGCAAACCACTCGCGCAAAGACGAGAAGGCGCAAAGGTTAGGTTATGATATTTTTATCCTTGATGTCCTTTGAGTCCTTATTGTCCTTGTACCCGCACACGGCACGCTGATTTTAAACGGATGCCCATGCAGCTCGGATTAATGCGGATTGGAATAAAATTTTAAGCAAATAGTTATTGACTAATGATTATTATGAAGAAAATCAGAGACAAAGAAAAGAAACAAAAACTTAAAAAGGGGAATTTCTTCCTGACTTCTGCCAATTAGTATTACGCATTTTATTTCAGAAATGAAAATTTCGGCTTAAAATCCTGGCGTGTTCCAGAATGTTTGCAGAAAGTTTGCCCTGCTGCTGTATCCTCAATAATGATC
>BTUV01000139.1:0-5878 GCA_045863035.1 Ignavibacteriales bacterium | reverse complement strand
AATTCATACTTCATAATTCATACTTCATAATTCTTTTCGTAGTTTTGTACAGTAATTCTTAAAACTTTTTAAGGCAAAACACCATGTCATCGTTTCGTACTGAATCTGATACCATGGGACAAATTGAAGTCCCGGGTGATAAATATTATGGCGCGCAAACCGCCCGCTCCCTTATGAATTTCAAAATCGGCGGGGAAAAAATGCCTGCCGAACTTATCCGTGCATTTGGTTTCCTAAAGAAAGCAGCAGCTCTGGTTAATGCCGAACTTGGAATCCTTCCGAAAGAGAAGGCCGACCTTATCATCCGTGCGGCAGATGAGGTGATTGAGGGGAAACTGACCGACCACTTCCCTCTGGTTGTATGGCAGACCGGCAGCGGAACGCAGAGCAATATGAATGTGAATGAGGTAATCTCAAACCGGGCAATTGAAATAGCGGGGGGACAGATGGGAAGCAAGAAACCTATCCACCCGAACGATGATGTAAACAAAGCACAATCATCGAATGATACCTTTCCGACAGCAATGCACATAGCGGCAGTTGAACAAATACACGTAAAATTAATACCATTAGTGACTATGTTACGCGATTCTTTGGCAAAAAAGTCAGAAGAATTTAAGGATGTCATTAAAATAGGAAGAACTCACCTGATGGATGCAACTCCCCTGACGCTGGGGCAGGAGTTCTCCGGCTATGTTCAGCAGTTAAGCAACGGACTTGACAGAATCCAGGCGGCGCTCCCCCGCCTTTATGAGCTTGCTCTCGGAGGCACTGCGGTTGGTACCGGTCTGAACACCCATCCCGAATTTGCAGAGCGCTCAGCAAAAAAGATTGCAGAACTAACCGGCTTCCCTTTTGTAACAGCCCGGAATAAATTTGAAGCACTCGCAACCCACGATGCGCTTGTGGAGTTTCATGGGGTGCTTAAAACCCTGGCAGCTTCTTTGATGAAAATTGCAAATGATATCCGCTGGCTTGGCTCCGGCCCCCGAAGCGGTATCGGAGAACTGCTGCTTCCTGAAAATGAACCGGGCAGCTCAATCATGCCGGGCAAGGTAAACCCCACTCAGTCGGAAGCAATGACTATGGTCTGCGCCCAGGTAATGGGTAATGATGTTGCCGTGAACTTCGGCGGCGCTATGGGCAACTTCGAGCTGAATGTTTTTAAGCCGGTCATTATATATAACGTGCTTCAGTCAACCCGGCTGATAGCGGACGCGTGTGAGTCATTCACTGAACATTGCGTTGCGGGCATTGAAGCAAACACACTTGCAATACAGAAACATCTTGAAAACTCCCTGATGCTGGTAACTGCACTCAACCCCCACATTGGTTATGACAATGCGGCAAAAGTTGCTAAAAAGGCACATAAGGAAAACAAGACACTCAAAGAAGTAGTAGTTGAGCTTGGGCTGCTGACAGCGGAACAATTTGATGCCTACGTCCGCCCGGAAGATATGATTAAACCGGGATTGTAAGGATATATATATGGAAACTCCGGAAAGCCCACAGACGGAACCTTACAAAGTAACCGTAGAACCGGGAACTTACCGATGGTGTTCATGCGGTCTTGCACAAACACAGCCCTTTTGCGATGATGCACATATCGGCACGGACTTCCAGCCGGTGATTGTAACCTTCGAAAAGGAAGAAACCGTGTGGTTCTGCGGATGTAAACATACCGGTACCCCTCCCTTCTGCGACGGCACACACAGAAGAATGAAAAATCAAGAATGAAGAATGTTTAATTTTTTAGCCCTCTCTTTCTCCGACTTGTCGGAGGGAGAGGGGTTTTTGGGGTGAGTTATGAGGGCGACAAACAAGGTCGTAAAGAAGATTTTTAATGCAAAGGGATCAAAGTTAACACAAAGTAACGCAGGGTTTTATTAATCAACCGGTGTCCATTGCGTCACTATTCTCCTCCTGGAAGCCAGCATAACAGCAATAATTTTTAGCACCGTACTGTCCGGAATGATGTTTGTACATTCAGCTTTTCTAAATTACCGGGAACCCTTTTTGTAAATTATATGTTGCAACATATAAATAAATTTCCAAAAAAAAATATGCACACTACGATCAAAGACTATATTTCTGAAGACTTTCTTAAAGCAGATGAGATTAAAACTGCACCAATTTCAGATGCGGTAATTGAGCCGATAAAAAGAAGATGGAGTATCCGGGCTTTTTCAGATGAGATAATCACCAATGATGCTTTGGAGCTACTGTTTGAGGCGGCTTCCTGGTCGCCCAGTTCGATGAATGAACAGCCCTGGCGCTATATTGCAGCAAAAAAGGGTTCCCCTGAATTTGATGCACTCGCAGAAACCCTTGCTCCTTCAAACAGAAGCTGGGCGGAGAAAGCACCTGTTTTGGTACTGAGTGTAGCTGAGACGAAGTTTGCCTCGACCGGGCGTGAGAATGGCTATGCACTCTATGACACCGGCGCGGCAAATTATGGTTTGTTGCTTCAGGCGCGGAGCATGAATATATACGGTCATATTATGGGTGGATTTAACAGGGAGGAAGCAGCACGGAAACTCGGGCTTAATAAAAATCAATCCGCCATTGTGATCATTGCTCTCGGTTATCCGGGTTCACCGGAGGAGCTACCTGAGAACTTAAAGCTACGTGAACTCGCCCCGCGAACACGGAAATCGGTCGATGATATCCTGACTATAGCCGGCTGAGGGACATCCCCCAAAGATTTTCGGGGCTAAGAATCAGAAGTTATAAAAGAAGTATGCGCCGGCACCCATGGCAATATCAGTTCCGCTCTTGGAGAAGTATATTGCCGGATAATAAATGGTTAACCCGACAGTCATATTCCTGAAAATTGTTGATCCGAGAAACGGATAGTCAAAACCGACACCTACTCCAAAATGAAAATCAGTGCTTGATTCGACAGTGGTACCGAAAGTTGAACCATACTCAATTTCTTCCCTGTCATAATACAGCCCTCCGGCCAGAGCAATGTAATATCTCAAATCCTCACGCTCAGAAAATTCATATTGGTACTCCGCGCCCATAGAAGCATAAACCCAGTCATTTGAGGCAACAATTCCACCGGATAACATAACCAGTTGGGGACCGGTGGTATGGTAGCGATAGGAAAGCCCGAGTCCGGAAATGGCACTGGCATTAAAACCAAAAGAACTGAATTTTTTCCATTGGTAAGTCTCTGTTGAATCCCCCTGACCGGCCAGCCCATAAGAAGCGGGAACCAATAGCCAGAGCAGAGCAACAAAAAACACACTTTTCATAATCTCAAACACCAAATTAAATTATTGCGCAAGATAGCTAAAAAAAGATTTCAGCAAACGCGCGACCGGAGTATCGCTCAGCCGTTGGAGTATTCGTTAATCCTGCAATGCTATAACCCACCTTATGTGAGGTGGGATTTCCACCGCAATGAAAGCCGCCTGAGGATAATCACGACCCGCCCCCACTCCGCAACCGTTGATAAATAATGGTGGAATCCATCACAATCGGGCGGACTGTATTGGTTATTTACTAAAATATTAGTTAACTTTACATCCGTAATATAAAAGAAGATTTGTCAGTGTCTGTTTTATGTTACAGGTATAGCTCAACGCCCGTGTGGTACAAGACAGGATATAATATATAAGGTATTCCGGTATCAAGCGGGGATAATCATTTAATTTTTACGAGGTATTACAATGGGTAATCTCAAACAACTTCTTGCTGTCTTTTTTCTTCTCTCTATTTCTCTGTCCGCTCAGAATTATGAAAACGGCTGGTCTGTTGGCGGAGGTCTAACCTCACCAAGGTATATGTCAGACGTCACTACAGAATTCTGGGATTTTGGAGCTCACCTTTTTGTACAGAAGGACTTTGATCCGACAAACTCATTACGCATCGTTGTTGAAGCGATGGAATTCAGAGCGCAGGATAGTCCTGTAGAAAACTTCTCAACATTTTTTGGTTTTGAATATCTGTTCAGATTTAAAACATCTGATAAATTTGGTGTTTACGCCGGTGTTGGCGGATACGGATATATTCAGGATATGAAAAACTCTGCTATTAAAAAAGACGGTGTATCATTCACTGACGTGAGCGCCGCTTTTCTTATAGGTAGTCAGTATTTCCTGAATACCGAATGGGAACTACACGCTCAGGTCAAACAATCAACTCTTTCAACTGATAAATTTGACGGCGTAAAAGGAATGAACGGCGGTTTCTTTGGCGGAACGCTCGATTCATATATATCAACATCATTTGGTGTTAATTACTATTGGGAAAGAGGCAAACCGGTTGTTCCGCAGCTTCCTTCCGGTCTGGTGAAAGCTGAAATCGATTATGAAAAAATTCAGAAAATGATTGATGCCGCGCAGAAACCGGGCACAGACGTTGACTACAGCAAATTCAATGTTGACTATGATCGCATTGAAGATATGGTTGACCGGAAACTCAAGGGTATGAAGAACGATCCGACTGTTATCTATCAGTCAGGTGACAATGCGCCAAAACAGCTTGTCAGCATTAACTTCGACTCTAACAGCTCAACTCTCCGTTCGGATGCGTATATACTCCTTGCCCAAAACGCACTGGTTCTTATTTCAAATCCGGATATGAAAGTTGAAATCGGCGGATACACTGACGGAATCGGAGCTTCTGACGCAAACACAAAACTTTCGCAGCAAAGAGCAGACGCGGTAAAGAAATATCTTGTTGCAAAAGGCATCAGCGCTTCACGTCTGAGTGTTAAGGCCTATGGTACCTCAAACCCGATCTCTGATAACGACAGCGAAAGTGGCCGCGCGCTCAACAGAAGAGTAGAACTTAAAATAGTTAAGTAAAATTATTTAAAAGCCACTATAGAACAAAAAGGTCATGTGTCTCCTTTGCCGGGGGCGCATGACCTTTTGTTGTTTTAAATAGAATTTGGAACCACGCGGGGAACAATTCGCGAAACGCGGTGTCGGGGCAAATGAATATTGCGTATATATTCGGCGCGGATAAGCATAAAGACAGGTCACGAACATCAATGCGGTTTGATTTTTTTTGTAGAGACGCTGCAATCGCCTGAAAGAATTTTTATTAACAGGATTTCACGCGATTGCAACGTCTCATTGTGACCAAAGAAAGACCCGCGATTGAATGGGGCAAGGGAGGGGAGGTGTCGGGTGCATTTTTCCGGTTCACGAAAGGACGGGGCGCGACCCATTCCCCACAATAACATGTCGGGGCAAATGAATATTGCGTATATATTCGGCGCGGATAAGCATAAAGACAGGTCACGAACATCAATGCGGTTTGATTTTTTTTGTAGAGACGCTGCAATCGCCTGAAAGAATTTTTATTAACAGGATTTCACGCGATTGCAACGTCTCATTGTGACCAAAGAAAGACCCGCGATTGAATGGGGCAAGGGAGGGGAGGTGTCGGGTGCATTTTTCCGGTTCACGAAAGGACGGGGCGCGACCCATTCCCTACAATAACATGTCGGGGTAAGTGGAGATTGTGTATATATACGGCGCGGATACGCGTCAGGATATTGTCAATTGTGCATTGATTTTTATCTTATCTCACCTAATTTTCTCAAAAGAAATTCATTTGAGCGCACGAGATAAAATAATTCCTGTAAATTTTCCTGACTTCTGCCAATTTGTATGACGCATTTTATTTCAGACTTGACAATTTCGGCTTAGAATTCTGACTTGTTCCACAATGTTTGCGGAAAGTTTGCCCCGCTGCTGTGTCCTCAACAATGATCTTCTAAATTTCCTCACTTGTAATTGCTATACTTCTGAGATGAACAAAGTACAATGAAGAATTAAAAATTAAAAATTAAGAATGTGCAACGAACAATTCCGAAGCCCCCGGGAATCAATGAAGAATTAAGAATTAAAAATTAAGA
>BTUV01000138.1:0-5973 GCA_045863035.1 Ignavibacteriales bacterium | reverse complement strand
AAAGGCAAAAAAGTTAACCCAAAGTAACGCAAAGTTTTAAAAGTCAGCCAGAGTCCAAAGTATTGCCATTGTCCGCCGGGAAACCAATTTGGAACAGCTTTGTGTCTGGACGCTATTGATTACCACGCCAAGGAGTTGGGTATTTGAAGCGGTCGGGAACTTATTTCACAATCGATACTTTTTGAAAATACTGCCGCTCTCCTGCGCTTATTCTGAGTATGTATATTCCGGATGAGATTTTGCTCTGATTTACCGGAATGGAATATGTATATAATCCCGCGGTTAATTCGTCGTGCACCGGTTCTGCAATCAACTCCCCGCCGGGTGAAAACAGGGTAACAGTAATTAATCTGGTCTCAATCAGCTCAAGCGCGATATTGATCTGACCGGATGCGGGATTTGGATATGGCTTGAAAAGCTGCACACCCTCGCGCAAAAGTTCATCAGGCAGGCGGCGCGTCAGGTGTACTTCTTTGAGTATCTTATCCTGGGGGTCAATATATACAGACAATGGTTCGTGTGCAGTTACAATTTCAATATTATGAACCGCACTATTATTATCAAAAGTAAAGGTCGTGTCTCCGGCAGTGGTTCTTACCAAGATATCAAGCGGCATCCTGAAAACAACATTGTCCGTGTTAGCTGTTTGATCAATAGTGACGTTTGTCTTGTATCCTCCGGATGCTACCTTGCTGAAATTATAAGAGGCAAGATATTTAGGATATCCGGGTTTGTTAATCCACTGATCAAAGAAGTATTCAAGAGAAGAGCCAACTACTCCGGAGGCAATTTTTTCTAAATCGGCAGTAGAAGCATTTTTGTATGCCAACGGTGGGTGGTTGTGAAACTGCCGCAGTATAGAAAAAAAAGCATCATCACCGGTTATTTTTCTCAGCATGTGAAGCACCCAGGAGGCCTTTGCGTAAGTTCGGTTGAAATCAAAAATGGAGTTAACATTTTGAATATCCTGAACTGAAATTGTTCCCTGTGCGGAGCGGGCGGGGAGAGCGCGCAGAGTCATATATTCCTGCAGCCAGGCCGGATTTTGTGATTCATACCAGAGTCCTTCGGCGTATGTTGCAAATCCCTCATGCAGCCAGATATCACGCCAGGATTTATTAGTAACTTTGTTTCCGAACCATTGATGTGCAAGCTCATGAGCAATAATACCATCATCAAAACGTGCCATTGATGAAATTGTCTGGTGCTCCATACCGCCGCCCCTGCCAAATTGGGCGTGTCCGTATTTTTCTTTTATAAACGGATACTCACCAAACAGTGTGGTAAAGAGTTTCATCATTTCAACAGTCTTATCAAGCTGAGGTATTTGGCTGTTGATAATTTCAGGTACAAGATAATGAACAATGGGGAGTGAATCAATCTCTGTATATCTGAACCAGTTCTGGTAAAGAGCATAGTTTGATATTGCAACAGAGATAAGATAATTTGCGATAGGATAGCGGGTGCTCCAGTGCCAGCGGTTTTTTGCTCCGATGGCAGATTTCGAAAGCAATACTCCGTTTGAAACCGCGGTAAAAGCCGAGTCACAGACAATAACAATATCCGCTGAGTCTGCTTTGTCATCAACGGAATTTTTGTTTGCCCACCAGTCAGATGAGCCGTAGGGTTCACTCAGTGACCAGACTGATGGATGATTATACATACTGCCAAAGGTAAAACTGCCAAACCCTGTTGAGGCGGGAACTCCCTCATAATATATGGTAATGTCTGATAACAGTCTGTAATACAGCGGTGAAGGCAGGGTAATACTGACTTTATCGGAAAGATGGGTAAAGGGAATCCGGATATTCCGCCAGACAACTGAATCACACCTGAGACTGTTGGCAAGATTAATATATATCTCTGTAACTCCGGAAGTCAGAGAGATAAATAAAATACGTGTGGAGCCGGTAATTCTCCGCGCCTGATAGTCAATGTCCATGGTGAGACCGTAATAGGTAACATCGATATTGGCATCACCCTCAGTAAGAGAGGCGTGAGAAAGCCGGGAGGATTTGAAGCAGTGTATATCTCCGGCGCTTTTAGGAAGTGACTGCGGCTGAAGTGAAGAAATCAGGAAGAGCAGACAAACCGCTATGGCTTTATATATACCGCTGAACAGCTTCATCCAGGTAAACGTGAAATTTTTTGGGAAGATTGCGGTATTTGGCGCCGAGTTTCGATTTAACTTCTGAGAATGGCTGCCCCTTGTGTGGCGCGGCATCCTGGCGGATATTTTCCAGAATTGTTTCTGTTTTTTCAAATACTCTTGTTATAACTGCGGGGTCATCAATTCCGGCAACTAATACAGCGCAGGTATTCAGATTATACTTCTGTTCGGAAAGCGTTCTGAGAACCACACCCCGGAAGTGCTCGTTAATGAGGGTTCTGCCGGTGCCAAGCTCTTTCGCGGTTTCTGTGAATGAGGAGTGCCCGAATCCTTTTTCACGAAGTGACTGAAGGACAATCTCCTCATAACTCAGCGAGAAATTTTTTGTAAGTTCCGGAGGAAGGTCAGCAAGCGTAATAACAGTTTTATGCTCTCCTTTGGCAAACACTAATGCGCGCTTAATAACTGATTCGAGTTCGCGCACGTTACCCCGCCATTCAGCCGCCTGAAGCGCTTCGGCCGCGGCGACTGAGATTTTAAGCTCCTGTTGAGCAGACTGACTGATAAAACTTTGCACCAGCGGATATATATCTTCTTTTCTTTCGCGCAGCGGGGGAAGAGTAATGCGCAGGATGTTCAGGCGGTAATACAGATCTTCTCTGAATTTTCCTTCCTTCACCGCACGGTCAAGGTTTTTATTGGTTGCGGCTATCACTCTTACGTTTACCGAAATGGTTTTTGCTGAACCAACCCGTTCAAGTGTTCCCTCCTGAAGCACTCTTAAGAGTTTTACCTGAAAATTTTCCGAAATTTCGCCAATCTCATCCAGAAAAATTGTACCATTATCTGCTGCTTCAAATCTGCCCGGTTTATCTGTGACCGCCCCGGTGAAAGCTCCTTTGACATGACCAAAAAGTTCGCTCTCCAAAAGTGATTCAGACAAAGCTCCGCAGTTAATAGCGCTAAAAGGTTTGTTGCCGCGTGAAGAAAGTTTATGCAGAGCTTTTGCGGTAAGCTCTTTGCCCGTTCCGCTTTCTCCTATTATCAGTACGGTTTCATCCGAAGGAGCAAATTTCTTTATCAGATCAACTGTCTGTTTCATGGCCGATGAGCGGTATATCATACCTTCAAATGATATATATTGTTCATCCTCCTGTTCCGGGGGTGCAATCTCATCATCTCTGACCGAAGAGCGGAGCTTTGCAATTTCATCTTTAAGAGAGGCAATCAGTTCTTCCCGTCCTGTGTGCTGCTGCTCTGAACCGGTTTTCTTCTCAAGCTGTTCGAGTTGGCGGCTCTTTTTTTCGAGGATCATGCGCAGACCTTCAAGCTCGCTTAATGATGCCCGGGCAGACTCCTTTTCGCGGAAGAGAGATATTATCAGTTCGCCCCCCGCGGCCGAAATGGTATATACAAAAAGAGCGGTCACCGGAACGATATACGCGGAAACCGAAAGAAGAATAAACACACACATCAGCAGTACTGCCGTAAAGAGCAAAGCGGTTAGCCGGATGCGCAGAGAGCGGTTCATGCAAAGAAACCAAGCTCCGGGGAGTAAGATGCCGCAAAGCAACAGCAGCGGTATATATAAACTTCTGCTCATGGCTCTGTTGTTAAGCAGGTTATCGGCCGCAAAAGCATGAAGCGCAATGCCCGGAATATCTCCTTCCCGCCAGGAGTGAATCTTGGCGGTGAATTTTTCATCCGTTACGCCAACAAGAACTGTTTTCCCTTGCAAAAAAGCAAGAGAGCCGGGGGTGTTGGTATCAAGCCGGAAAAACTCAAGCAGAGAAATCCGGCGGAAAGCAGAAAAGGTGTTTAAGAAGTTGACAGTCAGCAAATCTTCCCCGCCGTCAGTTTCGGTCACCGCGGCTGAAAATGAGGGAATAAGAGTGTTGCCCGAAACTATGGTGAGCGGTACTGTGGCGGTCTGATCTGAGAGATAGTTCAGATGACCAAATGATTTTGCGGAAAAAGCGGGGGGAATAACGGAATCAGCATAAATGCGGCCGTTAATACTCCGGCTCTCAGGGGCAAAAGCCGCGAGAACTACGTTGCCGGCTGAGGTAATTTCCTGCTGGAAAATCTGATCATAGTAATCAGTTTCCGGTGCAGAACGGGCGAACAAAAGCTCAAACCCGATTGAGGAAACCCGGTACTTACTGAGAGTGCGGGTCAAAAGTGCATAGTAACTTCTTTTGAGCGGAAAACCCCCAAGTCCTTCAATATCTGATGCAGAGATGGTTACAACCACAATATTGCTATCGGGAACATTTTTAATAATATCAGGTGTTAAGGATGCAGAGAGAGAAAGGTCGGCAGGTTCAAAAGCCGCGCGAAACAGAAGCACAAACAAGGCGATGAAAACAGCGGGAAGAATCCGCAGCACCGCACCTTTACCGGTGGACGTATGGTTCATTGGGCTCAAAAAATGATCCGGAATCTCTTAATTAATTACTCATACAATTTACTATAAAAAACAGTTATTTTTCCCGGTGTAAATGAAACAGAAAAACAGCAAAGACGATGCACAGGCAGCTTATCTGGTGGAAAGAATGCGGCTGCACCAGGAGGCGGTGAGCCGGGGGAGAGATACCTACAAGGACCCGGTGACGGGGTTTAAGGTATTTACCGAACTTTTTCATAAGAGAAGGGGGACGTGCTGCAATTCCGGCTGCCGGCATTGTCCGTTTTCCTGATTTTTGGTATATTTCCTGTATAAACATTCAGGATTTTCTTATGAAACTATTTCTTTCGGTAGTACTGCTTTTTATTGTAACATTCACCTCTTCTAACGCCGGCAGTTTAAGCGGCGAGGGTAAAAAATTTGGTGAAAAAATCACCATGACAGAAAAAACAAAAATTTCTGACATACTTGCTGACCCCGAGTCATACGTCGGGAAAAAAGTTCTTGTTGAAGGCGAAGTAGTTGATGTTTGTTCGGCTGCCGGCTGCTGGATGGAATTAAAAAGTGAGAAAGACGGCAGAATTAAAATTAAAGTAAAAGACGGCGAAATCGTTTTTCCGATGGAAGCAGCAGGAAAGACAGCGGTAGTGGAAGGGCTTGTATATAAAATTGACCTTGACCATGAATCTGCAATTGAATATATGGAGCATCTGGCTGAGGAAGCAGGAAAGGATTTTGATCCGGCAACTGTAACAGGTCCGATGGTTATTTATCAGATAAAAGGCATTGGCGCTGAAATTGCCGATCTGAAATAAAAACAGGTTATTGTATATATAAAACCCCGGTTCTGTTGAGCCGGGGTTTTTTTATTCGCGGGAAAAACCCGGATACCAGTAACGTTCCCGCGGTTCATAATTCATTCAGTATATATTCCATCATCGCCCGGTGATCGTCAAATGCTCTCCTGACTTTTGCCAAGATCTGACCAAATCTTACAAATAGTAGAATGCGCGCGATAACAAAGATTTTCTCATAACTTGTTATGCTGATTTTAGGGATACATGATAAAAAAATAATTATAGCCGCATTCTTATCACTAACAATACAATTTGAAAAAAAGAAATTTCAGATATAGGGACAATGTTACAATAAAAAAAACTCCTCTTCCAACGTACAATTTACCATAAACAATATATGATTTTCTAAGCCCCCTCTTTCCAAGACAGATTCCAAGAAACATGAAATTTAAGTTCTGCGGAAAACTAAATTTAGTTAAAAATTACTCTGTCAGGAGAGAGGGGGTTTGGGGGTGAGTCTTGTTATTGCGAACCGGTGGCTGGCTGTTGGTTTTATCTAAACTCCTTATCAGGCGAAACCTTAAAAGATAGTTTTGTATTGTGTTTCGTAAACGTTCTCATTAAAAAAGTAAGTGATACTTACCAAGCAGTGTATTATA
>BTUV01000137.1:0-5982 GCA_045863035.1 Ignavibacteriales bacterium | reverse complement strand
TTCCCGGGGGCTTCGGAATTGTTCATTGCACATTCTTAATTCTTAATTTTTAATTTTTAATTCTTCATTGATTCCCGGGGGCTTCGGAATTGTTCATTGTACATTGAATTTTCCTCAAACTCCCATTAACGGGTAATTAAACGCGGGAGTCTGAGTTTTCCGGCTAATCTACCAGTTTGTTCTTAACCGCGTATTGCACCAGTTCTGCGTTTGACTTAAACCCCATTTTTTCGATAACTCTGCCGCGGTAGGTATTCACAGTGCTGGGGCTCAGGTTTAGTTCTGCGGCTATCTCATTTTGCGGCTTTCCTTTAGCGATAAGAATAAGCACTTCAAACTCCCTGTCTGAAAGCATCTGATGTGTGGTTTTGGAAAGAGTTGCATCAAGGTCAAACGCAAGCTTTTCGGCCAGGTGCGAACTGATGTATTTTCCTCCTGCCGCGGCTTTGTGTATTGCGGCGATCAGTTCTTCAGCCGCGCTCTCTTTTGTAAGATATCCCGACGCGCCTGCCTTGAGCGCCCTGACAGCAAAATGCTCCTCCGGATTCATTGAGAGTATCAGTACAGCGGTTTCAGGATAAATGCTCTTTATGTCTTTTAGAATTTCCAGCCCGCTTCGTGAGGGAAAATTTAAATCCAAAATAACTACACCGGTATCATGTTTTTCAAGAAAAGGCAGAATCTCATCAGGGTTGCCGGTATCACCCGCGACCGTAAGACCATCCTCCCCTTTGAGCACTTTTTTCAGCCCTTCCCTTATAAGCTGATGATCGTCTGCTATATATATAGTAATCATGTTGTTTCCTCTTTCTTTTTACTGCCCTGAAGTTCCGCGTTTTCAGGCAGCCGTACCGTTACTACCGTGCCTTTGCCCGGATTGCTGCTCACAGAAACTTCTCCTCCGAATATATACATCCGCTCTTGTATCCCCATAAGACCAAACTGTTTTCCCGATTTCCGCTTTCCTTTATTAAAACCCTTACCGTCATCGGCGATCGCGAGCAGATAAAAACCGTTACTTTTTGAAAATGTAATTTTTACACTTTCTGCTTCGGCGTGTTTAATCACGTTAGTAATACACTCCTGCACTATTCTGAAAAGCGCCAATGAAATATCCTTGCCAAGCTCCGGTTCTCCGGCGGAATTTTCAAAAACCGCGATCTTGCCTGTCTTCTGTCTGAAATCTTCCGCAAGCCGGTCAATTGCGGAAAATAAGCCGAGATTATCCAGCACTTCCGGCCGCAGCTTGGTTATAAGCCGGCGGACTCCCTTTACGCTTTCATCAATGGTCGATGAAATGCCTTCCAGCTCATTTATGGTTTCTTTTGTTTTCGGAAGTGGTTCTTCTTTTTTTAACTGCCTTATCAGAAAAGTAACATTCATCTTAACCGCGGTAAGCAGTTGCCCCAGTTCATCATGCATTTCCCGCGCTATTGCTATACGTTCGTTTTCTCTGGCATTCTGGAGATGGACGGCAAGTTTGTGCAGTGAGTCCTGTGACTCAAACAATTCTTTTTCATAGCGCATCCGTTCTGATATATCAAATGCTATGAATGAAAACGAATCATATTTGCCTTCGTGAGGTATCCGGTTGATAGAAGTATGAACATAAAAATCTTCACCGACTATGGGAAAAGGTGTGTCAATATTAACCGACTGACCGGTATCTCTGCAGTTTATGAACAGTCCTTTCCATCCCTCATATTCTTTATCACTGGATGCAAATATTCTGGTGCACTTTCCCTCAAGCATCGCCGGTGTCTGACCGATAAGAGCAGCGTAAGCATCATTAAGCATTAAAACATAAGCATCCTCACCGCGCAGCTCAATAATTCCCATAAAATATTTTCCGCTGTTAAAAAATCCCTGAAGCTGTCCGGTTTTCTGTTTTACCAGTTCTTCATTCATCTTTCTTTCAGTGATATCTCTCATTACAATTTGAACCACATCCGGCGCTGTCTGTCTTACGGAAAACTCAGCATAAAACTCTTCCCCGTTCAGCTTCCTGAATTTTTCTTCTCCGTGAACGTAATTACCGCGGCTGATTTCTTCGCGCAGCGCAACTTGTTCTTCCTCTGTTCTGCCGGTAACCAAAGCGGGGAAATGAAACGTCCGGTAATTTTTTTCGGTCATGCCAAACAGTTCCAGTGCCGCCGGGCTGGCAAAAGTAATAACACCCTGGCTGCTAATCAGCATCACTGCATCCGGTAGCTGGTTAATAAGATTGCGGTGTTTTTCTTCGCTTGCAATAATTGCTTCCTCGGCACGCCTGGTCTCAGATATATCCGTTATGAGCGCAATACCCCCCCTGAGCGCTCCCCCCTCGTCTCTTACCGGTATTCCGTTAATGGTATATACATAATTCTGAATGCGGATTTCCTCTTTCATATCTTCCCCGTTAAGCACCCGGCTGAAAAAATCAGGGGAAAGACCGTATGTCTCAAATGCCAACAGCTTATCTATGCGTCTGCCCTGATAAAGCTCATTCCCCAGCCCGAATTTTTTCATTTCAGAACCATCTGCAAGTTGAATGATACGCTCCTTATCAAACAAATAGACATCTGACTGAGGAATGTTTGCGGCAACAGCCGCATAGTTTTTCTCACTGATCTGCCTTTGCCGCTCTGCCTCTTTTCGCTTCTGTTCAAGATGAATTTTTTCAACCGCAAAAGAAATATTGGAAGCTATTCTTTTAAGAAGCCGCATCTCTTCGTCATAAAAAAAATCCTTTTCCTTAACATAAAAAGCAATAAAAGCAGGTTCCGCCCGGTTTAGATTTACCGGAATACCCGCGGTTGCACCGATTCCGGCTGCCTCAATCCGCTCTTTCCATTGAATCACAGAAGGGTGTTCCGGCAGGTTATTGATATATACAACCTCACCTGAGCTTAGGGCCCGTGAAATCTGACTGTGATCGGTCGAATAATCCAGGTTCTGTAAAGAAAGCCCCGCCAGAAAATGAACCGCTTCGCCGGCGCCGGCAAGCTGACTGAGAGAATTATGCTTTGTTTTAATGCCAATCCAGACCAGCAGAAATCCCCCGTGTTCAACCGCTGTTTCACATGTTCTTTTCAGCAGCTCCGCTTCATTATCAACTCTTACTATCTGCTCATTAATTTCATTTAATAGTATGTTAAAGCGGTTCAGTTTGTCAATGCGTCTCCTGTTTGCTAATATTTCTGTTACATCCCTTACGATACCGAAGAAATATTTTTGTCCGCCGATCAATATGGTTTTTGAACTGACATCTCCGGTCCATACCGTTCCATCTTTCCGGAGATAATCAACCGAGGTCCTGATACCATCGCCGGTATCAGCACGCTTCTGAAAATCATTTACAATACCCGCATATTCTGAGGTCCGCAGCTCTCTTATATTTTTTGTGAGAAGTTCTTCTTTGGAATAACCGAAAAGCTCTTCGGCTTTCAGGTTTGCTTCTATGATTTTTGCGTTTTCATCAGCAATGAGAATGGCATCGTTGGCAAACCGGGTGAGGGTTTCATAACGCGTAACAGCTTCCGCGCGCTCCTGCTCTTTGATCAGCATTTCACGATACTGATTGATCAGCGACTGATTATAATATATATAGACGCTGCCACCCGCTGTCCCTATGAGCACCAGTGTAAAAATTGCAATAAGAAGCAAGCTCCGGTCAACAGATTCATAAACTTCCTCTGTGTCAACCTTGCTGACTAAATACCAGTTACGATGACTCAGTTTAACTGAATTTAAAACAACAGTAATCCCCCGGTAGTCAATCCCCTCTGATAATCCGGTTTTCCGCTTTGCAACCATTTGAGGAGCGGTATATTGAGCGCTACCGGGAAGTTTCAGTTTAAGAGCTGTTCCTTTCTGATGCCTCAGTTCGTTAAGATAAAGAACACTGTCACCCTCACTTTCAAGCAAAAGAGATTCAGCCGTCCTGCTCAGCGTTGGCCATGTTTGTATCAGGGGGAAAAGTTCAATAAACGGATCTATGTGGAAGAAGAGTTTCCAGGATTTTGCAGCTCCGGGTACCCTGATATTCGAAATAAGGTCCATTGCAATCCGGTCATCAAAAAAATAGAGGTCGGAGAGAGTTATAGTATCAGCAATACTCAGAGTGCGCGCGTATTCTGTCAGTACCGCGGAATACGTTGTATCGCCCACTATACAAAGAAGCGTGTTTTGTTCATCCCACAAACTGATGCTTCGGTAAAGATGGCTTTTATAAAGAGGATAAATCCAGCCCTCAACTGTCTCGCGGGCTTCTGCTGATTTCGGAGTCTTACCCAGAAGGGCTGCATCGCGGTGAAACGCTGGATTATAATAAAAGAAGAAAGCATCAGACTGCCGTTCCCGTATCCACTTTTCAATCTGCTGCTTTTTTAAGGAGCTGATGGCTGAAAGCTCATTATAACGCTGTGTCTGAACCTCTGATTTGTTGAAGTTGTAAAAAACGACACCCGAGACGATTAACACTGCCGACAGACCAAAAAAACCAGCCAACAGATACCAATGAATTTTCCGCTTCTTTAGCACCATGAGCTTGAAGAACTCTCAATTTTATTTGAAGGTAAAATACGGATTTCTGTTTTATAATTAAAAGCGAGGGGAGAAAAATTGCAAAATGCCGGGGCAGATTTTCAGCCGCGCCGCAGTTCAGTTATGTTTTCTTGCCTGCTGCTGAAATATTCCCCCACTCAAAAAACGTGCGAATACCGGCAAAAACACCGATTTTTTCGTAATTGGTATTTGTACCGGTAAAATAATGTAAACAGGGGGCTTAAACAATGTTTGCTGCTATGTTGGCTTACGGGGGACAATGACGACACAAAGGACGCCGGCTGACTTCTAAAACTTTGCGTTACTTTGGGTTAACTTTTTTTCCTTTGCGTTAAAAATCTTCAGATGATATTGTTTGTGTGCTTCGTTGGCTTAAAATGCTTTTTTGCCGAGGTGCTCAAAAACTTCTGTAAATTCCGCGAGTTTTGAAGTTGTCGCGCTGAGCCGTTCCGCCATAAAATAGAGCATTTTTTTCAGCAATTCCGGATTTTCCTTTATCAGCGAATCCATATCAGAAGTAATTTCTTCAACGGTACAGTCTTCCTGCGCCATAACGGTCGCGGTTCTTGGCGTGGAAAGAATTCCGCTCAGTTCGCCTATGGTTGAGCCCTTAGCTGAAATCTCAGCGATCTTCTTCCCGTTTTTAAACACCACCACACTGCCGGAGAGCAGTATATAAAACTCTTTTCCGATTTCTCCCTCTTTAACAAGAACTCTTCCTTCGGCAAACTCTTTCATAAAACCTTCTTATCTGTTACCCGCAAAAATACACTGAAACTTGTTACGCAAAACAGTAATCTGACCCGGCAGAAAAAATATCTTTACCTGATGTTGACCACCAGCCATGCGGGTTTCAGACCGGGAATGCAGCGAGAGGGGGTATGATAAATGATGCCACCGGCTCCGAGAGAGTGTGTGTGAGCGGGGTGGACAAGTCAGCCGTTTATCAGTCCTGATTTCTGCCAAAATCTGACCAAATCGTAAAAATCTTCGAATACGATTTAAAAACACTGATTTTTTCATAATTTGTCATACTAATTTTAGTGATAAATTGTGGAAAAAATATATTGAGTCAGACCCTTATCGCTGACGATGCAATTTGGAAAAAGGAAATTCCGGATACAGTGGCGATGCTTCAGTAGCAAAACCCCCGCTTCCGATGTACAATGAACAATGTATAATTTTTTAAGCCCCCTCTTTCCAATACAGAACCCGGCAAACACAAATTTAAATTCTGCAAGAGAATATATTCAGTTAAAACTTACACTGTAAGGAGAGAGGGGGTTTGGGGGTGAGTCTTGTTATTGCGAACATGCGGCTGACTGTTGGTTTTAACTAAACTTCTGATCAGGCGAAATTATAAAAGATAGTTTTGTCTTGTAATTTGTAAACTTTCACATCAAAAACGTAAGTGATGTTAACGAAGCAGAGTATTTT
>BTUV01000136.1:0-5983 GCA_045863035.1 Ignavibacteriales bacterium | reverse complement strand
AAGGCAACGATTACTTGCTGAATCAGGAAAAAATTTTTCAGTATAAGAGTATCTATAAGTAATGTCAGAACTTTACATTATTCATTTTTAATTCTCTTAAATTCCCTGCCGGTGAACCACAGATGCAGTTTTCCTTTTTCGATTATGTCGCCTTTTATATATACAAGTGCAATTGGATAACCCTCTTCAACTCTGGTTTCTATTCTTACGGTGTATGATTCATACGTAAATTCAGTTTGTTCACTTTTCAACAACAGTTTTGAACCATCCCCCTCCTGCAAGAACCTCCCGCCGTAAAGCACCATACTGAAGCCGGCTGAGTCAGCGGAGAGCATCTGTATATCCGGACTGTTCCCAAACAGTTCCGCGCGAAGCGGTGAGCGAATATCAGCCGCTTCACTGCCGCTGTAAAATTCAAACATCTCCTTCTGACCGAGCTTCATGACGGGAACGCGGTTGAGCTTATCAGGGACTCCCCACAATAGTATAGTATTGTTCTCCACAAACCGTTTGTTAGCTGTAATATTTCGTCCAATATCGGAGGCAAGTTTACCTGCATCATTCCACTTTTGCGAAAGAAAGATATTATGTGATGAAAGAATCAGTATAATGACAACGACCGGAGCAAGCACAGAGCCGGGTTTTTTGAGCCCTGAATAGATACCCCCAAGCAAATGGGCGATAATGAGAATCACGCCGAACGAAGCGGTAAACACATACCACCGCATATATACCGGCAGGACAGGCAGCAGAAAGAGAATAAACCATCCCGCGCCTAATATATATATCGGGCTGCTCTCTCTCTCCTGCAGCATCCTGCGCAACGCAAAATAAGCAAGCACTCCGGCAAGCAGCAGCGCGGCACCCGCGATTATATACCCGGTCAGACTACCCGAAAGGATATACCCGAACTGGTCAGGTCCTGCAAAAACAGAAGGAATATATAAGATAAAATTCTTCGCCATCCTCAGGAAGCCGGTATCCGCCAGGTGCCGCGCCGCAAAAAGATTGCTTTCGATCACAAAAGCACGGTAGCTGAGAAGTGCTCCTGTTAGAATCGTAAAACCTCCCGTCAGCGTAAGATGACGCATCATTGCTGGCCGGGCCGACCCTGTTGCTGCCCACATCAGTGCAGGAAGAAGCACCGCCATGAATGCCAGTTCTTTTGAAAGCAGCGCCCCTGTCATCATAAGCAATGCCAGAATGAGGTGTTTCCGTTCGCCTGTGTCCGCGTAGTTTTTTGAGGTAAGATACACCAATCCGGTAAATATAAAGACAAGAAGCTCAACCTGATCAGCAATCCACAACGCGGGGAGTTCCCTGGAAGGCAGCACAACAAACAGTGCGGAAGTAATAAGGGCAGTCACCTGACTCCTGGTTATTCGCACCGAGAGAAGATATACCGTTATGATAACACCAAGAAAAAGCACGAGCCCCGCAGCATGGAAGACGACCGGGGTATGACCGGCGGTAAACAGCAGAAAATTATAGAGAATCCTTATCAGTGGCCGCCAATAAACACCCCAAACGTGCCCCGAAACCAGAGGCGAAAGTATTTCTCCGAAGCTCTCCGGAACCTTAACCCCGATTATCTGGAAGTCATCATTCATAAACCCTGCAGTTAGCCCACCCCCCCAGTTAAGGAGAACAAGCCCCGCCAGGAAAATGAAATGCCTTATTGGTATCCTATGCAATGAATTTTGCCCTTACTCTTGGTCGAGATTACACATAACTTTAATAATTTAGGAGGATAAATAAATAAAAAAAACCGGCTCATGAAAGAAAAAGCAGGATATCTACTCCTACTGACAAAAATTTGTATCACTCTGCTGCTAATAATGCTCACCGGCACTTCAGCGCAGGAGTTCTCGAACTGGAAGAATTATACCGATAAAAAAGTGGTACGCAGCGCCGGTGTTTCAGGCGATTTGATCTGGGCAGCCACCTCCGGGGGACTCTTCTATTATAATATGGTTACTAAATCCTATTTTACTCTTGATAAGGCAGACGGGCTTAGCGGCTCTGACCTCAATGCTCTGGCAATTGACTCTGAGGGAAAGGTATGGATGGGTTCCCTCTCCGGAATTTTGGAAATTTATAATCCACTGACCCGGACAACAAAGCGGATTTCTGACATTGCTAATTCTAATTTCCCCAACAAAAAGATTAACTCCCTTTCGGTCAGGGGTGATACGGTTTTTGTCAGCACTGAATTTGGTCTTTCACTCCTCGATGCCCGGAATTACGTTTTTTTTGATACGTTTTTTAAGTTTGCGGCTCTCAACGCAAACAGCAAAATCTACAGTTCATACCGTGACAGTCTCATTTACGCAGGTTCGGATTTTGGTCTTATCCGGCAGATTCCCGGGAGCACCAACCTGGCGGCCCCTTCATCATGGAGTGTATATACAACACAAAACGGACTCCCCTCAAACACGGTATATAAAGCCGGTTCATATAAAGGGAAACTAATCGTCTCAACACCGCGCGGGTTTTCGGTCAGGAATGATACTGTATGGAGTTCCTTAATTCCTTCTTTAAACACAACGCCAATCTCCGATTTTATTGCCAGCGGCGACTCACTGTTTTATCTGGCTTCAAACTCCCTCTGGCTTTACACCGGCGGCAGCCCGGCACAGGTTTATATACCATCAGCCGGAACACTTAGCTCTGTCTCCGCCGTCACTGCGGGTAAAGTATTCCTCACCAGTGACCGGGGAGCAATAATTGTCAGTTCCTCTGATACTCTGACAAGTATATATCCTCCGGGTCCCGGTTCAAATCAGTTTCTTGACCTTGTGGTTGATAACAACGGAATTCTCTGGGCAGCCACCGGGCGTGACATTACCGGAAAAGGGCTTTACCGGTTTGATGGATTTGGCTGGAGCATTCTTGATCTGACTACTGACCCTTCCATTGGCAGTAACTCATATTTTTCTGTATCCACATCTTCTGATAATACTCTTTTCGCCGGAAACTGGGGGAAAGGATTTCTCCGCATTAAACCCGATGGCAGCCGTCTTCTGTTTAATGCACAGAATACCCCCATACGCGGTATATCCAATGACCCTGACTTTATTGTAATACCTGCCGTCAGACAAGATTCAAGAGGAAATCTCTGGGCATTAAACCATGATGCCGCAGACAGAAAAATTCTTTCGGTTCTTACACCTGACAGCACATGGCATCAGTATGCTAACTATGCGGACTCTTCAATTTCTCAGTATATAAGCATGGTGATTGACAAGAATGATACCAAATGGTATATATCAGCCGATGCACAAAAAAGCGGTCTCTTTTACTTTAATGAAAACCGCACCTTCGGAGTTAGGACGGATGATAAGTCCGGTTACGCTTCATCAGTTTCGGAACTGCAGGGAAAAACAATAAACGCGATGGCAATAGACCGCAGAGGTGAAATCTGGCTGGGAACAAATCTCGGCACTTTTGTCATTGCAAATCCTTCATCGGTACTTGGCACAAATCCCGCACCGCGTGTTACTTCGCTTTTTTCATTGCGTCAATATACTGTAACCGCAATAACAGTTGACCCGATTAACAGAAAATGGATTGGAACAAACAATCAGGGTGTCCTTGTTTTTTCATCAGACGGTTCCACTCTCATTGCTGCATTTGACAGCAGAAACAGTCCTCTTCTCTCCGATGCAATTCAAAGCATTGCATTCGATGAAAGAACAGGCACTGCGTATATCGGAACAGATGCAGGGCTGAATTCGGTTTCAACCTTAGCCGCTAAACCAGAGCGTGATCTGAGCGGGCTTAATGTATATCCGAGCCCCTTTATTCTCGGAACCGCCGGTAAAAACCTCACGATTGACGGTCTGCTGCAGGATGCTGAAATAAAAATTATTGATATAAGCGGAAATGTTATACGTGAATTTTCTTCCCCCGGCGGAAGAATTGCTCAATGGGACGGACGTGACAAGGACGGAAAGTTTGTTACCACCGGTATATATATCATCACAGCATCTGACCAGGAGGGGAACTCGGTTGGTTCGGTTAAAGCAGCAGTCGTCCGGAAATAAATGGTTGATCTGATTGATGTTTCCCTGCAGTTCGGCGGCAGGTATTTATTCCGCGAAGTAAATCTTAAAATAAACTCCGGGGATAAACTCTCGTTGGTCGGAGCAAACGGCACCGGTAAAACCTCACTTCTGCGGATGCTTAACGGAGGTCTTCAGCCGGAGAAGGGTAATATATACAAACAGCGCCGGCTGAGTATCGGCTATCTTCCGCAGGAGAATGTTACCCACAGTGGTAAAACCGTGCTTCAGGAAGCATCTTCCGCGTTTCCGGGCATACTGGCCCAACGCGAAAAGGAAACAGAAATAACCCGCCTGCTTGAAACCGTTACCGATGAAACACAGCGCGATGAACTGGTTTATGCGCTCGGTGATGTTCATCAAAAACTGGAAGAATATGACTCCTATTCCCTTGAAGCACGAGTGAGTAAAGTTTTGCGCGGTCTTGGCTTTGAAGAGGAAGACCTAACCCGCATGACAGATGAATTCTCCGGCGGATGGCAGATGCGTCTTGCCCTCGCGAAAATTCTGATCGCTGAAAGTGACCTGATCATGCTTGATGAGCCGACTAATCATCTTGATATTGATTCGCTTGAATGGCTAACCTCTTTTTTACAGGGTTACAAGGGCTCGCTGCTGATTGTCTCCCACGATAAAACATTTATAGACAATGTTACCGACAAAACTCTTGAGATATATCTCGGCAGGTTCAACATCTTTAACGGAAAATATGACGATTATCTGAAGTTTAAGGAAGAACGTGACCGGCAAACCGAAGCGCAATATGAAACTCAGCAGAAAAAAATAAAAGAAACCGAACGGTTTATTGACAGATTCAGATATAAAGCATCCAAGGCGCGACAGGTGCAGAGCCGCGTTAAGCAGCTTGAAAAAGTTGAACTGATCGAACTCCCCGAATATACTTCAGAAATAAATTTGCGGTTTCCTCCGGCTCCCCCCTCCGGCAGAACAGTAATGACGCTTAATAAAGTAGATAAAAACTACGGAGAAAAAAAGATTTTCCGCGGCCTTGATTTTGAAATCATGAAGGGAGATAAAATTGCTTTTGTGGGGCCAAATGGTGCCGGCAAAACCACTCTGGCGAAAATCCTTGCCGGAGTAACCGATATATCAGGCGGAGAAGTAATAACCGGACACAACGTAATGACTGCATATTACGCTCAGGATGTAACCGCGAGTCTTGACCCGGAGCTTGATATACTTGAAACCATCGCGCAGGTTTCGGAAAATACAACTGTTCCCTATCTGCGCGGTTTGCTCGGTTCATTCCTCTTTACAGGTGATGATGTGTTTAAAAAAGTGGGGGTGCTTTCAGGGGGAGAAAAAAGCCGGGTATGCCTTGCAAAAATACTTTCTGCAAAATTTAATTTTATCATTCTTGATGAACCGACCAACCATCTTGATATATCATCAAAAAAAATTCTTCAAAAGGCGCTTTCTGATTTTGAAGGTTCCTTAGTTCTTGTTTCACATGATGTTGATTTCCTCCGCCCGATTGTGAACAAAGTAGTACGCATTGAGCGGGGTTTATTCAGGCAGTATGAGGATGGCATTGATTATTATCTGCTCAAGAGGAGTCAGGAGTCAGCTTCACAACAGCAAAATTCCGCCAGGCAAAAAAAGCAATCATCAGACAGCTCACGTAGGGACATCAAGCGGCTTGAAGCAGAACTGCGGCAGGAGAAGCATAACCGCACCAAAGACATAAAAAAGAAACTCGAAAAAGCAGAAGCAGAAATCGCCCAGTTTGAAGTAAAACAGAAATCCTTAGAAGACCTTCTTGCTGACCCGACACTCTATCAGCGGCCGGACGAATTAAAAAAAGCTAATGCCGCCTATAAGGAAATCAAAGAAAAACTTGCAAAAGTATATACCGAATGGGAGCATATAACACTCAAGTTAGATGAAATTGACAGGGA
>BTUV01000135.1:0-6160 GCA_045863035.1 Ignavibacteriales bacterium | reverse complement strand
CAGCCACATGTTCGCGATAACAAGACTCACCCCCAAACCCCCTCTCTCCTGACAGTGTAATTTTTAACTGAATATTTATTACGTCAGAACATAAATTTGTGTTTGCCGGGTTCTGTATTGGAAAGAGGGGGCTTAAAAAATTATATATTGTTCATTGTAAATTAGAAGCGGGGGCTTTGCTATAGTAGCATTGACCTTGTGTCTGAAATTTCCTTTTCCAAATTGCATTGTTGTTGATAAGGATATGACTATAATTTTTTTGCCACAATGTATCATTAAAATTAGTATGACAAATTATTAGAAAAACTTCGTTTTGAACACGTATTGTCATATTTTTACCATTGGGTCAAATTTTGGCAGAAGTCAGGAGGATATTGTCAATTGTACATTGTACAATTGTGCATTGATTTTTATCTTATCTCACCTAATTTTCTCAAAAGAAATTCATTTGAGCGCACGAGATAAAATAATTCCTGTAAATTTTTACAACGATATTTGGTGAGAAGGTTGGTTCGATAAACCTCAATGGTTCTTGAGCTTAAACTCATCAGTTCGGCGGCTTCTTCTATGGAGTGTCCCTTATATAGCGTGAGCAGCACTTCGCGTTCGCGGTTTGTGAGGATGACGTTTTCAAGCAGCAGGGATTCTTTATAGACCTCGTCATAATTCGCGATAAACTCACGCACCTGATCGCGGTTCATATTTCTTATATAAAACTCAATACCACCGAGTATGGCGTAGATGGCTTTTTCCAGTTCTTCTTTTTCGGACGATTTAGGGAGAAATCCTGACGCGCCGGCTTTATAACTGCGGTAGATATACTCCTCCTCATCGTGCATGGTAAGCACAAGTATATAACCCTTATAGCCGGAATCCCGCAGTTGCTGAATCAGTTCTGTACCGAGAATATCAGGAAGACTAATATCAACAAAAATAAAATCCGGATTATACTCCGCGGCGAGTTTCATGGTTTCAGCGCCGCTTGAAGACTCGCGGAACTCACTGAAACTATTGAGGTCTTTAATCAGACTCCAGATGCCCTTTCGCACCATCTCGTGGTCATCCACAATAAGAAGTTTTCTTTTACTTACCGCGCTGCTCATTTGTTCTGCTCAAGTAATTCAATAATAACATCAGTTATCAACAAAAATAAAATCCGGATTATACTCCGCGGCGAGTTTCATGGTTTCAGCGCCGCTTGAAGACTCGCGGAACTCACTGAAACTATTGAGGTCTTTAATCAGACTCCAGATGCCCTTTCGCACCATCTCGTGGTCATCCACAATAAGAAGTTTTCTTTTACTTACCGCGCTGCTCATTTGTTCTGCTCAAGTAATTCAATAATAACATCAGTTCCCTCGCCGGGTGATGAAATAACCTCAAGCCGGCCGTTAAAAAAAGTAACCTGCTCTTTCAGGTTGAAGAGACCGAATCCGCGCAGTGTGGTTGAGTTTTCATATTCTTTATAATCAAACCCGCGACCGTTATCTGAAACCAGGAGGATAACGCGGCCTGCTTCCCTGTTAACCTGCACGGAAAAGCTCTCGGCTGATGAATGTTTTACAATATTATTCAGAAGTTCCTGTGTCATCCGGTAAAGAGTTGATTCAAGTTTCCAGTCAAGCCGTGATTCCAGACCGAGTGACTGATATTCACCGGACTTTCCTGAGACCAGTGAAATTCTTTTAATGAGCGAGCGGAGAGTTGCATCAAGCCCGAACTCGTTCAGCATTTTTGGTCTCAGATTCAAAGCAATATCTTTTAAACTGACAATAGTGAGGTCAAGTTCCCTTGTTAACTCATCACAAACAGGAGCTAAGCGGGATGAATCTTTAATGTCTGAAATTTTTGCAGCAAGCATTTTAGCAGAAGTGAGCGACTGACTGAGACCGTCATGAAGCTCACGCGAAATTCTCTCGCGTTCGTACTCCTGTAAAAAACTCATGTGTTCTGTCAGTTCTTTTACTTTCAGCTCGTTTGTTTTAAGAGCGTGGATATTGTTAAAATAAATCTGAAGCAGATTAAGCCGTTCAAGTCCGCGGAAATACACCAGATAATGCTCTCCGAAGATGTTAAGCTCCATGACGGCGTTTTTGTTTTCGAGTATATACTGCGCCACATCAATTTGCGGAATTTCAGGGAGGAGGTCAAAGAGCAGTCCGCCCTTTTCAGCGGGGAGCCGCAGCACCTCCTGGGCCCGCTGATTAGTCAGAAGTATATACCCTCTGTCGTCTGTCTGAACAACCGGATTGGGGTCTAGGTCACTGAAAAGAGAGCGGAGTTCATCTTTTTCACGTTCAAGCTGCTGCTTTTCCTCAGCATGTTTCTGTTCAAGCGGAATCAGCCCCTTCTTTATGGTATAATAAAAAGTTGCATATATCAGGACAACCAGAAAAACAGAATACGTTACCGGGTTGAAAATCAGATCAACAAACGTGAAGGTAAAATCTACATCTCCAATCATTATATTTTTATGCCCAGTTTGGGTTTGTCATACCGGAAAATGATGAACCAGAAAGCGATGCAGGTTCCCATCATAACCTGAAGCCGGGAGACATCGCTCAGAGCGCCGGAAGAGAAGCGCAGACTCATGTACATAAAGATTGCATTAATTTCATTAAGCAACATAAACACATAAAACAAATTAATTTCCATATTATTGGTCATATCTGAGTAGGCATCCCACAACAGAATAATAAATATAACAGCATGCTGCAAAATAATAAGAGAAAACCCCGACTGAAAATCGGGCAGGAGGAGCAGCAAGATGAGGGCGGTAGAGAGGAGAAAAACTCCGGGTGATTTGAGCCGGCGGTTCCGGCTGGTCAGCAGAAAATAAATGATGGCAAACCCCAATGCCCCGGTAAGCAGATAATCATACCGGCTGAGCAGAAAATGCTCAGTAAGCTGAAGCAGCTCAATTAAGGCATAGGTAATAAAGATAAAGTTATATCGCCCGCTGTATTGACGCAACGATACTGCTACCCACGCAAAAACATAAATAATAAAAAGAAACAGAGAAAGAGGCATAATGGAACTCCCTTCCGAATAAACTTCGGGCGGACAGAAAAATTAAACTCAGGGAGTCTCAAGCCCAGACACAGACGAACACTACCCCGCTGCTCTGTCTGTGCAAATTTTTTTGCCCGCCCGGCTGATTATAATACGAAACCCGCCGCACTCTCATATACGAGAGCTTTAACAGAGTCCGTTGCGGTAAATGCGGCAGAATTAATGATCCGTTTCGGCCATCTTGAGCTGAAGGACTGATCTGACAGTTCCGGTCTTCAGTCACTATCTGACGGTAAAAATCACAAGCTCCCTTCCCGGTGATCACCCATACAAATAAAAGAGAAAACCAGCGGAAACAGATTCCGCATACCGGTTAAACGAAATTTTACGTTTAACTGCAACAAAAATACGACCGGTCGGTAAGTGAAAAAATAAGGGAAAACACGTAATTTTTGTATAAAACTACGTGTTTTACGAAGTAATCCGATTGTAAAGAAAAGCAAAAAACAGGAATGAGGAATTTGAATATGGGGCGCATAATTTTTTTCAGGCAGAGCTTTAGAAAGAACCATAAGGAAAAAGGTTGCTCTATAGCTTAAAAACAGGGTTTTTCGGGCGGGTATAGTATATATGGTCAGTGAACAAAGCTATCCGGTTTGCAGAAATGAAGAGGTTGAACTTTCGTAAGCGAGAAGAAAAAGGAAAGACAAACGGAAAGCAATTTCGAATAACACGTAGTTTTGAGGTTAAATTACGTGTTTTTCGCAATGCTCTCAGAAGCAAGACGGTAACGGGGCTACATGGGTGGCGGGGTGGAAATAAAAAACCCCGGCATGAGTGGTATCAGGCCGGGGCTGACGTATTCTGATTTGACCAGAATTTAGAACGAGGTTTCAATACCTGCGGTAATCATGCGCGGAATACCGGTCTTAATGCCCTGGGGTCTTCTGCCGGCTATGTAGCGGGTGTCACCGGCGTTCTTTACAGAAACATAAACACTGCTGCCGAGCGAGCTGATGCTGTAACGAGCGGTGAAATCAAGCAATGTGTAGGCGGGGATGAGTCCGGTTTCGCCGGAGGCCGAAGGAGCTTCACTGTTCAGCTCATCGGCAAACTGCTCAGCCGTATATACAACACCTGTATTAAGTGAAAGGCCGTTGCTAAACATAAAACAAATATTCAGGTTACTGACAGTTTCCGGTGAATAAGGGAGGCGTTTTCCGTTAACGTTATATACCGTGCTTCCTTTTGTGATAAACCGGTCAGAACTATATTCAGCATTGCTATAAGTAGCATTAAATGAACTTCTTATGCTCAGGAGATTGCCAAACAAATAAGGAGAGCGGTGAGAGATGCCGAACTCAATACCGGAATGCCGGGTTTCGCCGCCGTTAACAAATCCGGTTCCTGCTCCGCCGGAAGACTGAGAAACAGGAATAACCTGATTGGAAAAATCAAGCAGATACCAGGTCAGCTCAAAATCAAGCGAGTGAGACTGCCAGCGCATACCAACCTCTGAGTTAATGCTTTCTTCTGCGTCAAGTTTAAGTGAGGTGCCTGAGTTGGAAATAGCATCTTTGACGCGCGGAGGTGCATATCCCTTATGAACGCCCGCAAAAAACGAAACAGCATCATTAATTTTATAATTAGCGCCAATACCCGGAATAATCGTAACCATATTGTCCTCGCCTTTAAGAGAGGTATCTTTTGAAGAAATACGGTATATATCGCGCAGGAAAGTAAACGTTTCAAGCCGTGCGCCGGGGGTAATGGTCAAAGCCGGCGAGACATGAAACCGGTTCTGAACAAATACGCTGAATGCACGGCCTGTACGTATTTCATCTTCAACAAGTTCGCCTGAAACCGCGTTAAATTTCTTTCCGTTAACGCGCTGCTCGTATGCTTTCTCCCACAGGAATCGAACGCCTGCATCAAGCTCATTACTGATACCGGCAAACTGATAGATGGTGTTAAAACGGCTTTCTGCTCCCATCACTTCAAACTGACGGTCGCGGTTGCCGGTACTGTTGCGCATATATACTGCTCCGCCGCTGATGGTGGTATCACCAAAAACCGCCACCGGGTTGGATACTTTACTGCGGCTGAAATCCTGACGCAGCCAGTCGCGCGAAGTGGTGTAAGCGTATATATTGGTTTTGATGAACGATGACTCATTAAGTATATAATTATGACTGATGCTGCCTGCGTAACGGCGGATGTTCAGTTTATCATTGGGAGCCATTATGGTGTAATAGTCACCCGCGTCATACATTGATTGCGTAAGACCGAGGTAGGTGGAATTTGATTCTTCATTATAAAAACTGAGCTTAACGCCGATTTGTGAACGGTCATCAAGGCGGAATTTCAGTTTTGCGGTTACATCATCCACGTTCATGCTTGTGGTTCCAATCCGGTCTGCCTGTTTGTGAAGCACACCCACCTGAATACCGGTGCCGTCAAACTGAGTGCCGTAAGAACCATATAAGCTGAAGAACCCGCCCTGACCACTGCGGAGGTTTATATATGAGGAAGACTCAACCGGAGGGTCAACGGTTTTATAGTTAAGCACACCGCCGATGGTTTGGGGTCCCCAGAGGATCGAGCCGCTTCCTTTCAGCAGTTCAAGCCCGGTCATCCGTTCAATAGCCGGGGTATAATACATTTCCGGCTCACCGTAAGGGGCAAGCGCAACGGGGACGCCATCCTCGAGCACGAGCAGGGTGCGGGAGCGGTCGGGGTCAAGCCCTCTGACACCAAGGTTAAGGCGGAGCCCGGTGCCCTCTTCATCAACCACATTCACGCCGGTCATGGTGCGGATAATCTCATTACCGGAAAGGGGTTGAAAAGTGAGCATAATTTCGTTGTTAATAAGGGAGGCAGAGCCGGGGATTTTGTTGGTCAGGCGCTCCTTAACCCCCACAACATCAAGCTGGGGGAAATCAAAATGGAGCGTGACAGAATCCTGTGGCTGCCGGGAGTTTTTATTATCGTTATCCCTGCCAGAAACGACCGAAAAGGCCGTGAGAAGGAGAAGTAAGAAGATATTCATTTGATTACTCATATCCGTGTTATTAAGATGATGAACAGTTACATAATTCATAATTTATTAAGACTAAATCTAAATAAGAATAACAAAAAATGCAAGAGG
>BTUV01000134.1:2718-6217 GCA_045863035.1 Ignavibacteriales bacterium | reverse complement strand
CACCCGGTTTCCGAGCGGAGCCGGGGAAACCTATACCACCACAACCATGCGCCACAATGAGACGACGCCATCACATAAACGCCGTGGTTATATTGATTTGGTCTGGTGATTTCTTCATCCCTACGGAAGGACGAGATTTTCGCCAGGAGACGGTTCGGTATGGAGACCCCCATTTAGAGTTCATACTTCCCAATTCCCCATTCATATCGTATTTTTAGGGTATGTTTATTCTAAGATTATATGGAGTTATTTTTGGCTAAAAGTCCACAGACAGGTGTTTTGCTCATACAGCTCGGAACGCCTGACACACCGCGCATTTTCGATGTTTATCGCTATCTGACGGAATTCCTTAATGACCCAAGGGTGATTGATATCCCCTGGTTGCTGAGAAAGATTCTTGTTAATCTGATTATTGTCCCTTTCCGGGTTAAAAATTCCTCTCATGTGTATCAGAAGCTCTGGACTAAAGAGGGTTCACCGATTCTGCTTTATGGTAACAGTGTGCGCGACCTCCTGAAAAAGGAGCTGGGGGATGACTTCGGGGTTGAGATTGCCATGCGTTACCAGAATCCTTCTTTGGAGGAGGTCCTGCAGCGAATGAATAAGGCAAATTATAAAAAGATTATTATCGTACCGCTTTTTCCGCAGTATGCCTCTGCCAGCACCGGGTCGGCGCTTGAGAAGGCGATGCAGATTATCAGCCGCTGGTGGGTAATTCCTGAGGTCCGGTTTATAAGTCAGTATTTTGATGATCCGGGTTATATTAATGCCTTTATTGAAATCGGTAAAAAATATAATCATAACGATTATGACCATGTCCTTTTCAGCTTTCATGGGCTTCCTATCCGCCAGGTGGATAAAGTATATACAGACGGAAAGCCCTGTGATGACCACAACTGCGAAAATGAAATAACAGAAGAAAATAAGTATTGCTATAAAGCAGTGTGTTATGCAACAGCGTGGATGATTGCCGGGGGGATTGGTATTCCAAGCGAGAAATATACCGTCTGCTTTCAGTCGCGGTTGGATAAGGACTGGCTTGAACCCTTCGCGGACAAAGTGGTGATTGAGCAGGCAAAGAAGGGAGCGAAAAAACTGCTGGTGTTTAGTCCGGCTTTTGTTGCTGATTGCCTTGAAACGCTTATTGAAATCGGTTATGAATATGATGAACTCATTAAAGAACACGGCGGTCAGAAGGTGCAACTTGTTGAGAGCTTAAACGACAACCCTCTCTGGATTCAGACGCTTAAAAATCTTGTCTTAAAGCAATAGGATATATATGCCATTCTCCGAATTTGAAACTGACATCATTATCCGCCCGGATGATATTGATATGAACAACCACGTCCACAGCTCGAAATATATGGACTACATCATTGCCGCGCGCTATGATCAGATGCACACTCATTACAAAATGTCCATGGGGGAGTTTCATGAAAAGGGGCTGAACTGGTATATATCGGTAACACATATCGAATACAAACGTGAAATGAAGCTGGGGGATGAAATTGCCGTCAGGACAAAAGTGGCGGAAGCCGGCGGCGCGCAGGCAAAAGTTGCCTTTAAGATTGTTCTGAAAAAAACCGGAAAATCTGCCGCGGAGGGTTATTTTATTTATACGCTGATTAACACAAAAAACGGCAGACCGGTCAGAATTCCGGACGATGTTGTTGAACGATACTCAATTTAAGGACTCCCGACAGATGTTTTCTTTCAAGAATAAGAACGCCCCCTCTGACAGCCAGGATAAAGTATATATGACCGGCGAAGAAAAGATTGAGGCAATGACCACCGACATCTTAGCCGCGGCGCATATATACGACGCGGTGATGGTGATCGCGTTTTTTCATGACCAGTTAACCGCGCTGCGGAGCGAAATGGATGAGCAGGGAGTGGCATACCGTTATTTTGATTCACTGCATCAGCGTTATGAGACAGTTAACGCGGCGGGAAACCAGACCGTGCGGGTGCTTCTTCTCCCCTCGGAGGTGCTCAAGGGAATGAGCGGAGGTTTGAGTGAAGAAAAAGAAGGAGAAGTTGCAGTAATTGTAGCAGGGCATCATCCAAAAGCTGAAACCGATGATCTGGTGCTTGCGCTTACACGGGCAATGAAGCGGAAATCAGTTGTAACATTTTATCAGAGTTTTGAAGATGAACTGCTTAAAGTTTTTGGAGGTGAACGTCTGAGCAACCTGATGACACAGATGGGAATGGTAAAAGGGGAACCGGTTTCTCATCCATTGGTCAGCAGCTCAATCCGCAAGGCGCAGGAAAAACTGCAGGAGAGAATAGTTTCAGATCTTCCGGCCGGCTCAGAGGCGGAGTGGTTCCGGATTAACATTTCTGCAAAATAGCGTTAACTTGATCCTGATTAAAAAATTGTATAACCCGGATGTGGCGAATGAATTGCACAATAACTTTCTTTTGTTATTCGCGGAAGTTCGTCCAAGGTTCTGAATGTAAACCAAAACGGGTTTACAAAGGTCAGGTCGAAAACATAAATATGGTTTGAAAAATATACATTTTCCCCGTAATTTGAATCAGATAATTTTATCCGTTTAATAAAAATACCATGTTCAGAGAAATAATTACCATTGACGAAGAAAAATGCGACGGGTGCGGAATTTGTGTGCCTGCCTGCGCTGAGGGAGCATTGCAAATAATTGACGGGAAGGCGCGTCTGATCAGCGATAAGTATTGCGACGGATTTGGTGCCTGCATCAGGGAGTGTCCGCAGGACGCCATTACCATTGAAACGCGCGAAGCCGAACCTTATGACGAAATAAAAGTAATGCAAAAGATGATGCGGGCCGGGGAAAACACCATCAAGGCACATCTGACCCATCTGATAGAGCACGATGAAAAAGAGCTGTTTCTTCAGGCAACAAAGTTTCTGAGAGAAGAAGGTATTGAAGTAGAATTTGAAGATTTGGAACATGAGGTTCAGAAACACCAAGGATGCAGTTCACATCCTGTTTTTACCCCTGAGAGCCATCCGGTTGATGAATCGGGCAGCCGGGAGACACACCTTACTCACTGGCCGGTTCAGCTTCACCTGATTTCACCTACAGCGCCTCAGTACCACGGAGCTGATCTCCTGCTTGCAGCTGACTGCGTTCCGTTTGCCTATCCTGATTTCCATAAAAACTTTCTGAAGGGGAAGTCACTGGCAATCGCGTGCTCAAAATTGGATAGTAACCAGCAGGTTTATCTGGATAAGCTGATACAGATGATTACGACAGCCGGAATTCGCTCAATTACTGTTGCAGTGATGGAAGTGCCCTGTTGTTCGGGCTTAGTAAGACTGGCAAAGACCGCGATAGACTATTCGGGAGAGGATATTCCGCTTGATGTAGTGGTAGTTGGAGTTGACGGCTCTGCTCTTGATCACCGATTTTGATCACGGATTAAACGGATTGCGCTGATTTCACTGATTAAAATTTAACACGAATTACACGAATTAGGAACACGAATTTCACGGACGAAGCACCAAGCACCA
>BTUV01000134.1:0-2618 GCA_045863035.1 Ignavibacteriales bacterium | reverse complement strand
AAGCACCCAGCACTAATTGATTTGAATTAGGTTGAATTTTTGGGTAATTTTAAAGTCTAAATTTCTCACACAGGAGTTCAGCCATGAACCGGTTTTTAACTCTCTTTCTTTTATTGGGGTTTCAGCTATTGCAGCCGCAGAATTTTTCCGTACAGGAATATAAAAACTTCCTTCTGCAGCATCAGAACCTGAGTGCACAGCAGCTTCTTGAAATGTATCCCGCCGGGATTTTTTCCGCCAATATCCATGCTAATCTTGATGAAGTGCTTTTTCTGGACAGTATAAGAACGCTGCTTGGTCTTACGGAGTATGAGGAGCAGCTTTTGGAGCAGCATGGTTTTATGGTGAGTGAGCGTCTGAACAGAATGGCCTTCGGGGGCTCTTTTCTTGAAATATATCACAAAGACCTTCCCGTATATATATCAGCCGATGCGCTGCTTCACGCGTTCCATATATCTTATGACAGAATACTCAAAGATATCGAAATTGAAGCGCTGCATCCCCGGCTCAAAACGATGCTTACCGCGATGCACGCAAAGATGCCGGAGCTAAGCGCCCGTTATTCAACAGAGCCGGCTATGTTGAAGCACTTGAAGGATGCTGATGTTTTTCTTACCGTTGCGCGAAAACTTGCCGGAGTTAATGCAACCGTCTATTATTCAGGTAACTCTGCCGAAGTTGATTCATTGCTTGCCTGGGTGAATGCATATCAGCCCAAAGGCGTGATGCTTTTCAGTGATGAAGGCAGAAGTGTTGATTTCAGTCAGTTTAAGCCGCGCGGACATTATATACCCGACATGCGAAGCCCTGATATTGATAAGTATTTCAAGGCGATGATGTGGCTTGGACGCATTGAGCTTTATCTGATGGCGCCGCAGAATACCATGAATGAAGTTAAACTCTACAACATTCAGAGACAGGTAATCCTTTCATATCTTCTCACTGAACTGATGCAGCTAAGTAATACTCAGCCGGATTACGAATATATAGAGGATAAAGTAAAGTTTTTTGTCGGTGAACAGGATAATGTAACTTACACGCATCTGCTTGAATTAAAACAAAGCATAGGGTTGGGCTTTGCTTCTGAATTTCTTGATACAAACAGAGTTAAGGAATTTCAGGACTCATTAAAAACAAAAGAGTATGCGTATCAGATGATTCTCTCACAGATACTATACAGTAATCCAATGGTTCCTGACTCAATAATTCCCGCTTCATCATTTATGCTGTTTGGTCAGAGGTTTGTTATTGATTCTTATGTTACGGGAAGTGTGGTCTATGACCGGATTCCGGGGAGGGTTTGCCGCCTCTACCCCTCGGTGCTTGACCCGATGTTTGCCTTGGGTAATGATGCTGCAGGTCAGCTTCTAAAACCAGAGCTTGAATCATACAATTATTCCTTAAATCTGGCTGGTCTGCGTTATCTGATTGATTCTTACGGAGAGGATTTCTGGCAAAGCAGTATGTATAATAACTGGCTGGCCGGAATCCGTGAACTTAAAAGGGGACCAGAGAACACCAATCTTCCTGATTTTATGAACACCGCTGCTTATTGGCAGAGGATGCTGAATACGCAGTTGACAAGCTGGTCACAGCTCAGGCATGATAATCTTCTCTATGCAAAACAGTCCTACACGGGTGGCAGTATCTGCTCGTACCCCTATATATATCTTGAACCTTTTCCGGAATTATATAAACGGCTAGCCAAAATCGGAGAGGTAGGGGGTAACAAATTCTCTGAATTTCCATATATCTTTGGCTACTTTGCCACGTTGAAAATTATTTCTGATTCCCTTACTGTGATAGCACAAAAGGAGGTTGACGGTATTCCGCTTACAGCGGGGGAGGAAAACTGGCTGAGATGTGTAATATATAATATCAATCCCGGAAGCGGTGGTTCAATTATGGGATGGTACTCACGCCTCTATTACCGGGATGAGGAGTATGAAAGCTATAAAGGACTGTTTCAAAACGACTTCCTTGTTGCTGATATACATACTGTCCCGACTTATTGCGGTGGTGCTCCCCTTGGGGCGGTAGTACACGTAGGAACCGGACCGGTTAATCTGGGTGTCTTTCTTGTAAAGCATGGCGATCAGCTTGTTGCACATGTCGGGCCTAACTACAGCTTCTATGAATATCGCACCGTAAATTATCTGCGGCTTGATGATGAGCAGTGGAAGAATCAGTATCTGTGGATGGCGGCACGTCCGGACTGGGTAAATCTTTATCTTGCTGACTCAACCGGAAACAGCAAAGGACCTGGGGCAACGCTGGTAACCGATATAAGAGAGGACAAATCAGGCATCGTAACTTCATATCGTCTGGAGGCCTCAAACTATCCGAATCCGTTTAACCCGTCAACTATAATACGGTTTACTATACCATCACCACTTGCATTTCGTAATGTATCGCTCATTATATATGATGTGCTCGGGCGGGAGGTGCGGTCACTGTATAACGGCGAACTGACCGCGGGGACCTATCTGGTGCAGTGGGATGGCCGAAATCAGCAAGGGGGTGAGCTTTCCTCCGGCACGTATATATATATGCTCCGGGCGGGGGATGAAAAGACTTCCGGAAAGCTGATGCTGGTTAAATAGTTATGAAGTATGAAG
>BTUV01000133.1:0-6383 GCA_045863035.1 Ignavibacteriales bacterium | reverse complement strand
TCTTAATTTTTAATTCTTAATTCTTAATTGATTCCCGGGGGCTTCGGAATTGTTCATTGCAGATTCTTAATTTTTAATTCTTAATTCTTAATTCTTCATCTCAGAAGTAGAACAATTACAAGTAAAGAGATTTAGAAGATCATTATTGAGGATACAGCAGCAGCGCAAACTTTCCGCAAACATTCCGGAACAAGCCAGGGGTCTAAGCCGAAATTGTCATTTCTGAAATAAAATGCGTCATACTAATTGGCAAAAGTCAGGAGATTCTTTGCTTCTTATCTTCTTTGCGCGAGGTGCTCTCCCTGTGGCGCAGGAGAAATTATCCTTTCAAGAGTTTCAAGCATAACCGGGTTAGGTACCGGCTTTGGCAGAAATACATCGGCGCCGGCGCTGAATGCAGTCATGCGGTCTTCTCCGGCAGCAAAAGCAGTGCAGCAGATAACCGGAACGGAAGAATTTCGCCCCTGTGTTCTTACCAGCCGGATAAAATCCAGCCCGTGTTTTTCTCCCTGCAATCCGATATCCACTATCATCGCGGTATAATCATGTTCGTCCAGCCGCTGCACTGCTTCATCATAAACTGAACAAATGACCGGATGATATTTTTTATACAAGAGATAATAAATGAATCTCTGGTTTTCGGGGTCGTCTTCAAGTATCAGAATTTTGGGCAGTGTTGTAGTCATTGATTCCCGGAGTAATGAAATTGTGGTAATAATATAGTGACCTCGGTGCCTGTGCCTTTAATGCTGTGCACGCGAATGTCACCCTTATTTAATTCAAGGAGGCGTTTAGAGAGAGCCAGCCCGAGTCCGTTTCCTTCGAACGGACGGCTGTAACCCATGATTTCCTGAGTGAAGGGGTGAAAAAGTTTTTCCATATATTCTTGTGACATACCGATACCGGTATCCTTAACCGTGACAGATATATATCCACTGCCTGCCTGTGCCGCGGTAACCGAAACTGAACCCTGACGGGTATATTTAATTGCGTTATCAAGCAGGTTTTGCATGACGGTAGTAAATGAATAAGCATCCGCGTATATCAGTGAGCCGCCGAGAGTTTCTTCAAACGAGTAGCTGAGATTTTTCTCCCGTGCGTAGTGGCGGAACTCCATGGTGAGCTGATTGATGATAGGAATGATATCAAGCCGCTGGAATGAGCATTTATATCCGCTGGTCATAACCAGTGCCATATTAAGATTCAGGTCAATGGTACGGTAAAGCCGTCTGCCGCTGTTGTCAATTGAGGAAAACATTTTCATCAGGTCAGGAGAAATTTTATCCTTTAGTTCATCATGAATGATGCTGGTCAGACCGAGGATTGCGTTAAGCGGTGTACGAATTTCGTGACTCATCTGCGCCAGGAAGTGGGATTTCAGTTTTTCCGATTCTTCGGCTTTCACCAGCGCTTCTTTTAGCTGCACTTCTGTTAATTTCAGATCGGTAATATCGCTTCCGTATATCTGGCCGATTTCAAACTTTGGAATACCACAGAGAATAAATTTGTAGTGACGGTTTCCGATGTTAGAGTGAAGTTCAAGCCGCGCGCCGCTGCGGATACATTCGGCCAGGTTAACCGCTTTTGTTTCCGGTATAATCTCCCAGATTTTCATATTTATCAGGGAGGTACCCTTTAGCAGTTCACTTCCGGGTGAGTTAGAAAGCTGAATGCTGCCGTCTATCTCAAACCGGAAAACCGGATCGGGGTCCGACTGGGCAAACATAGCCATCAGCTCCGCCTGCTGAAGCCGCAGTGACTGTTGCTCCTGTAAGTGCTCTTTTTGAAGGGGGATTATAATGTAACGGTAGAATATGTAGATTACACTGACCAAGACCAGCAAAATCAGCAGAGCAACAATGATGGGATTACTCAAGCCGGACACGGATTCTCCTGTTGTCTTCTTTAAATACGGTGAAAAAGATTCCTAAAAGGATTTGAACAATAGTAACAAAATAGAAATTGGTGAGCACCGAAAGATCAGCCACTTTAACTAAAATATTAAAAAACTTGGTAAGAGTCAGAAGTTCGTAAAACACCAAAGCAACAAGAAACCCATTAAGTGACTGGGTCTTGATAAGGTCAAGACCCATCATGTGTATTACTCGTAGTAATATAAAACCATGCAACACGAAAAAAAGCAAGCGTTGAATGGCAGTGTTATTTAATTGATAAGCTATAGCAACAACGGCGATCAAAAGAATAATAACAATATGTAATTTCTGTTTTACCGTTTCCTTGTTATATAATGAAATCAATAATAATAAAGAAACCACCAGATAGAAGGGGAGCATCGAAACAAAATATATACGCATCAGCATCAATGGTAGAGCATCTGCTAATCCCAGCAATAGAAAAAAGTAAAAAAACCTAGTTTTGTATTGCCTGATTGGCGGAAGTAGCCATATTGTGGCTGATATCAGTACAATGGTGGCATAAAAGAACATTAATTTGAGAAAGAATTAGTCCAAACAGTACGGAGGACACAATTGCGCGAACTCAAGCGTCCAGCCGCCGCTTTCCTTTAAAGTTTGGTTTCCGTTAAAGTTACCGTCACGGGTTGTGAGCGTTAGAACACTCCGCTCGCGGAGTTCAATAGTTATGGTCTTTGCGTCTGTTAAGCTCATCAGTTCATTAATCTTTCGCACATCATACATGTGGAACTCCTGATCAGGTGATGCCTGAAAATTACGCGGATGAATTGGTTTACGCTTTCCATCCAGAATAACAAGCTGACCTTCAATCAGATTGAAAAGAAGAACATCACTGATATTTTTTGTGATATTCATCAGCATCTTCTTGTTGAATGTGTGCGACTGTAACACGGGTCCAAATTGCAAGTCTGCCTGTTGGGCTGTTATTATCTGACCCGGCAGGTTATTGCCATTCTGGGCGAAAACCGAAGTTACAGGGCTGAGCGCCGCAATGATAAAAAGAACGAAAACAAATTGTTTCACAGAGAACATCTTACACCTCCTGAATGAGTAAATTAAGTAAAATCTGACAGGAATTACTTAGCGATGGACTCCCCAAAAGCCGCACATGAACTAAAGAAATATATTAAAAATTAGATTCAAAAAAAGAAAATTAAAGTCTGAAAGATTCCCAAATTTACTAAAAATGTGATAAATGGCAGATTTTTGAGGAAGAATGTACTGCCGGAGGGGCATAATCAGCAGAAGTAGCGTTTTGGGGCGGGGGTTACGGTCGTTTTGGAAGGGTAAAATCTGGCGAGAAGATCATGGGTTCTTAAACGAAAAAAATGTAAATTAACAGACAATTTTTTAACAGCCGTGAAACCGGAGGTCTGAACTGAAGTTTTTGGTCAGAGGGAATAAGGAACCGAATTTATGAAAACAGCCCCGCTTTGGTACTCGTACCGTAGCAGAAAGAAGATTCTTTCGGTATGAATATCCGGACTTCTATTACGTATAAACTGGTTTTCCCCTATGCTGTCATCATAGGTCTCATCTCTCTTTTTATCTTCTATTATCTTCCCGCTTCAATTGAAGAAGAAGCCACGCGCTCGCTTGAAAACCGCGCCGAAGCAATAGCCGAAGTAACGGGAAATATGCTATACTCCGCACTGGTACTTAATGACCGCCCCCTGATAGCCGAACAGGCCGGGAGTATCGGGCGGCTGCGCGATCTGACGTATGCTGTAATTCACGATCAGAACGGAAACATTATAGGAGAGTACAGTCTTGCTGAGGCAAAAAAAGCAGGGTATAACCAGGCCGATTCAGGCACTTTTTCTTCAGATGAATATATACGCCACGCCAGAACCATGTTACAGCGCGGCAAACCCGTCGGCAGTATATATGTCGGTTTTTCGCTCAAGCCGCTGCATGATGAAATTGCAAACACCCGTATTGCGATTGCGGTTACCAGTCTGGTGATCTTCGGAATCGGTCTGTTTGCGGTTATTTTTATTACAACTCTGGTTATGAGTCCGATGAACCGGCTGGCGGAGTCAACCCGCCTGATAGCCGAGGGGGACCTTTCGCACCGGTCAGCAATAAAATCAGGGGATGAGTTTGAGTTTCTTTCCGTCTCGCTGGATAGCATGGTTGATAAACTTGAAACCGCAAAGCGGCAACTCTCCATCCTTAATCAGGGTCTTGAAAAAATTGCCGGTGAAAGAACCGATGATCTGCGCAAAGAAATTGAGGAACATAAAAGAACAGAAAAAGCGCTTTCGGAAAGTGAGATGCGGTTCCGCACCATATTTGAGGAAGCAGGCATGGGCATCGTCCTGACTGATATGGAGGGGGCTATTCTTGAAAGCAATGAAGCGTTTGTGAGAATGATGGGTTACTCCGAACCGGAACTGCATCAGATGACACTGCAGGAGCTTTCTCACCCGGAGGATATGAAAGAGGGGATGATGATCTTTTCCATGGGTACAATAGATGCCTCTGACCGCGAACCGGTATATACTGAAAAAAGATATATACGCAAGGACGGAAAAATCGTCTGGGGTAAACTAACCACGGCGGTAATCAGTGACCGGAAAAGCAAGTCATCTTTCGTGCTGGTTATGATAGAAGATATGACCGGGCGGAAAAAAGCCGATGAAGAGCTGCGTAAACAAACCCGCCTCCTGGGGGGAGCGGCTGAAGCGGCAAACATCCTTCTGACCACAGAAAATTTTGCTGATGCAATAAACGGAGCGCTCCGGGCACTGGGCGAGGCCTCGACGGTTGACCGGGTATATATATTTGATAACATCATTGCTGCTGACGGCTCTCCTCGCATGAAACAAACGTTTGAATGGACGAACGGACAAGTTACACAAGAAATAGACAATGTAATGCTGCAGGATGCGCCTTATCCGGAAGAGATATACGCGTCACTTTCAAAGGGGAATATATTTACCGTGCTCACGCGGCAGGCCACTCCCCCGGTTAAAGAGCTTCTTGAACCGCAGGATATTATTACTATTATCATTGTCCCGATTTTTGTGCAGGATACCTACCGCGGGTTCATCGGATTTGATGATTGTCAGGAGGAGCGTATCTGGTCGCAGGGGGAAGAAGCAATACTGCGCACCATGGCAGGAAGCATAGGCGGCGCGATTCAGCGAAAAGAGTATGAAGCGGAAATGAAAGCAGCCAATGAAAAAGCAGTTGAGTCTGACCGGCTAAAGTCTGCTCTGCTTGCAAACATGAGCCATGAGTTCAGAACTCCGGTTAATGGCATCATGGGCTTCTCTGAACTTTTGATGGATGAGCTGCCTGAGGGTAAGCGGCTCGGCATGGCGCGAAGCATCTATACCTCAGGCAAACGCCTTATGAAAACCCTGACCGGAATTTTGATGTACAGTCAGATTGAGTCGGGTAAGATATATCCGGACCTTCAGGTGCGAAAACTTGCCGAGCTGACAGAGTCATCCCTCTACCCGTATATACAGCAGGCCACAGCAAGGCGTATTGAGTTTGAGTTTACGATACATGATGCAGGTATGCAGGCATATATAGACCCGCTGCTTTTTCCCAAGGTGTTAGACCAGATAATGGATAACGCTCTGAAGTTTACCAAAGCAGGCAGAATAACTGTTACTGTTGAAGACCGGAAGGGGAAACCCTCAGTAGTGGTGCGGGACTCAGGCATAGGCATTGCGGCAGAGCATCTTGAAGTTATTTTTCAGGAGTTCAGGCAGGCAAGTGAGGGCATCGGCAGGAGCTATGAAGGCAGCGGACTTGGGCTTACCATTGCACGCAAGCTCGTTCGCATGATGAAGGGGGAGCTTATAGTTGAAAGCAAAACGGATGAGGGGAGCACATTTATTCTCAGTTTTATGAAGGCAGGATGGGAAGATCATCTGATTGATATACAAAAAACACAGGTGAATCAGGCGCCCGCTGCCGGAAGCAAATACAGCGCGCTTTTGGTTGAGGATGATGAGGCAAATCTTAATGTGGAATCGAAGTATATAGAAAACCTTTGCCTGGTTGACCGCGCGCGGGATGGCATTTCCGCGCTCACCTTAGCGGGGCAGAAGAGATATAATATAATCCTGATGAATATCAATCTGGGTGATGGTCCTGACGGAATCGAGACCGCTCGTGCAATCCGGATGCTGCAGGGGTATAAGGAAGTTCCCATAATAGCAGTAACCGGCTATGCTATGCATGGAGACAGAGAACGCTTTGTAACCGAAGGATTTAACGGATATATATCAAAACCCTACGATAAAGGAGCACTCCGGGCAGAAGTGGAAAAACAGTTGAAGAATTATGAAGTATGAAGTATGAAGTATGAATTATGAAGTGTGAATGGTCTGAAAGATCTTTGTTGTATTTTGGAGGTTTGTGTATCAAGGAAATTTTAACGCAAAGTTCCGGCTCCCTTCTCCTTTTTAAGGAGAAGGGCTGGGGTTG
>BTUV01000132.1:0-6387 GCA_045863035.1 Ignavibacteriales bacterium | reverse complement strand
GGCTTAAAAATTATATATTGTTCATTGTACATCGGAAGCGGGGGTTTTGCTACTGTAGCATCGCCACTGTATCCGGAATTTCCTTTTTCCAAATTGCATCGTCAGCGATAAGGGTCTGACTCAATATATTTTTTCCACAATTTATCACTAAAATTAGTATGACAAATTATGAAAAAATCTGTGTTTTTAGATCGTATTCGTAGATTTTTACGATTTGGTCAGATTTTGGCAGAAGTCAGGAAAAATTTCCTCTTCGAACACTGCTGCAACTCTAATCGTTCATTGAAACGCTGTCCGTTCTTTTTTCATGGGTCCCCTCAGTTTTCTTCAAATTTAATGATTGCTGAGGCGACATTTGTCTTTATTTTAAAAGAACCATTTTTTTTACTGAACTAAAATCATTAACCCTGAGTTCGTAAAGATAGACGCCGCTGGCAAATGTGCCGGCATCATATTCCACCTCATAAAACCCCGGACTCTGATTTTCTTTAACTAAAGTTTTCACCTCCCGTCCAAGGATGTCATATATGGTCAGCGTCACCATTCCTGCCTGCGGAAGTTCATACTTTATTTGGGTCACGGGATTAAACGGATTAGGAAAATTTTGCGCCAAAAAATAACTTGCCGGCTGAACAGAAGCATTCTGCAAGCCGGTCACAAAATCAATGATAAGTGTGTCAGCAGCAGACAAACCTTTTATCGTGTAGAAATATAGTGTATCCTGCACGCCGGGTATGTGTTCCGGAAGATTTAGTGAATCCACAAAAAATGCCGCCCGGGCAATCAAAGCACTCTGTTGTGCATTCGGAATTGCTATTCTGTCACGGTTTGATAAGTCCCCCGGATGAGAGGCAATTGATTGAAACAGTCCAAATGGCACGGGGACCTCTCCACCGGGCAATATCTGACTCACGCGAAAATTGATGTTTGAAACAGCAGAATAAGAAGACCCGGGAAACTGAAAACTCACTGATGACCAATTATAGAACGAAGAAAATTCGATTTTATAATCTACCGGACGATATGGTAGATGCTGAAAAACATCACCGAGAGCATATATATACGTTAAATTGTTCAGTCTTGCTATATTCCATCCGCTGCGTACGCTATCATACCAGGTGTCAATATCTTGTACACGTAATAATAATCCATCAAATGGTTGCGACTCACCATTTCTATTCAGCAATGCTTCACGAAGTATATATACACCTGTGGTTTTATTGAAGACAGAAAAAGTTTTAGACTTCCAGCTTAGCGTATCATTAAAACTTATAACATACATATTACCGGTAAGCTGCGAAGCATCTGTTATATGAACGGACACCTGCGCATTGGTTTGACCGGAATAAAATCCATATTGTGATGCCGGATATTCTTGCCTCTCATGTAGTTTCCTTATATGATCGGAGATGTCATAATCCGCGTTCGCTGTATTGCCGGCCTTAATTTTTAATCTTATTTTATCTGAATTCGGCAGCCGTCTTAGAGGGATTAGAAATTCTGACTCTGTTGTATCCGGCATTATTTCTGTTTCATAGAATATTCTATATACCGTATCATCTCCGGCAGTATAATAACATGTCAGCGGAACAGGATCTGATGTCATGCCCGCAGTTATAATTCTGACAGAAAAATAGTCGGAAGTATATAGTGAATCCTGATGATCAAATTCTGATATCTTTATTGCCCATGCATCAGCAGAGCCATTTTTAATCCGGAAGTATGAGCTTGCAGTGTATCCGGTTATTTCCCCCATATCGTTTTTCCTGAATATCAACAAACTACACAAGGGATTGTCCGCTAATAAATCAGTCTGCAACGTATAATTTCCGTTGTTGGGGAATTCGCGCACTAACGCTTTCCAGGATTTTCCCAAATCGTTGCTCAGCCAGATTTCAACAGTCCCGCCAGTCGTGGAAGAGTTCCAAGTAACCGGAAAGTTGCCTGATATGGTTGTAAACTGTCGTAACGAAGTGAGAAAAATCTGCTGATTCATCTGATTTCTGTTGAATCCGGAGTTTGCGAATGCTTCCGCCTTTTTCAGTTTTATCATTACTTCATCAGGGGTATATCCGGCTGCCAATGCCTTGGTGAGTGTTTTTGTTTCACCCTTTGTTAAGCTAAAATAACCGGAGCCCCAGGCAGCATCACCATCCTCACCGCGTATTGCATAAGGAACTGAGTCCGGAGGCATGACTATTGAAGCCGGGAATCTATATGTACCCGGTGTAAAACTTGACCACATCCATTCATCATTGGCCATCGTAATTCCATTAGCCGGAACAAAATTCCAATAACTGGCTATTCTATTTCGAGTGGATTGAACAGAAAAAAACTTGGCTCCTAAACCACCCGTATTGCCAATCCAATCGGGATTATCTTCGCTTCTGATACTTTGTTCAAAATCGTATGAATAAACAAAATCCTCTTTCGGAAAATAAAGTGTTACATCATCATTCCATTCAGACCCGCCTCCGCCAATATAGGTACCTTTTATTACCCCCTGAAATGCCTTATAATTTTGTTTCCCCTCGTTTTTAATCTTATATACCATAAATAAAACATCAGAAAACTCCCCCTGGAGGTAGCGCAGATAATGAACGGTCATCCTGATACCGGCACCTTTTCGGGCAGGATTGGTTGAATCCGGCAGAAAGCCGTATAAACCAAAAAGCTCTGCATCACTGTTATCATCCATAACAAAGACTGCCTCTTCATCGGCGGTAAATTGATTAGGCCCGTTTAAACCGTACCATACATTGCTGCCCCACTCGGGATGATCAGGCCAAACCTCCGGCCATGTTGAAGGTTCTGTGCTGAGTGCAATACCTTTTTCTGGAGAGGTTGCATTTGGATTACTGTAACCGCTCACCGGCTCAAACCCCCAGAAAATACCATTCGTACCAAATTCACCTCCTCCGGGTCTTTGGACGGGTGTAATAATCGTAGAGTGAAGTGTATCTGGATTACCATCACCCGTATAATCCCTGATGGGAAGTTCTAATCCCAGAAAAATTGAATAGTCAGATAAATAAAAATTGGCAGCTCCCCTCCAGCTCAGCTTACCGTTTAATGAGCCGGGTTGAGAAATTATTCCATTATTGGTGAATGCTGTCTGTAAACGTCCGCTTCCAAAAACAGCAGACCTGCGGTACTGTGCACCGCTTGGCTGGGCAAATAAAACTGCGGTGATGCATAAAAAAAGAAAAAGTAATCTTAGTACCATTTCAAACCTCTCGCCCGGTTTAGCAATTTATGATAACCATCTATCACAAGACGTGGTTAAATGAAAACAGAAACTATTAATCCCGAATTTTTTCGTAATTTCCAGGAAAAATGTTCCATTGGAATAGAGAAAATTAGCTTAAATAACCGAATTTTCCAATAGCTGCCTTATGCAACAGGCACGTATTTTATATCCCCGGGGAACAGTGATTTCTGCGCCGGTAACACCTCGGATTGAGAACCAAACGCACCAAAGTTGAATTGATATTCATTTCAGCCAAATTTAAGTATTTATATTGGTGGCCAATATTTAGAAACTCACCTCTCCTTCGTGGCGGAGAAAATTCAGGACGAGACATTTTCAATTTATAATTTATAATTTTTAATTCTCAACTCTCAATTTCCCATTGTAAATTAAAATCTGCATTTCTTCTCCAGCCCCTCTGCCAGCATTTCCTTATACTGCTGATCAGAAATTTCCACCGCGCCAAACATCTTCAAGTGGTCGTTTATAATCTGAACGTCTAATAATATATATCCGCGTTCAATAAGATGATGAATAAGATAATAAAGAGCCATTTTGGATGCCTGCGGTTTATACGAGAACATTGACTCCCCGAAAAACACCCCGCCAATTGCAATACCGTAAAGTCCACCCGCTATCTGATCATCTGCATCACAGACTTCCACTGTATGTATATATCCCATCCGGTGAAGACGCATATATGCCTCAATCAGGCGGTGCGAAATCCATGTTTCCGCGCGTGAGGCGCATCCTTTAACCACCGCCGGAAAGTCCTGGTCAAACCGAACGGTAAATTCCGATTCCTTCAAAAACTTTTTAAATGAACGGGGCACATTAAAACTTTCAAGCGGTATAATTGCTCTTACCTGAGGCATATACCATTCAACTTTTGTACTCTCCTTTGTCTCCGCCATAGGAAAAGCACCAGAACGATACAACTGCAACATTACCCCCGGCTGCAAAAAATACTCCGTCTGATCTTCTTCTTTAGTCACTGCTTTTTATTTCATATTGTACAATTTCGTAACCCCTTTTCGTTTCCATAAATGCAAACCCGACTCCGAGCAGCACCATAAACATCCCCAAGGTGAATGCAATCACCACAAAAACATCAATACCGCCGTATGCAAAAAGAAATCCAGCCCCTATAAAAAATGATGTCAGAACAAACAATGCCGCGGCAAGCGAGTAGCAAAGCACCGCATTCCTTACAATACCAACCCTTTCAGAAAGCCGGCCAAGCTGGGTATCAATACTGTTAAGGCGCACTTCCTCTTCAAAATTAAAGGATGCATCTCCTGCTTTTTTTGCAAATTTTCTCTTTTCTTCATTCAGCAGACGGATGCGGTTAACCACAATCGAATACTTATTATTCATCCCCAGCAGCAGCAGCCCGCAGGCCGAAATCATTACCGCCGGGGCAAGCATTCCCTGGATCATCGTTACTGCATCTATGTTAACATTCATCTTGAATCTCCGTTTCTTTATTATGCAAATATATGCAGGTTGCCTCTTTTTTTTCGCCATCCGCGCCTTATTTTCAAAAACATGACCACGCTTAATCATAATGTCAGAATTTAGTATGTTTGCAGTTTACGATCTTCAAACTGTTTAAGGTTTTACATGAAATACCCGGCTCTTTTTATTGTTTCGCTGCTGATAATCGCGGCCACATTTTTCCTCACCCCCGAACAAAAACCAGACGGAGAAAAATTTGTTATCGTTATCCATGGCGGGGCCGGAAGCGCTAAACCCGGCATGACCGAGGAACAAAAACAGGCGCATATATCCGGACTTAGCAATGCCCTCACTGCCGGGTATAATTTGCTCAGTCAGGGGAAAGATGCCCTCTCTGTGGTCGAGCATGTCATACGTATGCTGGAAGATGACTCACTCTTTAACGCCGGTCGCGGGGCAGTGCTCACCTCAGAAGGTTTCGCAAGCCATGACGCAAGTATTATGAGCGGGGTTGATCTTTCAGCCGGTGCGGTGGGTGATGTCAGGTGCATCAAGAACCCAATCTCGCTTGCTCGTATGGTTATGGAAAAATCAAATCATGTATTGCTTGTTGGCAGCGGTGCTGAGAAATTTGCTGAAAAATTGGGTGTTCAGCTTGTTTCACCTGATTATTTTATAACAGACGATCAAAAGGCCACTCTTAAAAACCGGCTCGACCAGTTAAACAAGGCAGGAACAGTCGGATGTGTTGTGCTTGACAAAAAAGGCAACCTGGCAGCCGGAACTTCTACCGGAGGAATGACAGCTAAAATGCCAGGTCGTCTCGGCGACACACCAATTATCGGGGCCGGTAATTATGCCAACAATGCAACCTGCGCGGTCTCAGCAACCGGATGGGGCGAAAAGTTCATTAAGAATGCAGTTGCCTTCCGTATTTCAGCGTTAATGGAATACAAAGGTTATACACTGAAGCAAGCCGTAAAAGAAGTAATGGATAAAAATCTTGCTCCAAAAGATGGCGGAGTTATTGCAGTTGACGGTGCAGGAAATTTTGAGATGTACTACACCACCCCGAGTATGTATCGCGGAGTGATGACCTCCGGCGGAGTTAAGGAGATTAAGATATGGGAGTAATTACTCGTCCCGAACCGGGTGAATACAGCCAATATTATCATGGATATATACAATCAGTAGCTGCCGCTGATGATGTGTCAGACACGTTACATGAGCAGCCGTATGAACTGCGGAAACTTCTCAGCGGGTTAAATGATAAGCAGTGCGAAACAGGTTACGCTCCCGGTAAGTGGAGTATTAAGGAAATCCTCTGCCATATAATGGATAGCGAACGGGTGTTTGCCTATCGTGCGCTCCGGTTCGCCCGTAAAGATCGCACGCCATTAGCCGGTTATGAGCAGGATGATTACGTTATTGCATCGCGGGCAAACGGCCGCGCACTCAAATCACTTATCAACGAATTCGAACATCTTCGGCTTTCCAACATTGAATTATTCTCATCGTTTGACTCCTCCACAATTCATCGAACCGGCCCGGCAAATCAGAACGAAATAAGTGTCCGTGCACTTGTCTGGATTATCGCCGGTCACGCCGCGCATCACATGCGTATCATTAAAGAAAAATACCTGTAAGAATTATGAAGTATGAATTATGAAGTATGAATT
>BTUV01000131.1:0-6412 GCA_045863035.1 Ignavibacteriales bacterium | reverse complement strand
TTCTTTTTCATCCTTCAGAAACTTACTTCCCGATACAAAACTTCGAGAAGATATTGTTAAGGATATCATCTTCGGTTACTTCGCCGATGATTTCGCCGAGGGAGTCGCCGGCGTTGCGGAGGTCAACGGAGATGAACTCCCCGCTCATACGGCCGCGGACGGAGCCGAGCGCGAGCTCAAGCTGCTCTTTGGCTTTGGTGAGTGCGTTAAAGTGGCGCTGAGTGGTGATGATTACGGTTTTTTCTGTATATACTGAGCCGCCGCTTGCTTTTTGGCGCAGGGTTTTAAGCAGTGTATCCATCCCCTCGCCGGTTTTGGCCGAAAGCGCAAGTCCGCTCTCAGCATTGCTTCCTTTATATATATCGGCTTTGTTGAGCACAGTTATGATTTTGTCATCAGTGGTGAGTGATAACAGCTCTATATATAACTCCTGATTTACTCCGATGTTAATGTCATTCATAAAAAGCACCAGGTCTGCCGAGCGGATGGTCTCACGGCTGCGGGCTACTCCTTCCTTTTCGATGGTATCTTCAGTAGCGCGAATGCCGGCTGTGTCATAAAGCCGGAAGAGGAATCCGTCTATAATCATCTCCTCACGGATTACATCGCGCGTGGTGCCGGCTATTTCGCTTACAATGGCGCGGCTTTCTTTAAGCAGATAGTTCAGCAGTGATGACTTCCCCACGTTCGGCATCCCCACCAGCGCCACGTTCACTCCCTCGCGCATCACACGGCCGAAGCTATAGGTTGCAAGCAGTGCAGATATATCATCAATGATCTCCTGAATGAGACGGATGAGTCCGGAGTTATCAATAAACTCAACATCCTCCTCGGCAAAATCAAGCTCAAGCTCAACCAGCGAAGAGGCATTAACTAATTTTGTTCTCAGCTCATGCACTTTGGCGGAAAGGAGTCCGTCAAGCTGATTACGTCCGCCGCGGAGTGCGGACTGGCTTCTGGCGTTAATGATTTCAGCAACCGCTTCTGCCTGGCTCAGGTCAAGGCGTCCGTTCAGATAGGCGCGTTTGGTGAACTCCCCCGGCTCGGCATCGCGCGCGCCATTGAGCAGAAGGGTATTCAGGATGGCGCTTACAATAAGCGGATTGCCGTGGCAGCTAATCTCGACTGTATCTTCGCCGGTGTAAGATTTCGGCGCTCTGAAGGCAGTAAGAAGAACATCATCAATATATTCTCCTCCTTTGGTTTTTATATATCCGTAGTGAACGCGGAAGGGTTTAAGGGTGCGGTTTTTTCCTTTGGGTGTAAAGCATCGTTCCGCAATCAGGAAGGCCTCATCACCGCTCAGCCGGATAACAGCAAGAGCGCCGGCTCCGGGCGGTGTTGCAAGAGCGGCAATCGTCTGGTCTGAAGGGAGTTTCATGGTAAATAAGAGATTCTCATGCACAAATATAATTGATAATGGAGAATGGAGAATGAAAACGAAGAATGAGTAATGAGGAATGAAGAAATGAGAATTTTTGAAAGTATCCTTCAAGCTACAACGCGTGTTTGTAAGGTATTACATCGCGGAGCAGAGCGGTTTTTAGAGCAATCTGTTTTGTCAAAAACCCGGAGAATCCATCTTTCCCGGAGTTTTCACAATCCCCATAATCCGGCGGGAAGCCAGACCGCAAAGCAGCTTTTTTTCCGGGGGGCGAATGCTCAGCGGCAAGCCGGTCGGAGATCTTTCGCCGCGTAAAAATGGTAATTCTTACTTCATCCTGGATGATTCATTTTTGTTTTGTTTCTTTGTAACTTTACATTTTAGAACAATCTGCATCACAAAAGCAAAGGTTATGGCAGAAAATGCCGGTTAAAAAATCAACTCTCGTTTTGGCGCTTCTTCTTATTACACTAATCACGGGAATTCTGGGCGTTGTTTTTTATCAGCATGAAAAGGAAGTGACCGTAAAGCACAAAGAGGGGGACCTGAAAGCTATAGCCGGGCTAAAAGCAGGACAAATAGAATCCTGGCATAAGGAACGGATAGCAGACGCTAAAGTGATTTCTGCTGATCAGAATTTTACCCGGTTGATAAAATCTTTGACAGAAAATCCGGCAGACGTGCAGGTATTATCGGAAATAAACGACCGGCTTAAAATTCCCCTTAAAGAATATGGTTACCGCGCCATCATCGTTGTCTCGGCTGATACAAAAATTCTCTACTCGACTTCCGCACAGGAAACAAGCATTAGCCGGGTAACCGGTTTAGCGGTGCAAAAAACAGTCAGATACTCAACAGTTGAGGTAACCGATTTTTATGATAATTCAGAGAAGTATAAAATCGGTTATGATGTAACAGCTCCGTTAACTCTTCCCGGTGGAAAACCCTTTGCGGCCCTCATACTGCTTATTGACACAGATATTCTTATCAATCCTGTTTTAAGCTGGTGGCCTGAGGCAAGCACCACCTCAGAAACTCTTATGGGAACGCGGCTGGGTGACAGTGTGTTTGTTCTCAGCATGCAAGGCACGAAAGATAACGAACCCTCCGGACTATATTTTTCCGGAAGAGACTCATCCGATATACTTGTAAAAGCTGCTCAGGGTAGCCGCGGTGCAGTTTCGGGTATTGATTATAAAGGGGCGAAGGTAAACGGATATATATCAGGACTGAGAGAAAACACCTGGTTCGTAATTACCAAGATTAACACGGATGAAATTCTCGCGGGGATGCACTATCAGGTTATACTGCTGCTGATGATAACCGGCGTTTCACTGTTGTGCGTTTCAGCTATTGGTTTGTTTTTCTATAGCCGCCGCCAGAGGAATATATACCGCGATCTCTGGCAGGCGGAGCAGGAGTTCCGTACTACGATATATAGTATCGGCGATGCAGTTATTACCACTGATATACGGGGGTGCATAAAACACATGAATCCGGTTGCCGAGCAGTTAACCGGGTGGAAAGAAAAAGAAGCGGCAGGAAAACCCTCAGAAGAAATTTTTACCATTATCAGCGAGTACGACCGGACGCCGGCTGAAAACCCTGTGCGGAGAGTGATTAGCCGGGGTGTGATAACCGGACTTGCAAACCACACACTTCTTATTTCGAAAAACGGAAACGAGCTTCCCATTGCTGACAGTGGCGCCCCCATCAAGAATGCCAAGGGTGAAATTTCGGGAGTCGTATTGGTATTCCGCGACCAGACCGGTGAACGTGCCGCACGCCAGGAGATTGAGTTAAACCGGGAGCGTTATGCACGCGCTCTCAGACTTGTTGATGATGCAGTGTGGGAGTGGGATATCGCTTCGGGAAAATTATTTGCATCAGACAACCTCTTTAAAATACTTGGTTACACCGAAAACTCAATCATGACCTTTGATGATTGGATTGCGTTGGTGCAGCCGGATGACCGGGGCATACTTATTAAGCGGTTGAATGAAACCATCAATACGGCAAATAACTTTTCGATGGATGTAAGAATCCGTAATACTTCGGATGAATATATATGGCTTGAAGTGCGCTGCGCTGTCGCGGGGAACGGTAAGGCAGGAGAGGTAACACGGCTGGCAGGAACAATTATTAATATCAATCAAAGAAAAGAAGCAGAGTACAGAGTAACGCAGTTAAATAAGCGGCTTGAAAGAGCCGAACAAAGCGCGGGGCTGGGCAGTTGGGAGTTTAATCCCGAAACCGGGCAGGGCTACTGGTCGCCGATGATGTATCGTCTTTTTGATCTGGAAGCTGCTTTATCACCCCCGCTGGGTGAAGACTACCTGGCTCTCATTCATCCGGAAGACCGGGAGCCAATCAGGAGCGCTATGGCAGCGCTGGTGAGCGGTGTTTTTCCCGAAATTCATATATACAGAACCAACCCCGAAAAATGCCGTCTGCGTTATTTACTGCCGACCTGGCGATTTGTTGCAAACAGTGACGGCAGAATTATCCGGTTTGAGGGAACGCTTCAGGATATAACCGAATTACGTTTTGCGGAGGAAAGTTATAGAAAACTTTTCAGTCAGATGACAGAAGGTTTTGCGCTCCATAAGATTGTACTGGGAGAACAGGGGAATCCGATTAATTACAAAACGTTAAGCATGAACCCCGCGTATGAAAAAATAACAGGCGTGCAGGCAGCGGAGTATATAAACAAAAACATTACTGAGGTTTTGCCGGGTTTTAGCAGCGAGCGCATTCGCCTTTTTTGTGATGTAGCCATAACCGGCAACCCTGTAACGATAGAAGATTTTGATAAAAAAGCACAACGCTATTTTTCGGTCTCAGCTTTCCGGCCATTTGAAGATCACTTTGCGGTTATTCTGAATGACGTAACTGAGGGAAAAACAGCAGATACAATCAAGAAGATACAGCTTGCCATAGCCGGTAATGCTCTTATTTCAAAAAGCACCAGGGAGATGGCTGAGCGGCTGCGTAATGATCTTAGCGCATTTATAAACACGGCCAACTTCATTTTTGCGACATTTAACGAAGAACAGTCACGATTCACCGCGGAGTATTATAAAGATGAATCTGAGACATACTCCGCCTGGCGCAGTGAGGGTTCACTTGCCGGTTACGCGCTGAAGCAGGATAAAATCTGTATATTAAACAGGGAGGATATAATAAAGCTGGCCGGAATTGGTCTGATAAAACTTACCGGACGACTTGCGCGGCAGTGGGTGGGCATACCTCTCCGGGCAGGCAGAAGGAGGTCGGGCATCATAATACTGCAGAGTTATCAGGATGCGAGTTTATATACGGCAGTTCACCAGTCGCTTTTTGAGGTGATTGGCAGGGAGCTGAGTATATATCTTGATCAGATTGAGCATGAGCAAAAAATAAGGGAAAGCGAGTCACATTTCAGGCAGATGTTTGAGAATCACGCTGCCATAAAGCTCTTTATTCACCCGGAAACCGGCAGCATCCTGGATGCAAATGCTTCCGCAACACGATTTTACGGATACACGCTTGATGAGCTGAAGAAGATGAAAATCTATGAATTAAGCACCAGTCCGCTTGAGCAGCTTAAAAACCGGATGAAGCTGATAATGGAGCGCAAAATTAACCGCTCGGAGGTTAAGCACCGCCTTCGTTCGGGAGAAATACGCGATGTTGAAATTTACAGTTCTCCGATCAAACAGGGAGAAAGAGTTTATCTTTATGCAATTATCCATGACATAACCGAAAGAAAAACAGCGGAAGAGCAGAATAAACTGCTTATCCAGTCTGTTGAAAACAGCCCGGTAAGCGTGGTTATAACTGATCCTCTGGGTTCTATTGTATATATAAACAATAACTTTACTGAAGTGACCGGATTTACCAAGGAAGAGGTGGCAGAAGGACATCCGGGCATTGTTGAGTCGGGGCTGAGAATCCGGGAGGTATATCAGGAAATGCTTGGTAATATCCTTTACGGTAAAAGCTGGAGAGGCGAACTGCAAAGCAGAAGAAAAAACGGAGAGCTTTATTGGGAGGATGCTATAATTGCTCCGCTGGTAAACGAAGACGGGGCGGTGACGCATTTTGTGGCGGTCAAAGAAGATATAACCGAGAAGAAAAAAATGCTGGAGGAACTTATTCAGGCAAAAGAAACTGCAGAGGAGATGAATAAAATCAAATCCATTTTCTTTGCCAATATGAGTCATGAGCTGCGCACTCCGCTGATTGGCATATTGGGCTTTTCTGAAATACTGCAAACGGAGTTAGAGGGGAATTCTGAACTGCTCTATATGGCGGAGACGATAAACAAAGGTGGAAACCGGCTGCTGGGTACACTCAACATGATTCTTAACCTCTCCAAGTTAGAAGCCGGAAAACTGGATGTGCAAAAAGAGAAAACCGACATTATTAAAGTAATTCACGAAACCTATTCTCTGTTCAGACCGGTCGCAAAAAGCCGCAAACTTGAACTGAGCTTTACCTCAGAGCAAGAAACTATTTTCTGCATGCTTGATAAAACTCTTCTGGGAAACGTGGTTAACAACATTATCAATAATGCTGTTAAGTTTACCGAAAAAGGAGGGGTATATATTAAAGCGTATATAGAAAAAAAATACGCGGTGATAACAATTACAGATACAGGCATCGGTATTTCAGATGACCAGAAAGCAGTTGTGTGGGAAGAATTCCGGCAGGGAAGCGAGGGAATGAGCCGCAGCTACGAGGGAACCGGACTCGGTCTGACCATCGCAAAAAAATATACCGAGATTATGGGAGGCAGTATATATCTCAAAAGCGAGCGGGGTAAAGGTTCAACGTTTACCATACTGTTTGAGTTGGCGGAAGAGTAAAACCGACATGGCATTACCGGGAAAGTATATATCTGTGTGTCGTCACTCCGCGGGTGCTGTGTTTTGCGAAGAACAGAAAACCCGATGCACCCCCGGACCTCTGCCAAAATCTGACCAAATCTTACAAATATTGGAACGCACGCAATAACACGGGTTTTCTCATAACCCGCCATGCTGA
>BTUV01000130.1:0-6505 GCA_045863035.1 Ignavibacteriales bacterium | reverse complement strand
GGTTTGGGGGTTGTTGGGTTTTGTGGTGTTATTAATATGTCGCCCCTCCGGGGTTTGAAAATCGTTGACCGGGTATATATGTTGTGTCTTCCATGTGATTGCCCGTGACAATGCACCCCATGTTTTTCCCTGAGACGCTGCAATCGCCGTGTTGTTCTGAAGGTTTGTATATATCACGGGCGGCGATTGCAACGTCTCTACAAACGGATATATTGTTTTTACATTGTACATTGTAAATTGTTCATTGATTATTTCCCTTGTCCTGATTTGATGAGATAAACGATCAGTATTACCAGGTTACCTGCCATGGCAAAGAGCAGGGTGTACATATCCAGTCCCTCGCTTCTGCCGAATGCAACCTGTATGGTGCTGTGCTGGATGAGAAAAAACAGGAGATTCACAAATATCGCCAGCCAGAGCATCAGCATCCGCGCCAGACGGTACTGGTACTCAGCATTTTCCGGCGTTATCGTTATCAGATAATTGAAGGTGTGTGGATACCGGGTGAGCAGCACAAGCATCACGGTTAGAAGAAAAGCAATAAACGGCATCATCCAAATTGTCCACTTCCCCCCAAAGCCGTCCGGCGTACCGGAGCCGTCAAAATGAGTCGGGATGGTCTCTGGCAGCGCACTATAGCTAATCGCGGTATAGGCAATCATTCCGGTCAGGATGAGCAATCCGGCTATTGCCGTGAACTTCTCTTTCTCGTTTATCGGAAGATTAAGTTTCGGCTGATTACTTTTGGAAAAAACATTTTTCAACATAATGTCCGAAATCTGCATAAAAATGGGATATTTTTCAATAAAAATCGGATTTCGGTTTGAAAAAATCCTCTGGCACAAAAGATGAATGCATTATTCTTTTATCTATTTTGCAGGAACTATGTTCAAGAAATTCTTTTATCCCCGCACTCTCTGTGTAGCAGGCGCATCTACAAAGGAAAAATCCATCGGCTATGAACTGCTCCGCTCTATTAAGGAATATAACTATACCGGCGCGCTTTTTCCCGTTAATCCCAAAGCTGAAGAAATACTCGGTTACAAATGCTTCCCCTCAATAGAGGCCATACCGGGTACGATTGACCTTGCCATTGTTGTGGTACCAAAGACCTTTGTGAAGGAGACGATTGCTTCGCTGGCGGAAAAATCAGTGAAGAGCATTATCCTGATTACAGCCGGATTTAAGGAAACAGGTGAAGCGGGTCAGGCGGCAGAAAAAGAACTGACTGAGTATATACGCTCACGCGGAATGAGAATGGTGGGGCCTAATTGCATGGGTATCATAAATACTTCAGCAGAGATAAAACTAAACGCAACGTTTGTGGCAGAACAACCTCGTGAGGCAAAAGCGGGCTTCCTTTCGCAGTCGGGTGCGCTTGGAGCCGCGGTGCTTAATGGTCTGAGAGAAAGCGGTATCTCCTTCGGTCACTTCATAAGCGTGGGAAATAAAGCGGATGTAAATGAAAACGATTTGCTTGAGTACTGGCTGGAAGAAAAAAGTATCTCAGCGGTTGCAATGTATCTCGAAAGTTTTGTTGACGGAGCAAAATTTCTTGATATATATACCCGTGCTAAAAACCGCAAGCCGGTGGTGGTAGTTAAAGCGGGAAGAACCTCAGGCGGCATGAAAGCGGCTTCCTCCCACACCGGAGCACTCGGCAGCAGCGAGCGCGTGGTGGATGCACTGCTTAAACAATTCGGGTTCCTGCGGGCTGATACGGTTCAGGAGATGTTTAACACGGTTAGTATATACGAAAATTTTCCCCTCCCGAAAGGGAACCGTATTGCCGTGCTCACTAACGCCGGCGGACCTGCTATCCTCTGCGTGGATGAACTGGAAAAACAAGGGCTCACACTTGCCCGTCTTACTGAGCCCACTAAAGAAAAACTGCGTGAGTTTGTACATCCGGAAGGTAGTGTAAACAATCCGGTTGACCTGCTCCCCGGTGGCACCGCGGAGCAATACACACGGGCGGCTGAACTCCTGTCCCTGGATGAAGAGGTTGACGCGGTTGTATCGATCTTTGTTGAGCCGGTCATGGTTCCCGCTATTCCGGTTGTCAGCTCAGTATATACGATCAACTCAGACAAGCCGGTAGTGCAGGTGGTTATGCCTCTGCCGGAGTTTCATCAGAATTACAAAGGGGCATATCCCCATGGCAAGCCCTATTTCCGGACCTCCGAAGAACCTGCTAAGGTTTTGGCTAATCTTCTCAGATATAACACAGGTAAGCAAACAGAGCGGCTTAAACCAATTATGAAAAGGATTACTACCTCTGCGGGATGGCTTTCACCCGGGGAAACAGCCGCGCTCGCCAAAGAGTATGGGTTGCCGGTGATTGAATCTGTGTGGGTAGCCCCGGAAGAAAAACTCCCTGAGTATATATCATATCCGGTTGTTATTAAGGGAATAGCAGAAGGTGAAACACACAAGTCGGAGAAAAATCTCGTCCGGCTTAATATCCGCGCGCATGAAGAAGCATCCGCGGTTATGAAAGAGATGAAAACCGCAACTCCTTTAATTACTTCGTTTGAGATACAGCCATATATACAAACCCGTTTTGAGCTGCTAATCGGGGGGTTCTGCGACTCATCATTCGGTCCGGTAATCATGTTTGGCAGCGGCGGCAAATATGTGGAAGTATATAATGATACCGCGCTGCGTCATGCAGCTCTGAGTGAAGAGGATATCACGGCAATGATGGCAGAGACAAAAATAAGCAGATTGTTAAAAGGGGTACGCGGTGAAAAGCCGGCGGATATTCAGGCGGTTGCATCAGTCATCAGAAATGCAGCCCAAATGTTGCTTGATTATTCACAGATACAGGAGTTCGACCTTAATCCGCTCATCATTACTCATGATGGGAAAAATGTTGTGGTGGATATGAGAATTAGAATCGGAGATTAAATACCTGCAGAGCAGAGGAAGCCAAACATGGTACAAGGAAGATCGCTTTTCAATGAAGAATGAAAAATTAAGGAATGTACAATTTCTGACGAGGGTTAAGTGTTTCCCGCAGAATAACGCAGATTAACTCAGATTATCTCGAAAAAAAGGGTAAGTGTTCTGGCAATAGTCCTTATTGTCCTTAATAACGGTCACCTCGCGCAAATCCGGCAGGACGCCAGGGGTTTCCAGCGAATCACCGGAATTTTACTGATAAAACACCCAAAAACACCCAAAATTCTCCATTCTCCACTATCAATTCTCAATTTCTGTTGAACCTCCTGGGGGAAAGAATTGTTACTTACCATGGGGGCAATTTTTCGTATTTTTACCAACTATTTTTGATTTTCTGAGGAATTCATGCTTCAAAATACCCTTTGGCTGGCACTTCATGTTATTTCTGCCGCGCTCTGGTTGAGCGTCATCCCGGCTGCCATGATCCTGAATAAGGAGATTAAGGCATCAGCCAAGACTCCTGCTGCTCCGGGGCTCATCCGCTCTCTGGTTAAGTTTATCGGCTTTGCGGGTAATGTCGGCGGAAATGGCGTCCTTATTACCGGTATCATTATGGTGCTCACCATCGGAGATTACTCCTTCTTCAAGTTTGACGGAAACCACTGGCTCACCTCAAAACAGTTTCTGATGATTTTTCTGCTGGTGATTGTGTTTGCGGTAGTGATTCCCGCAAGTAAAAAAATTAAAGCCGGTCTTGAGGCAAATGCCGCTTCCGTGTCAGATGAGGTGCTTAGCCAGGTTGCAAAGCTGGTAAAATGGTCATATATATCAGGCGTTATAATTCTCGTTAATTTCCTGTTTGCTTACTCACGCCGTTTATTGTAGCAGTAAGACACCTCATTGAAAAAGATAGCGCTTTTTGGTTCAACCGGTTCAATAGGAACTGCAACTCTTGATGTAGTAAGGCAGTATCCTGACCGCTTCAGCGTGGAAGTGCTCTGCGTTAATACCGGTATTGAACTTCTGCGGAAACAGATAGCCGAATTTCATCCGAAGATTGTAGTGGTGCGTGACCCGCAAAAAGCCGGGGAGCTGCGTACTGACAATATATACGGTGTTACCGTGCTGGAAGGTGATGCCGGATTAACCGAAGCAGCCCGCACTGCTGACTATGATATTTTTACCGGCGCTATGGTTGGGTTTGCCGGACTTGAACCAACCATCGAGGCAATTAAGCGCGGAAAAAGAATAGCACTTGCAAACAAAGAAACACTTGTGGTTGCGGGTGAACTGGTTAAAGATCTTTGTCTGAAACATCATGCAGAGCTTCTTCCTGTTGACTCAGAACACAGCGCAATTTTCCAGTGCCTTATTGGCGAACATATCCGCGAAGTAGAAAAGCTGGTACTTACTGCTTCCGGCGGACCGTTTCTTAATCTTACGGCGGATGAACTGGCTTCAGTTACAGTAGCCCAGGCGCTTAATCATCCAACCTGGAAGATGGGCTCAAAGATTACCATTGATTCAGCTTCGATGATGAACAAAGGTCTTGAGGTAATTGAAGCGCACTGGTTATTTAATTTTCCTAAAGAAAAAATTGATGTGGTTATACATCCGCAGTCAGTTATTCATTCGATGGTTGAGTTTGTTGACGGCTCAATTAAGGCGCAGTTAAGCACGCCTGATATGAAGATACCGATTCAGCTCGCGCTGACGTATCCGGAGCGTCTGCCGGCAAAGTATGTGAACACGCATCTTCCGTCAATCCGGAACCTGACATTTTTTGAGCCGGACTATCAGAAATTCCGCTGCCTTAAACTTGCGTTTGATGTTCTTGAAAGCGGCGGTACAACTTCCTGCATACTTAATGCATCTAATGAAGTGGCAGTCGCAAGATTTCTGAAAGGCGAGATTGGCTTTCAGCAGATACCGGAAATTATCAGCCGCTCGCTTGATAAAATTGAAAACAGGCATCGCCCTGATTTGGAAACGCTTATACATTGTGATCAGACAGCACGCAGCTTTGCGGCTTCAATAGTTTAATAATACTTAATATATATATACGTAATGGACGCACTACTTTATTTTATCATAACTGTCGGTATTTTAGTTTTCATACATGAGTTCGGGCACTTTGCCGCAGCACGGCTCTGCGGCATCCAGACCGATGCGTTTGCAATCGGATTTGGTTACCGTCTTTTCGGATGGAACAAGGTAACCGGATTTAGTTTTGGTGAACTTGCCAAGGATACTGATTTGCAGGGGCACACTGATTATAAAATTAACCTTCTTCCGCTCGGCGGATATGTTAAAATAGCAGGGATGGTTGATGAAAGCATGGACACAGATTTTGCATCCAAGCCGCCGCAGCCGCATGAATTCAGGTCGAAATCAACACCGGCAAAAGTATTTGTTATTACCGGCGGTGTGCTGATGAATCTCATTCTTGCGTTGGCAGTGTTTTGGGGTAATAACTATTTTGAAGGAAAAACATTCAGCAAAACTACCACAGTTGGCTACGTAGCAGAACAATCACTGGCTGATTCTCTTGGCTTTAAGACGGGGGATAAAATACTGGCTGTTAATAACAAGAATATGAAATACTGGGAAGATATACGCAATGAGGTGTTCGTTGCCGGTATGGGGCTTGATCTGAAGTTTGAAGTTGAGCGCAACGCTGAAAAAACAGTGATAACTGTGCCGCGCAATCAGGTTCCGAAGGATGAGTCGCAGGGACCATTCCTTCTTACAGAAAATCTGAAGCCGGTGGTAAGTGATTTGCTGAAAGATGCTGAGGCAGATAAGGGGGGTATTAAAACAGGAGATATTCTGCTGAGTATTAATGATACCTCGATATATACTGTTCAGCAGACAATAGCAATAATCTCGAACGCTACCAACCGTGATATTTCCATGCGAGTGCTCCGCGGGGAGACAGACACACTTGATTTCACCATCAATCCCGGCAGTGACGGTAAGATTGGTGTGATACTCGGCGGTTACATCTATCTTGGTGAAACAGAAAACATCACGTATGGCTTTTTTGAATCCGTTGGTCTTGGTTTCCGTGATATGGGTAATATGTCCGCTCTTACCTTCATCATGCTGAAGCGTGTTATTACCGGCGATGTTGAGTTTAAGCGTGCATTTGGCGGACCGATAAAAATCGCTCAGTTTGCAGCCCGTTCAGCCGATAGCGGTCTGCAGAGCTTTCTGATGTTCCTGGGTCTGCTTAGTTTAAGTCTTGCACTGTTGAATATCCTCCCTTTCCCCGCGCTTGACGGCGGTCATCTGGTGATGATATTGATTGAGGGAGCAATGAAGCGTGAGATACCGCTAAAGACGAAAATCGTCATACAAAACGCCGGCTTCGTGCTGCTTCTGGTGCTGATGGCGTTTATATTGTATAATGATATTCTGAGTCTGTAATGAATAATTAAAAATTAAAAATTAAAACCGCTTCTTCTGAAAATGAGGAAGCGGTTTTTTTGTTTTAAAAGAGGTGGGGTGTGATGAGACCGAGAATATATATGGCGGTAAAATAACCTCCTGACTTCTGCCAAAATCTGACCAAATCGTAAAAATCTTCGAATACGATCTA
>BTUV01000129.1:0-6556 GCA_045863035.1 Ignavibacteriales bacterium | reverse complement strand
TGTATGAGAAATTCATACTTCATAATTCAACCGGGTGTGGATGTATGAGAAGTTCCTACTTCATAATTCACACTTCATAATTCAACCGGGTGTGGATGTATGAGAAATTCATACTTCATAATTCAGTCGGAACATTCGTCCGTTTTAATCGTATAACCTGTACCCGTTTTGGTACTTGATGAGTCAGCCGGAGGGGTTATATTCACTCGAAAATAATTAATGATCTGAGAGTTTGAAAACCGTTTCTTTTATACTACTATTTCTGATGCTTTCTGCGGAGCTCCTTCCACAGGGAGCAGAATTCCGTATTGGCAGAGTAAAATATGCCGGCGGCGGAGACTGGTATAATGACCCTTCGGCAGAAGTAAATCTCCTCAAATTCATTCAGCAGAATACTTCGGTGAAAGTGAAACCTGAATATGCCTTTGTTGAACTCAGCTCAGATGACATTTTTTATTACCCCTTTCTTTTTCTTACCGGTCATGGCAATATCGTTTTAACCGAAACCGATGCAAAACGACTGCGCAAGTATCTTGAGTCAGGCGGTTTCCTTTATGTTGATGATGACTACGGCCTGGATAATGCTTTCCGCCGGGAACTGAAAAAAGTGTTTCCGGACAAACCTCTTGTAGAACTCCCCTTCAGTCACAAGATATATAATATCATGTACCCATTTCCGTACGGTCCGCCAAAGACCCATAAACATGACGAAAAAACACCACAGGGATTTGGCATTCTTATAAATGATCGTGTTGCATTGTTCTATACAGTAGAAGCAAACCCAAGCGATGGCTGGGCTGATGCTGAGGTTCATAAAAATCCGCCGGAAAAACGTGATGAAGCCCTCAGGTTCGGAGCTAATCTTGTTATTTATGCATTATCACAATAAGCGGAAATATGCACTTTAACGATGAACTAAGCCATCTTACCGACCGCCTCAAAAAGTTTGAGAAGCGCGGTATATTTATCCGCTCTGCAAGAGGTTTTCAGATAACCATAATTCTGACGGTTTCTCTCTTTTTACTTATTTTATCGGCTGAAGCGGTATTTCATTTTTCTTCACAGGTGAGAACCGGACTCTTTATGGTCTGGATGCTTGCGTTTCTTTTTTCTCTCTCCTATCATTTTTTCCTCCCGTTCGCGCGGCTCTTTTTCCCGTTTGATGAAGGGCGATATATATCCGCCGCTGAGGATTCTGGCAGCTATTTCCCTGAGGTTAAGGATACACTCGCCAACAGTCTGCAAATTGTCCTGTTTGCTGATGAGCGGTGGTCGGCATCGCTCGCGGGAGCAGAATTCAGGCGAGTATATACAAAGACTAAAGACATTCTCTTTCATCAGGCGATATCTTCTGAGCCCGCGAAAAAACTGCTGCTTTATTCCATTCCGATTATGATAGCAGCAATTACACTGCTAACATCTGTGTCTGCATTTGGCCAAGCAGCACACCGCTTTTTTAATTACAAGCAGGAGTTCATTCCCCCTGCACCGTTTTCTTTTATTGTAACGCCTGGAGATGCAAAAGTTACTAAAGGAGAAAGTGTAACCGTTACCATTCAGGTAATTGGTGAAAAGAAAACTTCTCTTGACTTTTTCTTTAAGGATGCAAGTGAAACGGAATTGAATAAAGTAACACTTGAGCCAGATTCAACCGGTTTATTTACGTACCGTTTTAGCACGGTCAGAAATACTACCGTCTATCTTGCATCATCAGGTGAGGTGAAAAGCCCGCAGTTTACTCTTGAGGTGGTTGATTATCCTGTCATCCGCTCGCTTGAAGCATCTGTCAGTCAGCCGGCTTATTCAGGACTTCCATTACTTGTCCAGCGTGATAACGGAAGTTTTTCAGCCCTTGCCGGAAGTACTCTTAATCTTAAAATAGACGCAACGAGAAATCTGCTTTCGGCCTGGCTTCTGGTGAATGATTCAACAGTTCATCCGCTTAAAACAGAGGGACAATCCGCATCCGGCTCTCTCAGGTTTAAGGAGAGTTTCTCTTATAAAATATATATGACGGATACTGACAGCAACAGTAACATATCTCCGGTTGAATACAGTATAACAGCACTGCAGGACGGTTTCCCGCTCATAAGCATGATTGAGCCGTCAAAAGATTTAAATCTTTCATCCGATCAGCGCGTACCGTTGCTTTTAGGTTTGAGTGATGATTACGGCTTTTCAAAACTGATACTTCACTACAAACTTGTTTCCTCACGATATGAGCTCCCCTGGCAGGAGTTCCGTCAGATTGAAATTCCCGTTACCAAAGGAATGCGCGAGGGAGATGTTTCTTATATATGGAATGTATCAGCGCTGAATCTTGCCACAGAGGATGTTATTTCCTTTTACGCTGAGGTATTTGATAACGATGCAGTCTCCGGTCCGAAATCAGCAAAATCCGATATCCGGAATCTGCGGCTCCCCTCATTAGATGAACTTTTTGCTCAGTCAGATAAATCTCTTGACAATGTCGAAAAGGAAATGAAAGAGCTGATGAAGGATGCTGAGGAGCTTAAAAAAGAACTTGATAAAATTGACCGTAACTTAAAGCAGGACAAAAAAGAACTTTCTTTCGAAGAAAAAGAACGGATTGAAAAAGCGGTTGAAAAATTTGAAGAACTGCAGAAAAAGAGTGAAGAACTAAACCAGAAACTTTCTGAATCAAAAGAAGACCTGCAAAAAAATAATCTGCTCACTCAGGAAACTCTTGAGAAGTATATGGAACTCCAAAACCTGATGGAGCGGCTCAGCAGTGAAGAAATGAAGCGCGCGATGGAAAAGCTGAATCAGTCGCTGCAAACTATGGACCGCAAGCAGGTTCAGCAGGCAATGCAGAATATGCAGTTTGATGAGGAGACCTTCAGAAAAAGTCTTGAGCGCACTATTGAACTTTTTAAGCGGGTTCAGGCAGAACAAAAAACAGATGAACTTCTTAAACGCGCGGAAGAATTAGAAAAACAGCAGAAAGAACTCTCTGAGGAATTGAAGAACAATAAAAATCCTCAGAAAAATGATCAGCTTGCCAGAAAGCAGGAAGAAATTTCAAAGCAGTCAGACCAGCTTGAAAAAGAAATGGAAGACCTGCAAAAACTTCTGGAAGAACTGAGCGACCTGCCCAAGGATGAACTTGATAAATTAAAAGAAGAGTTTGAACAGCAGGAAAACAGCGAACTTTCTGAGCAGGCAAAGCAGGATATACAAAAAAATCAGAGCAGCCAGGCGCAGCAGAAGATGCAGCAGCTTTCAAAGAATTTTCAGCAGACAAAAGAAAGTCTGATGAACTTTCAGAACTCCATGCAGCAGGAGACTCAGATGCAGACCTTCATGGATATGATGAAGCTGCTGAATGATATGATTGACCTTTCAAAAAAAGAAGAAGAACTTAAAAATGATTTGCAGCAGGGGAGACAAAATCATGCTGATGCAGCACGTGAGCAGGAGAAAATCCGTAAATCATTAGAACAGATGCTCTCTGAAATGGCAGAGCTTTCTAAAAAAACTTTTGCCATTACCCCGGAGATGGGCAAGTCCTTAGGAGATGCCATGCGAAACATGATGCAGGCAATGGAAGCACTGCAGAACCGGAACGGTCCACAGGCAGCCAATAATGCAGAAAATGCAATGAAATCATTAAATGATGCCGCATCACTGATGAAGGGCTCAATGGAATCAATGATGTCACAGTCCGGCGGACAGGGGGGCGGAATGATGTCCATGATGCAGCAGCTTGGCCAGATGTCCGGTCAGCAGATGACACTGAACCAGATGACCCAGCAGCTTCAGCAGGGCTCCGGTGGGCAGCTAACTCCACAGCAGCAGGCAGAGCTTCAGCGGCTTGCCCAGCAGCAGGAGCTGATTCAGAAATCGCTCGAGCAGCTTAATCAGGAAGCAAAAGAGGCCGGTAAATCAAAAGGTCTAACCTCAAACCTGGATGATCTGGTGCGCAAAATGGAAGAAGTAATTACCGAAATGCGCACTGGTTATGCTGATGATGAGTTAATTCAAAAGCAGGAAAGAATACTTTCAAAACTGCTTGATGCACAGCGCTCAACAAATGAAAGAGATTATGAAAAGGAACGGGAGTCTTTCACCGGAACGAATGTAAGACGTGAGTCCCCTGCTTATCTGATGAAAAATCCTTCAGACCGCAACAGTTTCTTTCAGGAAGAACTGAACCGCCTCAGCAAAGAAGGATACTCAAGGGATTATGAAGAGCTCATCCGCAAATACTACGAACTGCTGCGGAAATCAAACTGAACCGTCTGCACATTAGATGTTTTAAAACTCTGCGAAACTTAGCGTCAAACTTCGTTTACTTTGCGTTGAAAAGAAGGGGGCTGCAAAGTCTTAAAATAAAAAAGCCCCGGCTGCAAACCAGGGCTTTTTTTAGTTAAGAGTTAAGAGTTAAAAGTTAAAAGTTAAAATATACAATTCACAATTTACCATTCAAAATTTACCATTCATAACTATTTTAGCAGGGTCATCTTTTTAGTGATTGTCTGCCCTTTGCCGTAATTCAGTTTATAGATATACACTCCGCTTGCGTGGCTTGTGCCGTCAAAGGGAACTGTGTATCTGCCTGCTGAATAATTGCCTGAGGCAAGTGTTGCAACCTCTTTACCGAGGATGTCATATACTTTTAAAGTAATATCACTCTGCTCAGGGAGGGCAAATTCTATTTCCGTTACCGGGTTAAATGGGTTGGGGTAGTTTTGATTCAGTGAGTAATCAAACAGGTCAAGTGTTTCATTATTCTTTAATGAAGTTAAAATTGTATCTCCATTTTCATCAACTAAAAGATAACTAATGTAATAACGAAACACACCGTCATAATTTGCCTGGAAAACCATCTTACTCCTGTCTTTGGTCAGATAAGGGTACTTTTCTCTGCGCCCCTGGTACTCCCCAAGGGTATATAAACTATCTGATATTTTTGAAATGTTTAATTTATACCTCTGTACTCCTACATACGATGTATCCTCAAAATAATCTACATAAAGATCAGCATTTGTCGTCCCCATTGTACAATATAACCTCAATGTTGTACTATCCAACCACAGTCCATCTGAAAACAAATAACTATTTCCTTCATACGGAAAGTATTTCGGATACCAGAGCCCATCAAGCAGCCGGGCAAGTTTGGTTTTCTCTTCTCCGACAACAAACATCGTAGTATCATCAGGAAAATTCATACAGTACCAGCGGGAGGTTACATTAAATCCGTTATCATAAAACATTTCCGGTACGCCCCACTCCTTTGTTTCTTCATTGTATCTGCATTTATATATCCGGAAACTTCTCCAGTCAGTAAAATACAATGTTTTTCTATCGGGAGTGAGCACCGCATTTCCGGGTGAATACCCAGGTGTTGTGTAAAGTGGACTAAAGAGAAAAGGACCCTTCCAGTGACCAAGTGAATCCTTATACATAAACTTGACATTAGGGTCGCAATACACTAAGGTATCACCGCTATGAGTTAAACTAAAAAACGAATATCCAACGGAAAGACTGTCAGGGAGGAGTTTTTCCGGCTTGCTCCATATCTCCGGCGCATCAGGAAAAACAAATTGCGCCTGACAACTTAAAGTAACTAGGAACCAGAGGATTCCGGCATACCGGAATCCTCTGTTAAATAATGCATTAAAATTACTTCGCTTCATAAATGTACTCCTGTAAGTAACGATTTATTTTTACAACTGTGAGTAATTGAAAATTATTCATACTTATCTCATAAGATTCATTTTTCTGAAAGATATTGTGCTCATAAAATAGCAAATTCACCGAAAATAAAAATTGCGAAAAGCAGGACCAGAGATTTCATAGGAGCTCCACTAGTTTTGTTGTTGAATGATATTTGGGGAATAAACGAACAATAAATGGGGTTCATGATATTTTCCCCATTTTTGAGCAATATTTGAAGTAAAGGCAATTTCCGCCTGCCCATACGGGCTGGCAGGTTCAGAGCATGGGGTAACTGTGAGGGCAATGAGCGAGAGTGCTGCCCAAAAGTGCAGTTTGTGAAGTAGTATTTTGGCGGTCATCTCCGCCTCCCTTATATTGTTTTTAATTGGTTTCCCGGACAGTAATCACCAGTTCCTACCCACACCGAATTCTTCTGGTATGGGCACAAAAACAGTTATTACATCAAATTTTCAGAAATTTTAAGATGGCAATGCATGAAAACCATCTTTTCCCATAAAACCCAAACCCTTTGCTTCCCAAATGTTTTCTCACCCGGGGAGCCGGCTAATTTCTTTAAGGTCTCAGGTAAAAATAGTAAAAAAAATTGTGAATTATGAAATTTGAATTATGAATTGATTTAAATATTTTGTAAAGACGATGCAATCACTAAACAGGATTAACATAACCATGGATTTCCTGTGATTGCATCGTCTCATTGAGTGCCTGTGTTTTGCATATTTTACGCTTTCCTCTTGACGATCTGAGACGATGCAAATGCAGAAAACTCGTCACGGTGCAACTTCATCCAAGCATTTGCATCGTCTCTACAAAAAGGTTATTCGTTTTTTTCGTAGAGACGTTGCAATCGCCGCCA
>BTUV01000128.1:0-6575 GCA_045863035.1 Ignavibacteriales bacterium | reverse complement strand
AATATGATTATTCGTTTACTTAAATCCGCATTGGAAAGAGGGGGCTTCCGGAATTCTTCATTTTACATTGTTCATCTCAGGTGTATAACCATTACAAGTAAGAAGATTTAGATGATCATTATTGAGGATACAGCAGCAGGGCAAACTTTCTGCAAACATTCTGGAACAAGCCAGGGGTCTAAGCCGATATTGTCACTTCTGAAATAAAATACGTCATACTAATTGGCAGAAGTCAGATGCCGGCACATTTGCCAGCGGCGTCTATCTTTACGAACTCAGGGTTAATGATTTTAGTTCAGTAAAAAAAATGGTTCTTTTAAAATAAAGACAAATGTCGCCTCAGCAATCATTAAATTTGAAGAAAACTGAGGGGACCCATGAAAAAAGAACGGACAGCGTTTCAATGAACGATTAGAGTTGCAGCAGTGTTCGAAGAGGAAATTTTTTAACGCAGAGTTAAGCAGAGTTTACGCAAAGACCGCAGAGGAATAATTTTTTGTGCTTACTGTCTATGCTTTCCTTGCTATCCCCGGGTTAGCGGGCAAAAACCCCATTTTTAGTTTAAAATAAAAACGGGGACGAGTGCAAAACCCGTCCCCGCTTTATCAGGGGAATAATTCTTCTTTCCGCTTATTTCACCATCGTCATTTTCTTCTCAACAACATTCATGGTGCCGTCCTGACCGCGGAAGGTGAGGCGGTAGATATAGAGTCCGCTTGCAAGGGTATTACCGGAGAATCTGACTGAGTGATAGCCGGACTCCTGCATACCATTAACCAAACGGCTTACTTCCTGGCCGAGTGCGTTATATACGGTAAGAGTAACCATACCGCTGACAGGGAGTGCGTAACGGATTTCAGTTTCAGGGTTGAAGGGATTAGGGAAGTTCTGCTCAACCGCAAAGCTGACCGGCGCTGTAACGTTCACATTCACGCTTACATTACTGCTGTAGCTGAATGTTCCGTCAAAGTCAATCTGCTTCAGGCGGTATATATATGAACCGGAAGCAACATCTTCAGAGAAGCGGTAGCTGCTAAGTTCTGCCGTATTTCCTCTGCCGGCCACAAATCCGACATTGGCCCAGGTGCTGCCGTCGGAACTGCGCTGAATTTCAAAACCGCGGTTATTTAGTTCGGATGCAGTTGTCCATTCGAGCACAACGGTGGAACCTGATGCTGATGCAGTGAATGCGCTCAGTTCAACGGGGAGTCCCTGAGGCATGCTGAAATAAGGTCCGCCCGGTTGTGTAATCCAGTTGATGTCAAATCCGGGATTACCTCCGGTTACGTTGCCCGGAACGGTTACATCACTGAAGTACGCGGTTGATGAAACCACTACTGCAAAGACTACGATATTGTCATTATATCCGGGATTGCCGATTTCAGAAAGAGGTATAGCCATTTCCCATCCTCTTCTGTGACCCCATGCACTGTCATAGGCAAAGGTGATGGAGTTTTCCGTGAAGAATGAACCCGGACCAGGACCCTGACGCGCTCCGCCGAGAACACCGGCTGAACCGATATAGGCGCCAAGTTTCTGGCTTGAGGTATATTTTGCGGCATCTATATATACGGTTGAATCATTACCGCCCGGATTGATTACGAATGCATAATGGGTTTCAAATCCGACACGGAAGTTGGGATTTGCAGTTGCTCCGAAGAGGTGACCGCCGTTTGTTACGCCGCCAAGGGCTGTGTTACCCGGAGCGCCCTGCCCCTGAAGGTTTGAAAGGCCGATAAAAAGAGCAATACCATTATTATTGGTTCTGTCAAGCTTACCTTCGATGCTCAGATAGAGTTTTCCGCCTTCAACACGGTGATTAACTCTTCTAACATTGATATTAGGACCGAAGCCCTGATTTTCATTTTGTGAATGAGCAAGATCCCAGTAGTCTTCGTGGAAGCGTCCGTTAACAATCATCGGGGTGGTTATCTTATATAAGCCAACGCCGTTGTTGGTTGCAAGAGCATACATATATACAACATCGGACTGCTCATCGTAGAAGAAATCAACATCTCCGGTACCGTTCGGGTTGGCATTGCCGCCCAGTGAAGGAGTGATGGCGTATGTTTTGAAATAATCAGGGCCTTCACCATCGGTATCCACAATGCGTACATTATTAGAGCCGGGTGCCGCAACCGTTGTGAACTGGAAAGCGTAAATGCCGCCGCCTCTTTTGCCAATGGGGGCAACTATGGTTGTAGTGGTTCCCGTGCTGATCTGTCCGCCGGGAACAGCAGCATAAAACTGCCCGCCCCAGGTATATGCCAGAACGTTTTTACCGGAACTGTTAATGATAATCAGCGAATCTTCTTCGAGAGGATATACAGAAGGAGCTCCGCCAAAACTGAGAGCGGGAAGCTGAATCACAAAATCTTCAACAAAGTTTAAGCCGTTGTTGGTGGTCTTGAAGACATGAACCTTGTTTGCGGGAGCATTCACTGCCCAGAGGCGAAGTGTGTTATCAGAAGCAAGACCTGAAAGGGAAAAGTTATCACCCAGTCGTTTAGTATCAACACCGCCAAAATTGCTTTCAAATGCAACTGTCGGGACTGCAGACTCAGATGACCAGTGATAAATTTTGAATACTTCGGCAGCAGATACAACCAGGTTGGTTGCATACATTTTGCCGTCACGGCTTACGCCGAAATCATTAATGGGAAATGTACCGCCTGCGACAGTGCTGATATCGAGGGTGCCAACATCAGCGCCGGTCAGACCGTCAAGGATTCGTACTGATGGACCGCCGTTGCGGGCAACCACATAGAGGCGGTGATTGTTGTTTACATAGCCGTAAGCAAATCCGCGCTCGGTGTTTCCGTTCGGGCTAAACCAGGCGGGGAGCGTTGTATCGCCTACCGACCGGGTCCAGACTTTTTCGACCTGAGCGAGCATGGGAATTGTGAGAAGGAAAAGGGTGATGAGAACAATATGTTTTTTCATTATGAACCTCGTCATATTAGGTTGTTGTTTTTACAAACATTTTGGACGAAAAGAGATTTTTTTCCTGTCTTTTGTCCGTACAAAATTACGAAAAAATGGTTAATAGAAATCCTGAAAACAGACTGAAATAATGGGGAAAAAGCAGCGATGGGGCGGCGGCTCTCAGCCGGATTAAGAAAACTCTGCTGCGGCATAAGAAAGTTGTTAGTAAGAAGTAATAAATTTCAGTAGTCAAAACAATCAAGATAATCAGGCGGTAAATCCGTAAGTTTCCTGTGTTAAATAATCTGATTATTAAAATACCGACAATATGAAATCTGCCCCGGATCAGGATTTGCAGAAAGCCGCTTCAGCCGGTTTCGCGGAGACAGATTCAATATTCCCCGCACATTACAGATTCCTCAAATGAAAAAATATCTTATTTTCCTCCTTATTCTATATACATCCACCCCCGCGCAGACCATTGAACAGCGTATTGACTCGCTCCTGAATCAGATGACCCTTGCTGAAAAAATTCTTCAGCTTCATAAGGAAGGGGGGATGAACACGCAGGATAATCTCCGGCTGGGGATTCCCGGTTTTGTTATGGCTGATGGTCCTCACGGAGTAAGAGATGGGTTGGCGACTTCGTTTCCGGTCGGTATCGGTATGGCAGCAACATGGGATACCGAACTTGCTTACCGTGTAGGGGAGGCGATGGGGAAGGAGTTCCGAGGTAAAGGCAAACATCAGATGCTTGGCCCGGCAATGGATATGACACGCGACCCCCGTAACGGAAGAACACCGGAGAGCGGCGGTGAGGATCCGTACCTTAACGCGATGATTAACAGCTTTGCTACACAGGGGGTGCAGTTAACACCGGCGCTTGCAACAATAAAACATTATAACGGAAAACATAAACAAAATAACCGGACGAATAATAATTATATATTCACACAGCGGCTTCTGATGGAGCATTACGGACTGAACTTCAGGAAAAGTGTTCAGGATGCGGGGGCGTTTTCAGTGATGAGTGCATATAATCTGATAAACGGCGATCAGGCCGCTGAAAGTTATAATCTTCTCACGTATATATTACGCGGTCAGTGGGGATTTCCTTTTTATGTGGTTTCTGACTGGGGCGGAATTAAAAACTCACGCAAGGCAATGCTTGCCGGTAATGATATCTGCATGGGTTCAGATCATTATCAGAATGATCTGCTTGCTCTGGTGAACTCCGGTCAGCTTCCGGTTGCGGTTATTGATGCCGCGGTAAGAAATGTTTTGCGTACAAAAATTCTTTCAGGGATGATGGATTTCTTTCCTGCCGGTTCTCCGCAGGATGTAAACAGTACCGCGCATCAACAGCTTTGTCTTGAAGCGGGAATGAAATCACTTGTTTTGCTGAAAAATAAAAACAATATCCTGCCCGTATATAAAGATACCATTCAGAGCGTTGCGGTGATTGGACCGAACGCAAACGTAATGCGCACAGACGGAACCGGAAGCAGTTGGGTGACACCTTATTACAGTATTTCTCCAAGACAGGGTATTGAGAATATACTGGGTGCATCAAAAGTATTTTTTGCCGAAGGGTGCAGTATAGCGGGGGGATTTTCTCCTGACTACAGTGATGCACTTCAGAAAGCATCCCAATCACAAATAGTTTTTTTCTTCGGCGGGCTAGACCCCACACAGGAGGGAGAAGGATTGGACCGTGCGAATGGGTCAATTGAACTCCCCGGTCAGCAAGTGCAGATGATCAATGCACTTGCGGCGGTTAATCCGAATGTGGTAGTTATTATGGTGAGCGGAGGTATAACCGGAGCAGAAGCATATATAGAGAATGTAAAGGGACTGATGCAGGCATTTTATCCGGGACAGGAAGGGGGTAATGCTATAGCGAAGGTGCTGTTTGGAGAATATAATCCTTCAGGAAAGCTGCCGGTGACCATCCCTAAAAATGATGCACAGCTTGGCGCGCTGATAACCGATTTTGATTTCAGGAATGATTACGGCTGCGGATACCGCTGGTTTGACCGGATGGAATATATACCCCGCTTTGCCTTTGGGTTCGGGCTGAGCTACTCCTCATTTGCGTTTTCTGATTTTACCATACTTACCCCATCCGTTGAGACCGGTAAAAGAGTAAAGGCACAGATTACCGTTTCAAACATGAGCAGCCGCGGAGGAACAGAAACCGTGCAGCTTTATCTGAGCAGAACGGTGAGTTCAGTTTACCGTGATTTGAAATCACTAATTGCCTTCAAAAAAGTATATATACCTGCTGGGGGAACCGAAACAGTGACATTTGAAATACAACCGGAGGATTTGTATTACTATGATGAAACAGCCGGTACCTATGCAATTGAGCCGGGTGAGTATATTCTGCGTGCGGGTAATTCATCTGACAATCTTCCGCTGGAGGGTGCTTTTACTCTTACTCAGGCGGAACTGAAGCCGGATTTACAGATAGCCAACATATACAGCATTCCCCGCTATCCGCTTCCCGGACAGAAGGTGCAGTTTGCCGCTACCATTGTAAACCGGGGGAACGGTGCCTCTCCGGCAGGAACAGTTCACCGGGTTGATTTTCTGGTAAACGGTGTGCCTGTGAGCAGATCACTCAGTTTTAGCGCAAGCATTCCTGCAGGCGGGATGAAGCTGCTGAATGGAGATACCGCTGAGGGGAGCAGTTTCTTCTGGGAGGCAGGGGCTCCGGGAGAGTTCATTGTTGAGGCAAAGGTTAATCCTGATGGTGCAATGAATGAAACCTATACTGATAACAATTCTAAAACAAAAAGTTTCAGAGTATATCCCCATCCGCCGCAGAATCTTGCAATTAATAAAACCGTATATGTTTCATCCGTTGAAGCGCCCGGACTTGAGGGATACCGCGCGGTGGACGGAAGCTATGGTTCACGATGGTCGTCTGCGTTTTCTGACCCTCAGCACTTAATAATAAATTTTGGAAGCGAAGTAAGTTTTAACTTAGTACGGCTCACTTGGGAGGCAGCTTATGGAAAAGAGTATTACCTGCAGAGCAGCACTGATTCTGTGAACTGGACAACACTCCGACATACTGTTAACGGTACCGGCGGGACAGAAGATATTGCAGTGAGTGTAACAGCAAAGTATCTCCGGTTGCTTTTAATCAGACGAGCAACAGAGTGGGGTTATTCGCTTTATGAAATTGAAGTGTTTAACATTACCGGGGCAGATGAGGGGAACGGCGGAGGAGAAGGGAAGCCGCAGGGATTTGAACTGCATCAGAATTATCCGAATCCGTTTAATCCTTCCACGAGGATAAGTTTCACGCTCAGTGAACCGGGATATATATCGCTCAGGGTTTATGATTCACTCGGTCGCCAAACTGCTGTGGCAGCAGAGGGGGAGTTTGCACCCGGACTTCACACAGTTGACTTTGACGGCGCCGGACTTGCATCAGGACTGTACCTCTGCCGCCTTACAGGATCAGACAGCAGACAACCGGTTATTAAAATGCTGTTGGTGAGGTAGGAATAATATGATATATCGTACCCTGACGTATATAGGGAGAATCTGTATGGACACACCAGCGAGACGACGCAATAGCAAAGGTATTATATATATTCAGGGTTCGTGCCGGCGATTGCATCGTCTCTATTTTTACT
>BTUV01000127.1:0-6626 GCA_045863035.1 Ignavibacteriales bacterium | reverse complement strand
TGACCGGTGTAGTCATATTTGCGGTTGTCGTTGCCTTTGGGAGAATCAAACATAATTTTTTTAATTAGTAATTAGGAGTTAGTAATTAGTAATCAATTCACAATTCACAATTCACAATTCACAATTCACAATTCACAATTCACAATTCACAATTTCGTCAGTAACTCATCACACATGGCGTATCCTTTCGGGGTGAGTTTTATTTTGCCCTCCGAAAGTATCGTAAATCCTTCTTTCTGCATCAATTCAAGCTCCTGCTTCCGCGATATATATTCATTTTCACCAAACCGGCTGCTGAATTGTGATATATCAAGTCCGCCCGCCCGCAACGCAAGCATGATATATTCGGTAATCTGCATCTGACGGTCCGGCACTTCCGAACCCGCCCGCGGATGCCCCTGCTCCCGCACTGCGTCCAGATAGAACTTTAAGCTGGAGATATTCCACCACCTCGTGCCGTTCATGAAGGAGTGCGCCGAGGTACCGAGTCCGAGATAGTCATCATACTCCCAGTAGAGCTTATTATGAATACACTCATACCCCGGCAGCGCAAAGTTGGAAACCTCATACTGATTGAATCCTTTACCTGTAATATAATCAATCGTATATTCATACAGGTCTGCATCATGATCATCATCGTTTAGGGTAACTTTTTTATCAAGCACTAACTTATTAAGTATGGTCCCCCGCTCGAGTATCAGACTGTATGCTGATAAATGAGAAACCGGAAGTGTGAAGAGTGTATCCAGATTTTCCTTCCACTTCTGCTTTGTCTGACCGGGCAGATTGAATATCAGATCAGCACTGATATTGGTGAATCCGGCTTCCGCTGCATCACGCACCGTACGCTGTGCTTGTTCTGAGCTGTGGATGCGCGTCATAAACCGGAGCTCATCCTCATGAAACGACTGTATTCCAATGCTCACCCTATTTATACCTGCCTTGCGGAATTCAACAAGCTTTTCCTTTGATACCGTACCAGGATTAGTCTCCATCGTCACTTCTGCATCCTGAGATATCCGGAAATACTTATGCAGTTTATTGATGATGGATTCAAGATAATTGGGCTCCATCAGCGAAGGAGTTCCCCCGCCGAAATAGATTGTCGTAAATTTGTGTGACTCGGCAAACTGCTCTGCGTAATATTCAATTTCCTTAAACAATGCTTCCGGATAAGACATAACATTATCCGTTGTGATAATCGAATAAAAATCACAGTAAACACATTTGTGGTCACAGAAAGGAATATGAACATACAGACCGGCGGTCTTCAATTAGTAATTAGTAAGTAGTAATTAGTAAAAAAGATAATGAACAATGAATAATGAATAATGAAAAATTAATAATGTCGGTTTCTTTGCGTCTTTGCGCGAAATTTTCCGGATCCGTATTTATCCGCGCTGCTTGCATCCGTTAAATCCGCGTGCCATCAATACAGTTAAAAGTTAAGAGTTAAAAGACAAAAGTTGGGAACACTTAATCAATTCACAATTCACACTTCACAATTCACAATTCACAATTCATTTGAATTTATTTAATGCTTCAATCACCTGCATTATCTCATCTTCCGTATGACAAAACGATACCGGCAGACTTAGCGTAGTTGCGTGTATCTCTTCTGAAATCGGATAGCTTCCTTCAAAGACTCCCTTCATCGCTTTCTGATGATGGGGCGCTACCGGATAATGTATCTCGGTTTTGATGCCGTTCTCAAGCAGATACTGTTTCAGCCGTTCACGCTCCGGGTGGCGGATGTTATATATATGGAACACATCTTCATATCCTTCTTCCCGCACCGGCTTGATAAAAGCATCACTCAGATGTTTGTGATAGAGGTCTGCCAGTTTCTGTTTATGCGCGGTAATCTCCTTCAGATGCTTCAGCTTTACGGAGAGCAGCCCCGCCTGCACTTCATCCAGACGGCTGTTATAACCCTGCACCTCATTATAATACTTCACATCGCTGCCGTAGTTGCGCAGACGGCGGACAGCAAGCGCAAGATCATCGTCATTGGTAAGGATTGCGCCGGAGTCACCAATCGCTCCGAGATTCTTAGTCGGGTAAAAGCTGAATGCGCCATATTCGCCAAAAGTACCTGTCTGTCTGCCATACTGCTTTGCGTCATGGCTTTGGGCGCAGTCTTCAACCAGTTTGAATCCATACTTTTCTTTCAGCTCGAGTATGGATTTCATATCACATGACTTACCGTAAAGATGCACTGTCAGAACTGCAACTGTCTTATTAGTAATATTTTTTTCGATTTCACCGGGTGAGATATTATAGGTGCGTATATCCGGCTCTGCCATTACCGGCTTCAGCCCTGCCTGCATCACTGCGAGTATGGTTGCTATATAAGTATTGGAGGGAACAATCACTTCAGACCCCTCCGGAAAGCCGAATGCTTTCAGCGCGAGCACCATCGCATCAAGTCCGGAGTTCACCCCTATGCAGTGTTTCATGCCGTGGTACGCGGCATATTCTTCTTCAAACTTTTTTACACGGCCTCCGAGTATATACCAGCCCCCTTCAAGAGTGTCGTTAAAGCTCTGCTTCATTTCTTCAAAGAAGGGGCGGTTAAGTTTCGCCAGATTTTCGTAGTCAATCATCGGTACGGCTCATAGATATAGTCAGCCGCGTCAAAGGGAGTTGAGGCCAGCACAAGCAGCACCGCGTCCGGTGTGAAGTGGTGCATGGTATGGTAGTCCTCCCGCTCTAAGATCAGGCATTTGTTCGGATGGTCAAGCAGGAAATCCTGTTGTTCTTTTCCGTTATCGTTCGAGACAATGCAGGAGCCGTGAATGCAGATAGCCGCCTGCACGGTTTCCTTATGGCGGTGACCTCCGCGCACGGAGTCATCCACGCCGTATATATAAAATATCCGTTTGATGGAAAATGGAATTTCCTTTTCAATCACGGTCAGGTTTCCGCGCTTGTCGCTCCGGGTTGTCAGGTTAATTATATGGGCCATGCAGTATCAGAGAAAATGTTTCAATGGATAAATATGATATACTCCTGCCGCCTTGCGCCAGAGGGTTACCAGCAGTTCTTTCAGTCCGGAAGGGCGCGGACGCGCGCCGTTAGGATCAAAGCCGGGGAACCGTGCGGTTATCTCCCGCTTTATGGCTTCCAGTTTTTGTATATACGGCTTGTAGAAAATTTCAATTACTTCAGGAGTAAGTGTCCGTCTCCCCAGTTCCACCTCATCCCCCTCATAATAACGGAGATAGTGAAAATGGTAAAATATCACGGGAAAGTTTTTCCCGGTGGTGATTTCACTCCCGCTTATTGCGCCGCCGGATTTCGTGAATATATATTGCTGCACATTCCAAGCGGCAAGTCCCCCTCCAAGATGCTGCAATTCATGCACGCCGTTAAAGCGCTGTGGCCAGTCCTCAAGATAGAGCTGATCGCCGAACTTGCCGTCTTCAAACCGGTTATAGCACCACTCAATGCAGCGGTCGCGCCACCACTCAAGAGCCGCCATTCCATCCTGATTATTCCTGAACGTAACAAACTGCACGCAATACTTTCCGCTCTTGAGCGCCTTATTATACTGAGGCGAGTAGCGGTGTTCGGTGATCAGGACTGACCGCTCCCCCAGCTCATCAAAAATTGCCGCCGGGGAGGAATAAAAATAAAGATCAGCATCCAGATACGTGCACTGGTCCAGATTGAACCGGCGGATGCAGTAGAGAATGGTGGAGGAGGTGGAGGTCCAACAATACTCCGCAATGGTGCGCTCAGGTTTAACTCTCAGCAAATCCTGATCTTCGAACTCGGCAAGCGTGATCACCGTCATCCGTTCTGGTTGTAGTTCTTTGAGAATATTGGCAGTGCGGTCATCAAACGCAAAGACGAATAGATGGAAATCCGTTCCGGTCTCCAGAAGGGAGCGATGCATTGCCAGCCCGCGGGTCAGATAATTGGAATCAAACAGGGTGCAGAAATTATACCGCATTCTGTCCTTTAGAAGATACTTTGTGAAAAACCGGCAAAAAAGCGATCAAAACAGACGAATTCTCATAAAAACTGACCTCAAAGATACTCCAACCGGTAAAGATACCCAAAAGGTGACGAAGGAATTACCCCTGCTGAAATTTCTGCAGCCAGCACGGTTTTGCCGCAGACCCGAATCCCTTCTCAGGGCAGATATTTTCCGGCAGGTTGATAAGAATGTTTGCCCCATCTCACCGGTCGCTTTTTCCGCTTGTTTGTAATACTGCCTCTCATTAATTTTAATATCTACTATTCATTAAATCCTTTTAGAAGGGCTCAGAAGGAATGTTTCTTTTGCTCGTTATCGTAATCTTGTCTTACCTTGTCGGGTCTATCCCCACCGGTATTATTATCAGCCGTCTTGTTAAAGGCATTGATATCCGTGAACATGGTAGCGGAAACATGGGAGGCACAAACGTCTTCCGTGTGCTTGGCTGGAAGTATGGAGTTCTTGTGCTCCTGCTGGATGCAATTAAAGGAGTGATTGCCGTGGTCTTTATTGCCCGGCTTCCTATTGAGGTTTTCCCCTTTACCAATGCAACCCCGTTTGATGATTTCACCCTGATTCAGCTTATTGCCGGAAGCGCCGCCATGCTTGGTCACGTCTTCACGGTATTTGCAGGATTCAAGGGGGGCAAAGGTGTTGCAACCGGTATCGGGATTCTTGCTTCAGTCACCACCGTTGATCTGCTTATCGGTATCGGACTTTTTCTTATCATCGTTTCAATTTCGCGCTATGTTTCGCTCGGTTCAATGATCGGAGCTCTCAGCATACCGGTTACATTGATGATCCGCGAGAATGTATTCGGCGCACACATTCAGGGATACTGGACGCTTCTCCCGTTTCTTATCGTAATTTCTCTGTTTGTTGTTTTTACTCACAGAAAAAATATTGAGCGGCTGATAAAAGGAACGGAGAATAAAATTTCATTTTCAAGGAAATCATCCTCCAAATGAAGGCAGCAGTTTTAGGTTCAGGCGCATGGGGCACAACATTGGCAATCGTTTTACATAAAAACGGACATCAGGTTACTCTTTGGGAGTATAAAACCGACTACGCAAAAGTGCTTGCTGAAACCCGTTTGAATCCTGATTACCTTCCGGGTGTTCCGCTCCCTCAGGAGATGATAATTTCCAACAATCTGCTTGAAGCAGTAGCCGGAAAGGATCTCATCGTTCTTGCGGTGCCTTCACAGTTTCTCCGCTCTGTTATGATTCAGATTCCCTATCACCTGATAAAAAACACAATTCTTGTCAGTGTGGCAAAGGGAATTGAAAACGGCACTCTGATGACTATGTCGCAAATGTTGCATGATGTATATAAAGATGCAGACTGTAACTGTGTAGGCGTACTCTCCGGTCCCAGTCATGCCGAGGAGGTTTCGGTTGATATACCAACCACTGTTGTCGCCGCTTCAGGTGATAAGGAAACCTCACGCGTCATTCAAAGTGCATTTTCTACATCGTACTTCCGCGTATATAATACTACGGATATCATCGGCGTTGAACTTGGCGGCGCATTCAAAAATGTCATCGCAATCGGTGCGGGTATTATTGATGGTCTTAAGTTTGGCGACAACACCAAAGCAGCAATAATGACGCGAGGCATTGCAGAAATTTCGCGTCTCGGCATAGCCATGGGCTCCCGCCCTGAAACATTTGCCGGACTCAGCGGCATCGGTGACCTGATCGTTACCTGCATGAGCCGCCATAGCCGTAATCGCTATGTCGGTGAAAAAATCGGTTCCGGTATGAAGCTCTCTGAAGTACTCGCCGGCATGACCGCAGTTGCCGAAGGAGTGCAGACCAGTCGTTCGGCACGTGCCCTTGCATTAAAATATAACATCGTAACCCCTATTACCAACGAAGTATATAATATCCTCTTCGAAGACAAAGACCCTCGCAAGGCAACCTTCGACCTGATGACCAGAGACAAAAAAGAAGAATAGTTTTCCTGTTTTCGAATTGGGAAGTATGAAATTCATTGCATACGATCCTGAAATCGCATAACCCGCGCGGCGGTGAAATATTATTAAATGGCAATTATATATATACGCCCTTCGACCGCGTAACGATGACCTGTTAGTAAAAAACAAATCTAAACACCGCAAATCTGCGACTCCGCCGGAGTCGGATGTTGTTCGCTCATATCACTTTCTACCAACCTGCAATTCCTCCGGAATTGATTTTCAATCCGGTGAAGTCCTGACTTCTGCCAAAATCTGACCAAATCGTAAAAATCTTCGAATACGATCTAAAAACACAGATTTTTACATAATTTGTCATACTAATTTTAGTGATAAATTGTGGAAAAAATATATTGAGTCAGACCCTTATCGCTGACGATGCAATTTGGAAAAAGGAAATTCCGGATACAATGGCAATGCTACAGCAGCAAAGCCCCCGCTTCTAATTTACACTGAACAATATATAATTTTTTAAGCCCCCTCTTTCCAATACAGAACCCGGTAAACACAAGTTTAATTTCTGCCGTAATAAACATTCAGTTAAAAATTACACTGTCGGGAGAGAGGGGGTTTGGGGGTGAGTCTTGTTATCGCGAACATGTGGCTGGCTGTTGGTTTAACTAAACTTCTGATCAGGCGAAATTATAAAAGATAGTTTTGTCT
>BTUV01000126.1:0-6653 GCA_045863035.1 Ignavibacteriales bacterium | reverse complement strand
TGAAATTCCTGCCGGGCGGCCGGCCGGAATTGTACATTGTAAGTTGTACATTGTCCTGATTCCTGAGGACTCACAAATTGGCGGAAAATATCGAGATCAAAACCTCCGGTGAAGGGAGCAATACCAAAGTCAATAATGAAATCTTTTTCATTATTATCGGTTTTATTCTCATTTACAAATGAGGTAATTTGGTTCTAACCAAAGATAAATTTTATGAAAATTTTAATAGCAGAAGACGAATACGATATTGCTGCCTCATTAAAAAAGAATTTTTCTGATGAGGCGATAGAGGCAGATATTGCAGGTGACGGCGAAGAGGCTTTAGCCATGATCAGCAAGCTCAGTTATGATGCACTTATCCTTGACTGGAGGATGCCTAAATTAAGCGGAGTTGAGGTTTGCGCTAAATTACGGAGTCAAGGGAATAACATTCCAGTTCTGATGTTAACAGCGCTTTCAGATATCAACAATAAAGTGGAAGCGCTTAATATTGGCGCAGACGATTATTTAACAAAACCTTTTTCATTCAAAGAAGTTTTTGCCCGGATCAATGCTTTGCTCAGAAGAAGCTCATCTCAGATTTCCATAGTATTCGGAAATATGCAGCTTAATCTGGCGGAACATAAACTTTTTATTAATAACAGCGAGATTAAGCTTACCGAAAAGGAATTCGATCTTCTTAAATATTTTATCTCAAACAGGGGCAGAATTATCGGTAAAGAAGAATTGTGCAACAAAGTCTGGGGCTACAATTTTTTACCAGAGACCAATATTGTTGAATCTTCCGTAAAAAATTTAAGAAAAAAAATCGAATCGGTGTGCGACAAAGTTCTGTTAAAAAACATTTACGGCGAAGGGTACATATTAATTGAAAATTAATTACCGGTTCTTTAAGAGTGATTCAATTATAAAAACCACTCTCTGGAATGTGGTTGTTATTATCGGTTTTTATCTGTTATTTAATTTTTTCGCCGTCATTAAACTGATTGATTTAGCGGATGCCGAGTTAGACAAAAAAATAAGACATGAAGCTGAGCGGGTTGACATTTTTATCGACCTTCAGGCAGATACGTTATTTTTCCACTCATATAAAGAATTTGAAGAATCCGACTTCAACGAAATAACCGCCAATTCTTATTTGCTGCAAATATATAACGCACAGGGCGAGATACTTTTCAAAAGTAATAATATTGATAAATTCGGGGAAATTACTCTTACCAAATTTAAATTGGAGGATCGGGAAGTATTTTTTAACGAGATGCATAATAATGTCAATTTGCGCACCATTTATCGCATGCTTGACTCAAGAGATGATATTATTATCCAATTGGCAACATTTCGCTCTTCCTCTACTGAATTAGCCGAGGAATTTGAGTTTTTCGCGCTCATCACCTTTCCGGTTGTTCTGGTTCTTATTCTCATCAGTTCTCTTATCCTTTCACGCAAAGCGTACTCAAATATCAATAATGTTATTGATCTTGCAAACGAGATAACCGCCAATAATCTTGGCAAACGGATAATCTATAAAGCCAGTAAAAATGATGTTTTAGGAAAGCTCAGAGATACATTAAATGAACTTTTTGACCGCCTCGAAAATCAGGTATCCCAGATTACCGAATTCACCAATAATGCATCACACCAGTTAATGTCACCTCTTACTGCAATAAAGAGTGAAATAGAATATCTGCAAAAAAAGGAGAGGGAAAAGAGCGATTATATGAATTCGTTAGCGATCCTGGGCGCGCAAACAGACAGACTTATTAATCTAACCAGAAACCTGCTGATTCTGGCAAAAGAATCGGAGAATATCAGAATTACAGATAATATTTTTAGTCTGAATAAGTTAATTGAAAGTGATCTGGCAAATGCCATAAAATCTGACCGGGTTGTTTACGAAGTTGAAGAAGAATTATTTTTACGGGGAAATTTTGAATATTTCCTGATGGTGTTGTATAATTTAACTGAAAATGCACTGAAATATTCCGATCCCGGGCAGCCGGTAATCGTCAGAGCTGCCAGGCAGGGTACCTCAATTATAATTAATGTTATTGACCATGGCATCGGAATCAGTGATGCTGATAAACCTCATATCTTTGATAAATTCTTCAGAGGCGAAAATTCTCAAAAGTCACAAGGTTATGGGTTGGGTTTAAGCTTAGCATTTACTATTGTCAGACAAATGAAGGGAACGATCCGTGCAGATGATAATCTGCCTTCCGGAACTTCTTTTACGCTCATTTTCCCTTCTATTAGAATGGAAAGTTAAAAAAATAACCCGGCAAGCATCGGAATCTCCTCAGAATGCAACATGAAAACCACTCAGTCGGGGGAATTCAAATCTTATATATTTTCAATAGGTATCAGCGGAAAATTCCGGTGTGACTGAAGTAAAACCCGCTGATGGAGAATTTTCGAAAAAACGTTCCGGACAGCACTTTCTATTATGGAGTTCAATAGCAGTCGGATTCACTTTCAGAAAGTAAGGACTGAGGCGGAATCTTAGGGACTGTTGTCAGCTTCATCCGTTGTCACATAAGACCGTCCAGTAACTGCAGATAATAGTGAATTAGCTAACGCCATCGGGGTCCTGCGGCAGTATATAATCTCAACTGAATGTTTGCGCCAGGAGAAGCCGGAAAAGAATTTCGAATAAAACACTCCCCGTATATAAAGCTGATTATCGCAACTGCTGGAAAGAAAAAATGGCTGTCCTTTCGGAACAGCCATTTTTTGTATTCTGTTTAACTAAATTATATCAAAACTGATATTTAACCGTGACAAATCCAAGATGTGCTGAATAGGATGGGGCTAAGAGCAGACCCATTGTTACTAAGCGATTGCCCCATCTGTCATCACGTGAGGTATCTCTCACATAATTTTCTGAGCCAACCTGTTCAACCCACGGTCCGGTTGCACCATCTACCCAATCCTGGATTTCATACTGACTGTATAAATAGTGGAATCCGAGAGTCATATTCTCATAGACCGAATACTCAAATGATGCATTGATGATAAACTGGTCGTATTTAACCTGCTGAGGATCATCAAAACCAAAGTCGAAGGTTTCCCAACTTCTGCCCAGATACGCAGCATCGGAGCCATATCCTGAATATGCTAAATCTATTGTTGTTACTGACATACTAACATCTGAATAGAATTTAAATTTGCCGGGGATAACATCATAATTCATTCCTAATCCCAAAGTATTCGTTTTTTGAGTAGTCTCAGAATTATATATTCTCGCGGGGTCTGTCCATGGTCCAAGTGCTGTGGGGGGCTGGATTGAAGCTATGCTCGGTTGTCTTCTCTGATTTTCATTATATACGAATCCGCGCACATCGGAAACGGTATTCTCGATATCACCAAAGAGATTCATATTGAATCTGTCTGAGTGACTGTAATTCAGATTTCCGCCGATACTAACTGTGTTATCTTTTAATAAGCCAAGCTGCTGACCGGGAGTTAAAGCAAACTCATCTGCAGGATTCGGGAACGGAATGCCGGCACCAAGCATTGGAGCGATGGGAACGACACCCGAACTATAATCATTAGTACGTGTTCCGAAGTTGAGTGCAAAATCAAACAGTTCGTTTATCTGAAGAGCAGCCGCAACGGTTATATTGTTCCTTAATCTGTCTGACACATCATATTTTCTTAAATCAGGATGATTAGCAAATAAGAACTGCGGATTATCAACCTGATTAGCGCCGCGAGCAAATGAATACCAGTAGCTATTGCTTGTTACTTTGTAGTTATAACCATCTCCCTCTCTGCTGCCATAAAGGTAACTGGCGGAGAGTGTAAGTGAATTAACCGGTCTGAACCGTAACCGGGCAACCAGGATATTTTCACTGGTATTAGCTTCCCTGAAATCACGATCAATACTCTCGCGGGTGTAGCTCACATTAAGACTGGTATTCCAGAAATTGAAATAATATCCGATATTTGCGCCAAAGCCGAGCGTTGTATAAGAAAAAGCCAGATTCTTACGATAGTTAACGTAACTGACATCGCCGTTAGTTCCTGCTACATCCTGTGTAACATATCTCCACTGGCTTTGCGGGGTTGTGTTGTCTAAATCGTAATAATTGACAAACGGACGAAAAGTCAATCTGTCTATCAGGTTGATAGAATACTCAGCATTGAACCTGAGCGTTCTGATATTAGCGTCTGCAGTCTGCCTTGGGAGTTTCGACAGATCATTCCATGCCTTACCGTCACCATACTGACTTGTATCACCGCCGAGTGTGCTGTAACTATAAGGAAGTAAATCCTGATCCTGATTCATAAAACCAATAGAGGCCGATGAAGTTAATCTGCTGTTAAAGGGGAGATTCAAACCCCAGTTCACCGAAATATTATTATAGAGATTATCCGGAGCCAGGTTTCTCTGTCCGAATAAAGCAACATTTCTTGCGGTACCGGGTAAGGCAGCAATAAAATCGGATGCAGAATGTGGTCTGAAGAACATATTCTGCCAGGTCATCCGGTCAATTCTGTTTTCAAACATGGAAAAAACGTAGGCAACCTGTGCCTGAAACATTTCACCAACATACTCAGCATCAGCATGAATTTCCCGCGTGGAATAATCAACTGGTTCAGGCATCTGTGCATTCAAAGTGCGCGGCGGTCTGTCGCCAATTGTTCCGTAAGCAATCTTATTTCCGGTTCTCCTCTCATCAGTATAGGTGAGGTTAAGATTAACCGGTCCAAGTTTGGAGAGTGAAAGCGTTGCCCCGATAAGCTCACGCTCAACGGCTAAGGTAGCGGGTTTCAGATACGCTTTTACATATTCAGCAATTATGGCATCGTTAACAGACATCTGACCGCGTGTTGGCACAAGCGAGGGTGTTCCGGTTGTGGTATCTCCGTCACGCAAAATGGCTGCTGTCTGGGGAACCGTCAGAAGACCATTATTCATAGAAAACGGTGTTCTTGCACGGTTGCTGAACCTGTGGGGTGTTTTATTATCGAATATATACAGATTCCAGTTATTCGCATAATCGCCCAAATGAAGCTGCAGATACTGGTCCTGCTGCAATACATTACTCCCTGTTATTGCTAAAAACCAGTCATTAGCTTTGTCAAAGTTCAACCGGAGATCAGGAATAAAAACTCCGTTATTGATATCTCTGTACTGATTGAACTTACTTGAATTTACATCAATGTTTACATTTCGAACACCAATGGTTTGTTCACCTGTTACAACAACCTCATTCTGAGCTTGAAGCGCAACGGTAAAACAAAAAATCACAAACAGAATATTTTTATATTGTTTCATTTTCAGCTCCGTTATCTCGTAAATTTAGCGCCGGAAGGATGATTTGATCCGTGAATGGTCATGTGGCAGTTTACGCAGCCATTACCATACGGTGTGCTTACACGGTTATATCTGTACTGGTTGATATGACCGCCATACTGATGGCAGCTTACACAAAGACTTGCATTTTGTGTAACCAGCATAGACTTATTATTTGAACCATGCGGGTCATGGCAGGTTTTGCAATCTTCTTTAACCGGTGCATGTTCCCATACAAAAGGACCCCTTTTTTCCTGATGACAGGTATAGCAGGTTTCAGAGATGGAGGCCTTTGTTAAAGAGCCGGTACCCGGTGCCCCGTGTACGTTATGACAAGAGGAACATTCAACTTTGCCTTCCTTTACCGGATGGCTGGACATCCTCATGGATTTGGCTACAACATCCGTATGGCAGGTGGAGCAGAGCTCAAGTTCCGACTTTTTGGCAAGTAACGATACTGCGCTTTTTTTCTCCATAACATTATGGCAGGTAATACAATTTACATCTGATGCTTTATGCAGACTGTTTGCCCAGTACATCCGGTCACCACCTTTGTGGCACTGTTCACAAACCAATGAATACTGATCGCCCGTCATTGCAAAACGGCTATCAGGATTTTCGACGTGCAAACTTCTGGGACCGTGGCAGGCCTCGCAGTCAGCTTTTTCTAATTTTGATTTCGGATTTAACTTAAAAACCCTGCTGTGTTTAGTGTGATCATACGCTGAAGTTTCTTTATCATGGCAGGTCATACAGTTTTCCTTATCCATGACAAACTCAGCCCCTGAAAATGCCGGATTCATCTTCTTCCAGAAGGAAACATCCGCGGCATTTTCCTGACCGAATACCGTTACAAACATAAACAGGAAAGAAAGGAAAAGTAATTTTGTTCTCATTCTCTAACCTTTGAGAATTTTATTTTTGAATTCAGAGATATTACCCGGTAATTCTCTGTCACTTGCAACATGAGCAAATGACTAATCTGAACCACCAGCAATTATCATTTTTATTTGCTGAAAAATATGACTTTTACCGCAGGAAATCATAAAATCAATTATGAAAAGTTTTTCATTTTTGGTTTACTGAAACCGGGAAATATAGGAAACCGGATTGCGGATATATTACAGTACCTGAAAAGGAGATTTTATTTGTCAAAGCGAATAATTTACCCCGCGCCACTGCTCCGGAGAAAAGTATCCGGGAATCATCTGATTCCGGAGGAATCTCAGGTTGGTAGAAAACGATGATACCTCTGGTCCTTTCCGGAACACGATTTAATGCTGAACAGGATAGACAGGATTAAAAAAATTAAAAATTAAAAGTTGAGAATTAAAAGCTGAAATTCCTGCCGGGC
>BTUV01000125.1:3248-6668 GCA_045863035.1 Ignavibacteriales bacterium | reverse complement strand
TCACCCGTTCCGGGTTGGGGTTGCGCTGGCGCTATGAATCTGCCAATTTGCGAGCCAGCCGGGATCAACCCGGCAATTCATAATTCATAATTCATACTTCATAATTCATGACGCTCCTCCGGAGTCGGAATTCACTAGTCACCATTTTTTGCCTTCTTCCGGAGGCGGATCAGGGTTGCTTTGGGATTTCTTTTGAAGAGGATTATCGCGGTTGCAATGAGTACAATTAATATGGATATATATTGAGAAGGCGTAAACGGCTGAAACCCCGGTCGCAGAGAATCCGCGCGGATGAACTCAACAAGGAAACGGAATGTGCCGTAACCGATGAACATCAGAGAGATCTGTAAACCGTCAAAAAAAGATCCGCGCCTTATGTAATACAAAACCCCGAAAAGCAGGAACGCGAATCCGGCTTCATATAACTGCGTGGGGTGCACCGCGCACTCGCCGTGATGAAAGGTGACACCAAGGAAAGAATCTGTTGGAAGCCCCCCGCAACAGCCCCCCATAAAACAGGCAATCCTCCCCATGCCAACACCAAATATCGCACCGTATGACATTCCGTCAAGAGCGGTGAAGAGAGGGAACTTTAAAAACATCCGACCGAAGAGCACAGCCACATAACCACCCGCCAAAGCGCCGTAAAGCATCCAGCCGGTGGCCCCGAGAGTGCCAATCGGATCAGAAAAGAATCTTGCACGGTCGAAGCTGACTGAGTAGAGGATTTTTGAACCAATCATTGCAAAGACGGCTACAAAAAAAAACAGCTTCCAGTATATATCTATCGAAAAATTTAGCCGCCTGGCCTCGCGGTAACAGATAACCGCGAACAAAACCGCGCCGAGTGTTGAAAAGAAAGAATATGAACTGACGGCATAATCACCGAATAATGGAATCTGTGGATACATATAAACAAATATATAAAAAACGGGGTGGCAAAAGCCACCTCGTCAGAATTATCAGATTGTATATATTAATATAACTCGATAAGAATTTTATCAAAACCGTTTGGGATTGTTTTCGATGGTCTCTGGTAGCTCAACCTCTTCATCGACTCATCATATTCAAATATTATTGCTTGCCCCTGAAAATACAAGTGGACCTGTAGATAAGGATTACCGCTATAGTAATACTTATAAATACTAAAGTCAGCGTTCGTATAGTTAAAATCATAACTTGAGGCAAGATTGGGATAGAGGGCAAGGTCACCGGCAGGAGGAGTCCACTTAAACTTCATGTTTGCTTTAAATTCGTTAATAAGCTCAAAATACTGATTATTGGGATCGCTAAAAGCCCAGGTCTTTGGAGGAGCCGGGTCGGTATTGGCAGGAATTACAGCTAAATTTTTGAAAGTATATTTTGCAATTGGCATCGGTGCCGTACCGGTTATTGTGATGGTTTTAGTACTGGTAGTCCAGCCACTGTAATAACGCTCTCCACCGGAACCGGAAGTAAAGATGCCGTTATAATACTTTTCCGGGGTTTTGGAAACAGCTCTTGCGGAACAGACTAATTCGTATGTACCGGGGTGGGCAAAGCTATTTGCCCAGGTGAAAGAGGTTTTCCACCCTATAGCTCCGTAAGATAATGAAGTATCCGCAATAATTGTGTTTTTAGGGGCCGTGTAAACCACAGAACCGTTTTTTCTTAATTCAAGTATTATTTGGGGGCTGGGGTTAGGATATTCTTTTTCTGTTACAAGAGGAGGAGCAGGCGGAAATTCACAGGTTTCCTTTACCATATATGTAGTTGGATTAGTACCGTGGGAAACCAGAAATGTAAATGTGTTAGAGCTGCCAACTGTGCTGCTATTCGGGGCCGTAACAAATTCTATCGTGGGCGGATTAAGGGCGGTGCTGTTACTGTCATATACTCCGCCTGTTAATACAAAAAACAGGCATATCGCTGATATAGATAACGCCGCAAATGAGTATTTCCTAAATAATGTTTTCATATTTTTTCTCAATTTTAAAAGTTAAACATTAGTGAAGCGGACATCGTATTTGCTTTCGCCGCGGAATACTCCAAATCCAGCCCGAGCAGAAATAACTTGATATACGCGCCAACAGTAAAGCGGGACTTCCCTTCTCCCTCCGCGTCAAAAGCGATTTTTGTTTCCTGTGTTCCTGTGGCGGTTTCCAGTTTCCGGGTAAGATTTACTGAAAGCATACTGGACTCCATCGCAAAACCCGCATAAGGGGTTAAAGTCATCAGCCAGAAACCAAATTTCTTTGACACATTAAGCCCATAGGTGGTGCCAGTAAACTTCATAGCATCGCCAATCTTCGCGGTTTGTGTGAGAAATCCTGCGTGAATATCGAGAGGAATAAATTCCAGCCAGTAAGAAAGGTTATGTTCAAGACCGAAGCCAAAATAGTTGAACTTACCTATGGAGTCTCCGAGTTCAATTTCCGGCATCATACGGAAGATTGCCTTAGTGGCAAAGACTGTTCCGAGTTTTATCTGAGGCGCTACCGAAGGGAGACTCTCCACCCCTCCCATCAATCCACCCACGCCCAGGTCTATTTCCTGAGCGGGAAGAATAACCTCCACAGGGAAAGCCGAATTGATCGTAAAGGTTTTTCCGCTGAACAAAACTTTTATCCTGTCTCCCGCGCTTCCGGCAATCGTAGCCCCGGCGATAGTCACGTCCATGTCCTGCTGGGTTATCTGCGTAATTACCTGGTTGCGGATCTCAACATCTGTAACGCCGACTGTAAGCTCCATCGCCTGAGACTTGTCGAACCGGAATGCGCTACTGAGGGAAAAAGTTTTTGCACTCACTTTCGTGAAATCAGAGGACATTGCCACCATACCAAATTCAAGATCAAAACCAAGTCGTTTTTTTTCCGGTGCGCGGTTCATCCAGCCGGTGTTAAGATTTACGCCAAGATTAGTTACAATGGGTGAGATATAGGCCTTACCTGCTGAACCCGCGAGTTTTTGCAGCGATTCATCAAGGTTCTGCGCGAACGTTACACCGGCAGTCAGCGCAAGAAGCATCACGAGCACTCGAACTGAAATTCTGGACATCTGTTTATCCTTTATGTTGTATTTGAGGTTTTATTCAGGTCTGAATGTAGTTTACCGCAATAGATATGGTAAAAACATTTTTACGAATATTGTTATGTGATTGCCTCATCACTGTGAATAATCACACACGAGGCGCTCAGTAAACCTCAAAGCCGGGGCGGTTTGCCAAGGGGAGAAAGGAACATAGAAAATAAGAACAGAAAAGGAACGGAAAATAAGGACAGAAAAGGAACGGAAAATAAGGACAGAAAAGGAACGGAAAATGAGAACAGAAAAAAAGAATGAATACCAGTTTTAGTTTTTTATCCTGGTTGTTTCAGTTCATTCGGACAGTATTTGTTTTATTTGTAACTGCTAAGTTATGTAAAGATTCGAATTGTTTAA
>BTUV01000125.1:0-3148 GCA_045863035.1 Ignavibacteriales bacterium | reverse complement strand
ATCCTTAACGGTTTTTCCCGAAGGGACTCCTACGGAGCAAGACCGCCGCATTCAATCCCGACTCGTCGGGACCAACTCTCCAATTTCATGCGATTTTCAAAAATCACAGACTCCAAATATAGGGATTCAGACCCGATTTTTAAAAGCCGGAAAGCCGGATTTTTACTTCAGCAGGGTGATTTTGCCCGTTTTTGTGTATTCTCCTGCCTGGATGGTGTAAAAATATGCTCCGGAGACGAGTCCGGCGGCCTCCAGATTAAGCTGACTCAAACCCGCAGGCCTTGTTCCGAAATCTGTGCTCCTTACCAGTTCCCCGCTGAGGGAGTAAAGGGATAATAAAACTTTGCTCTCTGATGGCAGCGAAACGGTAAACTGCGTGGAGGGGTTAAAGGGGTTCGGGTAATTGTCCGAAACATAAAACTCAGCCGGTAGCCCGAACTCAACTTCAATCACCGGTGAAAAAGTTTCGGTACCGTCAAAATCAATCTGCCTCAGACGGTAGAGATTTTTTCCGGCGGCGGGTGTGATGTCGGTATATATATAGGATGAAGCATCAGCGGTTGTACCGTTGCCTGATATGAATGAAAGGATTGTCCATTCGTTTTGGACGGGGGCAGCGCGTTGTATTTCAAATCCGCGGTTGTTTTCTTCTGATGCGGTTGCCCATTTCAGTGTGATGCCGTTCTGATTCCGCACTCCGGTGAATGATGTCAGCTCAACCGGTGAAAGAGGAATGGGGACTATTATATCCAGAACCGTGCGGTTAAAATTACTGACGGTTATATTAGAAAACTGCATTTCTAAAGCAGTGGGGAATAATGTATCCTGCGGAATAAACTGAACGGTATAGGTGCCCGGCGCAAGCATCCTTACATAGTAACCCATGTTTGCTGAGTCTGCGTATATATCAGAGTTGTCTATATCAAGACCCGCAATTTTTATATTGGTGCGGATGAGAAGATCATACAAATTCGGACCAGTGGAGATTCTTCCATGAATTCCGTACAGTGCATTTTCAAGATAGTTCAGCAGCGAGCGTTTGTTATACTCCCAGTGCGCGGGGAGCAGTGACGCACTCAGCAGTTTCGTGTTTGAAATTTCAAGTGTTACTTCGCGGCAGCGCATAAAGTAATTCATGTAATCCTGCCTGCCTCCGGTAATGCGGTACCAGTCATAGCCGTTAGTGATCCCGTCATTAAAGCCGCTCATATAGTTAGATGGGGAATATGCCTGTGCCGTATCAGCATACATGTGAGAAACAAACTGCCACCATTGGTCATCAGCGGCACGGCGCACCCATGTATCCCACGGATAGTTTACCACTTCTGCTCCGCCGTGGAAGTTGGCGGAAAGTACAAACTTATTTGCCTTTGCAATATTCATCATCACGATGGTTTCCGGCTGCCATGCGTTGCCGTCTGGATGTTCGCCTGCTGCCGGATCAGGAAAGTTACGGTTAATATCCACATTATTATTATTATATCTTCTTGCTCCGCTCACGGTGTGATTACCTGTGCGGTAAGTACCATCCGGATTGGCAAGAGGGTTAATCCAGATTTCTGTCTGGTTAACAAGATTGGTAATCCGTGGGTTTGTTCCGTAAGAGGTGAGGAGCGAATCAATCAGACGGAGCATTAAAACATATCCGGTAGTTTCATCGCCGTGCATAGACGAGGTGTACATCAACTGCGGCTCAGGTTCGCGTATATATACACTGTCGGAAATAACAACGAAATAAATTTTTCTTCCCAGAACAGAACTTCCGGCATCTACAAGGCGGCAGATAGAAGGATAACTCTGCGCAAAACCCTGCATCATGGCAACATACGCTTCGTAAGTCGGGTATGCGTCCCATGCTTCAAGCCCTTCAGGATTATTGCTCATCTTTACATCTTTTACATCGCCGGGATGCGGCAGGTGCTTAAACGGCAGTAAAAATCTTTTAAATTTTTCAAACTGCTGCCGGTTAGCGTAAGCCCGGACGGAATCTGTATTTGCGTAATCGAGTGAAACAACCGTGGTCAGTTCATCCAGCAGCGCACGTCCGGGATTTGCGAAACTGAAGTAAACCTCACCGTTAATGCGGAAATATTCACTGTTAATTTCCTGGGAAAATAGTGAGCCGGTAAGCAGGAGGAAGAGGAAAATCTTTTTCATGATGTATGTGCCGGAGCAGATATTATAGTAAAATGTGAGCTCAAATTTACAAAATCAGCGCGGGAAATGCTATCGGAGGATGCGGATGACCGGGATGCACAGCCGGCTTTTGCTCTCCTCAAGCCCGTGATTCTTCTATTTCTTTACGGGGGTTTTGAATCCCGGCTAATTTACCCTAATTTCAACAAGTATTTTTACATTTTTGGCTGAAATTACCTTACAATTACGGATAACCGAGCTATGCTGACACTGTTTTATGAATTTTTAAGCGATGACGAGCTGCTTCTCATCTCCTCAAAAATTAAAGAGATGGAAAAGAAAACCTCAGGGGAAATAGCCATTTCCATCAAGGAGCAGCGGGGGCTGATGCAAAAGGGGAAACCGCTCAGCGCACTGGCAGAGCAGGAGTTCCGCCGGCTGGGTATGTTTAACACACAGGCAGCAACCGGCATTCTGATATATATCATACTGAAGTCGCGTGAACTTCATATCCTGGCGGATAAAGCTATTCACGGCAAAGCGCCTGAGGGAGTATGGGAAGAGATTAAAAACCGGTTGCTTGAATCAATTAAAAACGGCGAGAGCTGCCACGGACTGTTATACGCAGTTGAAGAAGTGGGGAAACTCTACGAGCAGCATCTTCCTCCTCCCGACAGCAATATCAATGAAGTGAGCAACAGGGTGGTTGTTCTCCCGTAAAAAGAGGGGGCTAAATAAGTTGTTGTTTAAAACTTTGCGGGGCCCGGCATTAAACTCTGTTTTACCCGGCGTTAAAAACTTTCTGGTTTGTTGCCACTGCGGTTTTAAGGGACGATAGGGTCAGCAAGGACTAGAGGGGCAATATGCGCATACCCTTTGCGGCTTCTGCCAATTAGTATGACGCATTTTATTTTAGAATTGACAATTTCGGCTTAGAAACCTGGCTTGTTTCGGAATGTTTGCGGAAAGTTTGCCCCGCTACTGTATCCTCAATAATGATCTTCTAAATCTC
>BTUV01000124.1:2363-6912 GCA_045863035.1 Ignavibacteriales bacterium | reverse complement strand
GTGCAATTCGTGTTTTTAATTTGTGCAATTCGTGTTTTTAATTTGTGCAATTCGTGTTTTTAATTTGCGAAGCCTGTTTTATCCCCGGTCCTCGTTTGGAAGTTTGCAAAACGTTTATTAATTTTCTTCCATAGTTAATGGGCAGCAGGCGGTTTTCAGGTACTGCCTTTTAATTTCAGGTACTCTCCCTGTTTTTCTGGACTTCTCATATTCTTAAACGCAGAAAATTGGGTCTCTGATTATAATAATTCTTCAGGATTAGGAGGAATACTAATCGTGTCTAAAATAGTATTCACATTGTTGCTCTCAGGTATTTCCCTGTTTGCTCAGTTCACTTACCCCCTGGCCCCGGAGGTGTGGAGCAAACCGGAGAAACTGCTCCCGGATAGTATGGCGCATTTACGATTTAATCGTTTTACGCTGACAACAACAGGAGATACCCTTCTTTACGGATATCAGTATGTTTATTTTATCTACAAGGATTCAGCCGGTAACTGGCAGGGGCCGAAGAAGCTGAGTCCTCTCTATGGCATTCCTGCTTATTCACCAGATTACCCGGCATTAACCCCTGACAAAAAGACCCTGTATTTCACTGATTTACGCAGCTTCAAGATGTATAAATGCCGGTTTAATGATTCAACAGGCGTGTGGGGCACTCCTGAAGTTTTTTATGATAATGGCTTTAATGTAAACCCACGCTGGTACTGTATCAATTTTCTGAACGACAGCACAATGTTTGTAGTCGGAGAAGAACGAACCCGCCTCGCAAGAATGGTCAATGGTAAATGGTTCCCAAATTATGAGTATCCAAATCCCGGATTTGGACTGTCTTGGATTCATGGTTCATGGCTATTTAATACAGGGATGCGAGCATACTTTAGCTCAAGCGGATCGAATACTTTTAACAGGCAGCTATATATTAGATATATTTATGATACTGTTAGTACATCCGCGGAAACAAAAATACTCAACATCAGTACAGAATCGGACAGTCTGTTTTTATCCGGGCAGTATAAAGGAAGGGAGGAAACTTTCCCCTATCTTACTTCCGATCGAAAAAAGATGATCTTTATTGCAAATTATGACAGTGTGTTTAAGTATTATGTAAGCAGACTGATAATTGATGAAAACGGAGATTCAGTTTTAACAGACACAAAAGAAGAATCATCGGTGGAATATCCAAAAGAAATCAAATTTTATCAAAACTACCCTAACCCTTTTAATCCTGAGACAACACTGTCCTTCCGGTTGCCAAATGAAATGAGTATCTCTCTGAAGATCTACTCAGTAGATGGAAGAGAAATAAGCTCACTGGCTAATGGGAGATACCCGGCTGGTTATCACACGGTCATTGTGAACGGATTTCCGGCGTCAGGTATATATATTGCTTCTCTGATAACAGAATCTGGTATCTATTCACAAAAGATACTTCACATAAAATAGGAGGAAAAATGTTACATATAGTTTTGACAATCGTGGATTTCTTTTTCTTTACCGTTCCTTATGTTCACGGTTAGCCGTAACGAAAGTGGCAAATACCAATGCTGTCCAAAATAGTATTCACATTGTTGCTCTCAGGTATTTCCCTGTTTGCTCAGTTCACTTACCCCCTGGCCCCGGAGGTGTGGAGCAAACCGGAGAAACTGCTCCCGGATAGTATGGCGCATTTACGATTTAATCGTTTTACGCTGACAACAACAGGAGATACCCTTCTTTACGGATATCAGTATGTTTATTTTATCTACAAGGATTCAGCCGGTAACTGGCAGGGGCCGAAGAAGCTGAGTCCTCTCTATGGCATTCCTGCTTATTCACCAGATTACCCGGCATTAACCCCTGACAAAAAGACCCTGTATTTCACTGATTTACGCAGCTTCAAGATGTATAAATGCCGGTTTAATGATTCAACAGGCGTGTGGGGCACTCCTGAAGTTTTTTATGATAATGGCTTTAATGTAACTCCGCACTGGTACTGTATCAATTTTCTGAACGACAGCACCATGTTTGTAGTGGGAGAGGAACGAACCCGGCTTGCAAGAATGGTCAATGGTAAATGGTTCCCAAATTATGAGTATCCAAAGCCAGGACAGGGTATACTTTGGGGAAAAGGTATTTGGTTAAATCATACTGGTTTTCGTGCATACTACTCATTAGGGCAAACTCAAAACTTTGATATATTGTTAAAGTATATAAATGATTCAGATACTTCAATCCTGATGACGACAATACTAAATTTAAGTACAATGTCAGACAGTTTATATCAAATTGGGGAATATGCCGGAAGATCAGAATATTTCCCCTATCTTACTCCCGATCGAAAAAAGATGGTCTTTATTGCTAATTATGACAGTGTGTTTAAGTATTATGTAAGCAGACTGATAATTGATGAAAACGGAGATTCAGTTTTAACAGACACAAAAGAAGAATCATCGGTGGAATATCCAAAAGAAATCAAATTTTATCAAAACTACCCTAACCCTTTTAATCCTGAGACAACACTGTCCTTCCGGTTGCCAAATGAAATGAGTATCTCTCTGAAGATCTACTCAGTAGATGGAAGAGAAATAAGCTCACTGGCTAATGGGAGATACCCGGCTGGTTATCACACGGTCATTGTGAGCGGATTTCCGGCCTCCGGCATATATATTGCATCACTTATAACAGTATCAGGCATCTACTCACAAAAGATTATGTATCTGAAATAGGTAAAAGATTGCCGCAAAGACGTTACTGAAAAAAAACTCCCTGCCATCAGTATAATCCGTTGATTCCGCGGTCAATAATCCGTGCAATCTGTTTAATCCGCGATCAGAATCTGCACCTTCCGGAATCAATTTTTCATCGTACATTTACATACTGATTATTTAATTTTATTACCATGGCACAAGTAGAAATAGACATTATATCCGATGTGGTCTGCCCTTTCTGTTATATCGGCAAGACCCATCTTGAACGCGCGATTAAAAAAACCGGTCTTGACCCCGTCATCCGCTGGCATCCTTTTCAGTTAAATCCCGACCTGGATGAAGCCGGCGTTGACCGCATCCGGCACATGCACGCCAAATTTGGCAGCCCTGAAAAGGTTGAAAAAGCCGAAAAAGTGGTGGTTGAAATGGCTGAAAAAGCAGGAATCCATTTTAACCTGACCGCACAGAAAGTCCAGCCGAATACTTTCCGGCTGCACAAACTTCTGGCTCTGGCTCAGATGGAAAACCTGGGGAACGAACTTCAGGTGAAATTCTTTGATGCATTCTTCGTTAACGGTATTGACCTGAGCAAAGAGGAAAACATCCTCGATGTTGCCGAAACTGCCGGGCTCGACCGCTCAGAAGCCAAGGCCTGCCTGGATGACGAGACTTTCTCCGAAGAGCTCCGCTATGCTGAAAGTGCCGCCAAAGGAACAGGAGTCCGGGCCGTCCCCTTCTTTATCTTTAATAATAAGTTTGCCGTAAGCGGTGCGCAGCCGGTGGAGACCTTTATTGAAGCACTCACCAAAGCAGAAGAGGAAGCAGCTTCACAACCGGCAAAGAAAAAACCTGTTGCATCAGACGAGGATGCTGAGCCGGACTTTGAAGAAGATCTCCCCTTAGATGAATTTGACGAAGAAGATTTTGACGATGATGAGTTTGATGATGACTACAGGAGAAAAGATGACTGAGTATATATACCCGGTCACTTCCCTTTAATTGCTCTGCTGAACTCTTTTAACAGGGGTCTGTTTTCAGGTGATTCAAAATAATTTCCCGTTACAATAATTTTTGCGCCGCTGCGTACCATCTCAGCGGCGGTTTCTGCATTGCGTATTCCGCCTCCGGCTATTACCGGTATATCAACCATTTCACTCACTAACCTGACCATTTCAAACGGAACTGAATGCTCAGCGCCTGAACCTGCCTCAAGATAGACATACTTCATTCCCATAAACTGTGCTGCAAGTGCAGTGGCAGCAGCTATTTCCGGCTTATTACGCGGTATAGGGGAACTTCCGCTTATATATTCAGCGGTAGTTTTAGCACCCGATTCAATCAGCATATATCCGGTCGGCAGCGGTTCAAGTCCGTAGCGCTTTATCAAAGGAGCAGCCATCACATGCTTGCCTATCAGATGTTCCGGATTACGGCCGCTTACCAGTGAGATAAAAAGAATAGCATCGGCTTTGGCACTGACCTGATTGATGCTTCCCGGAAAGATGATCACCGGAAGTCTGGTGCATTCCTTAACATCGCTGATGGCTTTGTCAAGGTCACCATGCATCATCAGAGAGCCCCCAATCAGAAAACCATCCACTCCGGCTTCTTCGCAGTCGCTAATGAAGCGGGGAGTTTCTTCTGAAGTGATCTTATCGGGGTCAATCAGAATGAGATAAGCCGCACCATCAGAGGCGATTTTTCCCTTCAGATACGAATCAATACTTGCTAAACCGCTGTTTTTCAGAAAATTCCATAATAATTATTCACATCCCAAAGATAAAAAATTTCCATTTCCTTATTCGTGTTCTAAACAGAATAAAGTGGCAGTTTTGACGTAATATTTCTCACCCTTCCCCGCC
>BTUV01000124.1:0-2263 GCA_045863035.1 Ignavibacteriales bacterium | reverse complement strand
TTCTAAACAGAATAAAGTGGCAGTTTTGACGTAATATTTCTCACCCTTCCCCGCCGACTTGTAGGAGTGGGTAAAGTATCCGAGCAGGTACGGTATTCGAGCGGGTACGGTATCCTAGCGGGTACGGTCGCCGAGTGGGTACGGTCGCCAAGCAGGTACGGTCGCCGAGCAGGTACGGTATCCGAGCGGGTACGGTCGCCGAGTGGGTACGGTATCCGAGCGGGTACGGTCGCCGAGTGGGTACGGTCGCCAAGCGGGTACGGTCGCCAAGCAGGTACGGTCGCCGAGCGGGTACGGTCGCCAAGCGGGTACGGTCGCCGAGCGGGTACGGTCGCCAAGCGGGTACGGTCGCCGAGTGGGTACGGTCGCCGAGCAGGTACGGTCGCCGAGCAGGTACGGTCGCCGAGTGGGTACGGTCGCCGAGCGCAGCCGAGGCGGGTGGCAGAATACATTATAATAAAACCCGGCTTTTCCGTAATTTTCGGCACTGAATTAACTAAAAAATCGGTTTTCCCTTCAGCTTAAACCCTTTTTTACCGGTTCAGTAATCATCCTGAAACTTTTTTAACCAAATGGAAGTATAACCGGAGTTGACAGAGAGAAATCTTTACTCGCTGACCGACGAAGAACTGATCCTTGAATTTCAGCAGCAGGATACTGTCCGTGCTTTTGAGATTCTTGTTCAGCGCTATAAAAATCCCCTGACGAACTTCGTGTTCCGTTATCTGGGGGATTCTGAGGCAACCGCTGATGTGGTTCAGGAGACATTCATCAAGGTGTACAGAAATAAACACACCTATAAGACGATTGCGAAATTCTCGACATGGGTTTATACCATTGCGGGTAACCTGGCCAAAACAGAATTGCTGAAAAAGAAAAGGCGCAGAATTGTTTCCATTAACTCCTACGGAGATGAAAACGAAACAATGGATCTTCCTGATTCGGGACATACACCAGACACGCTGACGGATAGCGGCATTATGGATACCATGATCCAGGATGCACTGATGCAGTTAAACGAAGTGTACCGCGAGGCAGTTATCCTCCGTGATATACAAGAGCTCTCTTATGAAGAAATCGCCGAGTTGCTTAAACTGGAGGTGGGTACGGTTAAGTCCCGTATCAACCGCGGAAGAGCACGGCTTAAAGAGTTATTAAAGGAATTAAGGAACGATTAGGTATTGTGATGAACAATCATTTACAAGATGACGAAAAAGAATTTGAAGGACTGATTAATCAGCTCAAATCATTAAAAAAAGTTGAAGCCCCTCCCGGCTTTGAGGCAAACCTGATGAGAAGAATCAATCAGGAAGATTATAAAATGAAGCAGGTTGAGGAAAGCTTTTTTTCTAAAATATTTTCCAAACTGATTCTCTGGCCTGCTGCCGGACTCGCAGTTGCTGTTATCGCCTTTGTTATAGTCAGACCCGGCGGAGGTAATGAAACCAACCCGTGGACGCAATCAGCAATTGAACGACCTGATGTAATTGCAGTAAGTACAGACGATTCTGCAGACCCCGTTCCTCCGGTTCTCGATCAGAACTCTGCCGCCGGCACAGGACAAAATCTTGCTTCCGATAAAAATACCGGAACCGGATTCACTCCGCCTTCAACAGACCCTGATGCTTTCACCGCGCGCAGTGCAGCCGCGAAACCGGATATCGCTGACTCATTAAAAAAGGAACAGCCCAATCATCTGATGTTTAAGACGTCCTCCTCTGACAAAAAGGAATTGGACAGTCTGAAAAACAGGATATTCAGAAAAAACAGCGAATAGGCAGGTTAGCGATATATATTGCCTGAATTGGGAATGTTGTTTAACCTGGGGATAAACCACATCTCGTATCACCCCTGAAGGTGTTCTGGGGTTAAACAGATATTCTTTTCTGTTGGGATTTCACCCCTGATGAGCTTGTGTATGAGGTGAAATTCACAAACAATGTACAATTCCGTAAGCTCCCCTTTTCAATGAACAATGTACAATGAACAATTACGAAGCCCACCTTTCAATGAACAATGTACAATATATAATTTTTTAAGCCCCCTCTTTCCAATACGGAACCCGACAAACACAAATTTATTTTCTGCCGTAATAATTATTCAGTTAAAAATTACACTGTCAGGAGAGAGGGGGTTTGGGGGTGAGTCTTGTTATTGCGAACAAGCGGCTGACTGTTGGTTTTAACTAAACTTCCGATCAGGCGAAACCTTAAAAGATAGTTTTGTCTTGTAATTTGTAAACTTTCACATAAAAAGCATAAGT
>BTUV01000123.1:0-6956 GCA_045863035.1 Ignavibacteriales bacterium | reverse complement strand
GCGTCTCTACAAAAATATATATCCTGCGCGGGGTTTCTCATACTTCCCTGAGACGATGCAAATGCAAAAGATCACCGTGAACATAACATCCGGTTGGCATTTGCAGCGTCTCTACAAAATATATATCCTGCGCGGGGTTTCTCATACTTCCCTGAGACGTTGCAAATGCAAAAGATCACCGTGAACATAACATCCGGTTGGCATTTGCATCGTCTCTACAAAATATATACCGATCTGTTTTTGTTAAAACCCCTTATTTTATTGCCCCGGATCAATGTCCCATCTGATGGAATTAAAAAATATATTCACAATTCACAATTCACAATTCACAATTCATTATCACCGTTTCCACAGTTCTCTGTCTAATGACCGGTACTGAATTGCTTCGCTGATGTGGGCTGATTGTATATGCTCCGATTCACTCAGGTCGGCAATGGTGCGGGCAACTTTGAGGATGCGGTCATAGGCACGGGCGGAAAATCCAAGGCGCGTCATGGCCATTTTGAGCAGTTCAGAGCCGGCTGAATCAAGTTTGCAATAGGTTCTTACCTCCTTGCTTCCCATATCAGCATTGTTATATATATGGGGCTGATCCTTAAAACGGTCGTACTGCCTCATCCGGCTTTTGATCACCCGCTTGCGTATATCAGCAGATGGCTCGCCGCCTGCTTCTGAGGCAAGTTCTTTATATTTCACCGCGGGCACTTCAATATGTATATCAATCCTGTCCAAAAGCGGGCCGGAGATGCGTGACATATATTTCTGAATCTGCGGCGGAATGCAGGTGCATTCACGGCCGGGGTCGGTGTAAAATCCGCATGGGCATGGGTTCATAGCCGCGGCAAGCATAAAATTGGCCGGAAATTCCAGTGACATTTTTGACCTGCTCACCGTTACACGAGCATCCTCAAGCGGCTGGCGCATTACTTCCAGCACATTCTTCTTAAACTCCGGCAGTTCATCCAGAAACAGCACTCCGTGATGTGCATACGAAACTTCTCCCGGTCTTGGGAATGATCCTCCGCCTACCAAAGCTGCATCCGACACCGTGTGATGCGGACTGCGGAACGGCCGCTCGGTAATCAGCGCCTGATCAGAAGGTAAGATTCCCGCCACGGAATGTATCTTGGTTGTTTCCAATGCTTCTTCAAAACTGAGCGGAGGAAGTATTGTCGGGATCCGTTTGGCAAGCATGGTTTTTCCTGAGCCGGGAGGACCGATCATCAGGATATTATGTCCCCCGGCAGCAGCTACTTCCAGCGCGCGTTTTACATTTTCCTGCCCCTTTACATCCGCAAAATCAAGATGATAGTGATTTACTTTAGAGAAAATCTCCTCGCGCGATGTATATACCGGCTCTGCGGTTACTTCATCATTAAGAAATGCAATCACATCAGCAAGCTGCTGAAAACCATAGACACTGATACCGTCAACAATAGATGCTTCTTTAACCGAATCAAGAGGAAGTATCAGCCGTTTCATCCCCTGCTTTTTTGCTTCCACGGCAACCGGCAGCGCGCCTTTTACCGAACGGAGCTTTCCATCAAGAGCAAGTTCGCCAAGAAATACCGTGTCTTCAAGCATGAGGGGGTTAATCTTTTCGTTGGCGGCAAGTATTCCGATCGCAATAGGAAGATCAAACGAGCTCCCTTCTTTCTTTATATCAGCAGGAGCCAGATTTACAGTAAATTTGCGCGGGGGAAATTCAAATCCGCTGTTTTTTATGGCTGCTGAAACACGCTCACGGCTTTCTTTAATTGCGTTGTCGGGCAGTCCCACAATAAGGAATGAGGGTAGTTTCAGTTCGGAGCTTGTTTCAACTTCAACAATATATGCATCAATGCCGTAGGTTGCGCTTGAGAGTACTTTTGATAACACGTATATATATCCCCTTTTAGGGCTTTTAAAACAAAAAAGGTGTTTACTTACTTAATCAGAGAAGCAAACACCTTTTACATGAATTACAGTCTATTTATTTGAACGCAGGAATTCAATCCTGTCCTGAAGCTGAGATACAGGAATCAGAAGTTTTTCCTTGCCGTAAATTGCATCCGCACGATTCGTAAAAACCATTTCATAGTCTTTACTCATAATAATTGCTTCTTCAGGGCAGACTTCCTCACAGAAGCCGCAGAAGATACACCGGAGCATATTTATTTCAAACCGTTCAGGATAGCGTTCTTTTTCACGTTCAGTTTCAGCGGCCTGGATGTCAATTGCCAGTGCGGGACAGACACGGGAACAAAGCCCGCAGGCAACACAACGCTCCTCGCCTCCGGCTTCTTCAACAAGCACAGGGCGCCCGCGATATGATGAAGGTGGTTCAAACTTCACTTCCGGATATTCCATCGTGAATTTTGGCTTAAACATTGTCTTTAATGTCAGTGCCAATCCCTTAACGATTTCCGGTATATATGCCTTTTGCCAAACAGTCAGGTCTTGTAATCTTTTTTTCTCAGCCATAGTTACTCCGTAGTCTAATTCATAATCATTGCAAGAATCGCTGCCCAAACTAAGTTAAGCAGAGAAAGCGGAAACATCACTTTCCAGCCCAAATCCATAAGCTGGTCATATCTGAATCTCGGAATGCTCCAGCGCACCCAGATAAAAAAGAAAAGCAGCGCGCCGATTTTCACAAAGAATGCTGCAATCTGAATGCTTGTTTGCACTCCCGTTGAAAGTCCGAGTGCCTCTATATACGGAACCTGCCATCCTCCCAGATACAGCATTACAATCATCGCTGCCGCAATAATCATGTTAGCATATTCGGCAAGAAAGAATCCGGCAAATTTCATACTGCTATATTCAGTATGATAACCACCGACTAACTCCGGCTCTGCTTCCGGTAAGTCAAACGGCAGACGGTTCGTCTCGGCAAATGAAGCAGTTAAAAACGTTAAAAATCCGATTGGCTGCAACACAGCATTCCACATCCAGCCGCTTTGTGACGCGATAATATCGTGCGGACGGAGAGACTCAGCAAAAATAAGCACACCCGCAACCGAGAAACCCATGGAGATTTCATACGAAATCATCTGAGCTGATGAACGCACGCCGCCGAGCAGTGAATATTTACTTCCCGATGACCAGCCCGAAAAAGTAATTGCATAAACACCAAGCGAGGTAAGCGCGAGTACCAGAAGAACACCCGAATTAACATCAACCACAGCAAGGTTAATCATCTTTCCGAATAGTTCTACCGGGGGACCAATTGGAATGACTGCATAAGTGGTAAATGCCACAAAAAGCGCGAGTATCGGTGCAAGTGTATGAAGCGGTTTATTAGCGGCAGCGGGAACGATGTCTTCCTTAAATAAAAGTTTAAATACATCAGCAAAGGGCTGAAAAATACCGGCCGGACCAACGCGGTTCGGTCCGATACGGTTCTGCGCCCACGCACTGATCTTCCGCTCGAAATATACCGAGTATGATACCGTTAACAGCATCAGCGTAACGATAATCAGAATTTTAACCAGCGGAATAAGAATCAGATCTATAAGCATATATACTTACTCCTTACGCTTTCACTTTAACGGAGACCTCGAGCTGAACGCCCTGCTCTCCTATTTTTTCGTAATCAAGTTTTTTGAATGCATCAATGGATTTGCCCATATCAATCAGGACATCCTCAGCAGTCGCATATTTCATCTTGTTGCCGAATGCAGTTGAGAGACCGGCAAAGATTTTCCAGACCGGACGGGCATCAAGCTTTACGCTTTTACCCCAGCGGTCAAACTCGGTACCGAATTTATCCAGACGGCTTTGAGCAAGATTATCAAGTGTTCTGTCTGCTTCAAGCGTGGTGACTGCAGGGCGTATTCTCTGAATCCTGCCCTGGAAGTTCACCCAGGTTCCATTCTTTTCAGCATAGGTTGCTGAGGGGAAAATGATATTTGCCAGCGCTGTAGTGCGGTTATGGTGAGTTGATACCGCAATAAGCACATCAAGTTTTGCCAGTGCTGTTTCCATTTCTGGGCTCATTGCTGCAAGGTCTTCATCAACCACGATGAGCGCCTTAATGGTGCCTTTTTTAACACCTTCAAGAATCTGATCACGGTTTAGACCACCGGCAGCGGGCTGAACTCCGGCGAGCTCGGTTCCGAGCGCGTTCGGAGATTTATCTTCACGAATCAGAAAATCATCTCCTGATCCGGGGATCACATGCGGTATATAATCAAGATGTTTAGTTGAAAGAACACTCTTTGCAAACTTAGCAAGCATAAAGTTATCTTCGCAGGTTGAACCAGCAGAGCCGATTACTGCAATTTCATCTTTATTAAAATGCTTAAGCTCACTTGCCGCATTTGCATAAGCTTCATCCCAGCTTACTTTTACATCCTGCCCCTCACGCTTCATATATACGCCGTTAACCCGTTCGGTTGAATGTACTTGCTTAAAGGTTTCAAGTCGGCCATAATCACACATCCAGTAACTGTTTACTGCATCATTCTGGCGCGGAGTTAAGCGGAGGATTTCATTACTACGCACCCACATCTCGGTATTGCATCCTCTTGCGCAGCCGGAACAGATCGTCTTGGTTGCGGACATATCCCACACGCGCGCCTTAAAGCGGAAGTCACGGTTAGTGAGAGCGCCGACCGGGCAGATATCAGTAACATTGAGTGAATACGCATTGTCAAACTCTTTACCAGGGAATGTTACAATGGTAACACGGTCACCGCGCTGAACAAAGGTAAGCTCACCGGTTTTGGTAATCTCATCAGCAAAACGGATGCAGCGGCTGCATGATATACAGCGCTCTCCGTCAAACATAACATTCGGACCAAGCGGCACGCGCTTATCTTTATGTACTTTCTCTTCGGTAAATCTGCTTTCCCCTTTACTATGGTCGTAAGCATAATCCTGTAATTTGCACTCGCCGGCTTCATCGCAAATCGGGCAGTCAAGCGGATGGTTAATGAGCAAAAACTCCATGACTGCATTTCGTGCGGAAAGGGTTTTTTCTGACTGGGTGTGAACAACCATTCCTTCCGAGGCGATGGTTGAGCAGGCAATAGCCAGCTTAGGCATCTTTTCGATTTCAACCAGACAGACACGGCAGTTACCGGAAACCGAAAGAGATGGATGCCAGCAGAAGTGCGGTATATCCACTCCCACTTTCTTTGCCGCCTCGATGATGGTTTCACCGGGCTGAAATTCTACTTCATTTCCGTCTAAGGTAAATTTTGGCATAGAGACCTTTAATTCTTATTTGCTAAGCTGCCAGTGTTTTAACCCTGGCAGGGGTAATAGTTAAACTGAATAATTTTCCGGGATTAAGTATCTCCCGTGCAACTTCGAGCAGTTCCGCTTCAGTAATTGATGCGATACGCTCAAGGGTTTCATCAATCGGGATCACCCTGTTAAAATAGAGCATGGAAGTTGCCTGACCAATTTGCCGGTTAGTGATGTTCTCAAGACCAAGCAAAATAGTGCCCTTCATATACTCTTTAATGCGCTTCAGCTCTTTTGAGGGAAGCGGTTCATTTACAATTTTTTCAAATTCTTTATAAATCTTTTCTTTGGCCCGTTCAAGATTTTTGGCACCAGTGGAAAAGAACACCCCAAAGCAGGATGTATCATAATAGGTATTCATAAAAGTGCTAATCTGATAGGCGATGCCCATCTTTTCGCGCACTGCCTGAAAAAGCCGCGAGCTTGTACCGTCACCAAGCAGATAGGAAAGCAGATTTAGCACTATCCTTTTTTCACTGTCAAACCCGTAAGACGGAGCCCCGAGGATGCAGTATATCTGGTTCGTGTTTTTTTCAATATTCTGCACTTTTGCCTGAATTGGGCTGAAAAGCTCCAGTTCTTTCTTCATCTGCGACCCGCTGCGGTTCAGGTATTTTAACGCCAAATCGCAAATCTGCTCATGGTGCACATTGCCGGAAACTGAGATTAGCAGTTCAGACTCCAGAAAATTTTTCTGATAGTAAGCACGGACGGTTTCCGCGTTAAAAGCGTTAACCGTGGCTTCGCTACCCAGAATCGGGTGCGAAAGTGAGTGCCTGCCGTAAATCAGCTCTTCAAATTTGTCAAAGATCAGTTCTTCAGGATTATCCTCCAGATCACGGATTTCATCCAGTACCACTCCGGCTTCCTTGCGGATGTCAGATTCCTTAAACCGGGGGAACTGTACCATATCAGCCATCACCTGAAAAGTGCGGCCGAGGTTTTCAGTTAGTCCCCTGCCATAAACGGAGATATTTTCCTTAGTGGTAAAGGCATTCAGGTACCCGCCGGAGGACTCCACAATGTCCGATATTTTTTTTGAGGTATAATGCTCCGTTCCCTTAAACAGCATGTGCTCAATAAAGTGCGAAATGCCGTTCATTTCGGGGGATTCGTCCCGGGTACCGGTAGCAAACCAGAAACCGAGCGAAAACGATCGGACATAAGGGATATTTTCGGTTATCACCGTAATATTCCCCGGAAGTTTTGTTATTTGAACCTGTGTCAAAAATCTCGGGTGTAACTGATAGAATTTTTCAGTTTGAAATATATTGATTTCAGGGCAGTCTGGCAAACCAGAGGAGGGGGATTTTAAGGGGAAATTGAGGGGAAATGCGCTAAAAATGACTATATGATGTTCTCAAATACAGGTAGGACAAAGGGGGCTACCGGCACAACCGCACTATTCTTGAGACCGCCGCAGTATCTTTTATTGCATTTGAGAAAGATGAATCAGTCTCAGATTTAGTTTCTCAGGTTCACTCCCATCCTCGCTTTGGGACAGCCCGGAAACCGGGTTTTTATTTTCAGCGGAGACTATGCAAAGGAAGTATGAAGTATGAAGTATGAAGTTTGAAGTTTGAAGTATGAAGTATGAAGTATGAATTGATTCAAAATTTTTCGTAGAGACGTTGCAATCGCCGCCACGGATATATATAATCACATGAACCACCACGGCGATTGCAGCGTCTCAAACCCACACATGGGAAGGATTTTCCCGT
>BTUV01000122.1:0-7052 GCA_045863035.1 Ignavibacteriales bacterium | reverse complement strand
CCGCCTCTGAGTTCCGAACCCGAATGTGAATCAATGTTCGTGGTATTAACAAAGTGATGTGTGGTTGATGAAGTATGAAATAGCGCGGTTGATTTAAAAGTTACCCGCTGATTTCAGCGAGATTAGTCGGGAAATTCCGCGCTAATCAGCAAGGGCGATTCTGTGCGTTTACGATGTTGTTTTAAAGTACTATAATAATTTTATTACTGTGATACTGATACATTATTTATGTTTTTCTTGAATACTAAATAGTTTGACTGCTTGTAGCAATCAATTCAGAAAAATCTTCCGGGTGCAACGATTCAAAGTCCTTTTGTAAAACTTTAATATATTTGTACTGTGTGCCGGTGAGTTCGGTTGCCGTAATACACCAATTGATTGCAGCGTTATCTTTCAGTTTCACTTCAATATCCTCGCGTCCTTTGGTTTCGATTATCCATCTGCTTCCGTCCTTAAGGAGAGCCAGGAAGTCAGGGAAATAGTTCCGGATATTTGCCAGAGTATCAGTGTATTGTATAGAAAATCCAAACTGTTCCGGCAGTTTTGCAAAGGCGGTTATATCATTTGCATTGTCAAGGAATCTTGCAAATGTATATTCATATTCGTTATCACAAGGGGTAAAATTAAAAATTGTTTTCTTTGCAGCCAGGACTGTTTTTGAGGTTGGGAATGCGGGAGTTGATGAAAGTAAATGTTCGGCCGAAATGAGCTCTGGCTGTTTCTCTTCAATGATCATTTCCCGGAGTATTTTTTCAAACTCTTTTATTACAACATAGCTGGCAACGTTATTGCTGATAGCTTTTATAACATGAGGTTCATTAAGGTTAACCTTCTCTCCAAATGCTTTATTTTCAAAAAATTCACGGATTTTAGGGGCCAGAACCGCAAACTGAGATGGTAGCTTTATATCCTGTGAAATTCTTCTGGCATAATACCCAATTACTTCCTCCGCGGTCTGAGCTTCGGGGATAGTATATTCCCTTTCTAACAGTTTTTCATCTGTCAGAATATCTCTGCCTTCATAAATAAACTTCTTTGTGTCAGTTATTTCGGAAGTTTTTAATGGCAGTTTGTTTGTGTTAAATTTCATAACATCAATGGCTGCAATTTCCTCTGCTAAAGATTTTTTTCTGGACAGCAATGGAGTAATGTCCGGAACAGCAATATCAAACTCGCTCTTGCTTTCTTCCGGTTGGATTGTGATAATTGTTAATTTGTCTTTTCCAAGCTGGAATGTATCAAACTTCAGGTCTTCAAGTTTTTCAAGGTCTTCAACAAACTCCATGAAGGCCTTATTGCCAATGATATCAACTCTTTCCGTGTAATTTTCAACCTGATTGCGGAACATAAGCCGCAGCCCTCTGCCTATAGTCTGTTCAGGGAGAATGTTTGCCTTGGCTGTGTAGGGTCTCAATCCAACCACAATGGTAACATTTTGAACATCCCATCCCTCTCGCAACATTAATACAGATACTATTGCGTTAACAGGACTTTTTTCATGATCAACTTCACGGGCTGTTTTTCTGGCAACATCCAAATCCTTCTTAGAAACCTCACCTGATTTATCAGTGTGAATCACTAAAGTTTTCTCACCTCCAAAAAGGGAAGGATATTTTGTTCTCAGCCAATCACCAATATCATCAGCTTCATCTGTGTCATTCATCATAACAAAGAGAATGGGTTTCTTTTTAAGGGGAGAAAGCTGTTCGCTATACTCTTTCCATCGTTCAACTCCCGCAGCTAAAAATCCTTTGTATCTGACACTTGCTATATTGCTTTTTGCTTCAGCTATCTGGGCAATACCTTTAACGGGACGCTTTACTATTCTGTCAAGAATTGCCTGTTTAAGCGGATAATCGAACACCGTCCAGGCAAATAAACTTCCTTTGCTATAGCGGGGGGTAGCAGAGAAATCCAATTGTGCCGCCAGAGGTCTTGTTGCATGCAGTTTTCTGATAAATTTATTCCACTCACTGTCCTCTTCATGTGTATGATGTGCCTCATCATTAATGACCATAACCAGCCCGTCCCTCTTGCTGATTCTTTCGTCAAAATCGCTTATTTCTGTTTTCTGTGCGGGGGGTATATCACCCAGCAACGATGTCATTATTTCATTTTCGTCATTACTCCTGCGGGTATTTCTCTCATAAAATTGTTGTATGTTTGTCAGGTACAGTGCGCCCTCTGAATGTGGTCTTTCGGTATCTCCTCTCATATAGTAATCCATATCCCACAACCAGAGCAGGTGTTTGGGGATAAAGGGAAGTGTTCTGAAAACAATTCCGCTTTCAAAATCAGACTTAAGCCGGTCAAATACAATAACATTCGGGGCGAGAATTAAAAATGTATTCGCATAACCCTGCTCGCCCCTCAGATAATTTGCGAACTGCCATACAATGCTCATGCTCATCACAAAAGTCTTTCCGCTGCCAGTGGCCATCTTAACGCAGTATCGTGCAAAATCATCGTAAGGGGGAAGTCTTAAATCATTAGTCGCAAAAGCATATTTCTCTAATAAATCTTTACGCGTTCTTACTTTGGCTATCTCAAAAATATATATAAGCGCTTCTATTGCTTCTTTTTGAGCGCGGTGAAAACGAAATGGCTGACCGCCGGGAAGAATATGATCTGTGAGGAACCAGAAATTAAGAAGCTCTCTGGTGGTGTCGGTAATTCCTTTATAATTATCCGCACGCCAAGCTTTAACCGCCTCACGGATTGCAGGAACACAGGCAGCAGTGTTTAACTGCTCCTCAATATTAAAGATATCACCCTGTTTGTTTGATTTTGTTCTTTTCATACATTTGTAAATTTCTTTTTTACCATCCTGGCAAATGCAGCATATTCACCGGAATCTTTTACCGCCTCATCAATAATTTCCCTTGCCTCAGAACTCTTTTTATAGTTGTACGCAACAACAATGAGTTTTCTTATAAAATCACTTCTGTCCTGCAGAAGAGATGTTTTGTTCAAGCCATATATCTGCTCTGAAACTTTTGCTCTTTTGTTTTTGGGTTTAACAAAAGAAACCCTTGTTTTCTTGTCATAAACAAATTCAAAAAACTTATCGGGATTTTCCTCACAAGGATTTACCAACGGCCCGCCCTCCCTCGCACCCGGCCAATGATCAGACTTCTGAGATGAACCGTTGCATTTTTTGCACGAAAGTAAAAGATTCTCCCATGTTACTGCCAGTTCAGGAAATATACTTTTGGGTTTGAAATGTTCAATATCACCAAAATCCACATTGGTTATTTTTGATTCGCAAAAACCACACTTGCCATGAAACATTTCCAACAGACTCTGCTTTATCTCGGCATGTTTATATTTCTCTACTGCCTTTTTTAGCTGTTCTTTGGTCTTGGCTGCCTTTATTGCTTTTGTCCACTTTGTGTCGTTTTTAATCAGGACCTTTGGCTTTGCCGTTCTTGTTACAAAAATCATTTCAAAAGTTTTTCCAGATAGTTATCCACTTTGCTGAGTAATTCGTCCTGCTCAGGCAGAGCAGCATAGGCCTTTTCTACAAAGGGGAGTGTCTCCTGCAGTTCCAATTCTTCTTTTTTGCTGAGCCGCGATTTTGTTTTTAACTTCAGGTATTTCTGAATCTGCGCCTCGGTTTGAGGTGAAAATGGCGAAACCAGACTGAATGCTTCACTTGCAAGAATTTTGTCAACACTTAAAAATGCCAGGTTTTGAATCTCATTTACCTCGGTCTTGTTGCCATCAAATAAGAAGCGGTATGTTAAAGCATCGGGACCTGCTCCGGCAGTTATCATCGGACTGTGTGTAGCCACAATGAATTGTATATTAGGGAACTGTTCCCTAAGCAGCATGGCAATGTTTCTCTGCCAGACCGGATGAAGATGAATATCAAGTTCATCAATCAGTACAACTCCCTCCTCTTTCAAAGGATCTTTGCTGTCTGGAAAATGATCAAGAAGCCGCCAGATTAAGTCACCCATCAATGCCAGGATACTTCTGTACCCGTCACTTAACCCTAATGTCGGAACTTTAACTCCTTTATCATTAAATAAAATCTTTCCATCTTCCGAGACCGAATCAAACACTACCCCGTTCGGAAGTATTTTATTAACTGCTTCAACCGCTATTTTTAATTGTCGCTGTGCCTGCTTTTTTGAACCATTCTCTCCTTTGGCAATTCGATAGTCAAGATAAACCATCCATTGTTCAAATGATGATAACGGTTCGTCTTCTTTGAACTGCGTGGTAAAATTGTTATGCCTTTCCTGTGAGGTAATTGTTGGTACAATAACGCGGCTTTCCCTCGTAAGCCGTCTGAATGCTCCATACCCCGCCGCAAACCATCCTTTCCCTTTTGAAGTTAAGGCATTTTGTTTTAACCAGGTTAAACGCTTTTCCGGATTTTCAAGTATCGCCGGTTCAGTATATATCTTATTCCGGATATTTGTTGACTTCGAACCGGTTACAAAATATGTATAACTGAAAGATTTTGATTGCTGTTTTTCACCAAACGTACCCGGGTCATTAATACCCTGATGAATTCTTATCGTTAGTTTTCCCGGCTGCCCTTCATTGCGAACCCAACCGGTTGGCACGGGGAGGAGTTTGTTCACATGTTCGGGGCCGGCAAGAAGAAGACCAAGCGACTGCAATATAGTGCTCTTTCCGCCGCCATTTTCTCCCAGCAGGGTAATCCATTTAACCGGCTCTTTCTTTTTAGAAAACTTCAGGTTAATTTTTTCAAATCCCTTTATATTTTCGACGGTTAATTCTTCGATCCACATGATTGTAACTTTCTGTTATGCTATTTCAATTGTGATTGCTTTTGTTGTGTCATTCCCCAGTATATCAATAACTTTTACCAGTAAGGTATATTTCCCTTTTTCTTCATAATGGTTAAAAGCAGTTAAGTCAATTTTGGGGTTTTGCTTTGTACGGTAGCTCTGCCATTCATTATGAAATGTATCGTCTTTGTAGTTCCAGTCAATGCTCCAGTAATCTATCCACTGGCTCCAATGAGTTATGCTGCCACGAACCTCTTCGGGAACATCATCCGGAGGAATAATAAAGTTTTCCAGAGATACAGTAAGCTGCTGTTTTGCTGTTTTTGTTTTAACTTTAAGGGAAGCGAGTTCATAAAACTTAATATCGCCCTGATCAACTGCTTTTTTTTCCAATACTTCTCTTGGTATCTTTTTAAACTTAACATCAACCTTGTTGCTCTTTGCAAACTGTGCTGCTGTTTCGTTTACCTCAAAAGCAAAGTCCCACCCCAAAAAATCAATTCCGTTTGTCTCAGCTGATTTTTCCTTACCAATCAGTTTCCAAAACTCAAGTATGGATGCTTTTACATCTTCAACCGTTACAGGCGCTTCAACACTCCCCACATGAATCATCCTGCCTGCCTTAGCACCATGAAGCCAGGTATATCCCTCCAATGCTTTTGCGTGGTAAAGTTCACAGATAAACTTTTTGTATGCCCTTTCCTGCTCTAAACGGTCAGCGGGGTTTTCAAACTCTGCCTGAACCCATTGCTGCCGTTCATATTTACCAAGGTTCTGCACCACAAACGGTTTAACCTCAGGAATCCCCAGTAATCTTTTTCTTGTTGTATGGATTGCAAACCGGCCAAGATCGCAGGTAATCCATCTTCTGTTTAGTTTTTCAGCAACTGCAGCCGTTGTGCCACTGCCGCAGAAGCAGTCTAATACTAAGTCGCCCTCATTGCTGCTTGCTTTGATTATACGCTCAAGTAAAGATTCTGGTTTTTGAGTGGCATATTCAACTCTTTCATTTGATGCTTTGTTGATTATCGGAATTACCCACCAATCCCTTGGAAGCGTGCCTGCTTGCATGTACTGTCTATATGTCAGTCCCGGATACTTTTCCTCATGTTCGGGGCGCAGTCCATCTGCTTTATAAATAGGGCTTCCCTTTGTTCCTTTCCCCCTAATTTGATAATAACCTATTTCATCTTTATACTTAAACTTTGATTTGGTTGTTTCTGTATATTCTTCCAATACATCAGAATAATTAAAGACTTGCGTGCCTTGCTTTTTCGTAAAATAGTATATCACATCGTGTTTTTTATTCCATTGCGTTTTGTTCATTTCCCGCTCTTTATAGCACCAAACTATTTCATTTAGAAAATTCTCATATCCAAAAATCTCATCTAAAATTGTTTTAGCATAGTGACAAACATGCCAGTCCAAATGTACATATATACTCCCATTTTCAGCTAATAACTCTCTCAGTAAAACGACGGTTTCATAAAACCATTGCAGGTAACTATCCAGCCCGCGCCCCCAGGTATCGCGGTATGCTTTTTGTTCTATAATGCTTGGCTGTTTAATAAAGGTTGTGGTTTCGTCATCCTCGCTGTCAGGATGGTCTGGTATGGTAGCAGTAAAAGAGAAATCTGAACCAACGTTAAAGGGGGGGTCTATGTAAATGAGATTAATCTTACCGGCAAACTCAGCAAGAAGACTTGGCAGAACATATTTTTTGTCACCCCATATCAACCGGTTTCTCCATTCGCCCGCGTTTTGTTTTTGATTAAAAAGACTGCCAAGCCGTTTCTGGCGGTCGGCGGCACTTTCATTTATGGTTTCAATAGTCTGAAATGGGAGGTTTATTCTGACAGGGGCAGTCTTTTTACCGTCCTTGTATTTGCCGTCCCAGATGAGTTCTGTCATGTGATTTATATTCTCAAATTATGTGCTAAAAAATAAGAAATTTTAGCTGTTATCCAGCAATATTTGACTGCTCAACCTGATTTTGGCATAATAATCGTCTTGCCTTTTGTGGGAAGTTGTAAGCATAACCTGTGACACAAAAACTGCTCACCCGCAGGGGGGCAAAAAAGGAAAGAAACTGTTCCTTTGGCATTTGTCATTTGTAACCCTAATGGGGAGGCATGTCTGCCAGGGGGTAATTACAATCTGTACCCCGCCCTGCCCTTTCGCTTCCGATTTTCAAACAGTAAAATTATCTTTCCCCCCTCCCATTATGAATTGTTCATTGTAAATTACCCGGTGTGTATAATAAATTTTCCATAACCCCATGAATAT
>BTUV01000121.1:0-7128 GCA_045863035.1 Ignavibacteriales bacterium | reverse complement strand
TAATCCGTGATCGTAATCCGTTTAATCCGTGATCGTAATCCGCTTAATCTGTAATCAGCTTATTTCTCCACATGCCTATCCCTCAGTTTATTCTCCACCTCAGCAAGCGAAACTCCGGAAGCAGTCAGCAGCACAGTTAAATGATACATCAAATCTGCAGCTTCTGATATAAGCTCCTCCCGGTCCGGTTTCATTGCCGCGATAACCGTTTCCACTGCCTCTTCACCCGTCTTCTGCGCAATGCGGGGGATTCCTTTTTGGAATAACTTTGCGGTATAAGAATTCTCGGGCAGCTCTTCTTTCCGATTGTTAATAATCCTCTCAAGTATATATAAGAACGATTCCTGTGACCCGGTCTTTTCAACCCCCTCAAAGCAGGAATACGAACCGGTATGGCAGACCGGTCCGGCGGGTTTGGCATAAATCACTACTGCATCGCCGTCACAGTCGGGATGAACTGATACAAAGCTGAGATAGTTACCCGAAGTTTCTCCTTTCAGCCATAGCTCCTTACGGCTTCTGCTGAAAAAAGTCACCCTGCCGCTTTCAAATGTTTTTTCGAGAGATTCCCGGCTGATATATCCCAGCATCAGAGGACGGCCAGTTTCCTGATCTATTACCACAGCGGGAATCAGTCCGTTTCCCTTTTCAAAATCCAGCTTATCATATATACTCATAACCTCACCTCAATTCCGTTGTTTGTAAGAAATTGTTTTAACGAAGCAATCCCCATCTCTCCCGAATGAAAAAGCCCCGCCGCAAGTGCTGCTTCACATTTGGTAGAAACAAACACTTCCCTGAAATGTTCATACGAACCCGCGCCGCCTGAGGCAATCACCGGTACCGTAGTCGCGGAACAGACTTCCCGCAGCACCTCCAGATCAAATCCGCTGCGTGTGCCGTCTCTGTCCATCGAAGTAAGGAGTATTTCTCCGGCTCCGCGTTCCTTTGCCTCCCGGCACCAGCTAATAGTTTCAAACTCAGTGGACACCTTACCGCCATTGATATATATTCTTCCTCCTTCCTGAGTGTTTCTGGTATCAATAGCGGCAACCACCGCCTGTGAGCCAAACTCCTTTGCTGCTTCTGTTACCAGACCCGGATTTTTAACAATGGCAGTATTCAGCGATACCTTGTCTGCCCCCGCCTTCAGCAATGCTTCGATATCAGCTACCGAGGATATACCGCCTCCCACGGTAAACGGAATCCTGAGTACAGATGCAATCTCAGTAACCAGTTCCTTCATAGTCTTTCGTTTTTCATTTGATGCACTGATATCCAGAAAGACCAGCTCATCTGCTCCTTCAGCATAATAACGGGAAGCAAGCTCAACCGGGTCACCGGCATCTTTCAGATTGACAAAATTTATTCCTTTTACCACACGCCGGTCTTTAATATCAAGACAGGGAATTATCCGTTTAGCCGGCATAACGTTTAAGCTCCTCGATTAAAATTGCTTTTGCATAAATTGCCTTCCCCGCAACCGCCATCGAAACAGAGATGTGTTCAAGCTCATATATATCATTCATACTTCCTATCCCTCCTGATGCTATCAGTTTCATATCAGGATACCCATTCATAAGCTGCTTATATAGATCTATTGCAGGACCCTGAAGAGTCCCGTCACGGGATATATCAGTGCAGAGGAATTCCCTTATACCAAGCTGTAACCCAAAGCTGATAAGTTCTCCGGCGGAAACAGCAGCGGTCTCTGTCCATCCTTTTATTTTAACTTTATCTTCCAGTATATCCATGGCAACAATAAATGACTCAGCTCCATATTCTTTTATCAGCTCTTCGAACAAATCGGGGTCAGTAACAGGAAGCGAACCGGCAATGATTCTGTCAACCCCGGCGTAATGCAGCAGCTCAATCTGCTCACGGTTTCTAATTCCGCCGCCGAACTGAATCATGCAACCGGTTTCCTGTTTAATTCGCCTGACCAGATTTTCAGCAGTGATGTTACCTGTCCGAGAGGCATCAAGATCAACAAGATGAATTCTCTTGAATCCGTTTTCAAAAAACAGTTTTGCCGGCTCAAAAGCATCTTCATAATAAACAGTCATCTTCTGGAAGTCACCTTTCAACAGCCGGACTGCTTTATTATTCATTACATCAATAGCGGGTAGTATCAGCATAGTTCTATAAAATTCCTTAATAAGGTTAATCCTGCCTCACCTGACTTTTCCGGATGAAACTGCACGCCGAAATAGTTTTCCCTTTGCACGGCAGCCGAAAAAACCCCGCCATGCACAGACTCAGAGATTGTATATAGAGATCCGGGCACATAATAAGAGTGCGCAAAGTAAAAAAATTCGTTCTGCTTCAGCCCCTTAAACAAAAGCGACTCCGCAGAGAAGGAAATCCGGCTCCATCCCATGTGGGGAATGCGTATATAATCTCCTCTGAACTTCACCGTACGATAATCAATTATACCAAGACATTCCGCCTCTCCTTCTTCCGACGAGATTCCGAAAAGCTGCATTCCGAGGCATATACCAAGCACGCTTTTTTTAGTGTTTTGCAGGAATTCTACAGTTCCGCTTCTTTTCAGATTTTCCATTGCGGCAGAGGCCTCCCCCACACCCGGGAGTATAATTTTTTCAGCATCATTCAGGAGAAAAACATCTGCTGTAATCACAACATCAGCCGAAATATCTTTCACCGCATTGGCAACCGAAGCGGTATTGCCCGCTCCATAGTCAATAATGGCTATCACAAAACCCCCTTGGTCGTAGGAAGCTGGTTTGCAGCGCGCTCATCTATTCTGCATGCTTCATTAAGGGCTTTTGCAAACGCCTTAAAGATGGACTCAGCTTTGTGATGTTCATTTTTTCCCTTTGCTTTTATGTAAATGTTGGCTTTCAGACCGGAAGCAAGCCCGCGAAAAAACTCTTCCGTGAGTTCGGTTGCATAATCACCGATTTTTTCTCGCCTGAATTTCGCCTTATATATAAGACTAATTCTGCCTCCCAGATCAACCGCGCAGGAGGCAACACAATCATCCATCGGAACGATATAACCGTATCGCTTTATCCCCTTTTTATCTCCCAGTGCGTCAAGCAGCGCTTCTCCTAAAACTATACCAGTGTCCTCCACTGTATGATGATCATCTATATGAAGGTCTCCTTTGCAGCGGATTTCCAGATTAATATTGCCATGCCGCGCTATCTGGCTGAGCATGTGATCAAAAAACCCGATGCCGGTTTCAATTTCTGCCTTTCCTGTTCCATCTAAGTTGAGTGAAACTATGATGGAAGTTTCCGCCGTTGTTCTTTCTTTCCGGACGGTCCGTTTTTTTCGGAGTAGAAATTCAGTCACCTCAGTAAAATTGTTAATCTGCATTTCCGCCGGCATCAGCATAAATCCTGACTTTCTCTTCTCCAATGAATAGTCTGCCTCACTCCCAGCACTCACCGTTATTCCCTCTGAAGAAAGGAGCCGGAGAATGGTTTTATCGGAAATCTTTTTCTTTGTCTGAATAGTAACATTATTTTTAATCAGCAATGCGATACCCGAAAACAAGCCATAAAGGGGCTCTTTTTCGAGAGACAATATTTCAGCATCAATCAGTAACTTCATCTAGCGCCTCTTTCAGTATGTTCATAAATTTGTCATTTTCTTCAGGAAGGCCGACACTCACACGGAGACATCCGCTGAGTCCCGGCTGGGTGCTTCTGTCCCGTATGATAATTCCCTTTTCCGCGAGCCGCGTGAATATATATTTGCTCCATCGTGAACGGAAGAGAATAAAATTGGCATCTGATGGAAAAACCTCATCAATGCCTTTTTGATCATTAAGGAAAGCAGAAATCCGCTCCCGCTCCGAAATGAGTTTCCAGGTTAGTTCTTCTTTCTTATTCAGATTATCCAGGGCTTCCTCAGCTAATCTGAGAGTTACACTGTTAACATTATAGGGATACTTTACCGCTTCCAGATAGTGTATCACCTCCGGATGCGCTATCACATAGCCGCATCTGATTCCGGCCAGACCCCACGCTTTTGAGAAGGTTCTGAGAAGAATAAGATTGCTGTATCTCTCCAGTAACGGCAGCGCTGAACCTCCTGGTGCGAAATCTATATACGCCTCATCACAGACCACCATCATCCCCGGCTGGCCTAACAGACCTTTTATAAAATCATGAGAAATAAGCCCTCCGGTGGGATTGTTCGGATTACAGATAAATGTGATTTTGGTGTTTTTCTCTCTTGCTTCTGCTGCCTGCTTAATATCCGGTTCGTAAATATTTTCAGGAATGCAGGTTATCACCGTAACATCGTTTATTTCGCATAAGGTTTTATACATCCCATAAGTTGGCTCTATGATCAAAGCGCTTTCTTTACCGGGCTGGCAAAACACCCGCAGACAAAGATCCAGCAGTTCATCCGAACCATTGCCCGCCAGGATTTGTGAGGATGCGATTCCATGATATGCCGCCAGTTTCTCACGCAGATTTCTGTGATGCGGATCAGGATATCGTGAAATACCCGGATAATTCTTTTCAAGGATGCTCGTCGGATTTTCATTTGCGTCAAGGAGTATTCCCGTTGTATATATATCTCTTGCTGAAGTATAGGGCTTTAGCTCTCTTATGTTTTGTCTAACAAGTTGCTTAATGCTCATTTCTTCATCCTCACTTTCACTGCTCTGGCGTGTGCTTCCAGCCCCTCAGCTTCTGCCATGGTTATAACTGTTTTACCAAGCGCTGCAATTCCCTTTTTTGATATTTTCTGCACCGTCATGCTTTTCATAAACGCACTGACGGTAACCCCTCCGTAAACCTTTGCGTATCCCTCTGTTGGCAGCGAGTGATTTGTCCCCGAAGCATAGTCCCCCGCGCTCTCTGGTGAATAAGCTCCAAGGAACACAGACCCGGCATTAGTAATAAGCGGTAAAATTTTTTCCGGCTGCTCCATATTCAGTATCAGATGCTCCGGCGCTGTTTCGTTTGAAAATGCAATTGCTGACTCAATACTCCGGCAGACCAGAATAAAGGAATTTCGTAATGCCTGTGCGGCAATTTCATTTCGCGGCAGAAGAGCAAGCTGTTTTTTGGTTTCTGCTGCAATCTCTTTTGCTTTCGCTTCTGAAAACACCAGACAAAGGGCTCTTGAGTCCGTGCCATGTTCCGCCTGGGAAAGCAGATCGGCAGCTATATACACCGGGTCCGCTTTTTCATTCGCAATCACCAGAACCTCGCTCGGTCCGGCGGGAAAGTCAATAGCCGCACCTTCCGGATCACTGCTCACCAGTATTTTGGCTGCGGTTACATATCGGTTACCGGGTCCGAATATCTTATATACCTTATTATTCTGCTCCGTTCCGTAAGCCGCGGCGGCTATAGCGTGTGCACCGCCTGCTTTATAAACCGTTGTAATACCGCATAGTGATGCCGCATAGAGCACTGCCGGATGAACCCGTCCCTCCGGAGCCGGAGTAAAAACTGAAATCTCTTTGCAGCCCGCAATCATCGCCGGTATTCCCAGCATCAGCATGGTTGAAGGGAGCGGCGCGGTTCCACCCGGTATATACAACCCGATACTCTCTATTGGACGGTATTCCATGGAACAGCGCACTCCCGGCATCGTGCTCAGAGTATATCCTGCCGGTTTTTGCTTCTTGTGAAATTTATTGATATTGGCGAAAGCGGTCTTCATTGCTTTTTTCAGTTCGGTGGAGAGTTCACTCCCCGCCTTATTCATCTCACTTACGCTGACTTTCAGAACAGGTGACGAATTATTATCAAAGTGTTTATTGTAGCGCTGAACAGCACTGAATCCGTTTCGTTTTACATCCGATATAATTTTTCTTACCTGGGGCATTACCGTTGCAGGGTCAGAGGCCTTATGACCGGTAAGTTTTGCAAGGGATTCCCTGCTCAGGTTCTTTTCTATATATATTTTCATGGCACCAGATTGTCTATTTGTAATACCAGAATCCCCGATGCTCCCGCTGACTGCAGACTCTGCATCAATTCCCATCTCCGCTCGGCAGGAATGACTGCGTGTACCGAAACCATGGCATCATCAGCAAGAGGAAGTATGGTGGGGCTTTTCATTGAGGGGAGTAGCCGGAGTATATCGGGCAATTGTTCTTTTTTTGCGTTCATCATCAGATATTTGGATGCTTTGGCGCGGAGTACTGAGTCTATTCTTCCCAAAAGCTGCCCGAGTATTTCTTCTTTCTCTTTGTTAAACTGACTTCGCGATGACCTTATCAGCACTGCTTCCGATCGCATCAGTGAAAAATACTCCGCCATCCTGTTAAAACGGAGTGTGTTTCCTGTTGAGACGATATCGAATATATAATCAGCTATCTTAATCGAGGGCGCTATTTCAACCGAACCACTTATCTCAACAATCTCCGCCGGAACACCTTCAGCGGCAAGATATCTGTTGAGCAGCCGCGGATAGGAAGTAGCTATTCTTTTTCCCTCCATCGCCTGCAGTGAACTAACCGCTTCTGATTCCGGGCCTGCAATAGAGAGGCGGCATCTTCCGAATCCGAGTTTCCTGACCGGTGTTATTTCTTCTGTCTCCCGCTCTGCTATGGTATTTTCCCCGACTATACCCAGATCCGCGACTCCGTCCTGCACGTATTCCGGTATATCATCATCTCTGAGGAGCAGGAGATCAACCGGAAACGAGCTGCAGCTAATGTGAAGTTTATCGCTGTGGTTTTCATATTCCACACCGCAGCGGTTAAGCAGTTCGTATGATCTGTCGGCCAGACGGCCTTTTTTCTGTATGGCTATTTGAAGACGGTTATTCATAATAAAATTTTTCCGGATCGATATAATGATCCTTAATAATGAGTTGTTTGCTATGTATGTTAAGAGAGAACTGCCGTTTCAGAAACGGCAAAAGGGTGCGTCAGATACTCAGCAGTGGTGCTGGTGTCGGTGGAGATGATGATGGTGATGCGAAGAAGCAGAGAGGGGCTTCATCCGCAGCGATCCGCAGTCAGCGGAAGTATGTATATAAAATGTTTTCATTTTGGAGTTCAAAATTACACTACTTGTCAGCTTAAATCCAAAATCTTTTTTTTGATGCGGGGCGGGGGTACCGTATTTTTGACCTGTATGAGGACTGATCACTCGTGCCAATTCGTGTGATTGGTGGCAAAAC
>BTUV01000120.1:0-7371 GCA_045863035.1 Ignavibacteriales bacterium | reverse complement strand
GATCGTATTCGAAGATTTTTACGATTTGGTCAGATTTTGGCAGAAGTCAGGAAAACCAAAACCAATTCCGGAGGAATTGCATGTTGGTAGAAAGTGATATGAGAGAACAACATCCGACTCCAGCGGAGTCGCAAGTTTGGGGTGTTATATACTTACGAATCACCATTACATAACAGCGAATAGGTCACCCCGATTCGTCGAGGTTCGGCGATGGTTTATATCAGATGTACCAGAAGTCCATCGCGCAATTTGGGTTCAAACCAGGTTGATTTTGGGGGCATGATCTCACCCGCATCCGATATTGCCATCAGGTCATCCACTGTTACGGGGAAGAGTGAAAACGCCGCGGCAAACTTTCCGTTGTTAACCAGCCGTTCTAATTCTTCGGTTCCACGTATTCCGCCGACAAAATCAATCCGTTTGCTGGTGCGGGGGTCTTCAATGCCAAGTATTGGGGAAAGCACGGTATTCTGCAGAATACTTACATCCAGTTTCTCACCGATTGAGGTTGCAAGACTCAGACTTGCTTTAACATTATCGCGGGGAGAGAGATGATACCATTTACCACCAAGATAGAGGCAGTATTTTCCTTTCTCTTTCGGGGCTGATGCGTGGTTCTGTTCAATGACGAATTTTTCAAAAATCTCTTTGAGAAAAATATCCGGCTCATGGCCATTTAAATCTGTAACAACCCGGTTATATGGCATAATATGAAGCTGCTCAGCCGGGAAAAGAACTGCAATGAAAAAGTTGTATTCCTCTTTTCCGTTATGTGACGGGTTTTTGCTTTTCAATTCGGCTCTGGTGCGGGAGGCGCTGGCTGCGCGGTGATGTCCGTCTGCTATATATAAATAATCTACTCCGCCGATTGCTTCTACGATTGATGAAGTATCATCAGCCGGGATTGACCAAACGGTATGCTGAACGCCGTCGGGCGCGGTGAAATCATAAAGCGGCCTGGTTTCGGAAGATACTCTGGCTACAATTTCATCAACTTTTTTTGCTCCGCGATAGGTAAGAAAAACCGGTCCGGTCTGAGCGCCGGTTGTGATAATATGGCGCGTGCGGTCGTCTTCTTTTTCCTTGCGGGTTTTTTCATGCTTTTTAATAATATCGTTGTCATAATCATCCACCGAAAAAGTGGCTGCTATTCCGGTCTGCGTTCTGCCGTTCATGGTCAGGGAGTATATATAGATGGTATCGCGTTCTTCGGTCATCATTGCCTCAGCGCTGATGGTTTCGAGGTTCTTTTTAGCGCGGGCGTAAATTTCTTCCGCGTAGGGGTTCACGTCATTACCGAACTCAATTTCAGCACGGGTGACTCTGAGCAGGGTAAAGGGGTTGTCGCCTGCCAAAGTGCGGGCTTCTTCGGTATTAACCACATCGTAAGGAACGCTGGCTACAATATGAGCATATTCCTGCCTGGGCCTGAGTGCCTTGAATGGTTTAACGACTGCCATGAATTTATCTCCGGAAAAATTTTAACGTGAATTAATAAGTTACAAAAAGCCCAAAAGATGACATTCTAAAATTTTAAGCAAAATCACAATTTCCTGACTGATTATGGCAAAAATCACTTTTCAGGCAGTGAGGGTTTTAGTAAGTTTGACGGTTAGTTTCAGAGAAGATAATGGCAAGGCAATCAATTAAAAAACCGTCAAAGAACCTTAAAAAGAACAAATCTCATTGGAAAACCGCGGGAGTGGCGCTTTTACTTATCCTCGCAGGGCTGTTCTTTCTGAAGGATGTATTTGTTCAACCAGGGAAAAAAGAAGTGGAAACAACATATTACCGGTTTAAAAAGGAGGGGGAGCTGATTCTTGTTGACAGTCTGGGGAGCAAAAAAGCTGCAATTGATATTGAAATAGCCGATTCTGAGTATGAACAGGCACTCGGTCTGATGTACCGTACCTCAATGGAGGAACTTCAGGGGATGCTTTTCATCTTTCCGGCGGAGGAAATTCGCTCTTTCTGGATGATGAATACCCTGATTTCGCTTGATATGCTTTTTTTGGATGCCAACGGCAAGGTTGTAACCATTCACCGCAACACAAAGACGGAATCGGAGCAGTCTTACCGTTCAACCAAACCGGCTAAATATGTGCTGGAGGTTGTGGCAGGATTTTGTGATAAATATGGAATAACTGAGGGGGACAGGATGAGCTACAAATAGAATTATCAGGAATTATAAAGTATGAAGTATGAATTCGGGGGGAAATAACACAATTAAAATTACACCCTCACGCGAAATCTTAAACTTTATATATACCCCGCGCATTGTTCAATATATATTATCCGCTGACCTTATTACTAATCGCTGATTGCTAATCGTAAATTATTTCCTTCTTATTGTAATCATACTTATATCATCCTCAAATCTTTCGCCGGTGTATTCTTTGATCTTCGCGCTGACATATTCCATCGGGTCATAACCGGAGGGCATATCACTAAGCACCTTCAGGAAATTATCAGTGCCTAAGGCAAGACCTTCTTCATTTCGTGATTCAATCAGTCCGTCTGTTATGAGGATTGCCGAATCGCCATGATTCATATTGATAACTGCATCTTCGAATAATCCCTCTGAAGAAAAACCGAGCAACATCCCCCGTGAAGTTACTAAACCGGCTGTGTTATTTGATGCACTGCTGATAATCATCGGAAGATCGCCCGCGCCCGCGTACGTAACTATATTATCCTTGTTGTTAATCAGCACTACCGAGAGTGTTACAAACACCTCTGAAATTTTGGAGTCCTGATATACAGACTGATTCACTTTTTCAAGAATTTTACTCGGACTGAACTTAAAGGAATCCTGCAGCGCGCCGCGGATAGCGCTTCTTACATAACCGGCATAGGCAATGGCAAAGTACCAGGCCCCCCACTTTTTACCCATAACATCACCGAGAATAACTGCGATGTTATTTTCATCAAGATTAAAATAATCAATAAAATCACCACCCGGAACCCCCTTAAACGGAAGATGCCAATGCTTTATATCATATCCGTCAAAGACAGGAAAACTATCAGGCACCACTTTTACGCGCAGATTATCAGCCGCTTTGTGGAGCTCAGAGACAACTTTCTGCCGTTCTTTACCAAGACTTTTAATGATGGCTGAAACTTTGGCTACAACAACTCTGGGACCTGCTGTTTTCAGGACGTAGTCGGCAATCCCCAGATCGTAACCATCCAATATATCTTCTTCCCCTCCTTTTGAAGTAAGAAAGATAAAGGGAATGGATTTTAACTCAGGTTCATTCAGCAGCATTCTTCTGAATTCAAAGCCGTCAATTTCGGGCATCATAACATCCGAAATAATAATATCAGGCATTACTTCTTTGGCAATTTTGAACCCTGCAGCCGGACCGTTGGCGATATGACATTCAAACCCGGCTTTTTTCAGATTATACTGAAAGAGTTTTGCAAGAGAAGCGTCATCGTCCACCAGAAGAATTTTTGCCTGATCTTCCTTTAGCGTATCCGCCACAGGTTTCCGCGCGCCGAACTCACGATATATATCAGCCCTGCGGAGCAGCGCCTGCATTTTAATGATCAGATCCTGCACGTCAAAAGGTTTTGTGATATAATCATCACCGCCCACCTCAAGCGCCTGTTCTTTGTCTTCGAAGCTGCTTTTTGCTGTTACGAAGATGAAGGGAAGAACACGGTAGCGTTCATTTTCGCGGACTTTCTTACAGAAGGTAAAACCGTCCATTTCATCCATGCCGACATCACAGAGCACGAGATCAATTTTTTCCTTTTCAAGAAATTCAAATCCCTGGGCTGCACCGCCTGCCTCAAATGCAGTGAACCCGCGTTTCTTCAGATGAAATCCGAGCAGCTTCCTGACGGTCAGATCATCGTCAATCAGCAGAATATTTTTGTTTGCCTGTGTCTGCATGGAATATATATATAGTTACATAGTCATTCTAACGCCGAAGCTTTGCAGTGCATCACGGCGGTGGGGGTGTGCTTCAAATACGCGGTACATTCTTGTCAGTTCAAACATGGAGTGAACCGCCGGTTGAAATCCGACTAATTTCATGTCGCCTCCCAGTGAAATAATTTTTTTGAGAGATACAACTAATGCGCCGAGGAAGGTTGAGTCAATAAACTCACACTCACCCAGATCAACCACTAATTTTCTTGTTCCGCCCTGAATTTCATCAGTAAGCAGACGTTTAAATTCTTCTGCCTCTTTAAGGGTAGCACGGGTGAGTTCAACGATCATCAGAACCACATCTCCGTATTGTTCGCGTCTGAAATCCATAATTATATATCCTTATTATTATTGTTGTTCATAATCATTGGAATTAATTCCATATTTTTCCATCAGCCGGTATATAGTGGCCCGGCCGAGCTGAAGTTTTGTAGCCGCCTCAAGAATGTTACCCTTGGTAATGCGGAGTCCGTTTCTGATAGCTTCTTCTTTAATTTTTTCAAATGGCACAATGATATCATCTCCGAAGAGCGATGCGGTGCCGTCAAGTTTTCTTGTCTCTGCCGCGGTGCGGAGATGAACCGGAAAATCTTCAGCATCAATCATACCGGTTTCAGAAAGAATAAGGGCACGTTCGATGGTATTTTCCATTTCGCGTACGTTACCCGGCCAGTCATATTCATACATCAGCTTGAGCGCCTTTTTTGAAAATGCTTTTACTGATTTGCCCAGTTTTTTATTAAAGGTATTCAGAAACGCTTCGGCAAGCACCAGAATATCACCACGCCGATGCCGCAGCGGCGGTATATATATCGGGAAAGAGTTAAGACGGTAGAAAAGGTCTTCGCGGAACTCTTTTTGCTCGACGGCTTTTTTAAGATCACGGTTTGTGGCTGAAATTATGCGGACATCAGTGGAAATCAGCTCGTTGCCGCCAACGCGTTCAAACTCCCGCTGCTGAATAACACGGAGGAGTTTTGCCTGAAGTGTCATTTCCATTTCACCGATTTCATCAAGAAAGATAGTGCCCCCGTTCGCAAGCTCGAACTTGCCGAGCTTTTTCTGGTGCGCGCCGGTGAATGAGCCCTTCTCGTGACCGAAGAGCTCGCTTTCGAGCAGCTCTCTGGGTATTGAAGCACAGTTCACCACAACGAATGGTTTGTCTTTTCTTGAGCCGTTAAAATGAATAGCGCGGGAGATCAGTTCTTTGCCCGTGCCGCTTTCGCCGTATATAAGAACGGTAATATCGTTATCCAGAACTTTTGAAACCAGGCGAAAAACATCCTGCATTTTACCGTCAGCGGAAATGATGTTATCAAAGCTGTATTTTGCCGTAACGGTTTCTTTGAGCGAGTGAAGCTCTTTTACCAGTTCATAGTTGCGTATTGCATTCTTTATGCTCGGTTCAAGACGGTGCGCGTCAATCGGCTTGGGGAAGTAGTCATACGCACCGGAGCGCACTGCTTCAAGCGCAACCTCGATGCTTCCCTGGGCAGAAAGAATTATTACCGGCAGATTTTCATCAATCTGTTTTATTTTTTTGAGCACTTCAATGCCGTTTAAGCCGGGGAGCATGATGTCAAGCAAAATAAGATCCGGGCGGTCACTCAGGCGCGGAAGCACTTTTTCGCCATTCTCAAATACTTCAGCATCATAACCCCACTTGTCTCTCACCCAGTAAAGGATAAGTTTGGCAATTGATGCTTCGTCTTCAACAATAAATACTTTAGACAACTATTCAGTCCTCTGCTTAATAATCGGTAACTTAACTACAAACGTAGTGCCTTTATTTTCTTCGCTTCGCACGGTAATCATTCCTTTGTGGAGGTCAATGATTTGTTTTGTAAGAGCAAGCCCGAGACCGGTGCCGGGGATTTGAGCTCCTGGTCTGCTCACGCGATAAAACTTCTGATAGATAAAGGGTATATCATTTTTCGGGATACCAATACCGGTATCGGTCACGATGATTTCGATTTCGCGATAGAATGTTTTAATAAAAAGAGTGATTCTTCCGCCGGGTTCAGTAAACTTCACCGCATTGGAAAGAAGATTATCTGCAATCCGCAGGAAGTTTTCTTTGTCAGCATAAAGCAGAACTTCCTGAGAGGGCATCTCATAGGAGAAGGTTACTCCCTTTTCGTCGGTTTGTTTTGAGTATGCGTCAAGCAGCGGCGCAAAGGCATCATCAAGTTTAAAGTATTCTTTATTAAGCGTAACGGTACCTTCTTCAATGCGGGATATATCAAGCACGTTGTTAATCAGACGTGAGAGCCGTTTTGCTTCATTAAGAATAATGTTATTAAACTCATCTCTCATCTCCTGCGCCATAGACGGGTCAGAGTGAATGGTTTCGGCAAAACCGATAATTGAGGCAAGCGGAGTCCGCAGCTCGTGAGAGATATTGGAAAGAAAATCATTCTTCAGGCGGTTAAGTTCTTCAAGGACGGAGATTTTTTGACGCGCGCGGTCGCGTTCGATGGAGATGATTCTGTTAGCTTCAATGAGTTTACTGTTAAGGTCTCTCATCTTGTCCTGATCTTTTGCCCGTGCAGTTATATTTCTGCCGATGCCGAGAACCCCCTCCGGAGCGGAGGAGGATGAGGTGACGCGGGCATTAACCTCAAAGATAATGGTTTTTCCGTACTTGCTGAGAAATGCAGACTCAAAGGTAACAATCTGGCCTGATTTAACAATCTCGCTGAAAGAACGGGCCACATCCGCTTTTTTCTCATCGGTAACAAATTCAAGAAAGTGTTTGCCGGTCATCTCATCCGGTATATATTCAATGGCAAGCGCGCCGTTTTGGTTAATGAGGACAAAGTTGCCTTTTCCGTCCAGGATAAAAATAAGGTCTTCGGCGGTTTCAAAGAGCTTTCTGAAACGCTCCTCAGAAATTTTTACCTCATCAGCACGGGCATATTCCGCTGTCACATCCAGGAGTAAATGATCAGCGCGAAGGTATTCGTTTTCGGCGATCATCAGAATCTGGTGTCTGATGTACCGGAGACCGGCGTCAGTTGAAATTCTGTAAACTGCGGCACCGTGACCGGATTTGTGGGCGAGATCCATGGCGGAGCGGAGGCGTTTAAGGTCAGCGGGAGACAAGGCATGCAGCATCCGGAACATTGAGGCGCGGTCTGAGCCGGCCTTGAAGCGGGGGGGGAGTCCGGAACAAAAAGAGATGCTCTGGACGCCTGATATGACCCTCACGGAAAAGAAAAGGAATCCCTCTCCTGCGGAATTACCCGCTGGCGGGGCTTTTTCTGAGGATATTTGACTATTTAATCTCTTTAAAGCTGCTTTCACCACCCTAATATGCCATATTCTGGTTTTCTCAAAATAAAACACTAAAATAATCAAAAAAAGGCAAATGAATTATTAGATAACGAGTTAAATTCTTCGCAAAAGTGAAAGAAAAATTAAGTGAGTTT
>BTUV01000119.1:0-7384 GCA_045863035.1 Ignavibacteriales bacterium | reverse complement strand
AATAATCCCCGCTAAACCTTCTTCACCACTCCCGCCGGTATATACTTCAAAAACCGGCTGGGCTGGGTTCGGTAGCCCCAGTTGTTCACTGCCGGCCAGGTGATATATAACCGCTCCTTTGCCCGCGTGATGCATACGTAAAACAGACGGTGCTCTTCGCTGAGTTTATTTTCCTTCACGGCAAAATAGCCGGGGAAGCCCTGGTCATACACTCCGGCTATAAACACGGTATCAAACTCAAGCCCTTTTGACTGATGAGCAGTTATTACACTCACCTTTCTTTCCGCCCCAATCATCCGGTCCCGGTCATCACCCAGCGCCGCGGTTGAAAGAATGCCGCGCAGTGCTTCTTCCGGCGCTAACTGCTGGTCATCAAACTGCAAAATGATATTCCGCAGCTCTCTCAGGTGCATCTGGCGGCGGTCTGCCTCATCCATCCTGCTTACCTGTTCAGCCAGTCCTGAACTTTGCAGGATGTAGTCAAACACAACAACCGGACGTTCACCCTGCCCCATTTCGCGCCATTGTTTTACTGTTTCATAAAACTTCTTAAACTGATTGATATATACCGATACTGCCTTTTTTCGTTCTTCTGCTGTTTCTGATATTTTGTTCACCAGAAAGGTGAGCAGTTCTGCGGTTGTTTTTACATCATCCAGCGCGCGGTGAGTCGGGGCGGAGGGGAGGTTAAGCAGATTCTTCAGCGCGGTTAGTGTATATCGCTCTGAACGGATAAACCTGCGGCTCACATCCAACGTATCATAACTTGCTTCTGGTCTGAATGGCGGTAAATTATTTCTCTGACAGTTAGCTGAGGTCATGTTCAGATCATAGACCACATTATGCCCGCAGATAACCGCATCACGGCTAAACTCAAGAAAAGCCGAAAGCGCAGATTCTGCAACCTCCCCTTGCTCTAAGAGCATAGTTTCTGTTATTCCATGAACGTGAGTTGTATCCGCTAATGACCTGGTGGTTTTAATGAATTTTTGAAACTCCTCCCTGATGCCATCCCGTCCATAACGCACCGCGGCAACTTCGATGATATCATCCTCAGCAAAATTAAGCCCTGTTGTTTCAGTATCAAAAATGACTATGTTGTTATTGTTATATGCTTCAACTAATGTGTGAAATGGATCATGGCGCTCAATAGTATCACTTCGTAAAAAATCGGTGAGGCGCAAACCAAGCTCATGAGGCAGATTCAGGATTTTCTTTATTGTCTGCTCGCCTATTCCCTCAGCAGTTCTTAGCAGCACACGTTTTAACGCGTTGGTGTTATATCTGTTAACTGAAGTTTCAAGCAGCGCCAGCATATCTTTAATTTCAGTCCGCTTAAAAAACTTAAATGCATCAACCATAAAATGAGGCACTCCGGCATTGCTCAGTTCGTAGGACATTTTTGCTGCATGATCATTAGTGCGGGTAAGGACTGCCATCTTTCCGAAGTCTGCATTACGTTCCTTATTAAGCCGCAGAATTTCTTGCGCGATAAATTTCCCCTCCTGCTCAATTGACCCGGCGCAGTGTGTATATACCGGCTCCCCCTCTTCTGCTACTTGCGGCGATATTTCCAAAGTTGATTTCCCGGGATAATTGTTAATCACCCCCCACGCTGCTTTCAGGATATTTCGTGTTGAACGATAATTGCGTGTAAAAAGGATGTGCTTAACCGGAGCAAATGTTTTATTAATATCTTTTGTTATCTCATGCGGTTCTGAACCGCGCCATTCGTAAATGGTCTGATCCAGGTCACCGAAGAACGCGATGTTTTTGTGATGTGAAGCCAGCATCTTTATAATTTGATACTCGTGATGATTGGTATCCTGAAACTCATCAACCTGAATCCACCTAAAGCGGTTCTGCCACTTCTTTAAAATATCAGAATTGGAAGCAAGGAGCTCCCGTGTAGATTGTATCAGGTCAATAAAATCAAGCGCGTGGTTTTCTCTGAGAGCATTGTTATAACGGGCAAGGTCGTCGGGTGTTATCTTTTCGCTAAACCTCCCCGTCAGTTTGGCGTTCTCAAACTGTGTATATATATCATGGTTTTTGAGACCTCCCATAGCCGGTACGGTCTGCTTTACCATTTCTACCATATCCTCATCATCAAAGATGGTAAAATCAGCGTGAAGCCCCAGCCGGTCACCGTCAGTTCTGAGCAGGAACGTGCAAAATCCGTGAAAAGTATTGATGCGAATCTCTTTATAGCTCTCAGGCAGCATCTCCTGAACCCGTGTGCGCATCTCTTTAGAGGCCTTGTTGGTGAATGACAGGCAAAGCATAGCGGCGGGGTTAAGCCCCTGATTTGCTGCGTACGCTGCACGGTGAGCCAGCACCTTGGTTTTACCCGTCCCTATTGGCGCCATTACAAAAAGTGCGCCGGTGATATGCTCAACTGCTGATTTTTGTTCGCCGTTAAGTCCCTCAATAATTTGCTGCATTCTTATTCTTCCTTTTAATTTTGTGTTTAACTTTTGCGTGATATCATTCAAGAGTTAAAGTTTTTCGGTTTTTCCGGAATTTTAGATATTATTTTACTTCACCGCTCACCGGCAGCTCTTCATATATTGTCTGCCTGTTTGACGTAAAAACCTGCGCCTCAAAGCTGAATTTTTCACCTCTGCTATAAACCTTTAGGGTAACGCTCGAATCCGAAAGTGCTGAAATGCTTATTTTATCAAGCACGGAAAATTGAGCATCTGCAAGAATTTCTCTCAGTAGTTCCGGTTCCTTCCCTATATACTCTGCGGGTTTTTTTCCAATACCGCTGAATGAGGCGGGCAGGAGCATCTTTTCGCGTGCAAGGAAGCATACCTCATTTAATTCTAATAAAAGCATGTCACGCTCTAATGAGCTCTTCAGATTTTCTTTTTGCACTTCATGTTCAGCCAGCGTTGCCGCTGCTCCGGCAGACTGCCATACAAAAAGCACAATGATATATATACAAACTGCCATCACCATGGTATTTACCGACCGGAGATACTTCTTGATGCTGCCATTTTCATGTATCATCCGCATAAGCCCCCTGAGTGAAACCGCAAACATCACCGGAAGCAGAATACAATAGAGAAGCACCGGCATCAGCGGAGCCCAACCCGCTTCATCTTTATATATGTCCCCGGACCAGGGGAGCTTTGTCATGCTGCTTAGTCCATTCACGCCCATGTATTCAGCCGACAGCAGAAACAATGTAATCAGCAGTAATATATATAATTGCTTTTGAATATCCATCCTGTTAATTTACCCTCGTAATCGTAATGCCGTCTGTTTTAACAACCGCCCGGTACTGCAAACATCCTGTATATCCTCCTGAATTTGCAAAAGCATCATTTCGTCCGGAGAGACGCGCGGAAAGTCCGCTCAGTGCCATTGAGTCCGTCCCTGTATATTCAAGAAACAGATATATACTGGTTCCGTTATACGGAGTTTCAATACTCCCGTTAATAAAAGCATAGCCGTTTGATGTGTCGTTGGCAGCGGGGGCAAATTGTTTTTCATCGTCTGAAAGTTTAATTTCAAGAGAATTGAGCGATACCGTATAGAGTGCATCCTTAATCATACCACTGCTAAGGAGCAGTTCTCTTCCCTTTTTAAATTGCTCATCCTTAAGCGGGTCAGAGTTCTGTGCGTACCATCCGAGTCCTCCGATGACCGCCAGAAAAAGAAAAAGGGGCACAATAACCAGAGCCAGATAAAACCGCTCACGTTTTTCAGCAAAGGTAAGTTGGCTAAGAAGTGAATAAGCCACCGCGGCTGCAATAGTAAACCCCAGACGCAATGAGGGTTCAGCCGATGAAAGAACAAAATAGACGACCATCACCCCAAGTGAGCCGGTTGCAAACTGCAGGAGAATCACCGTCCACCCCCGCCGAGGAACTGAAGTAATGAAAAGCTAAACATCCGGTAAATATACGAATTTGAAGGGGAATTGGGGAGCGGGAGGAAATTGTGCATCCTGAATGAACGATTTTACGGGAAATTGTGCATTCTAAATGAACAATTTTGCCTATTTTTGTTCATTCTGAATGAACAATTTATGATAAAATAGTGAATATACCGGATAGAAACACCTTAGCAGTCATTCTCAATGAGCAGAGGGAGGCATTTTTAAGGAAATCCTTTGGCGTTAAAAGAGACGTTTTGTCTGAAGTTGAGCGATATAGGGCTCTGCCTCATGCCGTGGTTATAACCGGGCTCCGGCGAACGGGTAAGTCAACCCTTCTGAGGCAAATCGCTTCTACCTATTATGGCGACCAGGACTTCCTCTACATCAACTTTGAAGATGAGCGCCTGATGGGGTTTCCGGCAGAGCGTTTTAATGATCTCTATGAAACACTTACGGGGCTTTATGGTTCAAAAAAAACATTTCTGATTGATGAGATACAAAACGTTACGGGGTTTGAACGTTTTGTAAGGAGGTTTCTTGAGGACGGATATAAGTTTTATATCACCGGGTCCAGCGCCAACCTTCTCAGCCGCGAAATAGGCACAAAACTAACCGGGCGGCACACAGATATAACTGTTTCACCTTTCTCATTTTCTGAATATCTCATGTTGGGCAATATTCCCGGTAAAACCTCGTCTATATATACAACCCGGGAGCGCGCCGTTCTTAAGAGTGCATTTGACCGTTACCTGGTTGAAGGGGGCATGCCTGAATATCTGACCTATCAGGAATATGATATCCTGACGCGTACCTATGAGGATGTTGTGATAAAAGATATCGCACTCCGCTACGGTCTTTCAAATCCGTTTGAGCTGCGTGAACTCTATCAGTATATGATAACAAATTTCGGCAGCCGTTTCAGTTATACCAGATTAAAAAACTCACTCGGGTTCGGAAGTGTAAATACTGTTAAATCATATATACATTCACTCACGAAAACCTATTTTGCTTCGATGATAAACAAGTTCGATTACAGCATCAGAAAGCAGATAAGTAACGAAAAAAAACTCTATGTAACTGATAACGGTTTTATTCCCCGTATCTCTCTAAAAGTAACCAAAGATTACGGACGCCTTCTGGAAAACCTTGCGCACAACGAACTTGCCAAACAAGGGACTGTTCACTATTTTTCAGACGGGAAAAATGAGTGCGATTTCATCCTTCAGAACCAGGGCGTTGTGATTGGTTGTTTTCAGGTGTGCTGGAATATCACCCCCGACAATCAGGAAAGAGAATACAGCGGTCTGGTCACGGCTCTTGAATTCTTCGGGTTTTCTGAGGGAACGATATTAACCTCAGATCAGGAATTCGAACACACGCAGAACGGAAAAACCATCCGGGTTTATCCGGTATGGAAATGGCTGCTTAATGAATTATGAAGTTTGAAATATGAATTATAAAGTGAACATGCAATTATAAAGAAGCAAATTATGAAAGACATTTAAGTGAACATTTACAATTAAGGAATTATCATTCCGGCGGACTACTCCTCCTCAAAGTAGTCGTTATCTATTTTCTTGATTTCAAAAGTACGCTGAACCGAACAGCCAATGCTATAGTCAATCATTAGTTGGGCAAGTTTTTCTCCATCAATCAAAACAATCTTTGTTTCGTTTTTAGGATTATAATCTTCCGCATCTTTGGAAAACCGTGATGTTGTGATAAATATCCCTTTCTTTGCTCCCTGGCCTGCAAGCGCTCCTACAAATTTTTGAATTTCAGGCCGCCCCACTGTTCCCTCTTTCCATCTTTTCGCCTGGATATATATTATATCAAGACCAAGCCGGTCTTCTTTAATGATGCCATCAATCCCCTCATCTCCGCTTTTACCCACGGCTCTGCCCGCATCCGAAATGGAGCCGCCATAACCCATAGCCACTAGTAAATCAATTACCATTTTTTCAAAAAACTGCGGTGAAAGTTTAAGTATTTTTTCCAGAAGCTCAGAGGCAAGTGCTGATCTGATTGAGCTATATGCGGCACCAAGGGCTTCTTCCGGTGTGCTTTGGGCGGTGTCGTTTAATAGCTTATCGTTTTGTTCCTCTTTTTTCTCGGTGTTATTGATATTCTGAAACTCAAGGAATGTTTCATACTTTCGTAAATAGGCAGTATTTATTTTCTCGGGATTAGTTCTTAAAACCTTCGTTCCCTCTCCGGTAATAACAAACGTACTTCTTTTGGGTGATGCAATTAGTCCCGCCTTTTTCAGATATGTTGTTGCCCAACTCGCCCTGTTGCTAAAAACTTCCTGCGCACCACTTGCAAGCATCTCCCTCCGCTCAGCATCCGTCAGGTTAAATTCCTTCGTGAGAGCTTCAATAAGTTGACGGTATGAGTGCTCTTTTCCATCAGACAATTGGCGGAGCAGTGGAAGCATAAGGGATTGAAAATCAGGAATCATACGTTTACCATTTTAAAAATATGTTGATTTATGTGTAAATATAGGTATAATCCCGACAAAAGATTCGAACATTATTATACACGGTTTCGTTTAATTGTTGTACACTCAACGGATCCAGGCGTTAATTTACCCGTTGCGGCTTTGCAACTTTGCTCTGACTTATCCCGAGGACATTGCCAACCCTTGGTCATCTGGTTTTTGATCTTGGCAGCAGCGTTTAGTTATCCCCCATCCATTTTCAATTATCAACTCACAACACTTTCCCGAACTTTGCCTGGTGCGTCTTAAACTGCTCTTCAAGTTTTTCGTAAGCTCCTCGTGCATCCGGCAGCAGTGAAAATGAATCCTCTCTCATCCCGCTATATATTTCACCCTGATTAAACAACGCGTTTGCTGCTTTCTTTAGATTACTGTTTTTTAATTTTTCAAAAACATCATCGGCATTCCTAAAAACCTGAGCGTTTCGGCTCCAACCTTCCGGAAAATAAAGATAAATCGCGCCTGACTTATCCGCATTTTCGCGCAGCGCTATTTCTCTGATCTTACCATATTCATACGAATAGAATTTCTTTCGCACCTTCTTATAGGTAATAATAACCCGCCTGTTAGTTATTGCGTATATAGCTGTGGATCGAGTCCGGGCGTCTATAAAAAACTTACCGAATATAAGGTAAAGCCCAACCAGAAGAAAGGGGAGACCGAACATCGCAAACCAGATAGCGGCATCCCACGCTGCATATATCCAGCTTACAACGCCGGAGGTCCAGATAATACCAAAGATGACCATCCATATATCAAAAGCCGAAAAAACCAATCCCTGTTTGGGCTGACCTGTCCAGATAAGATTTTCCCCTGCTTCTAAGTATTGTTCTATTTCTCTGTTTAAGTTAAATATCATGATTCAAATTGCTAATTGTAAATGGTGAATGGTGAATAACAGTCTCATATATATACAACTTCTTTTCTTCCTAGCGGCTTTGCGCGAACAACTCTTGGCAACTAAGTTTCCAATAGAAAGCAGCGCCAATTCAAAA
>BTUV01000118.1:0-7575 GCA_045863035.1 Ignavibacteriales bacterium | reverse complement strand
TTAATTCTTAATTTTAAATTCTTCTTTTTACCCTTTGCGTTAAAAATCTTTTTACCACGCTGAACTCTGCTGTTTCTCGTCTTCATGACTCACCCCCAAACCCCCTCTCTCCTGACAGACTAAGTTTTAACTGAATAACTTTACTTGCGGAAATTAATTTTGTGTTAATGAGAAGCTGTATTGGAAAGAGGGGGCTTCGGGAATTATACATTGTACATTGATATGAGGGGGCTTAAAAAATTGTACATTGTAAATTGTTCATTGTACATTGAAAAAGGTGCTTTGCTATTGTAACATTGTCCTTATATCTGAAAATATCCTTAATGTATCACTAAGATTAGTATGACAGTTTATGAGAAAGTCAGTGTTTTTGCGCGTATTCTGACATTTGTACGATTTGGTCAAATTTTGGCGGAAGTCAGTAAAAGGTTATCTGACCAGCTCTGTTTTTTCTTCTGAATTTGAAAGACTTTGCAGTGCATCCGTGTGGTAACCGAGCAGCATTTTTACGGTGGTGAGCCCCATCAGTTTCCAATCAAAGAATATACTTCTCCGGGATACATATTCGGCATCGAATAAATATAATTGATCATAACTGACCGCGCTGCTCCGTTTGAGCTGCCAGAGTCCGGAGATACCGGGGAGACATTTCATCTTTCCGCGCTGATGCATAAGACCGGGATATTTTTCTTCAATGAAAGCAATATCATCTAACATTAACGGACGCGGACCAATAATGCTCATCTTTCCGGAAATAACCAGAAAAAGCTGCGGCAGTTCATCAAAACCGGTACGTCTGAGCAACTGACCGAGGGGGAGAAAATCAGAACTTGAAACCAGCCGGGTATCCCGGATTTTATGAATGTATGCACTGGGTTTGAGCGTCCGAATCTTTACAATACTGAAACTACCTCCGCTGCTGCCAAGTGCACGCTCCTGAATAAAAAACGGATTGACCTTCCAAAAAACAAGAATGATCAGCGAGTAAAGAGAAACAAATGGAAAAACAGCCGCAAGAATCAGCGCGGACATGGCTATATCTGTTATACGTTTTGAAATGTGATAGAGCATCAGTTACAAGAGAAACTTAATGGGAAACATTTTTTACGAGTTCCCCCGTAAACCGGCTCCGGGATATCCCCCGGCGGGATTACCTGACAGATTTACAACTTTATTTATGCAAAAATAGAAGAAGAAATACATTCAGTCAAGGTGAATTTATTAACCGATCAGCGGGGAGGGGAATTGAGTAAATAACATGGGGGAAATTTGAAGAAATCGGCAGGAGAATATTACCCCGCCCCGCCGGGATTTGACACTTTCTGAGCCGGGTGAGTTATTATGATAATTGATTTTCTTATTGTTTGTTGAGGGGTCTCAGGTCGTATATATTCTTTACATCCCGGAACACCTTCTTCATGTCGAGCCCCAGATCTTTCAGGCGGCCGGTGCGAACGTCAAAGACCCAGCCATGGATGTGGGGGAAGCCGGAGTTGTACCAGGCGCGCTGAACATGGTCAATCTTGATGATGTTTATACATTGCTCCTGGACGTTTAGTTCAACAAGCCGGTCGTAGCGCATTACTTCATCTTCGATGGAATCAAGCTCCTCACGGTGGAAACGATAAACATCACGCAGACTCTGAAGCCAGCTATTTAACTGACCAAGATCGCGGGGATTCATGGCAGCTTTCACACCTCCGCACTCGTAATGACCGCAAACGATAATGTGTTTGACCTTGAGCTCTTTTACTGCATACTGCATCACCGCATTCAGGTTGTTGTCTGTACTGATGACCAGGTTTGCAACATTCCGGTGGACAAATACCTCACCGGGCTGAGCTCCCATAAGTTCTTCGGCAGTTACCCGACTATCAGAGCAGCCGATATAGAGGAATTCGGGAGTCTGACCCATAGCCATATTTTTGAAGAAGTCAGGGTCGGCAGCCAGTTTTGATTCAACCCACTCCTTATTGTTCAGAAAAACTTTTTTAAGATCCATTCATCTCGTTTGTTGTGTTTGGCGAAAGAAAAATCCCCCGCAAAATACAATATCAATTACGAATTAGGAAGCGGGAATTATGAATTATTTGAGGTTGGGCGGAAGCTCAGAAGCTCGCGCGGAGTCGTAAAGAAGAGTTTTCAACGCAGATGTGCAGCGATGTTTAGCAACTATAACACGGAGTTATAACCCCGGGAGAGCAAAACCCGGCGAAAAGGAACGAAGAAAAAAAGAGTGAATTGCAGAGTCAGATATAGTTTGCGCCCTGCCTGGGATGATCCCCGCCACTGCCGCCCGGTCTCCCCTGAATCTGAATGACCGGGTTATACGTTCACATTTTTAAGGCGCAGGGAGTTGCTGATTACACTTACAGAACTCATTGCCATGGCGAATGCAGCGAACATGGGGTTGAGCAGTCCGAGTGCCGCAACGGGAATACCGACCGTGTTATATATATACGCCCAGAAAAGATTCTGCCGTATGGTGCGTATGGTACGGTCTGAGAGCGCGATGGCTTTATATACACCGCTCAGGTTTCCGCCGGTGAGAGTAATATCGGCGGTTTCCATCGCGATATCGGTTCCGGTTCCCATAGCTATGCTAACGTCTGCCTGCGCAAGAGCCGGCGCATCGTTAATACCGTCACCGGTCATGGCAACTATTTCCCCCTGCTGCTGAAGCTGTTGTATCTGCAAGGCCTTATCTTCCGGCTTCATTCCGGAGAAGACTTGCTGAATACCCGCCATCTTTGCAATGGACTGCGCGGTCTGAAGATTGTCACCGGTCATCATAATGGTTTTAATTCCGCGTTGATGAAGTGACTGTATAACACCGGGTATGTGTGGCTTCATGGTATCGGCAGCGGCAATAATTCCGGCAGCGTTTCCGTTTATATATACGGCAATGACGGTTTTTCCTTCAGAAGCCCGCTTGTTCTGAAGCCGCGCGGTATTTTCATCAGGTGATGATGTTGCTTTGCCAACATATATATCATTGCCGGCAACGGTGGCATAAACACCCTGGCCGGTTACCGATCTGAAATCAGCGGCGGGCAGCATGTTTATCCCCCTGCTTTCCGCGTAATTGGTAACAGCGCGACTCAGAGGATGTTCGGAAAGCTTCTCAGCCGAGGCGGCAAGCTGAAGAACTTCTTCCGCGCCAAAGCCGCCGGTCGTATATATATCAGTAACGGATGGTTTCCCCTCGGTTACTGTGCCGGTTTTATCAAACACAACCGCGGTAACTTTGTGAGCGCGTTCAAGACTTTCCGCGTTTTTAATAAGAATGCCAAGCTGCGCGCCACGTCCGGTGCCCGCCATAATAGCGGTTGGAGTTGCCAGCCCCATTGCGCACGGGCAGGCGATGATCATTACAGAGATAAAATATATAAGCGCGTCACTGAAAGGAGCACCCAGGAAAAAATACCATACCGCAAATGTGATAAGAGCGATACTAATCACTACGGGCACAAACACAGCGGCAATTTTATCTGCCAGTGCCTGAATGGGAGCTTTAGAGCCCTGTGCATCCTCAACCATACGGATGATACGCGAAATAACGGTATCACTCCCTACCGCAGTAGCACGGAAGATGAAACTGCCGGTCAGGTTAACCGTTCCGCCTGATACGCTCTCGCCGGGCAATTTATCAACAGGAATACTTTCGCCGGTTATCATTGATTCATCAATAGCGGTTGCGCCTGACTCAATTATTCCGTCAACAGGAATTCTCTCACCGGGACGAATGCGGATAAGATCGCCCAACACTAATGATTTAACAGGTACTTCGCGCTCCTCAGCATCTTCAATAACAATGGCCCTTTCCGGTTGCAGCCCCATCAGCTTTCTAATGGCATCACCGGTCCGCTTCTTAGCGCGGGCCTCAAGCAGTTTACCCATCAGTATAAGAGTGATGATAACTACTGTTGTGTCAAAGTAAAGATGCTCCGCGTGATGCAGCCCAAGCCATTCAGGAAAAATTACTCCGACAGCACTGTATATATAAGCCGACCAGGTGCCAACGGCAACAAGCGTATTCATATCGGCTGAGGCGTGTCTGGCTGCCTTTAACGCCGCAGTTACAAAGCGGCTGCCGGGAACCAGAATAACGTAAGTTGAGAGGAGCAGAAAAATCAGATTCATCTGCTCAAAACCGAGCGGTATATACTCCTTTACTCCGTCAAACATCATTCCCATACTCAGCAGCATGACGGGGAGTGAGATAGCCGCGGATATATAAAACTCACGTGCCGTTTTTCTCAGATACCGGTCTTGCTCCGGATGAGCGCCCGTAGTTTCTTCTGCCGGGTTTTCCGGCTGAGGAAGAATAAGTTTATATCCGGCTCCCTCAACTACTTCGGCAATTTTTTCAGGGGTAACAAGGGAGGGGTCTGCTTTAAGAGTAACTTTTTCTGTGGCAAGGTTAACAGAGACCTCTTCAACGCCGTCTAATTTTTTAATGACTTTTTCTACCCGGGCAACACAGCTCGCGCAGGTCATTCCTTCAACCGGGAATGATAGAGTAGCGGGAGTTTTTACATCCGCGCTCATTTTACTTCTTCGGTTTTAACAGATGTTACAGAATATCCGGCCTCTGTAATTGCACCGGTGAGTTTTTCTGCTCCGGTTTTTGATTCATCAACCGTCACTTTAGCCCGTCCGATAACAACTTCACCGACTGTAACTCCATCAAGCGAAGCAAGCTCCTTTTTAACCGCCATTACGCAATGACCGCATGACATACCGTCTATTGTGAATTCAAATGTTTTCATAACTGTAATCCTTTATTGTTTGATACAAAATTAAGCAATACAGGAGTAGCGGAAGTTACATTTTTTTAGGAAAGTGTTACATTTTATTCAGGGGTGATTTTGATGACTGTTTTCTCCGGAAGATCGCTTTCCGGCAGACTTAAACTCTGTGGGGGTGAGACCGGTTATTTTGCGGAATTGTGAAGAAAGATGCTGCACGCTGCTGTAACCAAGCCGCCAGGCAATTTCACTAAGGGAAAGTTCATTATACTTGAGAAGCTCTTTTACCTTCTCAATTTTCTGCTGTATATAAAACTGCTCAATAGTGATATTTTCAACCGCGGAAAACAGGGAGCTGATATATACGTAATCCTGACTCACGGTTTTTTTCAGTCGGGCGGTGAGTGATTCACGGCCATCGGTGTGGTCTTCGTTAACCATGCTGATAATTTCAATTTTAATCCGCTCAATGAGCCGCGCGCGTTTGTCTTCAAGCAGTTCAAATCCGTTCTCTTCCAGGACTTTCTGAACAGATTTCATTTCACCGGAAGAAATAATTCCGCTTACCACAACTTCACCAAGCGTAATGCTTCTGATATCAAGCCCAAGCCGGGCAAATTCATCCCGGATAACTTTAATGCAACGGGGACAGACCATATTTTTTATAAAAAGATGAGTTGTCGGTGTTTCCTTTTTACTGCCGGATGATGCCATAAAGTTCACTTCATCATTAAGGGAGTGATTGGGGTTTTTGTTTCCATTGATCCGTCCATCGGGAGTAAGGAGGAGTGACCGGGAAGGCAACAATGCGCCCGCCAAAGCCCATAAATCGGAAGAGAAACATTTTAAGATTCTCAACTTCGGCTGAGTTCATATACTTTTCGTTAATCTCAACGCCATACTTTGCGGCGAGTGATGCGGTTTTTTTATCAAGTTCGGACTCCCGCTTATTTTTTAAGACGACAGGCGTGAGTTTCTCCCTTACATCGGTGAATCCTGACGGCGGAATAGTGTCAGCGGTTTTTTCGAGCACTTTAAACAATATATACCGGTCATTAATGCGCAGCGGACCATACACATCTCCCGCATTAAGCACTTTTGCAATGTAACCCACGTCACCGAGTGACTCTGCGTTCGCGGGCTCGTTAATTAAAATTTCTGCCGAAGAAGTATTCCTGAGACTATTTGCAACCGAAACAAAATCAGCCCCGCTTTTCAGGGCATCAAGGACTGACTGAACCACATCGAGTGAGTCAGTAATTATCTGCGCAAGGGCAACCTTTACGGCTGTCTGAGGATTTGATGATATATCACGGTAATGCACCTCAACATCAGCTTCACTTGTGGTGATAGAATCTGTGTAAAGCTCCTTTGCTTTCATTGCAAGATAGTAGTCTTTCCACATGGATATTTCTTCGCGTACTTTGGGGTCTTTGTCGAGTCCGCGCCGGAGGCCTTCATGATAAAGCAAATCCTGTTCTATGATAAACTTAACCCTGTCCTGCATAAAAGCGCCGATGGTACGGGGATCAAGCGTTGAAACAGAAAATCTTTCAAACAAAAACCAGATGAGAAAATCAGAAAAAGGAACGGTTCTTTTACCAAGTGTAAGGAACGGAAGGCGGAGTGAATCAGTGCCGAATGATTTTTCAAGCTCATCCAGATATTCCATACCGGCCGAGTAGCGATTGTCTTTGCGTTTGGAAGAATCGCGCGTCATAATATATATGATTTTTGCATGAAGCGACCAGAAGAGGTCTCCGTTTGATTCAACAGAGATACCGGAGAAAAACTTTTTATAAAAAGACTGATAAACAGAGTCTGTCTTAATTGAGGTGATGAGGTCTTTGGCGGTTTTCTGCATATTTTCAGCGGTGTTATCGGCTGAGATATTGTCTTTGAGTGCGATTAATTGAAACACAAACCATCCCTCGGCATCACGATATGGTTTAAGCACATCACCGGGATTTGTAAGCGTATATAGTTTTTCTTCAAGTTCGGCATTGTTGCTTTTTGTATAGCTGATTTCAAAGCCCTGTGTTTGGAAGTCAGCTTCAGGGCGGTTACGGAGCAGAGAGTCAATTACCTCACCGGTGCTAAGGCGGTAATAAAATGAAAGAGCTTCGACTGAATCAGGCGTGAAAAGGAATTTGGTAACCAGCGAATAGCGGATTTTGGCAAAAGTTTGCAGAATTTCAACCGGGGATACAGCAACGCGGGAGGCGATCTCCTGCTGCCAGAGTGCATCGCGTATATACATCCGTTCGAGCGGGAGGAAGTTGCGCCGCACGTGGGCGGCGGTATCAAGTCCATTTTCGGCTGCGTGGCGTGACCAGAGTTTTTCGGCGATCAGAGTATAAAGAAAATTATAGCGCTCCTTTTCGGCGGTAACACCGGGAAGGCGTGCTAATTGAGGGGAAAGTTTGAAACGGTTTTCAAAATATTCCCGGGTAATGGCACTCCCGCCGACCGTTGCGGCGGGGGCAGTATTTTGAGCCAGAAGTGCGTCGGCGCCAAACGCGGCAAAGAAGAGAAAGATATATATTTTAATAAGGGACATTCATTAAGCTCGGTTTAATTAATTTCATTTCAGAACAAATTATAATTTCACCCCTTCGGGGTTTTGGTGGTTGTATATTACCGTTTTCTATAATAATGTCACCCCTTCGGGGTTTTGGTGGTTGTTTATTACCGTTTTTTATAATAATTTCACCCCTTCGGGGTTTTGGTGGTTGTATATTACCGTTTTCTATAATAATTTCACCCCTTCGGGGTTTTGGTGGTTGTTTATTACCGTTTTCTATAATAATGTCATCCCTTCGGG
>BTUV01000117.1:0-7744 GCA_045863035.1 Ignavibacteriales bacterium | reverse complement strand
CAGGGCAAACTTTCTGCAAACATTCTGGAACAAGCCAGGATTTTAAGCCGAAATTGTCATTTCTGAAATAAAATGCGTCATACTAATTGGCAGAAGTCAGGAGATTTGAGTGATATTGTAATAAAGACATTTTATAATATCTATAATATTCTTGGGTATGGTTTTCTTGAAAAGGTATATCAGAAGTCTATGGCGATTGAGCTCAGATCACGGGGATTGAAGGTCGAAGCTCACAAGCCGATCGTTGTTACATAGAAAGAGCAGCAAGTCGGTGAGTATTATGCAGATATAGTTGTGAATGATGTCTTGATTCTTGAATTGAAAGCCGCCGAAGGTATAGTTCCGGAGTTTGAAAGTCAGCTTCTTAATTATCTGCGTGGTAGTGAGATTGAAGTGGGTTTATTGCAAAATTTTGGAAAAAGTCCCCGATTCATCAGAAGGGTTCATCAAAACAAAAAAAGTTAAATTGACGAAAACTAACTATTATCCGTACTAATCCGCGTCGCGAAGCATCAGTAAAATCCGCGTCCCCTTGGCGAGGTCTGCGTTCGCTTATTTAACGTCACTCATTACCACCAGCTTTTCTCCCCGTATCACTTCATAATATATCCTCCACTTACGATACGACAAACAATACTTCCCGTCATCTTCTTTCGTAATTCTCTTCCTTGAAACATCATCAGGATTTACACTAAGCTGCACACGCGCATAATTCAACAGATTCTGCCCCTCCTTCTCCCTGATCGCCGCCGCCTTTTCCTCCGCAAGAGACGATGCCCTCACCTCATAACTCACCTGCACCCTCTCCCCCGCCCAGCCGGTCAAGGCATCGGGGAATGAGTCACAGTATGGTAAATACGGTTTAATATCCAGCACCGGGGTTCCGTCCAGTATATCCGAACCTCCTATATATATCTTCAATCCTTCATGCTTTATATATCTCACGCAGCTCAGACCGATATTATTTGGTCTGTGCGGAGCTCGTGTCGCAAAAACCCCGACCTTCTTCCCTTTATTTCGCGGCGGAGTAACCATTGGCTTCCAGGTAGTATTAAGATGAAAAAGATACACAACCCACAGATGGCTGAATCCGTCCAGACCGGTAAGCGCCTGCTCAAAATTGCTTCCGGGCTCAAGCTCAATAACCGCCTCAGAGGAAGCGTTCATCGTACCCTGCCGGGGAGCTTCGTAACGCTCTTTAAGATCAGAACGGACGTATCCGGCCGGGTTAAGAATTATACTGTTATTCATCACATTATTTAATTATTTCTTCGCAAAGATACCCAGATCATTTTTTTTTATTCAGATATTTGTTAAGTTTGCACCGTGTGTGTTTAAGAAGGAAAACCCTGGATTCCATTCTAAACCTTTAGGAGTATAAATGTCCGTTTTACGAACTACGCGTTCGCTTTGTCCTGTCTGTTTAAAGCAGATTTCTGCCGACCTTGTCAGCCGTGATGACAAAATGATTATGGTAAAGGAATGCCCTGATCATGGAAATTTTGAAGACCTCTATTACGGTGATGCCGCACTTTATCAGCGTCTGATGAAAGAGCTCACCGGAGGGGAAGAGATTGTTCAACCGCTTGCTGTTGACTTAGGCGAAACCACCAGACAAAGCTCTGAGGTGAAAAGCCCTTTCGGAACTCCCGGTATTGGTATTATTGACGTCACTAACCGATGCAATCTTGACTGCACCGTCTGTTTTGCTTCCTGCAACTCTGCAAGAGACGTTTACGAACCACCCGCTGAAACTATCTATGCCATGATGGATACCCTCCTGCAGGGTGAAAATCCCTGCCCGATTATTCTCTTTAGCGGCGGTGAACCAACCATCAGAAAAGACTTTCTTGATTTATGCCGTATGGCAAAAAAGAAGGGGTTTAAGTTTATCATCGTTGCAACAAACGGTAAACGACTTGCGGCAGAACCTGACTATCACAGACAACTTGCCGAAGCTGAAGTGGATATTGTCTATCTGCAGTTCGATGGCGTAACTTCAGAGCCATACATTGCGCTTCGGGGCATTGACCTCCTTGCAACAAAACTCCAGGCACTTGAAAATATCGCGAACTCACCGGTGGACTACCCGGTAACTGTTCTTGTCCCCACAATCGCAAAGGGAATAAACGATCATCAGATTGGTGATATTGTCCGTTTTGCTTCAAATAACATCAATATCATTAAGGGGGTACTCTTCCAGCCGGTTGGTTTTGTCGGGCATATTAAAAACAAAGACATTATGGCAAAGCGGGTTACCAACGCGGACGGAATTAATTCACTTGCTCAAAGCTTTAACAACACCATAACCAAAGATGACTTTTATCCGCTCATCTGGATCAGAGATTTCCTTGAGGCCTTTAAGCGGATTCATAAGCGTAATGATATTATTGACCTGAAAGTTCACCCCGCCTGTTTCACGATTTCTTATTTCGTGAAGCACAATGACCAGCTCATCTCCCTTAATCGTCTGATCAACCTTGAAGAGCTACGCAACTTTGTTAATAATCTGAAGACCGGTTCAAAAACTGAAATTGCTTCTGAGCTTTTTAAGTCTCTCCCAAAAATTATCAGAAAGGATACTTACAAAATGAGTACCAAACTGATAAAAATCCTGTCAGAGATTTTTCTTGAAGGTTCTGAAAAAGCGATTATCAATTTCCATGAGGAAAATGTGCTCTTGGTTGGGTTTGAACATTCATCTGACCCGTATAACTACGACTGCGAAAAGATTGACCGCTGCTGCATCCATTACTCAACACCAGACGGCAAAACCATTCCTTTCTGTTCGTATAATGTGTTTAACCGGAAGGAGCTTGAAACCACTTTCTCCAAGAAAAACTTCAAGTCAAATTAAAACTAATGCAGATAACCGGATTCAGGATTCAAATTGTTTCCTGAATTCGGCAAACTGCTGCTTCAGGAGCTCCAGCTCATTGCTAAGTCGCTTTACTTCCTCCCTCAGCTCTGACTGAACAGAAGCGATTTCATCAATAGATTCCTCTTTAAACTCAGGCATTCCGCAGAGGAGATGTGCATAACGTGCATCACGACCGGGTTGTCTTGGCAGTCTAACCACAAGGGGCTCATCAAGCGTCATGTATTTATGCAAAATCCGGTCAACCTCTTCAAGCGAATTAAACTCATATAGCCGACCGGTTCTGTTTCGTATCTCGCCTATAGTTTGTGCCCCTCTCAACATTAAAACACAAAAAACCGCGGCCTCTGCATCCGACAGATGAAGAGCAGTTGTAAAAATCTGCTTATACTTTGGCACTCTTTGATCAGATGAAGTTACCTTGCAGACAAACGGAATTTTAAGAAGCTCAAGCAGCACTTTTTGCACCAGCTCCTCGGAATAGTTCACCACCGGCTCCCTGCTTGACTTCTGGTTGCAGGCATTGGTCAGAGAATTAACCGAAAGCGGATAATATTCAGGTGTTGCTTTTTCCTTCTCAATTAATGTTCCGATAACACGGGCCTGCTGTTCGGATAATAAATTCATGGTTTCCTCAAAAGAATTTCAATATTGATGAGAAATTTACTCAGAAAATTTAATTATTTTTCGGCATTGAGGTATCTCTCACAAATCTAACCTCAGATTTTTATGATTTTTTTTACGTTTCTGAATATAACAATGGATGTGAATACACTGAATATCCTGATTCGTCCCTCATTGATGTCTGATTACGGTCAGGTGCATACTATCCTGCGAACAACATGGCTTGATACGTACCATAGCTTTGTACCGGAAGCGGATTTGCTTTGGTATCTTGAAAAAGAATACAGCCAGGAGAAATACCGGCGGATTCTGCTTGATCCTGATTCTCAGGCATTATTGGCGCTTGTGAACGATCAGCCCGCCGGATGGATGCGCATCAGGTTTCCCCCTGAATATCTGAACATCGTATCGCTATATATACTCCCTCAGTTTCAGGGATGTGGTATAGGAAGCCGCTTTCTTACTATGGCGAATACTACCGCTCAACAGCGGCAATATCAATATATAACACTCGGCGTTATGTCTGACAATCTCAAATCAAAAAACTGGTACGAACATCAGGGCTTCCGTTTCACCACCGAAGAACCCTTCATTATCGGTAAATCAGAAGTATTGCATCTGTTCGGAACGAAACAAGTGCAATTATAATTATGAAGTATGAATTATGAATTATGAACTTTAACTTAAAAACCTCTTGGTGGTTTTGTGAGAAGTAATTGGCACTTGCGGCTGAAGTTCCGAATCCGTATTAATCCGCGTTGCTTGCATCCGTAAAATCCGCATGGAATCAGGATGTTGAACACGATTAAAGGATGAACCGCTCTGCAAATGCAGAGCACACAGAGAAGAAGACCGATTATCTTCTGTCTTTACAGATTTCTGAAGATGAAATTAATACTCCAAATTCACAATTATAAATTTTGTGGTTTGTTCTGTTTTTATTAAGTTTCGGGAAATATTTAAAGGGTACTCAAATGTTCGTTGGCAGATTCATCTTTTTAGGAAGTATCTTGTTCTGCATTCTTTCAGCATCTCTATGCCCACAGATGCAAAAGGTTCCCATTGACAATTCAATTAGCCAATTCTTCTCACCTGCCTTAATACAAAGCGATGATGGAGTTGTCCATTTATTCTGGGTTGAAAATAACCCAATTGCAGGGGAAAAACTCTGGCACAAAAAGCGGGTTGACGGTGTCTGGCAATCTAACAGTAATGAAATTACTTTCCCTTACTTCCTGCCCACTACTGACTCTACCCATACAGTAACCGTTATCAAATTACCCGGCGGGCGAATCCTCCTTGGCTGCAAAGCAGTAGTGCACTTTTTTATCTATTCAGATGATAATGGAGAATCCTGGTCAGCTCCGGCTGAACTTTTAAATGGTATAACCGCGATAGCTAAAAGAGCAGCTCACAGCGGGTTTTTTACTCAATCACCTAATGGAAAAATATTCTATTCTCATACCAGGTCTGGTAAACTTTACAGGTCGGTCAGCAGCGACAGTGGTTTAACCTGGTCGGTTCCCCTGGAAGTAGGGAGCCCTGCACTGACCGGGGTGCATTCCGGTGTTGTCACTGAATTTCAGAATGGTGAATTGTGGTGTGCATATTCTTATACCAACCAGACCGGCATTTATTCAGTATCTTCAACAAACGGCGGCACTAACTGGACGAGCCCTCTGCTGATAGCCGCCAATATACAAACACCAAAACATATTAAATTAAACAAAGAGGGCGCCGACACGATCAGCATCTATTTTGAAAACCTTGTTGCAACACCTCATCCTCCATTAAAGCAAAACGATATATACAAAGTTACCAGCGCAACCGGATACCCTCCCTTTAGTAATCCCCGCAAGATTACTAATTACAGGGGAGACGACTTGTATTCCTCCATTTCGTTTACAGGCAATATGTTTAGCTTTCTCAGCAATCGTGACTCCTCAGGCATGGCAATATATACTGGTTCAATATACGGAACTATTGATGAACCGGTGCCTCCGGCCATATACGGTTACTATGCAATTGCTGATGCGGGTCCCGGGCAGGATGAGTTCAGAGTCAGAGTAAAAACTGAAAATTCAGCTCTTGCATCTGTCCGGATATTAGCAAATAAAAATAATGGTGCCTCTGAGCTTATTTCTCTTAATGATCAGGGTCTGTTTAGCGACTCAGTAGCCGGGGATCACATCTACTCTCACGCGATTGGTGATTTTGCTTCAGGAGATTTCGTTCGTTGGAAAGGCATAGTAACCGGCAGTTCAGGAACACAGACCACAACTCCTTTCAATAACTCGTTTTTCTCAATAGGCGATGTCAACTTAACAGATACACTACAGGCAGGTTTGATGAGCATTCCTTTTGACAATATGGGTGGATTTACTTCCGGTAAGTATGACAATAAGGATTTCCTTTTTACATCCGGCTTCGCCCTGTCAGGTCTTGCCGGTAATTCTCTCTGGGCTAATGGTAACTCTTTAGCCATTCGGCTGCACGATTACCTCCCCGGAACTGTAGGAGGAGATACGGCAGACCCACGAAGTTCAATTTTTGTTGTCCGTTCATCAGACACACCCTTCGGCGAGGCGTGGCAGAAATATCGCTATGCGGTTCAAACCGGAGCTGAGTTTTATGATGGCAACAATGATGGTATATATGAACCAACTGATCTGAATAGTAATAACCAATGGGATGAAGATGAAGATGCTCCGCTCCTGATTGGAGATTACACTTCATATACAGTTTATAACGATGCTGTGTCCAGTCTAAAACGCAAATTCCATGATCAGCAACCATTGGGAATTCAGGTCGCGCAATCAGTTTTTGTTAAATCCCTTTCAACAAATGGTTTTAACGAGACCGCTTTCATTCGCTATACTATTACCAACAAGGGTACACACGATGTTCTTGATGATGTTTATTTTTCCGTATATACCGACCCTGATCTGGGAGATTACGCAGATGATTTAATCGGGTCTGACACAACCCGTAACGGAGGTTATGCTTACAATGACGGCAGTGATGCTGAATTTGGTGAAAATCCGCCTGCTTTTATGCAAAGTTTTGCTCAGCTTCCTTATACATATATTCCCGGTGTCACTTATATTGATAGTAACAGCAATGGACTCTATGATGAGGGTACCGATACTCCGATTGATTCAGTATCAGTGAATTTTGGTCCTGTAATAGGACAACGAACTGTTACTGGTGCACGTTTTGTCCCTGTCTCTTCATTTATGCAAACAATGCAGTCACATCCTCAGGTTGGATCACAAACTTTAACCGATATGCTTCGCAACATACAACTTGGCAATGATAATTGGGGGCAGACCATAGATGTTTGCAGTTGGAGCTTCGGGAATGGTTCCGCGCTTTCAAATTGCGATAGTATTAATCCTCATTTTATGTATAGCGGCAACCCGGTTTCAGTTACAGGGTGGCTCAATACCACTGGATTAGATCAGCGATTTCTATTAACTGCAGGACCTTTCAGAATGGAAAAAAACAAACCGGTAACTATTTTGGTTTCGTTGGCAATAGGGCGAAGCAATAATGCCTTAAACTCAATAAAAAAGGTACAGGATGTTACAGATTTTGCCCATCAGATTTATAACAGTAACTTTACTGATTATACAACTTCCATAGAAGAAAACACCGCGATTGTTCCGACTGAGTTTTCACTTTCACAGAATTACCCAAATCCATTTAATCCGGAGACAACCATTCGTTTTGCCATACCGGCTACTGGTTTGGTTAAACTTAATATATACAACATCCTCGGGCAAAAGGTCAAAACCCTGACTAATGAAATCCTGCAAGCCGGTGAGCATACTGTTACCTTTAATGCCACACGGTTTTCATCCGGGGTTTACTTCTACAGAGCAGAGTGGAATAACGTGAGTGTTACAAGAAAGATGACAATACTAAAATAATTATGAAGTATGAATTATGAATTGCGGAAAGTGTTTCTTGAAAGGCGTATTGTTAGTTAAATAAATTAACTTTACTTCAATGCCTCATAGCGTCTTTGCGCCAAGTCTCACTCCGTGGCAACCCGGCTGACTTTAAAACTTTGCGCTACTCTCTGGGTTGAACTCTGCTTTACTCTGCGTCAAAAATCTTCTTTGCGCGAAGCATGCGGCACTTAAAGCAAAAAACAGCTTATCATCTGTCTGTACGAAGTGAAGAATTCATACTTCATGTAGAGTAGAACGAGAGCGCAATACTGTGCAGATGTTGTGA
>BTUV01000116.1:0-7785 GCA_045863035.1 Ignavibacteriales bacterium | reverse complement strand
ACTTTGTTAATACCACGAACATTGATTCACATTCGGGTTCGGAACTCAGAGGCGGAGCGGGAATGGTCATGTCACCGAGAAAATTGACGGACTCAAACGCCCCTGAAAGCTGAAATAGCATCTTAAACTCCTGCGCCAAATACCACCGGTGAAAACTTTTGCTTTCGGTTGTTATGGGTTTCCGGTTTTTTTCTTTTATGTTAAGCCGCGCGGTTACATTCCAAATCTGTGTTACCGGATCATATTCATCATCGGGGAGACCAAACTGGATATCTACTACCGTTGACGCGTCTTTCATTGTCCATTGATTGGGTAAATTATCGGGGAAGAAGAATTTAGGATGTGTCCCCTCAATGATATATACGCCACCCTTTACCATGGCGTTTGCAACAGCCCGCAAATGACTGATCATTGCTTCATTGGTCAGGATGTGGGAAATACTCTCAAGCGGATTTGAAACGATCAATGCTTTTTCGGCGATGTGAAAGTCAGTCATATCCTCAGTATAGTATTTTATTTTTACATCTGCTTCTTTATCCTTGCTCTTTGCATAATCAATCATTGACTCAGATAAGTCAAGCCCGAGAGCCGTCCAGCCGGATTGAGCAAATGCGCGTGCCTGATTTGCCGGTCCGCAGGCAACCTCCAGAAATACTTTTTCGTAATTCCAGATATTTTGAACTTTTGCAAAATTGTTAAAACACCAGAGTAAAAACTCATATTCGTCATTATGGTCCCGGTCAGAAAATGCGATATCATAAGCATGAGCGAACCGGTAAAACTCTTTATTGGCCATATACCCTTGTATATCAGACTATCAAAATGAAATCAAATCAAAAGGATAAGATAAGAAAAAGGAGAGTGTAAAAAATCAGTTCTATATGATATTGTAACAACTGAAGCGGGTCCTCTGGCTTATCCATTTACCAGTTTATAAGCTTTTGATATCGCGCGGAGGAGAGGCGCGTTTATCTGCCGGTTGTCTGTGATTCTGACGTAGTGCACATATTTATTTTTACCCGACTGATATGTTTTCATTATCCATGCTTCATCCAGCAGTTTATCAAGCGCGAACCAGACATCAAGAAACTTCCGGCGAGGAGAGATGACCAGAAATGAACGCCGGTTTTCTGAGTAAAGTGTAACTGATTTGGTGGTGGCGGTTACTTTGGTTTTAAGCCGCCGCTCAACTTTGTCCAGCAGAATCAAATAAAGCACATAAACCTGCTCCTCTTTTCCTGAGAAAATCTGCTCCGGGTTCACATTTTCACAAATGTGACTTTGGCTTGTTTTAGCGAACTCTTTACCGCAGCGGGGGCAGGTCCAGATCATTATTTCCTTTGCACTATTGGGCTTTTAGAGGCGGAGCCACTTTGACTCCGGATTTCTCGTAAAAACAGAGTATATTTAAAGCTAATTTACCAATATTTTAAAGATTCAGACGGAGCTGATTTGGAAATTTCACAAGCAAAAACAGATAATCTTGCCATTAACACCATCCGCTTTCTGGCTGTCGAAGGAGTGCAGAAAGCTAATTCGGGACATCCCGGAATGCCAATGGGATGCGCGCCGATAGCATATTATCTGTATGCGAAGGAAATGAGGCACAACCCCGCAAACCCGAAATGGCTGAATCGTGACCGGTTTGTACTTTCGGCCGGACATGGCAGTATGTTGCTTTATAGTATTCTGCATCTTACGGGCTACAACCTGCAGATGGAGCAGCTAAAGCAGTTCCGCCAGTGGAACTCACTTACCCCCGGGCATCCGGAGTTTGGTCTGACCGAAGGAGTTGAAACCACCACCGGTCCGCTCGGTCAGGGTTTTGCCAACGCGGTGGGTATGGCAATGGCGCAGGCGCATCTGGCAGCTCTGTTTAACAAACCGGATATGAAGCTGCTTGACCATTATATATATGGCATCTGCAGTGACGGCGACCTTATGGAGGGTATTTCGCACGAAGCTGCTTCGCTCGCCGGACATCTCGGGCTTGGTAAAATTATTTTCTTTTATGATGATAACAGCATAACCATTGACGGTGAAACACATCTTGCTTTCTCTGAAAATATTGAGCTCCGGTTTAAATCTTATGGATGGTACACTGAACACATCAGCGATGTGAATGATCTCTCTCAGATTGAAGCTGCATTACAGAAATGTAAAGCACAGACCAGACCCTCGCTGATTATAACTAAAACCCATATCGGTTACGGAAGCCCCAATAAGCAGGATACTGAGTCAGCGCACGGCTCTCCGCTCGGTCCGGATGAAATTAAACTGACAAAACAGAATCTGCACTGGCCGTATGAAGAAGAGTTTTATATACCGGAAGAAGTGGCTGAACATTTTTCATCTCTGAAAAAGAACTATGAGGACTATGAAAAAAACTGGAATGTGTTGCTTTCACAGTACCGTGTCAACTATCCGCGGGAAGCTGAACTTTTTGAAAAGGTAATGAAGGGGGATTTCGGCACTGACTGGATAAATGATTTACCCGTATATAAAGACGACGGCAAAAAACTTGCGACACGTCAGGCCTCAGGTAATGCAATTAACGCGATAACAAAAAAGCTCCCGACACTTTTTGGCGGCTCGGCTGATCTTGCTCCGTCGAATAATACATTTATGAAAGGGGAAGCGGGATTTTCAAAAGAGAACTACTCCGGCAGAAACCTGCATTTCGGAATCCGCGAACACGCAATGGGTTCTCTGATGAACGGCATGGCTTATTATGGCGGTCTGATAGTATATGGCGGAACGTTTTTACAGTTCTCTGATTATCTGCGGCCGGTCTTGCGTCTTGCCGCGCTCAGCCATATTAAAGGTATATATATCTTTACGCATGACAGCATTGGTCTTGGCGAAGATGGCCCCACGCATCAGCCGGTTGAGCATCTTGCTTCACTCAGAGCAATACCCGGTGTTACGGTTATACGCCCCGGTGACGCAAACGAAACCTCCGCCGCATGGAAAGCCGCCATACTGCACAAAGGCGGACCGGTGCTGCTGATACTTTCGCGCCAGGGAATGCAGATTTTAGATCAGGATATATATCCAAAATCAGACAACCTGATGAAGGGTGCATATATATTGAAGGACACACAAGGCAGACCGGATGTAATCCTCCTTGCAAGCGGGTCTGAGGTCGGGCTGGCGCTCGATTCAGTTTCAGCGCTTGAAAAAGAAGGAATTAAGGCAAGGGTGGTGAGTTTCCCCTGTTGGGAGTATTTTGAACAGCAGGATAAGGAGTATAAAGATACCGTGCTGCCGCCGGATGTTAAAAACCGCATTGTTATTGAAGCCGGTGTTTCAATGGGGTGGTCAAAATATGCCGGTGACCAGGGGGAATATATAACGATTGAAAAATACGGCGCTTCGGCTCCTGAAAAAGTATTAATGAAAGAATATGGCTTTACAGTTGAAAACATTATTGACCGGGCTAAAAAGCTCTGCGGCAGGTAAGAAATAAGGCGGTCGGTACTACTGAAAGAGTAAAATATACCCCGGTTCGTGAGCTATGAGTAAGTTCCGTAAGAAATTTTCCGATAAAAAATGGAAAAAATGCTGCGGCTCGATGTGCAAAGATTGCGATATATATCTTGCTTACCGGGAGGAATACGGCAAAAAAGAAGGCGAAAAAAAATTCCGGAAGGACCACGGCAAAATGTCCGTAAATAAAAAATTATGAAATATACAAACGAAAACGAAATAAGGCGCGGAGCAGATATCTGCGTTCAGTCGCTTAACAACAATGGATTCTCAGCGTTTATACTGGGTGATACGCTTAGGGAGTTTAGCATAAAAATCGGGTTGGTAGCCGAACAGCCGCTTGGCAATATAGTGGTTTATTACAGCCCGAAGAAAAAGAAATATTCACTGGTGACTTCTGAGATAAGCTTTCCCGGAGTGGCTGAGAAAGTGCATGAATTGTGTTTGCCTCTGCTAAACCAGGTGCTTTCATTTGAACAGCCGCAGGTTGAAGAGCCCGCCCACATAGCGAGGATTCCGGAGCTTTACGTTGATGGCTCGTACCGAGAAGGTAAAACCGCCTACGCATTTGCTCTGGTGCAGGAAAATCAGGTTACTCACTCTTCCAGCGGTATCATGAAAGCAGAGGATGTTGACGGCACCCGTCAGATAGCAGGCGAGCTTGAAGCTATCATTCAGGGGCTTGAGTGGTGCAAAAAACATCAGATAAAAGAAGTGCGCATCTGCCATGACCTTATTAACTCACAGAAGTGGGCAACAGGCGAGTTTAAGGCAAATAATCCGGTTACCAAAAGATACGTTTCATATATACAACAGACACCGGTGCATATCCGCTGGAAAAAGGTTCTGGCTCACTCAGGCGTTCAGTATAACGAACTGGTTGACCGTCTTGCCACGGAAGCATTTAAGAAGGGTGCAAAACCGGGTAAAAACTAACACTGCATAAACAATATATATACCGATGATTGACCTCCGGAAAGAACCGTTCGAAAAAGCGGTTCTTGTTGCGCTTAAAACCCAGAAAGTAACCCGCGATACCGTTGATGAACATCTTGACGAACTTGAGGAACTTGCTGCTACCGCAGGAGCGGTGGCGGTAAAAAAATATGTGCAGGACAGAAGCGGTTATGACTCGGCTTACTTCATCGGGACAGGAAAAGTTGAGGAGATTAAGCAGTATTGTGAAGATAACAACATTAACTTAGTCATTTTTGATGATGACCTTTCACCGGTGCAGCTCCGTAATCTCGAAAAAGCAATAAATAAAAAAATAGTTGACCGAAGCGCGCTTATATTAGATATTTTTGCGAAACACGCCAGCACGAACGAAGCAAAAACGCAGGTTGAACTTGCCCAGCTTCTTTATTATCTGCCGCGATTAACACGTCAATGGACTCACCTATCCAAGCAGTATGCGGGTGTTGGCACAAAAGGTCCGGGTGAAACACAGATTGAAACTGACCGCCGGCTGGTCAGAGACCGCATTGCCATATTGAGGCAGCGTCTTAAAAAAATTGAGGGGCAGAGAGAAACACAAACCGCGCGCAGAAAAGAGGTGCTGCGTATATCATTTGTTGGCTATACCAATGCGGGTAAGTCAACACTGTTTAATCTGCTGACCGGCGCGGGTATTCTTGCTGAGGATAGACTTTTTGCCACGCTCGACTCAACCACGCGCACGCTGCAGCTTGAAAACAGTGTGCAGGCAATAATCAGCGATACAGTAGGGTTCATACGCAAACTGCCGCATCATCTGGTAGCATCATTCCGGAGCACACTGCGTGAGGTGCGCGAAGCGGATATCATCCTTCATATTATAGACGCATCGCATCCGTTTTTTGAAGACCACATACAGGTGGTTGATGAAACGCTTAAGGGACTTGAGTGCGATACCAAACCGGTTATAAAAGTGTTTAACAAAATTGACAAGCTGGATAACACTGCCGAACTTGAATATATACGGCAGAATTATGATCTGTCAGTATCACTTTCAGCCGCCACCGGGCTTAACGTTCACGCGCTGCTTGAAATGATTTCCGAACTTGCGACTTCCGGCTTTGCCGAGGAGACAGCTACACTTCCCATTGAAAAATCATTTCTTATTTCACGCATTCGCGGTATGGCTGATATATTGGAGGAGATATATCTTGATACCGGCGTTACGCTGCGTTACCGCGTGAGCAATGCAAATCTTGAAATTGTAAGGAATATACTTCATGGCTGAAAAGCAGATTCTGCTTGACGGAAACTCACTTTCACTGAACCAGATAGAAGACCTCCTCAAAAACAATACTTTTGCTTCACTTGCGCCCAAAGCAGTCGCGAAGATGAAAAAATCACGCGCTCTTATAGAAAAGTGGATGAAAGAGGATAAAGTTATCTATGGTGTTACAACCGGTTTTGGCGAGTTCAGCAACGTCAAAATTTCTCCCGATAAAATAAAAGAACTTCAGCGCAACCTTATTTTCAGCCACTCTGCCGGTACGGGCAAACCGCTTCCGCCAAAGATAGTTAAGATAATGATGCTGCTCAGAGTTAATGCTCTTGCCAAGGGACATTCGGGAATTCGCACTGAAACCGCCCAGTCAATGCTCGCAATGATGAACAACGGCATCATACCCGTTGTGCCTTCGCAGGGTTCTGTGGGCTCAAGCGGAGATTTGGTGCAGCTTTCGCATCTGGTGCTTTCACTGTTGGGTGAAGGGAGCGCATATCATATTAATCAGCCGTTATATACATACCAAAAACATACAACACCCGCTCCGTCCAAAAAATATCTGAAGATGGCGGGTATCACTCCGGTTATACTTGACGCGAAAGAAGGACTGGCGCTTATTAACGGCACGCAGATGATGACCTCGTTCGGGGCATATATATCGCTCCGCGCGCAGAAGTTAAAAAAGATTGCCGACATCGCGGCAGCGCTTTCACATGAAGCGCTCAGGGGAACAGACCGCGCGTACGACAAGCGGATACACGAGCTTCGCCCCTATAAAGGACAGAGAGATACGGCAAAAAACATGCTTGCTCTTATAAAGGGAAGCGGCATACGATCATCGCACATTGAAGGTGACAGCCGGGTGCAGGATGCTTATTCGCTGCGATGTGTGCCGCAGATACACGGCGCTTCACGCGATGCAATTGATTATGTGAGCAATATTATAACTACGGAGATGAACTCTGCTAATGACAATCCACTCATCTTTCCTGAGAACGATGACCATCTAGAAGGGGGCAACTTCCATGGTCAGCCGGTTGCACTTGCAATGGACTATATGGCAATTGCACTCTCTGAATATGCAAATGTATCAGAGCGCAGAATTGAACGGATGGTAAACGGTGCATTAAGTTTCGGGCTTCCCCGCTTTCTTACCAGGGATGGCGGGCTTAACAGCGGGATGATGATCGCGCAATATACAGCAGCATCGCTGGTTTCAGAAAACAAAGTTCTTGCGCATCCGGCCAGTGTTGACTCAATACCAACCTCAGCCAATCAGGAAGATCACAATTCGATGGGCTCGATTGCGGCACAGAAATGTTATAAGATACTCAAGAATCTTGAAAATGTTCTGACCATTGAAATACTGACTTCCTGTCAGGCGATTGATTTTTTAAAACCACTCACCTGCGGAAGAGGTACTGCGGCGGCGTATCAATTTATACGCGAACGTATTCCGCATTTAGACAAAGACCGTATTTTGCACAATGATATAACTGAAGCGCTCAAATATATAAAGGATGATTCGCTTCTTGAAGCGGTTGAATCCGTTGTGAAGCTGAGTTAAGAAAAATGATCATGGGTAAATTTCAGGATTCGTTAAAAGAGGGGCATCACAAAAAGTTTGCTGATATGTGCGGTAACTGGAAAGGAACCTCGCGCACCTGGTTTGAGCCCGGTATTCTGGCTGATGAGTCACCGGTTAAGGGAAAGATATATCAGGCGCTTGGCGGACTGTTTGTCATACATGAATATACCGCCTCGCTTCAAGGAAAAGAGCACTCCGGTATTATGATTATAGGGGCATCGTTTCCGGAGGAAAAATTTCAGAATGCGTGGATTGACAGTTTTCATAACGGAACGAGCATCCTTTTTTCAGAAGGAGCCATGGAAGGTGATATATATTCAGTCGGCGGTACTTACGCTGCCGGATCGCCGGATGTGCGTTGGGGCTGGCGCACCACGCTTGAACAGCCGGATGCAGACACGCTTGTTGTGACGATGTATAACATACCTCCCGGAGAGCAAGAAGCAAAAGCGGTTGAGTTTACGTATTTCCGTGTAAAATAAACAATCGC
>BTUV01000115.1:3620-7807 GCA_045863035.1 Ignavibacteriales bacterium | reverse complement strand
TTGGATGTAATAATATTTGCGGCTTACTTGACTTTTAACATAACAGAGACGATGCCGGGTAGAGACGATGCCGGTAGAGACGATGCCCGGTAGAGACGATGCCCGGTAGAGACGATGCCGGGTAGAGACGATGCCCGGTAGAGACGATGCCCGGTAGAGACGATGCATGCATCGTCTCTACTAAAACCATGGTTATTTATTTATTTTTTGTATTGCCGTTTCGATGCGGCGCGATACTTCATCCCTGCCCAATATATATAACAGGTCAAACATTCCCGGTCCGCTGCTCACGCCTGAAACTGCAAGTCGCAACGGATGTATCAGTTTACCTTTGCCCACATTCAGTGTTGTAGCAGTATCAGCCAACGCCTGTTCAAATGCATGGGTATCCGGATTTTCCAGTTTTGCAAAATTTTCCGCAAGTGCTTTTAACTGATCAGGGGTTTCGGGCTTCCAGTTTTTATCAATGGATTGCTGTTCATATTCTTTTGGAGCTGCGTAGAAATAAGGACATTTGCCCACAAACTCGGCGGCAAAGTTTACCCGCTCCTTCATAGCATGAATGATATTAACCAAATACTCATCACTATATACGCCCGTGCTGAATTCACTCTTTGCCAGTTCTTCCCTGATCAGAGTGAGTATATCTGCATCCGTTTTCATCCGCAGATGCTCAAAGTTCATCCAGTTGAGTTTTTCCAGATTAAAAACCGCACCTGATTTATTTACCCTCTCAAGGGTAAAAAGTTCTTCCATCTCCTTCAGTGAAAAGAGTTCCCGGTCATCCCCTGCATTCCAGCCGAGCAGTGCAACAAAGTTGACCAATGCTTCTTTCAGGAATCCTTTTTTCTTATAATCTTCAACCGCTACATCCCCCTGGCGCTTACTGAGTTTAGATTTATCCGGATTAAGCAGCAGCGGCAGATGCGCAAACACCGGCCTCTCCCAACCAAATGCATCATAAAGCAGCACATGTTTTGGGGTTGATGAAAGCCACTCCTCACCGCGAATAACATGGGTGATTTTCATAAAATGATCATCAATCACATTCGCCAGATGATACGTAGGGTAGCCGTCACTTTTAAGCAGCACCTGGTCATCAATGGTCTCACGGTCAAACTCAACATGACCGCGGACAACATCATCAAAGGCAACCTTTTCACCCGGTTCAACATTCAGCCGTATGACATACTGCTCTCCGTTTGCAATTCTTGCTTCCCGTTCTTCTCTGTTCAGTGAAATGCAGTGTTTGTCATATTTTGTCTGCAGGTTCTGCTTCTGCTGTTCTTCGCGGAGCTGTGTTAATCTTTCAGCAGCGCAGAAACAGTGATATGCTTTGCCGCTTTCAATCAGCGCGGCAACCTCGCGCTGATATATATCAAGCCGTTCTGACTGTATATACGGCCCGCACGCACCTCCGTTAACCGGACCTTCGTCATAAGTCAGCCCGCACCAGTTCATGGTTTCAATCAGGTTTTCAACCGCGCCTTCAACATAGCGGTTGCGGTCTGTGTCTTCAATGCGGAGTACAAAGGTTCCGCCGTTTTTTTTTGCAAAAAGATAATTATAGAGCGCGGTGCGCAGCCCTCCCACATGTAGATATCCTGTGGGACTGGGGGCAAAACGGACGCGTGGTTTTTCGCTTATCAAACTAAACTCCTCGATTTTACAATCGTCAAAAATTATTCCTGTTCATCTTCATCGTTAATCTTTTCCCGCAGATCATTCTCCGCAGACCAAACGTTAAACTGCACCATCTTCTGCCGCAGTTTTTTTACTAATTCAAAAGTCAATGATTCGTATGTATATTGCTCGTTAAGCCCAAGTATTTTGCCCGTCTTATACGAAATGAATCCCGCCACAGTGTTATATTCATCAGACTCAGGCAGATCATGATTAAATGTTTCATTAAATGTTTCAATGTGCATTGAACCGAGAATGTTATACTTACCGTCAGGTAATTGGGAAAACTCAACCGGCTGAGGGGGTGTATCTCCGGTAATTTTTCCTACTATTTCACTTAATATATCCTCAAGCGTTATCACTCCTTCCGTACCTCCCCACTCATCGGTCACAATAGCAATACGTTCTCCGCGCATCTGCATTTCCTTCAGTATTTCAGAAACACGTTTGGTCTCAGGCACAAAGTATGCCGGGCGTATCAGCGATCGGATTTCATACTTCCCCTTCTCAATAAAGTTGCGCATAAGATCTTTGATGTGCAATATCCCCATGATGTTGTCAGTTGAATCTTTATATACCGGAAGCAGACTGTGACCCGTCTTAACAATAAAGTTAAAAATCTCTGCCTCATCATCGGTCAGTTCCACCGCAATCATTTCCGTACGGGGAATCATTACCTCATTGGCGCTCACATCATTCAGTTCAAACACATTCTGAATAATCTCGTGCTCGGTTTTATCAATCTCACCTGTTTTTACGCTTTCATTCAGCAGCGAGCGTATCTCCTCTTCGGATGCTTTCCCCTGAGAAAGTGTGGTTGAAGTCTTAAACGGTTTAAGCAGCAGATTGGCGAAATCCAGCAGTATCTTGAGCGGTGCATTAGTTGCGCGGATAAGCAGATACATCGGGGTGATGAGCACCAGACTAACCGGACCGGAAAATCTTTTTCCAAATCCCTTTGGCAGCATCAGCACCAACAACTGCCACCCGGTAAGAAAGAGTATGAGCAGCCCAAAAGCATGAAGCACCTGCAGCCAGGTAAACGGACCATCAGAATAGCCCGCTCTTATAAAATCTACAATAGTAAGCACCGTTGCGGAAAGGAGCAGCAGCAGACGCCAATACTCCGTAAATGCAAACAGTTCAGTAGGATTTTCCTGAAGGCGGGTGATTTTTTTTATTTTGAGTTCGGGAGAATCTTCCCGCTCTTCATATTGTTCTTTGTCAAAGGTGATAACCGCGGCTTCAAATAAGGTTATTAAAGCTGCCACGGCGAACAAGATCACCAGGTCACTCTCTGGCATTAAATAAGTTGCGTAATTGTTAAATTTAGAACCATAAAAATAAACACTGGGCATGAGAATTCCGAAGAACCGGAAAAGATTACAAATTCCGGCTCTTTTAATGGAAAACTCGCTAAAATTGCCCGATTTTCCTGTATTTTCAACAAAAACTGATGAATCCGACTAAAATTTACATAAAAGAAGGGCGGCTTTACTTTGACTTTGCTCAGGGTGAGACCCGCTCTATTTCCATAAAGTACCTCCGGGACGAGTGCCCCTGCGCCGGCTGCAAGGGAGAAACCATCCTCCTCCGCACCTACCGCCCTGCAGCAAAAGGCCCGGAAACCCCTGAAATGTACAAGATAACAGCCATTAACCCGGTCGGTAGTTACGCGCTTCAGATATCCTATAAGGACGGACATACTACCGGAATCTATACCTGGGAGTATCTTAAAACTCTGTGGGAAAGTGAAGATACCGGTGCGAAACAGAATTACGATACACTCTTATGATAAGCAAAGCTGAAATTAAGGAACTGGCGCGGCTGCATCAGAAAAAATTCCGCGATCAGGAGAACAAAATTCTGGTCGAGGGAGAAAAGATGATTGCCGAGGCGCTCTCCTCCGGGTGGGAATGCGAACTGATACTGCACAGCAATGACTTTTCCTTCAGCGGAAACTATGGTGATATATACCAGCCGGTGCAGTCCTTAATTAATACTGTTCCCGTAAAAGAGCTTGAACGGCTTTCCGATACCGTTACCCCGCAGCATATCATAGCGGTTTTCAGAGTACCACCGGTGAAGAAAACCAGAGAAGAAGGGCGTGTTGCACTGCTGCTTGATTCAGTTTCTGACCCGGGGAATTTTGGCACCATCATAAGAACCGCTGACTGGTTCGGCGTTCACAATATATATACAACCGGGAACTGCGCTGATTACCTGAATCCTAAAGTAGTGCGCGCTTCAATGGGTTCGATGTTCAGAACAGCAATTATCCGACTTGAAACCGGTGATGATATACGATCCTATCTGAGAAGCAGCGGGCGGAAAATGATTTGCGCAGATATGCACGGAACCCCGCTGAACCGGCTGCATCCTGAAAGTGAAAAACTAATCCTTCTCCTTGGCAATGAAGCGAATGGCCCTTCAGATGAAGTAAAATCATTGGCACATCAAACCGCAGTCATCCCCGGTTACGGCAAAGCAGAATCACTTAATGT
>BTUV01000115.1:0-3520 GCA_045863035.1 Ignavibacteriales bacterium | reverse complement strand
TGGCACATCAAACCGCAGTCATCCCCGGTTACGGCAAAGCAGAATCACTTAATGTAGCTTCAGCCGCGGCAGTGTTTTTGTATGCACTAACGAATTGTGAACTGTGAATTGATTTATAATTTTCGTAAAGACGATGCAATCGCCAGACAGATTATTATATACGAGGGGGTTTTGCGATTGCGTCGTCTCAAACCCATCCAAGGACGATAAGGACGTCAACGACAACAGGTTCAAGTAGAGACGATGCAATCGCCATGACAGATTTTTATATACGAGGGGGTTTTGCGATTGCGTCGTCTCAAACCATCCAAGGACGATAAGGACGTCAACGACAACAGGTTCAAGCACAGACGATGCAATCGCCAGACAGATTATTATATACGAGGGGGTTTTGCGATTGCGTCGTCTCAAACCCATCCAAGGACGATAAGGACGTCAACGACAACAGGTTCAAGCAGAGACGATGCAATCGCCATGACAGATTTTTATATACGTATTATTTCCGCGATTGCGGCGTCACGGCGTGTATCGATGTTTATATATACAACACAACCGATAATCTCATTATACACATAACTTCTTATTCTCCGAACCTGTAAGCAAGCCCGGTCTGTATCACTATATAAGCCCGTGCATAGTATTTTGTATTAATTCTGTTGTAGCGTGCATTCACATCAAGATCAAGCGATGGGGAAAGATTCATTCTGAATCCCGCATAAGGGGAAATACCCGGATTGATATCAGTTGTCTCGGTGGTGAATTTGCCAAGCAGGCCGTAATCAATGGTTACTAAATAGCGGTCAAAGTAAACTCCCGCCTCAAGCCCTGCGTATGGTATGAAGTCGAAGGAAGAAAAATTAAACTTAACACCCGCAAGAAGGGGAATGCCTGTGTATCTGAAGGTATATCCGGGCAGGTTCTCTTTATAGCCGAGCGAATAATATCCGGTAGTCAGCGAAAACTCAAGATCAACATTAAGTGGATAATACACAAGGTTAAGGGTAGAGCCGCCGCCCGCTTCCGCGACATCCTCAAAGTAGCCGGTCGGAATTGCAGCAGCCACCTGAAATGAGCCGCGAAATTGAGCGCTTCCGACCGGCTGTAAAAGGAGAATGACTGTTAGCAGCAACAGAGGAAAATAACTCTTAAAGATAATTAGATGGTAATGCGAACTAACCGGAGCCGTTCCGGGAGTGCAACCGGAGTGTTGTGAATAATTATGAATCATAAACTGAAAATACTTAAATTATCAGGAAAAGCGATACTGCTCCGGTTAAACTGACCCCTGTTCAGTTCTGACACCTTGCTAAATCCGCCCATACGAACTGCAAGGCGCTTAAATGAATAAAATACTTGGATATCATTAAGAAAGAGATAACCAAAAGTAGTTGGAGATATGTCGTATTTTTTTGATTTTGACAGCCGTCACACTTATATTATGTATTCATAAATAACCGGATTTCCGATGACTCAGAACGAAAATTTCTTACAGTACGTCCCTATCTTCGCAGAACTGGCGGATGAAGCTCTGGATATGATTTCAAAGCTTGGCAAAACCAGGACTTTTGAAAAAGACGAACCTATCCTGATGGAAAATGAATCGGGTACTGCGCTTTTTGTGATAAATTCAGGCAAGGTTAAAGTTTTCCGTGTCAGTGATGACGGGCGGGAGGTGATACTTTCAATCATGTCGGAGACCGATTTTTTTGGTGAAATGGCCATTTTGGACGGTTTGAACCGCTCTGCCAATGTTACCGCACTGGAAAAATCAGAAATTTTTATCATTCAGCGTAAAGATTTCCTCGACCTGCTTTATGCGCATCCGGAAGTTTGTATTTCTCTCCTTCAGGAGCTGACCAAACGACTCCGTTCAGCCGATATGAAGATTAAATCTCTCTCTCTCAAGGATGCTGAAGGTAAAGTCGCCACAGTTATCATTCAACTGGCGGACGATATCGGGAAGATTCATAAAGGAGTGGTTGAAATTGAAAAGCTCCCTTATCAGCATGATCTGGCGAATATGGCCGGAACCTCACGCGAGACGATATCCCGTTCGCTCCACTCCTTCGCCAAACGGGGACTAATTAAATTGGAAGGGAGCAAACTGATAATCAGTGACTATGAGAAGTTTAAGGAAATGTTCCAGTAAGAATGTCCGGCAGAGTTGATCTTCATTTACATACAACAGCATCAGACGGTTTTTACACACCGAAAGAACTGGTAGAAAAAGCTGTCCGTGCCGGTTTTCAGGCAATTAGCATCACTGATCATGACACGCTTGAAGGTTACAGAACTGCACTCCCTATTGCAAAAAAATCTTCATTAGAACTTATACCCGGCGTAGAACTCAGCTCTGAATTTCAGGGGAAGGAGGTGCACATTCTTGGGTATTTTGTTGATCCTGAAAATAATGAGTTCCAGGCCGCGCTTCAGTTTTTTACAAAAGAACGGTTTTATCGCGCTGAAAGAATTATTAAAAAACTAAACAGTATGGGGCTCGCTCTTAGCATCAATGAAATTTCCGATCAGTATCCCGGACTTCCGATCGGAAGACCGCATATAGCTGAACTCCTTTTAAAAAAGGAATATGTAAAATCATTTCAGGAAGCGTTTTACAGTTATCTCGGAAATAATGCTCCTGCTTACGAAAAGAAAGTATATATATCTCCGGAAAGTGCATTCCGGCTCATTTCGGCAGCATCCGGTCTTTCATTTATAGCACACCCCGGAAATATGCCTGAGGACGTCCTGAAAGCTCTCATTGATGCCGGCTGTGACGGCATTGAAGTGATGCACCCGTCACTGAGCAATACACAAATCAAATTTTTACATGAACTAACCAACAACTATTTCCTCCTTCGCTCCGGCGGTTCTGATTTCCACGGCGGCAAGAAGAAGGATGATGAAAATTTCGGACGGTTTTATCTGCGGTACGATGAGGTGCGCGCCATGAAAAGCCGGCTGACTAATATTGTAGCATGACCAACAGAAGAAAGAAGTTATATATATGAAACTCATAGAAGGAAAATTATCCGCTGAAGGACTCCGGATTGCCATTGTTGCAAGCCGCTTTAACGAATTTATTACTTCACGCCTTTCCTCAGGAGCTTATGACTGCCTGATCAGACATGGATGTGATGATGAAGATATCACCAAGGTATGGGTTCCGGGTTCTTACGAGATACCTCTTGTAGCAGAAAAATTAGCTGCATCAAAAAAATATGATGCAGTCATCTGCCTCGGCGCAGTGATCCGCGGCGCAACCCCCCACTTTGATTATGTTGCAGCAGAAGTTTCAAAGGGAGTTGCGGCAGTTTCAATGAATCATAAACTGCCCGTTATCTTCGGTGTGCTGACTACCGATACCATCGAACAGGCAATTGAAAGAGCAGGAACAAAATCAGGCAACAAGGGATGGGATGCCGCGCTTTCAGCTATTGAGATGGCCAATCTTTTCAAGCAGATGTGAAGAACTGAGAATTGAAAGTTGAAGGCAACGATTACTTGCTGAATCAGGAAA
>BTUV01000114.1:0-8190 GCA_045863035.1 Ignavibacteriales bacterium | reverse complement strand
CATGAGGTTCTAATATAGTATATATCATTTTACCTGTTTTGCGTAAGGTGAGTTATGAAGTATGAATTATGAATTATGAATTATGAATTGAAAATTATGAATGGTGAATTGTGCATTTCTGTCAAGACTCCGGAGGGGTCGCAGATTGGCGGAATATGCAATAAAAAATCACGAAGTGATGATATTACTGTAGAAAACGAATAGCCTGCCTTTTGTACCGAACCTCGAAGAGGTGACATTATAACCGGGGGCACAGGTAAAAGGCATCGTTCAAGTCCCCCAACCTAATCGAATCCTTGTGGAAAATAATTGTGAATCTCTATCACGACTCCGGAGGGGTCGCAGATTGGCGGAATATGCAATAAAAAATCACGAAGTGATGATATTACTGTAGAAAACGAATAGCCTGCCTTTTGTACCGAACCTCGAAGAGGTGACATTATAACCGGGGGCACAGGTAAAAGGCATCGTTCAAGTCCCCCAACCTAATCGAATCCTTGTGGAAAATAATTTTGAAATTCTGTCACGACTCCGGAGGGGTCGCAGATTGGTAGAAAAACAAATAAAAAAACCCTATCCCCAAATCGCCCCCAAGCACCCAAAAAACTTCATCCGATTTTAAAAAATAATTTCATGATTCATATTCAAGACTGCGGTTGACTGCACCTGACCGAACACAAAAACATATTCATATATATGCTTACAATCTCAAACATTTACTAATTACTAAATACTCATTACTAATTATTTTTCCAGTTTTTTCAGCACTTCAATCTTATCATCCAGCACTTTTATCCTGTTATTAATCTGCTGCAGCAGTTCATCAAGTTCTTTTTCATAGCCCGGCTTGTCATAAAATCCCCGCTGTTCAAAATAGCTTTTAAATAGCCAGTTTCTTTTTAATGCTTCCATATTTTCAGCAAAGCGCGCGGTTCCGAGCCGTGTATCTTCGGTGATGGAAATTACATTTGAAAGCACCGCATCAAGCTGATTGGCAACGCGGCTGGAGTCTTTCAGCAGATTGCCAAGCAGACCTTTTCCGTCATTTACGTTCTGCACAATATCATCCACTTTAAGCACAATATCATCAACGTTACGGATAACTGATTCAATACCGGTTATCATGGATGTAACACCAACCGTGGTTGAGTCAAGTTTGCTGGTTATTGAGTTCAGACTTCTTTCAGCAGTTGACATCAGCGCAACGGTGCTCCGATAAAGTTCGTCATCATTTAACAATCTCCCGACTGTACCCTCCCCCTGATTAACTTTTTCAACAATTTCAGCAAATGATTTGGTCAGCTCTTTGGTATTCTCAAGCGTACTCCGGGTTTCGTCAATAATCGCGCCATATCCTACCGGGTCAACACCAATGATAACACCTCCGCTTTCCAGTTTCGCTGCTTTATCTGATGAAATCTGTAAAACGATTACCTGATTTCCGACCAATCCTTCTGACTCAATTGTTGCGCGTGTGGAAGTGCTCAGAAATTTCAGTGCATCGGAAGAAATTTTCATCTTCACTTCAACCCTTCCTGAGGCCTCACCGGTAAACTTCACTTCAGATACCGCGCCTACAGATATACCGCTCAGTCGGACGGGTGCGCCGTTGCGCAGTCCGCCGATATTAGAAAAATATGCTGAAATAGTATATGTCTCAGAAAACAGAGATTCCTTGCTTCCAACAAGAAATACTATCAGTATTGTAAGGGCAGATCCTATAACAACGAATATACCCAGCCGGAGTTTGTTTGCACCCTGTGCCATATTATATACCTGCTTCTTCCTCAATAAAATCAGGACTGAAAAAATTAACCAGAAACGGATCTGTATTATTCAATAACTGATCCATACTGCCTTCAAAATAAATAATGCCATCCCTCAGAACAATAGACCGGTCTGCAATAATCGCTGCACAGATCAGGTCGTGGGTAACTGCAATAGCTGTCATCTTCAGTTCACTCTGGAGGTCACGGATAAGTTTGCTTATCTCCTTAGTGGTAATGGGGTCAAGACCGGTTGTCGGTTCATCATACATCATCAGTTTTGGTTCAGTGATGATAGATCGCGCAAGCCCGATTCTTTTTCTCATTCCGCCTGAAAGCTCTGACGGCATTTTATCAATAGCTGCTCTGAGAGAAACCATATCAAGCGCACGCTCAACTTTCGCGGTAATTTCACCTTCCGTAAATTTATAATTCTTACGCAGCGGAAATTCAAGATTCTCTCTCACGGTCATAGAATCATAAAGAGCCGCGCTCTGAAAAAGGAAACCCATGTGCAGCCGAAGAGCATTGAGTTCATTGGGTTTCAGATCGGTTACCCGCTTACCCCATACTGATATATCCCCCGAATCAGGCGTGAGAAGACCTACCAGGCACTTCAGCAGCACACTTTTACCCGTGCCGCTTTTACCAAAGATAACAAGATTCTCACCTTCGCTCACCGTCAGTGAAACCCCCTTCAGGATATCCGTCTGACCAAAACTTTTATATACATCGCGTATATCTGCAACTACATCGGCCATATCCAAAGCGTAATTCTTACTAAAACCATATCAAAAATCACAATCAGCATTGAAGCCATAACAACCGCGGTGGTTGATGCTTTACCCACACCCTCAGTCCCCCTTGTGGCATTGTACCCCTTAAACGAACCGACAATACCGACTATAAAACCAAACACAAAGGTTTTGCCGATACTTGGTATGATATCAGAAAACCGGACAGAATCAATCACGGCATTGATATACAATTGAAATGTAGTATCCTGAACAATCACAACCGCTATATATGCGCCGAATACCGCAAGGATGATAACATATACTGTAAGCATGGGGAGAATAAACGTGCAGGCAACCACGCGTGTCACGACCAAAAAGTTAAACGGATTAATGGCGGTCACTTCCATCGCGTCAATCTGCTCAGTTACCCGCATAGAGCCAAGCTCAGCGCCGATACCGCTGCTTACTCTTCCGGCAAAAAGCAGCGCAGTCATAACCGGTCCAAGCTCACGCACAACTGATAGTGTGACCATTGCCGGGAGAAATGATTCAGCCCCGAAGCGCGCCAGGACCGGATTGCTTTGTAATGCCAGTACCAGTCCGATGATTATGCCGGTAATGCTTACTATCGGAAGTGTTTTTACCCCAAGTTCATCCATGTGTTTCTTCACTTCCGCGAATTCATACGGCGGAAGAAAGACCGATTTGAAAAATTTTACCGTAAAATCGAACAATCCGCCGATTGATATAAAAAACTCCTCCACAGCACCTCTTTCAGGCAAGAGTTTCTTAAGAGTTGTGCTGCTTTTTTCCGGCATATCCTTACTGGAGATTATTCAAATTTGATGTAATTTAGAAAAATTTAATGTTTAATTTCGGCAATTAGCCGTAAAAAGAAAAATTAATCTAAGGTTATCTTGTTGTAAAGCACTTAGCAGAGAAGAGCGAGAAAAAAAATGAGCAATAATAGAAGAAATTTCATCAAAACAGCAGCAATAGCCGGAAGCGGTGCACTTATTTATGGATGCAGAGACCGCACGGGGCAGTCACCGGCAGTCCATACCGGGCAGACGCTGGAGTGGAAGATGGTGACCGCCTGGCCGCCCAAGTTTCCGATGCTGGGTGAGTCGGCTGATAAACTTGCTCAGGCAGTCAAAGAGCTTTCAGGTGGCAGATTTACCATCAAAGTATATGGCGCGGGGGAACTTGTACCGGCTTTTGAGTCGTTTGATGCTGTAAGTCAGGGTATTGCCGAGCTTGGTCATAGCGCACCTTACTACTGGGCAGGCAAGATACCTTCTGCTTCTTTCTTTTCTGCTGTTCCCTTCGGGATGAACACAACTCAGACGAATGCCTGGCTTATGTATGGCGGGGGTCTTGAACTTATGAAAGAGGTCTATGGCGGCTTTAATCTGATTCCGTTCCTGACTGCAAACACCGGTGGACAAACCGGCGGCTGGTTTAACAGAAAAATTGAAGCACCCGGCGATTTGAAAGGACTGAAGATGAGAATTCCTGGTCTCGGCGGACGTATCATCACAAAAGCCGGTGCGACCACAGTGCTCTCGCCCGGAGCCGAGCTTTACACAAATCTTGAACGCGGGGTGATTGACGCATTGGAGTGGGTTGGTCCGTATCACGATTATCTGATGGGCTTTCACAAAATCGCTAAATACTATTACTACCCTGGCTGGCAGGAACCAACCGGCGTAATTGAACTGATTGTAAATAAACAGGCATACGAACAGTTACCTGCTGAATATCAGGCGATCATCCGCTACGCATCTCAATCGCTGCTTTCGGACAGTATTTCTGAAATGTTCATCAAAAATCAGGAGTACTTTATAAAACTCCGTGATGAAGAAAAAATAACTATCCTCCCCTTTCCTGAGGAAGTTCTCTCTTTCCTTAAAGAAAAAACCGCTGAAGTTATCGCGGAAATCACTTCCTCTGACCCGGTCAGCAAGAAGGTGTACGAATCATATATACAGTATCAGCGAAAATTCGCGGAGTGGTACAGCGTGGGAGAGAGAAACTATATTTAATGAAGAATTAAGAATTAAGAATTAAAAATTGATTTTCCGCGTAAATCCGCATTGCGAAGTACTCTGGATTATACATTGAAACCAGCCGGAGGTCAGCGATATATAAAAAGCCCTGTCTGATATTAATTCCTCGCGCCACTAAGGTTAGGACAGGTCACGACCTCTCCCTACCGAAATTTTTATAAAGTGTATGACCTGTACATTGTACATTGTACATTGTACATTGTGCATTGTTCATTGTACATTGTACATTCTTCATTAAAAATCATTTTTTCATGCAATCGCAGTGTTTACACTCAAGCGGCAGATGAACTGAGGTACGCATGAATTCAGCAATCATCTCAACCACATACTCAATCTGCTCTGTTGTAAGCTCCGGATAGATGGGCAGAGCCAGCGAGTCATTGGCACAGCAGTCAGCGACCGGATAGTCATTCATGTTATAATTCAGATAGCTAAAACACTCCTGCCGATGGAACGGAACCGGATAATAAATTTCAACACCAATACCCCGTTGCGTCATAAAATCCCGCAGAGCATTTCTTTTCTCAACCCGGATGATATATTGATTATATATATGATAGTTTTTAACAGAGTCTGACTTATATACCGCGGCCGGCAGAAGGACTTTATTCTCATCATCAAATACCGCTACCCCTTCGCCTGCCGCGAGTCCCGCACCGGTAAAAAGTTTCGTATATAAAGCAGCATTCTCTCTTCTCCGCGCGCTCCATCCGTCCAGGTAAGGTAGTTTAACACTCAGCACTGCCGCCTGAATGGCATCAAGACGGAAGTTCCCTCCTATTACCTTATGATAATACTTCGGCTGACCGCCATGAACCCGCTTTATAGTTAGTTTTTTTGCAAGATCATCATTATTCGTGGTAACAAGTCCGCCGTCACCAAAACAGCCGAGATTCTTGGAAGGGAAAAAAGAGAAACATCCGATATCACCAAAGTTCCCGACTTTTTTACCGTCTTTATATTGCACTCCGATCGCCTGCGCCCCGTCTTCAATAACAAAGAGTTTATACTTTTTTGCAATCGTCATAATTGCATCCATGTCAGCGCTCTGTCCATAGAGGTGAACCGGAATAATAGCTTTTGTTTTTGGCGTAATCTTTCGTTCAATCTCAGCCGGATCCAAATTAAAAGTAACAGGGTCACTGTCCGCAAAAACCGGAACAGCATTCAAACGGGCAACCACTCCGGCAGTTGCGAAGAAAGAATAAGTCGGCAGTATCACTTCATCCCCTGGTTGTATATCCAGAGCCATCAATGCAAGAAGAAGCGCATCTGTACCGGATGAAACCCCAATGGCATACTTACACTCAAGATACTCCGCCATGGCTTTTTCCATCTTCTCAAGCTCAGGCCCCATGATAAAATACTGAGACTCAGCCACACGGATGAGCGTTTCGTCAATTTCGTTTTTAATCTGCTGATATTGTGCTTTAAGGTCTAAGAGAGGTACTTTCATAATCGGAGTCCGGTTTCAGTTGTAAAAATTTTAATTACCAAATATACTCGCCTCCCGGTCGATTTCCGAAAGATTAGATTCGTGAGCTCGTCCGTCAGAAAACAATTACTCAATTTAACCCGGATGAAAAATCTGCCACCGGGTAAACTCCCGGCTGCGGTTTTGACAACTCAAAGTCATTTCACTTTTTGTAAATTTGCCTTGTTATTTTCCCGAAATACGGGAAATTCAGAATTTTTTGAGACTGAAATATGCATTGGATTATACTTTTTATAGCCGGACTTTTTGAAATCGCCTGGGCGATCGGGATGAAATACTCAGATTCATTTTCAAAACCCTGGGCATCAACCTTTACCATAGTTTGTATGATCATCAGCTTCGCGTTGCTTTCCTATGCAATGAAATTCCTTCCGGTAGGAACTGCTTATGGTATCTGGACCGGCATCGGAGCTGTCGGTACTGCTATTATGGGCATCATATTGTTTAATGACCCGAAAGACCTGCCCCGGCTCCTTTTTCTGGGGATGATTTGTGTTGGCATTATTGGTCTGAAGATGGTCAGCAGCCATCAGGAACCCTGAAACCTTTATAATTTGTTATCGTCTTATTAAACGGATTAATCGAGAAGAAACGTATGAATACCCTTAAAACTGTTTTTTTAATGACCGCACTGATGGTCATGTTTATAGTCGTCGGCGGAATGTTGGGCGGTGAGACCGGAATGATTTTCGCTTTTATCATGGCTCTGGTCATGAATTTCGGCTCCTACTGGTTTTCTGATAAACTGGTGCTCAAGATGTACGGCGCGCGCCAGGTAGGTGAACAGGAGGTCCCCCAGCTTTACCGGATGATTGCAGAACTGGCGCAGAATGCACGTCTGCCGATGCCAAAAGTTTATGTGATGGATAGCCCGACACCAAACGCATTTGCAACCGGAAGGAATCCGGAAAACGCGGCTGTTGCCGTCACCACAGGAATTCTGAAAGTGTTAGACCAGCGCGAGTTGGCAGGGGTTATCGCTCATGAACTGGCTCATATCCGTAACCGGGATATTCTGACAGGAAGTATTGTTGCCGCATTTGTATCTGCCATAACTTTCCTGGCTCAGATGGCAGGGTGGGCAGCAATGTTTTCACGGGGAGATGATCGTGAGGGCGGCGGCGGTATCGGCGGTCTTTTCATGATTATCCTTGCCCCGATAGCTGCAACTCTGCTTCAACTTGCTATCTCCCGTTCGCGTGAGTATGCTGCTGACGCTGACGGCGCTGCTATCAGCCGTGACCCGCTTGCCTTAGCTTCAGCTCTTGATAAACTCTCGCGAGCCAATGAAATCAGACCAATGGAGGATGCAAAACCTGCCTCTGCCCACATGTTTATAGTAAGCCCACTGACCGGCGGTGGTATCTCACGGCTCTTTTCTACCCATCCCCCGATGGATGAAAGAATTAAACGCCTGAAACAGTTAGTCAGATAATTTGAAAAAGGGCTGCTCAGCAATGAAGCAGCCCTTTTTGTATATATTCCTGACTTCTGCCATAATTTGACTAAGTCGTAAAAATATGAGGATACGTGTTAAAAACAAAGATTTTTTAATGATTTGTTATATTAATTTTAGTGATAAATTAAAGAAATTTCAGATATAAGGACAATGTTACAATAGCAAAGCCCCCGCTTCCAATGTACAATGAACAATGTATAATTTTTTAAGCCCCCTCTTTCCAATACAGAACCCGGCAAACACAAATTTTAATTCTGCAAGAGAATATATTCAGTTAAAACATACTCTGTCAGGAGAGAGGGGGTTTGGGGGTGAGTCTTGTTATCGCGAACATGTGGCTGAATGTTGGTTTTATCTGAACTTCTGATCAGGCGAAATCCTAAAAGATAGTTTTGTATTGTAATTTGTAAACTTTTACTTCAAAAGTGTAAGTGATGCTTACGAAGCAGAGTATTTTAGTGTTGTTAATTGCCGAATATTGTCAGAGGCAATTAATGATTTAAGATAAGGAGTAAAAAATACATTTAAGAATACGCGCGAATCTTTGAATTAGTATGTTTATTTGGCTTTTTCTGACTCACCCCCAAACCCCCTCTCTCCTGACAAACTTAACTCTTTCCCGGTATATACTCCAACCAAACATGATTCTTCGTTTACTTAAATC
>BTUV01000113.1:2452-8200 GCA_045863035.1 Ignavibacteriales bacterium | reverse complement strand
CTATATTTCGGCAGTAAACCTCATTTACTGCCGATAATTAGAAACTGCCGGATTTATCCGAAGTGCTGCTGCAGCGGTGTCTTCACTCTTTTTATTTTTCCTCCTCTTGCTGGTCTGTCAGGTCACTATTCTGTTTTTGAAGAAATTTTTCCCTCTTTTGTATCTGATTTTTATCGTAAACCCTCTCTTTTTATTACCAACTCATCCCCAAAATTGTTTTTATTCGACCTGCTTTCTCTTATTTTTATTTCCGGTTTCGTTCAGTTTTTATCATAATAGTTTTTCCCTTTGGGCGCAGAAAATACAATTAAAAATACAGACGAAGCGGGCTTTCTGCAGTTCGCTGAAGCTCTTAACTGTCTGGTTGCAAGGGTCAATCAGAAAGGTGAATATACCTATGTCAATCCGGCGTTCCGTAAACTGACCGGACTACACTCCGGCGGTACGGCTGAAGGTCACTTCCTCAATTCAATTCATCCCGATGATCTTCCTGGTGCACGCGATCTTGCCGAAAAACTGTTTACACTCCCCTCCCGGCTTGACCTTGAAGTCCGGCAGATGACCCCCTCCGGCTGGCGGTGGCTCCGGTGGGATGCTATTTCTCTCTTTAATGAAAATGAAGAGTTTGTTGCAATTCAGCTCTTAGGCCGTGATATCACCGAAGAAAAATCTATACAAGAGCAGCTCATCCGCACCCAGACCCTGCTTGAATATATCGCGCTCGGCACGCAAAGTCTCCTGATAAACGAAGACCATCATCAGGCAGTTATGGAAGTGCTCGGTATGCTCGGTGCCGCTGCTGATGCTGACCGGACATATATATTCCATATATACTACAGTTACGGCGCCGGAGGGCAGGTTGCATCGCTCCTGTATGAATGGACCAAACCTGATATACACTCGCAGCGAAGCGTGCTTTTTCCGGCTGAGTCGCTTATTGAGGAAATGCCTTTTTATCACTCCCATCTTCTTCAAAACAAAACCTATTGCGGTCCGGTAAAAAACATTAAAAATCCGGAAATCAGAGATATCCTCCTCTCACACGAGGTCGTTTCTGTTATTCTGATTCCGGTATTCGCGGGCAATGCTCTTCTGGGTTTTATCGGTTTTGATGACTGCTCGCGGGAGCGTGAGTGGTCTGAGATTGATATGCACTTCTTTAAAACCGCGGCCAACGCGCTTGGTTCAAAACTTAAAAAAATTGAACTCGAAAAATTGATACGCACTGCCGAGATGCGTTATAAGTTTGCTCTTGAGGCAACTGAAATCGGTCTTTGGGATCTTGAGGTGCAGACCAATAAGCTCTACCTCTCACCCGAATGGAAAAAAATGATCGGCTATGAAGATCATGAAGTTAAAAATGAAACTGATGAATTCTTTAAACTGATTCATCCGGATGATGCGCGGATACCTGTCACAAATTTTAAAAACCATCTTGACGGTCTGACGGATTATTACCGGTGTGAATATCGGATTATATCAAAGCATGGAAAATCTGTTTGGATTCTTGATCAGGGCAGAATCATTGAAACAGACAAGACAGGAAAACCTCTCCGCATGATCGGAACTCATACCGATATCACCGAAGAGCGCGAGAAAACCGTGCAGATCAGGCAAAACGAAGCCAAGCTGCGCAGTCTGCTTACTTCTCTCCCCGATAATATTTTTATTTTTTCCGCGAACGGCACTTATCTTGAAGTTTACGCCAATCAGCCCGGCATGCTGCAGAGTCAGGAAAATTCACTTATCGGAAAAAACCTTGCTGATTTTTTTGACCGCAAAGAAGTTGAGCTCTTCCTGGACAAATTTACCGAAGCCAAAGAGAAACAGGATGTAGTAAGTTTTTACTACTCAGTTGCCATTGATGAGCTTTCGTTTGTCTTTGAGGCGCGTATATATGCAATCTCTGACAACAAGATACTGGCTATTATCCGCGATGATACCGAACGCGCGCGCGCCCAGAACAAACTCCTTGAAAGCCAGGTGCATCTTGAAGAGGCACAGCGCATCGCTCAGTTCGGTTATTGGAACGTTGACCTTAATTCAGGTCGTACATTTTTTTCCAATAAGATGTTTGATTTGCTTGGTTATCAGATAAATGAGGTAGATCCATCAGCCGATGTGATCATGCAGAGAATTCATGATGAAGACAAAATTCTGCTGCAGAATATAATCAGCGAAGTTACCAAAAAAGGGGGACAACACGAAGCAACCCTGCGTCTGGCGCTCCCCTCCGGATGGATATCTTATGTTGAAGTGCAGATTAATAAAGAACAGCGAAGCGGAACCGAAAAGCCGCTGCTTCACGGTACAATGCTGGATGTCACCAGCCGCCGTCTTGCGGAAATCGCGCTTGAACACAGTGAACGGAAATACCGGAAGTATATAGACCGCTCTCCTATCGCGGTATTCATCCTCAACGGGCTCGGGCGCATTCTTCACGCCAACAAAGCCGCATGCACCCTCACCGGCTTCTCTTATGTTGAGCTTATCTCACTCATGATCAGTGACCTGATACCTGAGGAAAGTAAAACAGCCCACACAAAACATTTTTACGATGTTCTCCATACCGGAACTATGGCAGACGAGCTCTTTCTGCACCATAATTCCGGCGGCAAGACAGAAGTTAATATGGTTGCCTCTCTGCTTGATGATGATGAAATTATCACCTTCTGCGTTGATATCAGTAAAACCAAAGAGATGCTCCGGCAGCTTGCTGAAAACCAGGAGCGGTTTGATAATTATTTTTCCGCGATGAATGACTTTATATATTTCCTTGACATTAAAACCGGCCGCATGACTCTGGCTAATGATTTTTATGAAAAGGTAATCGGCGCGGACCCCAGACAAATTAGTGACCCGACTGAATACTGGTTGACTCGTGTGGTTCATCCTGATGACCGTGAGTTATATATATCCTGCAATCAAAGCGCCTACCTGCAGAAGAAATCCTCCTTTCAGTACCGGATTATTGACAAAAACGGCGAAGTAAGATGGCTGTGGGACCGCAACTGGCTTGTCTATGATCAGCAGGGCAATCCCATCCGGCTTGAGGGCATTGCCTCAGATATCACTGAATCAAAGAATATTGAGATGACCACGCGGCAGGCGCTTATTAAGGAAAAGGAACTTAACGAACTCAAGTCGCGCTTTATATCAACCACCTCACACGAGTTCCGCACTCCGCTTACGTCAATCTTTTCTTCGGCTGAACTGTTAGAGCACTATGGTAACAAGTGGCCGGATGAAAAGCGTATATATTACTACAAAAAAATCCAGCGGGTGGTTAATCAGCTCAAAGGGCTTCTTGATGATGTGATCCTTATTGACCGGGTTGAAAGCGGCAAACTCCAGTTTAACCCTCAGCCCATCCGGCTTAAAGCTTTTATCAATGATATTATCGAAGAGTTCTCACTTTACAAGAGCGGACTTTTTACATTTCAGTTTAAGTTTGATTGTCCTGAAGACAGCTACCGGCTGGATGAAAAGCTTCTTGGTCAGATTTTCCGCAATCTCCTCAGTAACGCATACAAATACTCACCGGAGGGCGGCACCATTGATCTCTCCGTTACCGAAGCTGATAATCTGCTGGTTATTCAGGTAACCGATCAGGGCATCGGCATATCACCGGAAGATATACAGCGGCTCTTTACCCGCTTCTTCAGGGGGAATAATACCGCCGGCATCGAGGGGACCGGGCTGGGTCTTCCCATTCTGAAGAACGCCGTGCAGCTTCATGGCGGCATCGTTACGGTAAAAAGCACGCTTAAAAAAGGGTCAACTTTTACGGTAACCATTCCTGTTATACAATAATATATACCTGATTAAGCCGGATATCTCTGCAAACAGACCCGACCGGATCTTCCCCTGGTAATCTCCGCCGAAACAGTCGCCAATAGCGGCCGGAGGCCTTCATTTTGCCAAAAAAAACCCTGAAACGTGATTCCCTTCACACGAAGCGCCCCAAAAAGGCGGGTGTTAATTGTCCTCTCAATAGTTTTTTGTAATTTTAAATGTAATAATGACCGGAAAAAACTACTCTTTTTTTATCAGTCATTTGTGATGATCTTCGGGGTCTCATTCTCCGGGATAGCTGTTGAATTTTTAAGTATAACTACTTTTTATCATGAAATTAAGGATTATTTTGAGGTATCATGAACAAGAACATATTACTCATAGAAGATGATTTCAGAGTAAGGGAAGATATTGTTGAACTTCTCACCGATGAAGGATTTCAGGTAAGTATAAACGTTGATGGTAAAGGGGTGCTTCAGCAGGTTAGCGAAAGCAATTTTGCGTTAGTCCTCTGCGATATTTCACTTCCTGTTAAGTCAGGATTCGAGATATTAACAGAGATCAGGGAGCATCTGAACTTTCCCAAAATTCCCCCGTTCATCTTTCTAACCGCACGGGTAGATCGCCCGGATGTCCGCCATGGTATGGAGCTGGGCGCTGATGATTATATAACAAAACCCTTCACCCGCGCTGAACTTCTTAAAGCCATTGAAACCCAAACCTCAAAGAGAGATGCGCTGCTTAAGGATATTCATTTTGTACAGGTAAAAGGTGGTTCATCCTTTGTTGTGCCGGATGACGAGCAAAAGGAACGGCTAAGCTACGAAGGTGTCATTTTTATTGATGATGCAGATTCACCGGGTATGGTTAAGCTCTCCGATATCATTCTTATAAAAGCAGATGATGATTACACAATAGTAACAACCACAACCGCGACGTTTGTCCTGCGCAAAACGATGAAGAAGTGGGAGGAGATACTGCCGGAGGAAAAATTCATGCGTATTCATCGCTCATATATAATCAACACCAATCATGTTCTCAGATTTGATCATGCGCAAAACTACACCTACAAACTAACCATGAACAACCTTGAAGAACCGATAACCGTCAGTCAGAGATACAGCCGTAAACTGCGGGGACAGCTTAAATAATTAGTAGTTAGTAATTAGTAGTTAGTAATAAATGCGCTATATATATAATGGAGGGTCTTTAACAACACCGGGTATTGGCCCGGTGTTATTGCGCATTCAATTCGATTAAAACTGATTTCAACAATTAAAAATCGGCGGTTTTCCGCACAACCCCGTATATATTACAAATCGGCAGAAAACCCACGCACCCCCAATCCCGGAGGGATTGCACATTGGTAGAAAATACAAACCCACACGCACCCTCCTGACCCCGGAGGGGTCACAAATTGGTAGAAAACAGCATGTATATATCCCCTTCGACCCCAGAGGGGTCGCAAATCATCGCCGGGATGAATTCGTATATATACCAATTTCGTAAATCTGATTTACAACAACCCCGGATATATTGCAAATTGGTAAAAAACCCACACACACCCAATCCCGGAGGGATTGCACAGTGGCAGAAAAATAAAATACCACACGCACCCACAATCCCGGAGGGATTGCAAATTGGTAGAAAAACAAAATACCACACGCACCCCTGACCCCGGAGGGGTCACAAATCATCGCCGGGATGAATTCGTATATATATCAATTTCGCAACAACCCCGAATATTTTTTAATTTTTTTTAATTCACCATATACGTTCCCCCCGCATTCGTCTCAACTCCAGACATGCCGCGGCATGTCTCTACGGATATGAATTATATTTATATTTTAATTGTGGGCTCTCCCTTTTTTGTGGTTCTGCGCATTCGTCTCAACCACAGACATGCCGCGGCATGTCTCTACGGATTTGAATTATATTTATATTTTAATTGTG
>BTUV01000113.1:0-2352 GCA_045863035.1 Ignavibacteriales bacterium | reverse complement strand
GGTTATGGCACTGTGCTTATTTTCTTTGGGATTCGGCCAATCATGGTGAGCACCTCTCTGATGCAAAGATGCCCGAAATCAACCGGTTTGCTGAACATCATCGGACAGCCGCCCGGTATGACCAACATTCCTTTTTCTCTGCACACTTTTGCTGCATCTTCAGAAACACTGTCTCCAAATGATTTGTGCATCCAGACAGCTTTTAACCCCGCTTCCATTGCTTCGTATGCTATTTGTTTCGTCTTTTCCGGCGCGAGGGCTATAACCACTGCTTCTGCTCCGCCGGGGATATCAGCAAGGGAACGGTAACAGGGGTCTCCTTCAATTCTCTCTGCATGCGGATTTATCGCAAAGACCTGATACCCGCGCCCGCGCAATGTTGTGTAAATCAGATTGGCTGCATCTTTTTTCGTGCGGGAAACGCCGGCCACCGCAATTCTCTTATAGGAAAAAAACTGATTGGCAGCATCCTGTAATGAAATCATTCCGGACATGGTAATACCTATCTTGTTACTATGACACTGCAAAAATACTCATAAAAGAATTATGAAGTATGAACTGCTTTGCAATTGACTCAGCTCAGTACTAATTACCATTTACTCACTGTTAATTAATTTTTTTACTTTTCTTACACTAATACCCAGCTTACGCGCGAGTAGTTTGTGGTCCATTTCCGGATGTCTCCTCAGATATTCAACGGCCGCGCTTTCAAGCTGATTTTCTGAAAAATAGAGTTCCGTCTTGTTAAAAGCATTAAACAGAAGAATAAATTTTTCCATACCTGTTATTTCGGCTACCTGCCTCATATCACCATTAAGATGACGAATATCCATTTCTTTAAGCCAGTCAAGGTGCATAAACGGTTTCCCTTCTTTTAGTCTGTTCCAGTATATACTCTTCGTAAAACGCGGAGACCCGCGCTATATATTCTTTTGTTTCTTTTGGGAGCTTAAGCTGCATTGAGCGGAATGTTTTGTCCTCCGCTAATTTCATCACTCTCCCGATGCCGCAGTTATAGGCAGCGAGCGTCAGACGTATATCGCCGCCAAACTGACGCTTTAACCAGGCCATATACGCGGCCTGCGCTCTTATCGCGTCTTCCGGGTCGCGCGGGTCATACAGCCCGTCCGGCGGAAAAGGAATAACACCCGGCTTGCCATCCCCCCATTCTTTCCAGGTATTGCTCATAAACTGGCTTAAACCACTGGCTCCTGCTATACTCAGAGCATCAGGGTTAAACCCGCTTTCTGCCCTCACCTGTGCCTTGAGCAGCAGCCAGTCAACGCCGTTCAGCTCACCATAATATCTGAAAAGTGAATCATATCGGTTGTTTCGGTTCAATCTTCCTCCATTTCTACTTCGTTTGAGGTTTGGAATTCTAAGTAATTTACTTATATTAACCTAATAGATTTTTTCTGTCATGTCAAGCCGGAATTGCATAAAAAATGAAAATAGATAAAAAAGCTGTCGGAGCTCGTCTCAAGCGTTTCCTTTTAAACCGATATTCCAACATGAACGAAGCCGCAGCGGCACTGGGTACAACCGCCGACTCGATACGCAACAGTTATTTTAACGGGCAGAGTCTCCCCGGGGCAGTGTTTACTGAGCGGCTAAAAAATATGGGGTGCAGCATTGACTGGCTTCTTTTCGGGACTGGTGAATATGAAGAAAATGAAACCCGGCCCCGCTATCCGCAGTTCCGCGTTGAAGCAACCGTACCCGCCGGTGAAGGCGATATATATGATATGACCGAATGGGGGGAGACCGCTGCTATTGAGTTTAAAGAAGATGAACACTATTTCGTAAAAGTAGATGAGGAGTACGGCTATAGCATGCTCCCCTTCATCCAACCGGGGGATATGCTTCTGGTAAGCTCTACCGCCCCGATAACTAATAATGATATTGTAGCCGCACGGTGGGATCAGACCCGCGGCGCCATCAAGCTCTGCTCGCTCCCCGTCAATGATCCGCAGAAAGTGGCCTTTATTTCGCTCAACCCGATGGTTGCCCCTATGGTCTTTAACAAACGCCAGGTACGTATGCATAAAGTAGTACTGATTATGAAGGATAAGAAAAACAGAAATACAGTTTCATAATTTCTTATGTGAAATTACGAACCGAAACTTGAACGTTCGGTTTCCTGTCATCGCTCCGGTTCTTTTTGCCGCCCAGAACCAGCGGGAAGTGCCTGGATGATTATGAAAACAGATAACTCCTCAGCCCGGTTGCCCGCGGTATCTTTTCATCTTCAATAATTTCACCCAAACCGCACGCTCCCCGGCAGTGTATCGCTATTGCCCGGGATGTCAGTATTCTGCTCCGCAGTTCAATTATATATATAAGGATGCCGCT
>BTUV01000112.1:0-8237 GCA_045863035.1 Ignavibacteriales bacterium | reverse complement strand
CGCCAAGGATGATTCCCATGAGTGCGCCGAAGAGGGGTGAGGTGAAGGCAATGGGCATTACTTTGGTCAGGGGTGCGCCTTTGATTGCAGCATAGAAACAGAGCATCCCGACTGAACCGGCTACCACCCCGCCGCCAATGACCATGTAGGTCAGTGCTTTGGGTCCGGCAGTGGCTATTTTACTCCAATGGGGGAAACTGACTGCTCCGAGTATGACGAGAGCTACAAATGTCCGGATGGTTATACCAAGCTGAGGGGGGAGATTTCCGAGGTGAAGCCCTTTTTTCTCAAAATATCCGCCTACACCCCAGGCCATTGCTGTTAAAATTGCGTAAATAATAGGTTTGTAAGATTCCATAAAAACCGCAGTAAAAGTGAAAAAAATACCCTCAAATTTACCGAAAATCCTCCGCCTGCCAGAGTGAAATCGGCGTTTTTCACCCTGCCAAATCCCGGAAACTTCTGCGGAATCTTTCTTATATTTTCATATTGTTTTTACCGATTTTAGGCAATTTCCGCAAAGGAAACTGCTCCAAACTAAAGCAGGAAGATATTTGGATAAAGTACAGTTTTTTAACGATTCCCTTAAAGAAAGCAGCGAAACCAAACTGAAGATCATGGCTGAGTGCCGCGAGCCGGTTCTTGGTGCAATTGAGGCACTGGTTACTGCATACAAAGCCGGTCACAAGCTGCTCCTCTGCGGTAATGGCGGAAGCGCTGCTGACTGTCAGCACATTGCAACGGAGTTCATGATACGGCTCAACCACAAAATTGAACGGCCTGCACTCGCTGCAATCGCGCTTACGACGGACTCCTCCAATCTGACCGCAGGCGGAAATGACATCGGTTATGAAAATGTCTTTGCGAGGAATGTTGAAGGGCTTGGCGCAAAGGGAGATATGCTGATCGCTATTTCCACCAGCGGAAATTCACCGAATGTGATAAAAGCAGTTGCAAAGGCAAAGGAAAAAGGAATGGTTACAGTCGGATTTCTCGGAGGCAGCGGCGGTAAACTGAAAGACCAGGTGGATATACCCATTGTTATCCCGTCATCAAACACGCAGCGGATTCAGGAAGGGCATATTACGGTCGCCCACATCATCTGCGAACTGACAGAACTTGAACTGTACGGATAAAATTTTATATATATATCCGGACTTTAAACACAACATAGAAAACAGGAAATGAATTATGGAAAAAAGAATATATAACTTTAGCGCGGGACCGGCAGTGCTCCCTGAACCGGTTCTCAAAGAAGCTCAGGAACAGCTTTTCACACTTCCCGGTGTAGGAATGTCTATTCTGGAAATCAGCCACCGCTCAAAGAAATTTGACGAGATTATTGCCAATGCAAAAAAGGATATCGCAGATCTGCTTGGTGTGCCTGATGACTATGCAATTCTCTTTCTGCAGGGGGGTGCATCATTGCAGTTCTCAATGGTACCGATGAATCTGATGCCTCCGGTTAATAAAGCGGACTACATCGTGACAGGAACCTGGAGCCAGAAGGCAGTAAAAGAAGCAAAGCGTGTCGGTACGGTTAATATATCAGCAACAACCGAAGCGGAAAACTTTAAAAGAGTGCCAACTCAGTCAGAGCTGAAACTCGATCCTGAAGCTGCGTATGTTCACTTTACATCCAATAATACAATCTTCGGAACACAGTGGATGAGTGAGCCGGAAGTCGGTAATGTGCCGCTCATTTGCGATGCTTCATCAGATATACTTCACAAGCCGCTTGATATACGCAAATACGGACTGATCTATGCCGGCGCGCAGAAGAATATCGGACCTTCGGGAGTGGTTCTGGTTATCATCAGAAAAGATTTACTTGAACGCTCACAGAGCAGTCTGCACACCATGCTGAACTACAAGATTCAGGCGGAGAATGATTCTCTCTATAACACACCAAATACGTTCGGTATATATATCATCAGCTTAGTCGGCAAGTATCTTAAAGGACTCGGCGGACTGGAAGCAATGTATAAGATGAATCAGGAAAAAGCAGGTCTGCTTTATGACTGTATAGATAAGAGCGGCGGCTACTTCCGCGGACATGCTGAAAAAGGATCCCGTTCGCTGATGAATATCACCTTTAATCTTCCAAGCGAAGAACTGGAAAAGAAGCTGATTTCAGAAGCTACAAAAGCCGGATTCGACGGCCTTAAAGGACACCGTTCAGTCGGCGGACTCCGTGCGTCAATTTATAACGCATTCCCGAAACAGGGAGTTGTTGATTTGGTTGATTTCATGAACGCTTTCATGAAAAACAACGGATAAAAAAGAATATCGGCAGGGCGGAGTGTGGTTCACCATTCCGCCTTTTTGCCGCTGCAACACACAAATTTTTATTATATATCAGAAAGACAAAACCATGAAAATGACAGCGGGACTCCTTCTGCTGGCTTTGTTTATTGCCGGCTGCAGCCCGAATGAAAAGCCGTTTGAAATTTATAATCAGGAAGTTTTTTCATTCTTTCTCGAAGAAGATAATCTTTGGGAAGTGAATTCAACTGTGCAGGTGCGCGGTTTTCAGCAGAACGAAGAGAATAAAAAGTTCAGCCATCATTTAACATTCACTGTTGACCTCATATCTCCGGATGGCAATAAACAGGAGGGAATTTCAACCGGTGTGTATCAGGAGACTGCAACAGAACGGCTTTCTGATATACAGTTTGAGGCACAGTTTGAACTTGACAGCACGTACAGTGCACCGTCATATAAGCTGGTTTGGAATGTAAAAGATGAACTTTCAGGTAAAAAGATAACAAAAGAAGCTGAGTTTAAACTCAGCGAGGAATAAGAGAAGTAATCAGTATATATGACATCAAGAGAGATCAGACAACAGTTTTTAGATTTTTTTAAGAGCAAACAGCATACCATAGTGCCGAGCGCGCCGGTCGTGCCGTTTGATGACCCGACTCTGCTTTTTACGAACGCGGGCATGAATCAATTCAAGGATGTGTTTCTTGCCACAGGCAGCAGAAGCTACACCCGCGCGGCAGACACACAAAAGTGTATAAGAGTAAGCGGAAAGCACAACGACCTTGAAGAAGTGGGGCATGATACCTATCATCATACGTTTTTTGAAATGCTCGGCAACTGGTCATTTGGTGACTATTACAAAAAGGAAGCAATTCGCTGGGCGTGGGAACTGCTTACTGAAGTATGGAAACTGCCTAAAGACCGTCTCTATGCTACTATATACCGCACTGATGAAGAAGCATTGGAGCTTTGGAAATCAGAAACAGATATAAAACATTCTCATATCCTCAAATTTGATGAAAAAGATAATTTCTGGGAGATGGGAGAAACCGGTCCATGCGGCCCCTGTTCAGAGATACATATTAACCTGAGTGATAATCCGGATGACCCTTCTTTGGTTAATGCCGGTTCACCGCTTTGCATGGAGATATGGAATCTCGTGTTCATACAGTATAACCGTGACGAAAACGGCAAGCTGCATGAACTTCCGGCAAAACATGTTGATACCGGTATGGGCTTTGAGCGCGTAACCGCAGTGTTGCAGGGCAAAAACTCTAATTATGATACCGATGTTTTTATGCCGCTTATTAACGCGGTTTCACATCTTTCAAATGTGAAGTATGAGAAGGAAGAAGATCAGATACCAATGCGGGTTATTGCTGATCATATACGCACGCTGGCTTATGCTATTGCTGATGGCGCTGTGCCGGGCAATGAGGGGAGAGGATATGTACTGCGCAGAATACTCCGCCGTGCCTCACGTTACGGCAGAAAGCTTGGGCTGAAAGAACCGTTTTTATATAAACTGGTGGATATACTCAGCGAAACGATGGGTGATGTGTTTCCTGAAATCGTATCTCGGCAGGATCATGTTAAGCGTATCATCAAAGCCGAAGAAGAAAGTTTTAACAGAACTCTGGACAAGGGTATATCTCTGTTTGAACAAATAGCAACCGAGATGAAGAAGCAGGGGAAAAACGTTATCCCGGGTGAAGATGCATTTAAACTGTATGATACTTTTGGCTTTCCTGTTGATCTGACCCGCGTCATGGCATTAGAACTCGGAATGAGCGTGGATGAAACCGGATTTGAAAAACTGATGGAGGAACAGAAAAGCAGAGCACGAGAGGCCTCTAAAGAAAAGTTTGCATCAGTGAGTGTTAATCTGACCGGACTTGACGGCTTCGCTCTTAGCGGTGCAGAGCAGACGGTGTTCACCGGATATGAGGATTTAACATCACATGCGGTTATTAAAGGTGTGAAAACTGATGATGAAGCAGGATATATAATTCTTGATAAAACGCCGTTTTATGTTGAAGCAGGCGGACAGATTGACGATACAGGAATTATTAAGGTTGCAGAATATCAGCTTGAAGTGGTTGATGTAGCAAAGATCGAAGGTAAAACGGTTCATGCAGTTAAGAACGAAAGCGGTGCTCTGCTTGAACCTGGTATTGAAATAACTGCATCGGTTGACCGTTCACGCAGATATGAAATCATGCGTAATCATACGGCCACGCATTTAATGCATTCAGCATTAAGGAAAATACTTGGTACCCACGTTGGGCAGGCGGGTTCTTATGTTGGACCTGATCGCCTGAGGTTTGACTTCACTCATTTTTCAAAAGTAAGCCATAATGAACTGATGGACATTGAAGCAATGGTAAACGATTATCTGTTGCAGAATATACCGTTGCAGCATCATCGCAATGTACCGTTCGATGAGGCGAAGAAGATGGGTGCACTCATGTTCTTTGGTGATAAATACGGCGACTTTGTGAATGTTGTGCAATATGGTGATTATTCAGTTGAATTTTGCGGCGGAACGCATGTGAGAAACTCAAGTGAGATTGGTCTGTTTAAAATCATCAGCGAGTCATCAATCTCAAGCGGAGTCCGGAGAATTGAAGCAGTTACAGGGCTTGGCGTTGAGCGGTGGATTCGCCATCAGATTGAAAAAGAGCATGAGCTTGAGTCACGCATTCTCGAACTGACTGATACGCGGAAAAAGCTGGAAAAAGAAATAAATGATCTTAAATTAAAGGAGAAGCTTTCTGTGCTTCCAGCATTGATGCAGAATCCGCAGATGTCAAACGGAGTTGCGATATATACCGGAATGATTGATGATGCATCGGTTGATGATCTGAAATTCTTTGGCGATGAGTTCCGTAACAGAATGAAGGATGGCGTAGGGCTGCTTGCCTCTGTTCATGATGGCAAGGTTGGTCTGGTGTGTATTGTTTCTGATGCTTTAATTAAGGAAAAGAAACTCTCTGCCGGGAAATTAGTCGGTGATATTGCCAAACAGCTTGGCGGTGGCGGCGGTGGGAAACCTCACCTGGCAACGGCCGGAGCAAAAGATACCGGCAAAGTTGGGGATGTGCTCAGGCAGTTCCCGGGGATAGTTTCAGGGTATCTCGCCTGATAAATACATAGATTATATAAGGGATGAGATTTTTCTCATCCCTTTTTTGTTTTAAATGGGATTGATGCGCTAAGTTATGTTAAATGAATTGTACGGTTTAGTTTAGCGGGAATCCGGGAGGTTATATGGCAATACATATCCTTTCTGCCAATCTGTGATCACTCCGAGGTCGAAAAATAATTTACGATTCACAATAATTTCTGCCAGTTTGCTGCCACGCTGTGGTCGGGGGTTTAGAATTGGTAATCTTTTCTTTTTGATTCTTCAGAATTTACCGTTAATTTTATAAAAACTTCTTGAGGAATTCATGCGGAAATCAACTTCGTTCATTTTTGTGTTTTTGTTCGTCTCTGCCCCCGCAATAATGGCTCAGTGGGCGAGCAACCCGAACGCTACATTCGCAGTCTGTGATACCACCGGTGAACAGGCACTCGCCAAGATAGCAGTCCGCCCTGATGGCGGCTGCTATGTAAGCTGGTTTGACAGTCGTAATGGCAGCTATGCTGTGTATATGCAGAATCTTGATCTTCACGGCAACAAACTTTGGGCAAGCGGAGGACTGCTCATCAGCAATAACCCTCAGAATACATCTCTTGTTGACTATGATTTAGAAGTTGACAATAATGGAAATGCAATAATTGCATTTACTGACATACGTGAGGGCTCGCTAAAGCCGTATATATATAAGATCAGTCCCTCCGGGCAGTATTCATGGGGCGGCAACGGAGTCGGGCTTTCAACCGGCACAGTTTATCAGGCAGACCCGAAAATAACCGTGCTTGGCAATGGAAATATCGCTGTAATCTGGATTCTTGCGCAAAACCCTTATAAGGTGGGTATGCACATCCTTTCATCTGATGGCGTAAAGCTCTGGGGGGATGAACAGAAAACTCTTCAGGATGCCAGCGCCGGCTTCAGTTATCCTGACCTTGTGCCGTCTGACAGCGGCAGCTTTATTGTATTCCACACTGTTACAACAGGAAATTTTCCCGCACAGACAGTTAAGCTCAGAGCGCAAAAAGTTTCATCAACCGGAACTGTTTCATGGTCAACCCAGGTGCAGGATAACGGAAGAATAGCAGCATTTTCAAAACCGAAGGTTATCAGTGATAAACTTGGCGGTGGTATTATTGCCTGGCACGATGACAGGGATCAGAATAATATCCAGGCCGCATTTGCCCAGCGTGTAAAAAGTGACGGAAGCATTTCATATACCGTAAATGGAATCGAACTTGCAGCAGATAATGGTCAGCATAAATTTAATCCGGTTATCAGTTTCGACCCGGCAGATCAGAATTTGTTTTCATTCTGGCTTGAAACCGATGGCAATCAGAATTCACACGGAGTTTCCGGACAGATGGTAAATGCATCGGGCTCGCTTCAGTGGGGTGCGGCTGGAAAAGTATTTAAACCGCTCTCCGCTCCGTTCACCACCAGTCTCAGTTCGTTCAACACCTTCTATGGCGCAAGTCGTATATATGCCTTTTATCTGAACGGCAGTACCGGCGGTAATAATAATTCAGTTGAGGGATTCGCGGTTAATACAAACGGAGATTTCCAGTGGACGGGTGATTTTGTAACTCTGTCAGCGCAGAGTGCCTCTAAACTGCAGATGACCGGCGGTATAGACCCTATGGGCAACAGTAAGTTAGTTTGGGGTGATACCCGGCTTGGTGATGCCGGTATATACGGACAGGATATAAGTCCGGCAGGGCAGCTTGGTAATCCGGTCATTCCCGTTGAACTGGTCTCCTTCAGGGGCTGGTTTGAACAGGGTGCTGTTCTTCTGACCTGGTCAACTGCAACTGAAACCAATAACAGTTTTTTCACGATTGAACGCAGAGAAAATAATGAAACAGGGTGGCTTGAAGCGGGAAGAGTGAACGGAGCAGGAACTACTACTGAGCAAGTGCAGTATGAATTCCGTGAGCAGGTTTCCGCCGGTAAATATACTTACCGTCTGAGACAAACAGATTATGACGGTTCGGTTCATTTTTCGCCGGAGATAGAAGTAGATGCAGCAGGACCGGATGAATTTATGCTTTATCAGAATTACCCAAATCCGTTTAACCCCTCAACGGTGATTACATTTACACTTCCGGCGGCAGGTCAGGTGTCATTAAAACTCTACGATATGCTCGGAAGCGAAATTGCACTCCTTGCACAGGGTATCTACTCAGCAGGCAGGCACAGCGTTTCGCTCAATGCTGAATCACTCTCAGCAGGAGTATATTACTACCGCCTCTCAGACGGCAGCGGTAATGTTATGACCAGAAAACTGATGCTGGTGAAGTAGTGGTCGTGCAACATTTGTCTGACTGAAAACACTGTGAGGGATATAAAACAGTTTTTTGCCGGCAGATCATGCAGATTAACGCAGAGAAAGCAGTACGCAGGGCAATAGCGGAAAATCACCCTGCCCTGTGAGTAACTCATTCCTTTCCAGGATTGGACAAATGAACGAAGAAGATTTAGATAACAATAAAAAGGCGGTCAGGTTATGACCGCCTTTTTTTTTGGAAGCTGCTTATTTTATCCTGACTTCTGCCAATTAGTATGACGCATTTTATTTCAAAAATGACAATTTCGACTTAGAACCCTGGCTTGTTCCAGAAAGTTTTCGGAAAGTTTGCCCTGCTGCTGTATCCTCAACAATGATCTTCTAAATCTTCTTACTTGTAATTGTTATATTTCTGAGATGAACAAAGTACAATGAACAATTCCGAAGCCCCCTCTTTCCAATACGGATTTATGTAAACGAATAATCATATTTGGTTGAAGTATATACCGGGAAAGAGTTAAGTTTGTCAGGAGAGAGGGGGTTTGG
>BTUV01000111.1:0-8321 GCA_045863035.1 Ignavibacteriales bacterium | reverse complement strand
TTCGCAATAACAAGACTCACCCCCAAACCCCCTCTCTCCTGACAGAGTAATTTTTAACTGAATATTTATTACAGCAGAACATAAATTTGTGTTTGCCGGGTTCTGTATTGGAAAGAGGGGGCTTATAAAATTATATATTGTAATTTTTACAATGGAAGCGGGGGCTTTGTAATTGTAACATTGTCCTTATATCTGAAATTTCCTTAATTTATAACCAAAAATAGTATGACAACTTATGAGAAAATCTTTGTTTTCAAGACGTAATTTCATGTTTTTACGACTTAGTCAAATTATGGCAGAAGTCAGGGGGTTTGGGGGTGAGTCAGAAAAAGCAAAAACAGAAGATTAAGCCAAATAGCAGCACATAATATAATTTCTCATTCTCACTTTTATTATAACTTACTTATCTGAAAGATCTCGATAAATTTTGGCAGAAATCATAAAGCGGACTCTTAGAATAATTTACCATGGGCAATGCGCTTTGTCAATTCTTCATTTTTAATTCTTAATTCTTAATTCTTAATTCTTAATTCTTAATTCTTAATTCTTAATTCATCAAGTCATCTCCCCCCGCTGATATATGAAAAAAGCCGGTGGTCAGTTAAGTTCACCGGCTTTTTTTATTTACTGATAAGAATACCTTAACGTATATTTCAATTCGGTTTCAGCCCCTTCTTTTACTGCTACATTAAACTCGATGGTATCTGCATCAACTTTACTGTATGGAAGATTGTTATTCTTCACTTCCCAGTTGTAACCGACATTCTTTACTACGTTTATGGTAACTTCTTCCTTTTTCCGGTTTTTGAGTTTGAGGGTAAATGTGCTTTCATATACATTTTTGCTGATCTGCTTATAGTCATTCAGCACCTCTTCGGCTACAATGTCAAATGCGTTACCGAGCTTTAATGAGACTTTTTCTTCACGCGGCGTGTGGTCAATCGCATCTTCGCCGACGAACTCAAGAGATGAACCGTCTGATTTATATATCCGCACTTTTCCTTTTGGCATGGGAATTCCCAGTCCGAACTCCTGTTTGTTCTCGAACTCAACAATTACATTTACGTCTCTTTTACCGGCGGCTCCGTAATAATCACTCAGGAAACGGTATTTTTTTACGACCGGAATTCCGTTGCCGTCAAAAAGCTGGATTTGCTTAATCTCATTGTTCGCCACATCTGCCGGACGCTGCAAATTATATATATGATACTCAAAAAACTCTTTTTCCTCAAACTGCGCGCCGGCTCCTTTTTCCATCGAATCAAAATACATCGTGGGCTGCGGAGAGTCCCGGTTATAGTTTTTAGGCAGCAGGTTAACTTCCCCCGCGACCAGTTTCAGGTTAGCATTCTTGAAAGTGGTACCGCTGTTGTTCTGAATACTCACCCAGGCGTTAATTCCGAGATTTTTGTCGTCCTTGTCGAGTACTGCTACATATTCAGCGTGCCAGGTCATACCGCCGGTCATATATGCGAGCTCAAGCTCCTGACTGCCGCCGTTGTTGGCAAAGAGGTGAAGTTTAAGCGTGGGGGACGTTATCAGACCCTCAGGCAGAGCATCAACGGAGATTCTGTATGCTGAAAGATTTGGCAGAAGGGTGAGCCCTCCGTTCTTCTTTTTAATTACCGCCTGATTATTTGCTATGGAAAGAAGCGTGCCTTCAATGAATTCATCTTTTTCACCGATGAGGGTTACTTCTTTGTCTATATATTTTTCAAGAATTTTGGTGAGAGAAACCAGATCATACTGATAATTCTGTTCAAGTACGCTGCCGTCAAATTTAATGCGCACACTGGTTGCATCTATTTTTTGAGAGACGTTCCCCAGCTCAAGGATTCCGCTTCCTTTGGCAAGGTTTACCCTGCGTATCTCACGGATAACGCCAAGGTCACTATTATATATTGTAACGTTAACCTGCCTGTCGGAATTCTGCGCGGAGAGATTGAGCGCTGAAAAGAGCGTGATAAGAGTTACATAGAAAAACCGTTTCATGGTGGTTCCTTTCTTAAATATTCATAATAGATCTGCCGTTATGGCATCAGTCACACTGATAAGGTCATCCGGCTTCAGTCGCATCTGGGTTCCCCGTACTCCCGCACTGATGTAAATGAAATCGAACAGTCCGCTCAGTTCATCCAGATAAACCGGATAATGTTTTTTCATGCCGACAGGGGAGCAGCCCCCGCGTATATATCCGGTCAGGTCGAACACATCCTTCAGCTTTGCCATTTCAATTTTTTTGTTTCCTGAAACCGCTGCTGCCTTTTTCAGGTTTAGTTCTGCAGTTACCGGAATAACAAACACAGTCACTCCGGTTTTGTCTCCGATCGTGACCAGTGTTTTAAACACCTCGTCACTTTCTGCTCCGATTTTTCTCGCAACGGTTCCTCCGCTCAAATCGCTTTCGTCAACTTCATACTCATGAAGCGTATAGTGAATTCCTTTTGATTCAAGAATTCGCACGGCATTGGTTTTGCTCAACCCGCTTTCCCTTCCGCGGCTTCTTTTACTTTATATAACTGCCACCAGGGAACCCTCGGTTGCTCATGATGCTCGTGATGATACCCGAAAAAGTAACAGCTAAGCATTGCCGCCAGATGGTTAAGCTTCTGGCTTCTTGCATTGTGGGGTCTCATCTCCTCAGTGTGGGGCTTCATGTGCGGCTTATACGTGCCGAAATAGAAAAGCTGCAGTGAGCTCAGAAAAGCCGGTATTACCCAGAATGCAATCAAAGACGGTTCAGGTATATATATCTTCATTATATTATACGCAACTGCCATAATAACAAGCTGCCGCAGAGTAGTATAGTGATACATAAAACTGAACCACCAGAGCCAGAAGTTCTGGGTTTTGGCGCTGAAATCAGGATCACCTTCTTCGCCGGGAAATTTATGATGCAAAAAATGATTCCTGATAAGAGTCCGGTAAGAAAGCCCTGCGTAAAGCAAGCAGGAAACAGTGCCAAAGAACAGATTCCATCCTTTGCCGTGATAAACAGTTCCGTGCATTGCATCATGTCCGGTGATAAAAAGACCGGTATAAAGATACGTTTGCAGCAGAAGATGAAGCCAAAAAAACGGATTTGCCGGATTTGCTTCAACTGCGGCAAGGATGTATGACAGATGCCCCAGCCACAATATGATTATGACGGATGCAATGGTCACACCTCTTATACTCTGCTTCTCAGGGGTTTGTTCCCGGTAAATTTGATCTTCCATAGATTTTTTTGTGTTTGTGATATTTTATAGGGCAAAAATCTGCAATGCGATAAAAAAGATTAACTGAAGCACAAAATAGAAGCCAAATATCATGTCAGTTTTCTTATCAACCAACCGGTGATAAAAAAAAGCAGCAAGTGTGGCAATCAGAAACCAGGCGACATAATTCTGAAGCGGAACTGCCGTATCAGCCCAGGTCCAATAGTCCAGCGCAATGGCGACCGGTTCAAGAAAATAGTCGAATACTACCGCAAGGATACCCGCCAAAGGTGAAGCGAAGGCAGAATTTTTGGTCACTAATGATGCAAGATAAATGCTACCTGCCACTACCAGAACCCAGTTAAATCCGATTATCAGGGGAACGTCCGACACTGAAAAACCGAGCACGTTACTGTATTCATACACACCAAAAATCAATCCGGTTTTAACGCCGACATATTCTGAGAAAAAGGTGAAGATATATGTTACCAGAAACCAGAGGATAAAATATTTCTCCTTGTATACACCGGATGCATAGAGAGCGAGCGAGCCCGTGAAAAGCAGAGTAAAAGGAGTAAGCGTAATCATCATCGGAAAGAGCGTTTCAGTACTGTGACCGATAATTCCGACTGTGTACATAACACCAAGCAGGAAATAGATATACTTTTTCAGATTTTTCTTCCTTTCCATTGTGCCGATCGCGAAAGTGTTATCCGGACTGAATTGATGCCGGTGAAAAGCACGGCAAGAATCTGCACCGGATGAAAAATAAGATTAAATGCAACCGCTCCGCGTGAGACAGATGAAACCGCCGCGCGCTGTATATATATCATAACTGACGGAATAATAAACAGAGGTGTATGCAGCAGACCCGCCAGTGGAGCCAGATACATAATCTGCAGAAAAAACAGAAAGAGAAGGAAGAGCGGCGCCGGTATCGCAAAGCCGGGGAAAAAATTCTTAGAAAAACCCTGTATGCCTTCAGTAAATGATGAATACATTGTGCAGAATATCTGATTTCCTCCCGTGAATGTCATCATCTTCTGACCTTTGTTTTTTATAAGCCGTGCGAGTTCCATATCCTCAACCACCCGGTCTTTTACTGCTTCATGCCCCCCAAGAGCAAAATAATCACTTCGTCTGAAACAAAAAAGCTGACCATTTGCGGCCACAAAGGCGGGGTTTGAGCGTGAATAGACAAATCTGAGTGGCAGGAAATTCAGCAGTATCCAGTTCATCATCGGAACGATAAACTTCTCACCCCTGGCTGACATAAGCTGAGTGGGGAAAACAGAGGCAGCGCTCAGGTTTAGTTCTTTCATCCTGCCGAGTATATATGATACTGAGCCGCTTTTTATGGTGACATCACTGTCCGCGAACAGGAGATAGTCTCCTGAAGAAAGTTTTGCAAGTTGATGGCAGGCAAAGTTTTTTCCAAGCCAGCCGGCGGGAAGTTCTTTTCCGGAGACAACCTGAATTCTTTTATCCTTGACGGAATATTGCTCCGCAATGCGCCGGGTATTGTCGGTTGAATTGTCATCAAGGATGATTATTTCGTGCAAGGGGTCAGTTATGGCAAGAATGCTATCAAGGGTACGGCTTATGTTTTTCTCTTCATTGCGGGCAGGTATCAGGAGCGATACTTTTTCATCATGCCCGTTGGCTGATAAAACTTCCGGCGCTGTAAAAAGATTATACAGCGCCGTCAGTAAAAAGGGGATGTGCAAAGCAGCAAAAACTAATGCCGCTATTTCGGCCGGAGTTGACATGTTATTATGCAGTAATTCTTTTCATATCTGACAGAACAGATAATTTCCGCATGATGTTCCGGCTTTCGGAAGATGCGGTTATTTAAGCAAAATCATTTTTTTGCTGATGGAAAGTCCCTCACCTTTCAGGGTGTAGAAATAGATTCCGCTGCTTAAACCGGTTGAAGCCAGGTCAACCATGGCAGAATGGAAACCGGCGGAAAAACTTCCGTTAAGAACTTCTCTCACCATCACACCTTCGGCGGAATATACCACAAGCCGGATTTTCATATCACGCGGCAGGGTAAAGTTAATCCGTGTTGCAGGGTTAAAAGGATTCGGATAATTCTGCTCAAGAGTGAACCCGGCTGGTGCAGAAGAAACATCCTTCCCGGCATTTACGGTAATATTCAGCATATTTTTAAACCAGGTGTAGTTGCCGTCATATTCAGCAATAATCATATCCGGCTTTCCGTCTCCGTCCATATCGCCGAATGCAGGAGCTGCGCTCTGCTTTACTTTGATGCCGGCGAAAACAGAATCATTCTGAATCCATGCGGGGGTCTGAGCCGTACCTTTATTTTCGAATAAAACAATTTCACCGAAAGAACGGCCGATAACCAAGTCATAATCACCGTCAAGATCAAAATCAGCCAGCACCGGTTTTCCGCGGCTGTAAGTGGTCACACCGGTGATAAGAGTAGCATCCTCCACAAAAGTCATTGCCCCTTGGTTGCGGTAAGCGCGCCAGTTGGCAGCAGCTTCAGCGCCAACGATAAGATCGGGGTCACCATCAGCATCAAGGTCTGCAAAGGTCGGGTGCGAAAATCCGGTGAAGCTCAATGCGGAAAAAGGAGCATTGTTAGAGGCAAAACTTCCGCCGTTGTTTATATATCCGTAGAGTTTTCCGTTAAGCTCGCCTGATACGATATCAAGGTCACCATCGCCGTCAAGATCAACAACGGCCGGAGATGAGTAGGAGCCCGGATCAAGAACAGTAACAGGGGAAGATGCAGACGCAAAGGAAGGGAAAACCTGACCGCCGCTGTTGCGGAAATACTGAAACTTGCCGCTCCAGTCTCCTCCTACCATATCAAAATCACCATCACCGTCAAAATCACCGAGTGAAACAGTGGCGCCGCTGCCCTGGCTTTTAATTACTTTAAAGAGATCATTGTTGCGGGTATATACCGGAGCAACAGTTGTTCCGGTGTTTTCATAAACAGTGAGACGTCCGTTGTCCTGTCCGTATATAAGGTCAAAGTCATGGTCGCCGTCATAATCAAACAGTACGGGAACTTTCCAGTAGGTAGTAGTTTCCATCGTGTTGAACATATTGTAATCGCGTGACCAGACGGGGGAAGCCGCGCTTCCTGTATTGCGGTAAAATAAAAATGACGCTAAATCACGACCGATGAGCAGGTCATAATCACCATCAGCGTCCATATCAGCAAAGGTGGGGAAACAATTAAGCCCCGCGTCCGGCAGTCCGGTAGTAAGAATGTTATCCTGAACAAAAACGGCTGCTGAAGCATTGCCTGTATTTCTGAAGCCGATAGTGATTCCGGCATTAGGTCCGCCGAAGAGTGATTCACCGATACCGGCAAATAAATCAAGATCACCGTCATTATCAATATCCACCAGTGCGGGGCGTGCATCAGTACCAATGAGGGGGTTTACCACCTGGAAGAAGGTGTCAATTTTCGACCAGACGGCGGCAGCGGCTGTACCGGTATTTTCATAATATATAAAGCCGTTATATCCGCCTATAATGAGATCAAAATCACCGTCATTATCAAGGTCTCCGGTGAGGGGATAGTAATTATTTACGCCTACACCGGTTGTATATATGGAAGCCAGCATTGATTCATCAAAGGCGAAGGTGCTAATGCCGGCGGAAGAAGTATTTTTGAAATATTGAGCTTTGTTTGAGTTCCCGACAAAGAGGTCGGGTTTGCCGTCTGCATCCATATCAGCAAAAGCAGGACAGGAAAAACTGAGCGCGTAAACGCCGGCGGGATTGAAGACTGAATCAACCCGCAGCCAGTTCTGGGGCATGGTGTTCTGCATTGACGACAGAAAAATGAAAAGAAGAGGGATAATAATTGAACGATTTTTCATGGAAGAAGATATTGTTATTAGTATATTTGAATTTTAATCAGAAAACGGAGAAAATGATGTCTGCAAAAGTACAAAAAAATATCCGGTCGGTTGTGATAAATCCGCTGGTATCATTCGTAAAAGTGGAGTCAGCCGGTGGTATTATATTGCTGTTGTGCGCGGCTGTAGCTCTTGTACTGGCTAATTCATCCTACGCGTCTTATTATTTTTCGACCTTAAATCTGAAATTTACTGTCGGGTTTGATTTTTTTAATATCTCAAAACCGATTCTGCTATGGATAAATGATGGTTTGATGGCCATTTTCTTTTTTGTAGTTGGTCTTGAAATTAAAAGGGAAGTGGTTGAAGGGGAGCTTTCAACCCTGAAGAAAGCGATGCTGCCGGCCGCTGCCGCTTTAGGTGGTATGGTGGTTCCGGCTTTGTTTTTTGTATTCTTCAATAAGGGGGGCGAAGCTGCATCGGGCTGGGGAATACCGATGGCAACAGATATTGCGTTTGCCCTCGGTATTCTTAGTTTACTGGGTAAAAATGTTCCGATTGCATTAAAAGTGTTTCTCACCGCGCTTGCAATAGTGGATGATCTGGGCGCGGTGCTGGTGATTGCTTTCTTCTATACTGATTCCATTTCGGTGATATCACTCATCGTTGGGGCAGTTACTTATGGCGTGTTGCTCTGGGGTGGAAACAAAAAAATTATGAGTGTGGGATTTTACCTGTTCTTCGGAATTATTCTCTGGGTGGCAATTTTAAAATCAGGCGTGCATGCAACCATTGGCGGAGTGCTGCTTGCAACCGTGATACCGGTTAAGCCGCTGCTTAAAGACCTGGAACACCAACTGCACCCATGGGTTGCCTTTATGATTATGCCGGTTTTTGCACTTGCCAATGCCGGAGTTACTATTGCCGGCTCTTTGAGTGAAATTCTGATGAGCCCTGTTGCACTGGGGATTATAACCGGATTACTTTTTGGCAAACAGATTGGTATTACGCTTTTTAGCTGGATTACCGTAAAGCTCGGATGGGCAGAGCTTCCAACCGGAATGTCTATTAAAAGTATATATGGCGTGAGCTGGCTTGCCGGTGTCGGATTTACCATGAGTTTGTTCATTGCCGGACTCGCCTTCCCCGGTAGTGAAACGCTTCTTGATTACTCAAAGATCAGCATCTTTACCGCCTCAATCCTCAGCGGACTGGCGGGATTTGTTATTTTGAAGCTGTATTATAACAAGAAAGCCCGAACGGCATAACAATCTTT
>BTUV01000110.1:0-8481 GCA_045863035.1 Ignavibacteriales bacterium | reverse complement strand
TTAAACTCACCCCCAAACCCCCTCTCTCCCGACAAACTCAATATATACAAAATTCAGATTTTTCAGTAAAAGAAACTCGTGTTTATTAAATTCTGTATTGGAAAGAGGGGGCTTCCGGAATTGTACATTGTTCATTGAAATGGCGGCCTTGAAAGCGTATTGATTGGTACATTTGTTTGGCTTTTTTAAACTCACCCCAAACCCCCCTCTCTCCCGACAAACTCAATATATACTACATTCAGATTTTTCAGTAAAAGAAACTCGTGTTTATTAAATTCTGTATTGGAAAGAGGGGGCTTCCGGAATTGTACATTCTTCATTGAAATGGTGGCCTTGAAAGCGTATTGATTGGTACATTTGTTTGGCTTTTTTAAACTCACCCCAAACCCCCCTCTCTCCCGACAAACTCAATATATACAAAATTCGGATTTTTCAGTAAAAGAGACTCGTGTTTATTAAATTCTGTATTGGAAAAAGGGGGCTTCCGGAATTGTACATTCTTCATTGAAATGGTGGCCTTGAAAGCGTTTTGAATTGGTACATTTATTTGGCTTTTTTAAACTCACCCCCAAACCCCCTCTCTCCTGACAAACTCAACATATACTAAATTCAGATTTTTCAGTAAAAGAAACTCGTGTTTATTATATTCTGTATTGGAAAGAGGGGGCTTCCGGAATTGTACATTGAAAAGGGAGCTTCCGGAATTGTGCATTGAAATGCATGATTTTCAACCACTTATCGTTTGGGTACAAGATGAGCATAGACTGGAGTTAATAACCCGATATTTGATAAAAGGGAAAATACATACAAGAAAAATTTGAAGATTATTAGACAGGATAGCGAAACCGGATAAATTACCAGAATACATTCTCGAACACCGCAACATCTAAGCTATGATGTCATTTCTGAGGGGTAAATGCGTCAAACAAATTGCAGAAGTCAAGGGCACTACAGTTTGCTACACCGTTCCACTTTCAGCAGCTTCTAAAAGCAATTGACCCTCCATCCGGGCTGCCAATTTGTATTGCCCCGTTTTCACTAAAATCCTATCTTGCGGTCATTAATTCACTAAGGAAAAAAACTATGCGTAGAATTCTTTTTATTCTCTTCACCGCATTTGTAGTATTTAACTGTGGCGAGCACCGTCAGGCCGCTGCCGAAGATCTTAAAAAAGCCGAAAACTTTACGCTCAATGATCTGGAAGGGAAACCTCACTCATTAGAACAGTACAAAGATGCAAAAGCAATTGTCCTGATCTGGATTTCAACCCAGTGCCCGGTTTCAAATGATTACAACACAAGAATGGCGGCTCTTTATGAGCAGTATAAGGAAAAAGGTGTGGTTTTTCTGGGTATCAACTCAAACAAAGAAGAGAGCATAGAGGAAATTACATCTCACGCGGAAGAAAACAGTCTCCGTTTCACTATTCTTAAAGACCCGGGCAATGTAATCGCGGATAAATTCGCGGCATCATTCACACCGGAAGCGTATGTGCTTAACGGAGGTCTTGAACTGCTCTATCACGGCCGGATTGATGACAGCCGCAGAGAGTCGGGTATCACTAAGCGCGATTTGAGCGCTGCATTAGATGAAATCCTGGAAGAAAAAAAAGTATCGGTTTCTAAAACAAAAGCTTTTGGATGTTCTATAAAAAGAGTAAATTAGGAGTTCATCTTACCCCGAGGGGAGGCAAAGGAACTTAATTGTTTTCCGCGCCTCCCTTTTTTATGAAGAACCATTCAGGACAAATCATCCCAATGCTGATAACGATTTTGCTTAGCTTGTTGCTTGCTTATGCACCGGTCTCATCTGCCGCGACTCCTGCTAATGATACAATTACAAAAGCCGGAATAAAAGAACTTCAAAAGCTCATCAAAGAGCGTAAGGGTAAAATTCTTGTGCTGAACGTATGGGCTACCTGGTGCATTCCCTGTAAGGAAGAGATGCCAGACCTTAACAAACTCGCAAAAAAGCACAAAGAGATTGAAGTAGTGGGACTTAGCATTGATTATGATGATGAGATTGAAACAAAAATAAAACCCTTTCTTAAAAAGCAGCCGGTTTTCTTTAAGGTATTGGTAAACACAGAGCGAAGTGATGAAAAGCTGATAAACTTTTTAAGTCCGGACTGGGGAGGAGCAATACCCGCCACGTTTATATATGACGCAAAAGGAAAACTGAAGGCGATACTTGAAGGGAAGAAGTCGTATGAAGAGTTTGAAGCAGAACTGAAGAAGTTAAAAGTTAAAAGTTGAAAAATTAAAACCCCATTCTCCCGGGAAAACCTCGCGCAAGGCCGCAAAGAGTTGTTACCGCTATATATATTTCCCATTACTAATTACTCCTTACTAACTCCTAATTCCTTTCTGTACATTGTTCATTGTAAATTGCACATTGTATATTGATTTTTCGATTCGTTTAAGATCAGCGGACCATTCTCCCCGGAAAATCCCGCGCAGGGCCGCAAAGAGTTGTTTCCGCCATATATATTCCCCATTACTAATTACTCCTTACTAACTCCTAATTCCTTTCTGTACATTGTTCATTGTAAATTGCACATTGTATATTGATTTTCCGATTCGTTTAAGATCAGCGGACCATTCTCCCCGGAAAACTTCGCGCAAGGCCGCAAAGAGTTGTTACCGCTATATATATAATCCCCATTACTAATTACTAATTCCTAATTAAAAAAAATCCGGTGTCCGCGCAGAGGCAAACACCGGATTAGAAATCAGAAGAGATATTCTCTTACTTAACCAGCATCAGTTTTTTAACTGAACTGAATTCACCCGCGGTAAGGCGGTAGAGATATACACCTGTTGAGAGGTTAGAACCGTTGAGCAGATACTGGTGATAACCTGCTGTCATTTCTCCGTCAATCAGAGTTGCAACTTTTTCGCCGGTGATAGCGTAAAGCTCGAGTTTTACTCTTGCATCAGCCGGAATACCGAACTTAATGGTTGTAGTAGGATTGAACGGATTCGGATAGTTCTGGCTCAGCATAAACTCAGCCGGAGCGGTCAGATCGGTCATTACTTCATCTGAATAGGTATATGAACCGTCAAAATCAATCTGTTTCAGGCGATAGGTATAGGTGCCTGAGCTCAGATTGCGGTCGGTGTATATATACGAAGCCGGGGCGGTAGTTGTGCCTTTACCGTCAACAAACGCAACAGTGCTCCAGTTACCATCGGTGGATTTTCTTTCAACTGAAAACCCGCTGTTGTTGGTTTCGGTTGCCGTTGTCCATGCAAGCTGAACCGTATTTCCGCTTGTTGAGGCAGTAAATGAAGTAAGTTCAACCGGAATAACCAGCGGCCAGTTGGTTCTGATCTGTATTCCGTCAATTCCGCCGTATAATCTTGCAGAGCTGCTTCCCTGACGGATAGCTACTGAACCGATATCTGTCGCATCGGTTATGTTCGCATCTACATGAACTACATTGGCGGTTGGCTCAACACCATTAAGTACCGGGTTAACGAACAAACTGACGATATCATTGTTTGCGCCCTCAACAAATGTATATTTCATTGCGAAAAGATACGTTGCGTTGGTGGCATAACTGTAAGGAGTCCAGTTAATAATGGTATCTACGGTAGTACCTTTGCTCACGCCGAATGAAAGTGCGCCTGATGCATCAGCTCTTGCAAAGAGACGTCCTCTGAAGGTTGATCCTAATGTTTTGGGACCGAGGTGGAAGAAATAGTCCTTGGTGGTGCTCACGGTGTCAAACCGTGCCATTAAGAAAGCATAAACAGAACCGGTGGTAACTGAATCATAATTCTTATTTACATCTTCACCGGTTGTAAAAAAGCGTGAGGAGTTACCAATGCCTGAGAGCTCATATCCGGTGTAGCTTAACCCCGGAGTAACAACGGTCTGAGCGTTAGTGCCCCCAGCGCTGTGAGCTGTCCAGCCGTTTGCGGTAAGGAGTGAGCCGACAGGATAATCAAAATTCTCCGTAAATAAAACAGTCGAAGCTGGTGGTTCAAGAGAGATACTTGCCTCATCAGCACCCATATAAGGTTTTAAGGTACTGCGGGTATCTCCGTCAATATCAATAACAACACCTGCCAGGGGAGCTCCCGCCAGATCAGCGTCTCCGTTTGAGCTGCCTGTTAAGTGCAGATCTGTCAGGGAGGTAAAGGTAACTGCCTTGGAAACAGAATTTGAATCCTGTGATGAAGCAGTTCTCCATGCAGCAAGTGTCTGAGTAGCTGCCAAATCCCAGAAGCCAACGTTACCGTTGGTTGCATCACTATAATAGAAGTCATTATAGTCTGAGGCAAGGGTGCCAAGCGCGCCGATTCTGCTGATGCAATAAGCCGGAAAGTCAACAATAGCATTGTAAACAATGTTGTTAGCAATAGTGTTGGCGCCGTCCGATATATACATACCATTGTAAGCAACAGTTCCGCCGGCGGGAATGTCGTTCATATATATTGAATTATGAAGGGCATAAAGAGTAGCGTTAGGCGAGCTGTTTTTGATGCCGCGCATATATGCAACAGGATTGGCGGCGGTGAGCTCAAATCCGTAAAAGAAATTGTTGAAAACATAGTAGGTTCCGAAAGTCTCAATGCTAAGGGCGGTATTACCTACGTTGGTGCCATTGGTCATTGAGGAAACCTTAGAAAATTTGTTGTTTGTAAGAAAAACAATTGAATTTGTATCAACATCAACCGCTAAAACCGCCTCATTGGTGGTATTCGCGACAACATTCTGATTCAGCACAAAAGTATTTCCATCAAGAATATGACTTCCGGCGCGGTAAAGAGCAACTGATCTTCTTTTGCCCTCAATAAGGTTCTTAGAAAGGGTTATTGCAGAGGGATAATCCGCCGGAAGCGGTGTGCCTGACTGATAGACACCATAACCCTGGGCATTCTGAGCAACACCATCAAAATTACTGCTGAGGTGATTGTTTTGGAACAGTATATCGTGTGGCACCCAGTCAACGCCAAGGTAGTTACGATGACGAATCATGACAGCTCCGATGAAGAGGTTGCCGGATGTACTGACAGTTTTTACTTTGTAGTAGATATTAGTGTTTTTCACAATAACATTCGCAACGTCACCGACGATGACCAGGGGCATTGCGTTACGCTGTGCCAAAGTGTCAGACTGGAGGGTCAAATCGCGAGTTGTGCCTCCGGGAGTGTTTGAACCATCAATGATGATATTTCTTGTGGCTCTCATGCTGTCCCAGGCGACATTTCCGTTACCCGGAATACCGATAACAAAAGCACCGGAAGGTCCGCCGTTAAGGTCGGTCGGGTAGTTGAAGGTAATTACCGGCTGAACACCGGTATAGGGCTTAAAGGTAATGGTGAATGAGCCCGGATCAATGGCAAGACCGATACCGCGAGAGTCTGCATACGTTTCGGTTATATTGCTGGTGATGTAAAAGATACAGTCACCGGTAATAGAGCTTGCATTGATGGTATCAAGAGCGGCCCTGAATGAAAGAAAGTGAGGGTCGGTTCCGCCCGGAGCGGTTCCGGCTGCGCCGATGTAATAGGTGCCCTGTAGGGCTGAGGTTGTCTGGTTGCCCGGCAGTTCATCGGTATTCGATGAGCTGAGGGTCAGATTTTTGTTTCCATCGCCATTAACGCTGATATTTCCGGTGAGCGCGTACGAAAACACTGCTGTGGAGAGGAAAACAACCAGGAGGAGAAGTAATTTTCTGTTCATACATCCTTCTTTGTTTAATTATTGATGATATTTGAAAACTTTGTAAGAATTATTCAATTTGGCTTTGAATTTATCAAATTACGGCTTAAAAACCAACCCGGAGGGGCATTTTTCCGGCGGCTGACTGACTCAGGGCACAGCAGTAAAAAATGAACGGATATGGAAAAAATCCGGTATATATAATTTTTTTTCGAATCCGGAGTGATATATATAGCGGCAGTATTTTCAGACGGAACCCGGATTGTAGCATGACGGAGCGACAGAGATGACCGCGACACCCTGTTTTTACAGGGCTAAATCTGCCGCGTAGTGACTTCCCGGTTTTAGTTCAGGGGCAAGGGAGAAGTTAGCGCCCGCGGCTTAGGATTTACCTGCCGGATTATCCCGGCTTTTTGTAATTTTACTGTTCGTGTATTTTACTTTTATAAGCCCTGAATGAAGAACAATTTCCGCATAATTTCTTTTTACAAATTCGCCCGGATGGATAATCCCCGGACCTTTCTGGATGACCATTTGCAGTACTGCCACTATCACGGGCTGAGGGGAAAAGTCTATGTTTCGCATGAGGGGATTAACGGCAACATAACAGGGCGAATTTCAGCCATTGAGAATTATAAAAAATATCTGAAGCATTTTCCCCGGTTTAGTGATATCTGGTTTAAGGAGTCGGAATGTGAAGATTTTGCCTTCAGGAAAATGCACGTCCGGCTTAAAAAAGAGCTGATTCACATGGGGGTAGATGATATCAATCCGGAAAAAGGGGGGAAACGGCTTAAACCGGCTGAATTAGTGGCTATGTATGAAAAAGGGGAGGATTTTGTAATAGTTGACACCCGGAATACCTACGAAGCCCGCATTGGTCATTTTGAAAACGCCATAATTCCGGAAATGGAAAATTTCCGGGAGTGGCCTCGTGTAGTTGAGGAGCTTGAACGGTATAAGGATAAAACGATTGTGACCTACTGCACCGGCGGCATACGCTGCGAAAAAGCCACCGCTTATATGGTGCAAAAGGGCTTTAAGAATGTTTTTCAGATTGAGGGAGGTATTCTCAATTTTATTCAGCAGTACCCTGATACTTATTGGAGGGGAGGTATGTTTGTCTTTGATGACAGGAAAGTGGTTGAGCCAAACACTAAGGAATATCTGAAATACACAGCCCGGTGCCATTACTGTCACACCCCGACTGCATACTATATTAACTGCCATAACCTTGAGTGCGATAAAATTTTTGTGGTTTGCAAATCCTGCCGGGAAGAACATCACTACTGTTGCTCGCCGGAGTGTGTTGCCTCGCCGAACAAACGTCCCCGTAAATACGACTAACAGAAATCTATTTATACATTTAATGAGAAGCTGCATTTCATGATAACTGACGGCGCAAGAACCCACACCGGATGGGATGAAGTAAAGCGTTGGATACCCTCGCTGCTTTTTCTTCTCGCGGGTATATATTTTCTTTATGAGCGTTCTTACACTCTGCTTGACTATTTTCATCTGGTTGTTCACGAAGCCGGACATATCCTGCTTGGCTTCTTCGGTGAGCTGATCATGTTCCTCGGCGGAACTCTGATGCAGATAATTATACCGGTTCTGCTAATTATATTTTTCTATGTGAATTATATGAGGGTTTTGTTCCAGTCGGCGATGTTTCTGCTGGGTCATTCATTCATCAACATCAGTGTTTATGCTGCTGACGCGCGGGAAATGAAACTCGAGCTTTTTGGTCCCCCGAATGTGCAGCATGACTGGAACTGGCTGCTCAGGTATTTCAACGCGCTTGACCACGCGGCTGAAGTTTCTTTTTTCTTTGTTGCCCTTGCCGTTCTCACGTTTCTCTTAACGGTGCTTGCGCCTTTGTATATACACGACTGATGAGGCGCTTTTTTACAGAACGCTCGTTTTGCGGACTGCTGCCTTGCTGGGCGCTGCTGTTATTCATCTTTTCCGCGCCTTCCCTCAGCGCGCAGTCAGATACTGTATATACATATTTTGAAGACGGCTCAGTATCCTCCCGCGTTATACTGACAAACGGACTTCGGGAAGGAGAGGCGCTCTTTTATTACCAGGCAGGGCGCATCAGGGAAAGTATTACCTATCAGGCAGGCCGGATTGAGGGAGCCGTAAACCGTTATTTTGAAAACGGACAGCTTAAAGAGTTTTTTAATATACAAAAAGGAAAACTTGAAGGACCGAAAACCAGCTTTGACAGCACCGGTAAAATTCTTACTGACTTTTTTTACAGCGAGGGAGTGAGGCAGAGTGACGCACCGGTATATATAGCGGAAGAAATATCCGGCACTGAAGAGGAAGTAACCTTTCCGACCTTAAAAGAGGGTTCGGTGAGACCCCCCGTGAAAGAAATTGATACAAAACCGGCGCGCAACACTCCTTCTCATACTCACCGCTCACATCTGATTGCCGAGGATGACCCGGCTTTTTTTCTTACGGCAGACGTTCCCGCGGAACCGGTCGGGGGTATATATGCTATTCAGAATAAGCGTGTGGTTCCGGAGGCAGCAAAGAAGAAAGGCATTACCGGAACAGTTGAAGTGCGCGTACTGTTAGACCGGAACGGAGAAGCCGTGCATGCTGAGGTAATTAAGGGAATCGGCGGCGGTTGTGATGAAGCGGCAGAGATAGCAGTTTATTACGCACGCTACCTGCCCGCGCGCATTAACGAAAAACCGGTAAACTCAATGATGATTATTCCGGTGGAATTTTGATGTAATGAAGAATTATTAGCGGTCCTCGAACTCACCGCAAAAAAGAAATTTAACACAAAGG
>BTUV01000109.1:6363-8867 GCA_045863035.1 Ignavibacteriales bacterium | reverse complement strand
ACATAGCCCTTTCACGGCTGTAACAGGGGTTCAAATCCCCTTGGGGTCACCACTCTCTAAAAGCTCATCTGTAAGGATGGGCTTTTTTCGTTTTAAATAATTTGCTTACTTTACTCCATGGAAAAATGTAATTCATGGATCCCCTCTTATGCTTAACCAGGCAGAGATTCAGAAAATAAAAGAACTTCTGCTGGAAGAACAGAAAATTGAAAAGATCATTCTTTTTGGCTCATACGCCAGAGAAAGTGCAGATCAGTACAGCGATGTTGACCTGATGGTTATTACCGAAGATATTCCTGACCGTGTGGCCGTAATGAGAAAACTTAGACAAAAGCTGCTTGTCCTTCCCTACGATTTTGATGTACTTGCCGTGACGCCGGATGAGTTTGAACGAGATTCACAGATAACAGGAACTATAGCCAGATATGTGGCTCAGGATGGAAAGATAATTTATGGTTAATCTTAATCAGTGAAACCACTTAAAAGGTCAGTTTTATTTTTTTACAAAAACAGATCAACAAAACTGAATCTATTTTTGTTTAAAAGTATAATTGCTATAATGGAACAAAAACTCTGAATAAAAACTTAACAGGAAGAAATTTCCCTTAAATCGTCAAATAAAAAGCTATTTAAGATTTAATGCCAAGTTTCTTTTTCCATTTAATTATCACAAACCATATCGCAGCTATTTCATATATCGGCCAACCAGATCCATATTTCCTAGCAACTACCATACTTCCAATAATTCTAAATGGGAGCAAAATTGTAAGACTATATAATCCGAGCCAACATTGAAACACCAAGAATAAAATTAGTAAAATTGATAGAGTAGAGTCTTGTGGCCACATAATGATGATTGAGTATAAGAATGATGGTACTCTTATCCAAGTCCAGAACCGGCATAATTTTGAATAAAAACTTGAAGCACCATTTACATAAAATCTAAAAAATTCAGCCATAAATATAAGTGCTGAATAAAGAACAGCAATTAGAATGCTATTGTAATACATAATCCCAAAAAGAAAACCTATTTCTGGAGCCCTCTGTACCCAGAATATTAAATAGAATGCCTCACCAAGAATTTTTTCTCTGACAGTTGGACTTTGGGAATATAATTCTTTTGTTTCTTCTAAAAATTGCTGAAGTGAATAAGAATTACTAAATTGATATCCTGTTCTACTAATTAGTTCATTTCTTTCGGGTGCATAAGGTAAATGTAGAGGGGATTTGATTGATTTACGTATAAGTATTATTCCCAAAATAAGGAGAAATAACATTCCAAATTGCTCAAAATCCTTTGTGCTATAATATAGCAAAATGAGTGCTACTAATCCTATCAAAATAGCAACCCATGCTTTTACATGACCACTATATTTCCAAAGCACAGGTGGGTAATTTGACCTACCATAAGGATTAACTATGGAAGAATAATACCAAACAAAAGCATTCATGCTGAGGGCGGAAATAACAATTAAAAATATAAGTTCCAACATTTGGTCCCTGATGGTTTAATTTTCTCATCGATAATATTACAATATTGCATTAATTGATTATCACACTTGGTCTATTGAGTTCACTTGCGAAAGACCTTATTCTTCTTGACTTCAAACAAATAAGTAGTATAGTAAAAACTACGGTCTATTCTTCAAGATTAATGAACTTAACTGTTGGATGATACTTTTTCAATATCTCAGCTGCTCTTTTTGTTTTATCCTGAAGTAATTTAAGTTCTTCCAAAGTCAAAGGAGCATTAAGAATTGTATCAGTCTTCTTAGAAGATTTTGCAGTATTTTTTGTCTTTCGTGTTTTCATACATTTGGAATGAAGATTTTAGATCATGATTTAGAAAACTATTTAATTTTAATTCTGTTTCTTAAACGTCCTTTTTATCCTGGCACCTCGATAATGATTCTAAGTCTTTCTTTAACTCAGCGCGAAAGAAAGTTTAATCTAATATTTAAAATAACTCATTTTCCCCCTCGAACCGTTAAATTCATTATTAGCTAAACAAAAGCAACGAAGTTACATGTTATTGTTTTACCAATAAATCCTGACTGACTGATGTAAACTGCCTAGGAGAGAGTGATGGGTAAACCAACCATAGCACTTAGATGAAGGTTGTACTAAACCGTCTCCCTGATCCTCGGAGTTAGTTGCTCTAACTGCCACAGCGGTTCACTATCTGCCCACTGATTCTGGTAAGGGCTGTAATTAAGTTCTTTCACGATCAAACCCAGAATTTTATTCAGTAGATCATAATTTATGTCAAGTTCCTGTCTAAGTTCTGCCTTCTCATCATCCCTTTTTTGTTTTTTTCTCAAAATATTCCATTGATTCTCAAACTCCAATGTCATTTCAGTTAGTTCGATTAAATCACTATGTTCCTGGTTTGTAAGTTTCATTTAAGACTCCGCTTTTATTTTCTAAATATAGGAATAATTCTTCAAAAATAATTCTTTTCGTTGTTATTTGTCGGGGCGGTCCCGAGAATCGGGAAACTTGCG
>BTUV01000109.1:0-6263 GCA_045863035.1 Ignavibacteriales bacterium | reverse complement strand
ACCTCTTTCAGTGCTAGGTTTTAAAACGAAAAACCCCCAGATAAATCTGAGGATTTTATGGTCGGGGCGGTCCCGAAATTTCGGGAAACTTGCGACCTCCCTTAAATTCATATTTAAAACAAAAAATCCCCGGTTAAAACCGAGGATTTTTATGGTCGGGGCGGTCCCGAGAATCGGGAAACTTGCGACCTCTTTCAGTGCTAGGTTTTAAAACGAAAAACCCCCAGATAAATCTGAGGATTATATGGTCGGGGCGGTCCCGAGAATCGGGAAACTTGCGACCTTTTTCAGCGCTAGGTTTTAAAACGAAAAATCCCCAGATAAATCTGAGGATTTTTTTGTCGGGGCGGCAAGATTTGAACTTGCGACCTCCTGCTCCCAAAGCAGGCGCGATACCGGGCTACGCTACGCCCCGAGGTGATTCTTTTTTTAACAAACCGTTAAAAAACAGAATCACAAATATAATCCCCTTTCCTTTCATCTGCAATAGTTTTAATTTTAGGGATAAATTATTTCAAATATGAGACAAAAACTCCGCTTTACCATACAGTTCCTCTCCCCCCGCAAAAGCGGAGCCAGGATGTCCCTGTTTTCGACTATTGTCATTGCCGGTATTGCCCTCGGAGTCACCACCCTGATCATTGCCCTTAGTGTTCTTTCCGGATTTGAGAGCACCCTCAGGGAAAAACTCATTTCGCTGGACTCCCATATCCAGATCACCGGCTTCAGTGACCGGCAGCTTCCTGACACTAGCCGGAATATGTCAATCATAAAAAATATTGCCGGAGAAAAACTTGAGGCAATCTACCCGGTTATAAGCAATGCCGGCATCGCCGGAAAAGGTAAACTTAAAGAAGGAATTATCATCAGAGGGGTTCAAGAAGATTATCTCCCCGGCAAAATTAACCTCCAGGTTTCTTCGGGCGATTTTAATCTTACCGGCGGAGAACTCCCCGCAGCAGTGGTTGGCAAAACCGTTGCTGATAAACTCTTTATTAAACCGGGTGACAATATAATTCTCTTCCTGCCGGAGAAAGGACTCACCTCCACTCTTTCACCGGAGAATATCGCCATCCAGCGTTTCAGAGTAAGCGGCATTTTTGAAAGCGGTATGGCTAAATATGATGATAACTTTATCTATATAAATATCAGCACGGCAGCCGGACTACTCGGTTTTGAAAACAGCGTTTCATCCTACGAACTGAAACTTAACACCATTGCCGGAATTGATACCCTTGTGAACAATCTGCAGGATAATCTTGATTACCCCCACTATGTCCGCTCTGTGTTTGATATCAATCAGGCGCTGCTTACCTGGATTGATCTGCAGAAAAAACCCATTCCGATTGTACTGGGTCTAATCATTCTTGTTGCAGCGTTTAACATTATCAGTGCGATTCTTGTTCTCATTCTTTCCAAAGTAAACAGCATCGGAACATTGCGAGTGCTCGGCATGAAGCGCTCGGATATTGTTACCATGTTTCTGCTGAAAGGACTTCTGCTCGGTTCAGGTGGAATTGCAATCGGGAATCTGCTCGCTTTGCTGCTCTCACTGATTCAGCTTCAATTTAATATTATAACGCTCCCTGCTTCAGTATATTTTGTATCGAAAGTTCCTCTCTCAATCGAACCGTTTAATTATCTGATAACATCAGGTATAGCATTTGTGCTCGTTCTCATGATTTCCGTTGTTCCCGCTTTTCTTGCCGCATCAATCAGACCGGTGCAGTCAGTGAGGTTTGATTAGATGAACAGTCCATTTTTTATTGCGAAGCGGTATTTATTTTCAAAGAACCGTATAAAGTTCATTTCCATTATTTCCTATCTATCAGTAGGCGGCATTACTGTAGGTGTGGCAGCGCTGATAATCGTTCTTGCGGTATTTAATGGTTTCAGCGGACTGGTGCGCTCGCTGCTGGTGAATTTTGATCCCCATATCCGCATTGAAGCTGCATCCGCCGGAGATCTTAAATCACTTGATTCGCTGAAAGAATATATATCATCACGCGGCGATGTGGTGTCATATTCTCCGTTCAGCGAAGGTAAAGTGATGATCATGACAAGCAAGTTTTCACGGGTGATAACTTTGCGCGGAGCAGATACTGAAACGGGTAAGGGAGTATATAACCTCCAGGGGACGACTGTTCTTGGCGAATCAGATCTTACTGAAAGTGAATCAGGTCATACACCAATTCTTGTCGGGATTCAGCTCGCAGATAAAATGCAGATTCTGCCGGGTGATATCATCTCACTTGTTTCCCCTTTCGGATTTGAAAATGTTGCAGCAGGCCTTGCCCCTCCCAAAACTCTGATGTGTGAAGTGGCGGGAATCTTTTCGGTTCAGAACAATGAATACGATGACGGTCTGATCTTTGCCCCTCTTGATGATGCCTCAGAGGTACTCGGCTATGGCAGTAATTTTCAGGGGTGGGATATTAAACTGAGTAATTATGAGCAGGCAGATGATTTCGCGAAGGAATTCCGGAATAGTTTTGGCAGTGATTCCTACATCGTAAAAACCTGGTTCGATTTCCATAAGGATCTTTATACCATGATGCAGGTAGAGCGGTGGGTAGCATATATACTTCTCTCACTGATTATCCTCGTTGCAGTTTTTAATACACTGGCATCGCTCACCATGTCAGTCCAGTCAAAGAAGCGCGATATTGGTATTCTTGCAACACTGGGCATGAACCGGGAGTCAATCCGGAAAATTTTTCTTTATCAGGGGGTTATGATCGGCTTCATCGGAACACTCGGCGGTTTCCTGCTTGCTTTTGCGATATATTATATCCATCAGGAATTTAACATCTATCCTCTGGATGCAAGCCGTTTCAGAATAAGCGCGATGCCGATGGAACTGCACTGGGCTGATTTTCTGGTAACCGGACTGATGTCCTTCTTCCTCTCAGTTATTTCTTCACTTTATCCGGCAAAGCGGGCCGCTGAATCTGATCCGCTTCAGGCAATCCGATATGAATAATTCAATCCTTTCTGCCCTGAATATTGTTAAGTCATTCTCCACCGACCGGAAAGAACGGCTTGAAATCCTTAAAGATATATCACTCGATATTGAAGAGAGGAAAATTACGGTAATTGTGGGTCCCTCAGGCGCGGGTAAAAGTACTCTGCTGCATATACTCGGCGGACTTGATAAACCGGACGCAGGGTCGGTTCACATTCTGGGACAAGATTTAAACAAACTGAGCAATTCTCAGACTGACAGTCTCAGAAATTCATCCATCGGATTTATCTTTCAGTTCCATCATCTGCTGCCAGAGTTTTCTGCTGAGGAAAATATCATGATTCCGCTTCTGATTAGCGGAGTCAGCCGTTCTGATGCACAAAAGCGCAGCGATGAACTTATTGAACTGGTTAATCTTTCTCACAGAAAAAAACACCGTCCTTCAGAACTTTCAGGAGGAGAGCAGCAAAAAATAGCCGTTGCCCGTGCTATTGCCAATAATCCCCCGCTGATCTTTGCTGATGAACCAACGGGAAATCTTGATACCATGAACAGCGAAGTAATCAATAATTTTTTCATACGCCTGAGGGATGAATACAGCAAAACCCTGGTGATTGTTACTCACAATAAAGACCTGATGGCTATTGCTGATAACACAGTCAGCATGCAGGACGGGAAAATTTCCGGCTGAATTACTTTTTAGTAAGTGCCTTATGCCAGCCGGAGTTAAGAAATTCCACCAACAGGCGCACACCTGTTCCGCTCATGAATGTTTTATTATAAGGAGTTATCGTCTGCGGCATTGAGGGACCTGCTATATCAAGATGTATCCACCGCTGCGGATCTGCTACCCAGTGTTCCAGAAATTTAGCAGCAGTAATAGCTCCGCCCCATCTACCGCCAACATTTTTTACATCGGCAACATCACTTTCAATCAGTTTACTGTAATCATCCCACAAAGGCAAACGCCATACCCGCTCGTAGGTTTTGAGCCCGGCTTTATATATATGTTCCGCGAGTATGTCATCATGCGCAAACATTGAAGTAACAAATTCAGCCAGAGCAACGGCACTCGCGCCGGTGAGTGTTGCCAGGTCAATCAGCAGATCCGGATTCAGTTTTGAGGCATAATGCAGCGCATCAGCAAGAATCATTCTTCCCTCGGCATCGGTATTATCCACTTCAATGGTTTTGCCTGAGGAGGTTCTCACAATATCCCCCGGTCTCATTGCTGCTCCCGAAAGCATATTTTCAACAGCGGGAATCACAACAGTTATATTATAGGGGAGTTTCAAATCATTAGCTGCTTTCATGAGTCCGGCAGCAACGGCACCGCCTGCCATATCAGCTTTCATTTTACCCATGCCCTCAGCCGGCTTTATGGATATACCACCTGAATCAAAACAGACACCTTTGCCCACCACAGCCACATGAGGCGCATTCCGTTTAGCTGAGCGATACTGCATCACAATCATCCGTGGTTTGTTATCACTCCCTCCGCCGACTGCAAGTATTCCTCCCATTTTCTTTGTTTTAAGTACTTTTTCGTTCCAGACGGTTACTTTTACTGAACGGGATGAAAGTTCTTTTTTACAGATTTTAGCAAAAGCATCAGGAGTAAGCACGTTGGCAGGTTCATTGGCAAGCAGCCGCGTGAAAAATACCGACTCCATCAGTTTCTGAGTATATACAATTTTTGCCTGATAATTTTTTGTATCAGAAGAAACAAAGATAACTTCGGGAAGAACGGGCGCCCTCGCGGAGGACTTGTATTTTGAAAAGCTATATGATGCATAAACCGCTCCCTCAACAGCAGTCTGCAGCAGATACAGTTCAGATTCAAAGACTGCGGTAATTTCATCACTCTCAGGCAGCATCACATAAACTGTCTTAAAGCTCTTCTTTTTCAGCCCTTTAAGAAAAAGATACAGATACCTGCGGATATAATCGGTGTGCAGCTTGGATACATTTACCGGAGCTGAAAATAGAAATCCGTTCTCAATCCCCGCGAGAGGGGTCATCAGTTCTTCATCGGAAGCAGGGAGTGTTTTTATTGATTTAGCGGGCAGATAGTTTTTCAATGATTCAGGCATCGCGGCTGTTTTTTTACCTGACGCAAACATCCAGAGTACCGCGGTATTATTCTGTATTTTTTTAGGAAGTGTTTTTACTGACCCGATGTTCATTAGTTTTCCTCGCTCTTTGATTCTGATAAATACTTCTTTATTTCTTCAACAATTTCTTTTATAAACTCTTCAACAGGTGTGAAAAGTTTCGGTATTCCTGCTGCATTCTTATGTCCCCCGCCGCCAAACCTGCGTGCTATCAGGTGAACCTCAGCCGCGCCTTTTGAACGGAGACTTGACTTAAACCCCTCCTTCAGGTCAACTACTTTAACCCCGACTTTAACCGTATTAATTGCCATCATATACTGCTCAAACCCCTCGGTATCTTCAGGTGACATATCATACCGGTTTAACATATCGCCGGTAATATGGATCACGGCTATTTCACTGTTATCACCGTATATCTGCATTTCGGTAATCATCTCCCCTATTGCTTTAATTCTTCCAAGCGTGCCTTTCTCGTATATATTTCTGGTCACCTGCATTATATCAGCACCCTTTTCAATCAGATCAGCAGCCATACGATGCACTTCAGGTGTGGTGCGGTCAAAACGGAAACTACCGGTATCGGTTACCAGTCCAAGATAAAGTGCCTGAACCGTCTGCCGGGTAAATGCAACCGGATTCATCGCCTTAATCACCCGGTAAACAAGTTCACAGGTTGAGGAGGCAAGTGTATCGGAGTAGATCCATAAAAATACATCCTCCGGTAGCTGATGATGATCAATACAGATCTTTATAGCGGAGGAAGCACGTACTGCCTGCTCCATCGAATGTACACGGGAGAGATTATTAAAGTCAAGGCATACCACCACATCTGCTGCTGATATATACTCATCATGCTCTTCAGGAGAGTACCATTCAAGCAGAGTTTCCGTGTCAGAAAATCGCAGATACTCCGGCAGCGGTGAGTGGCTGATAATTCGTCCCTCCTTGCCGTAACTTTTGAGCAGATGATAAAACCCGATAACCGACCCGATCGCATCACCATCCGGGTTAGCGTGAGTGGTTATCACAAATTTCTCATGCCCTTTTATAATTTCTTCTAATTTATTTATTTCCATATACACTTAGTTAATGAATAATTAATAATGAAAAATTCATTGATAAACACCTTACAATTCACAATTCACAATTCACAATTCACAATTCACAATTCACAATTCACAATT
>BTUV01000108.1:0-8947 GCA_045863035.1 Ignavibacteriales bacterium | reverse complement strand
CCAAATTATTAGAGAAATTGGGCTTACATATTACGTAAATTCAGCGGGGTTTGGGGTTAAACCAACTTGCGGATGTTGGTTTTTCCTGTCTGCGTAGCTGGGACACCCATTGAAAAATAAAATCATTGATTTTAAGCTAAAAATCAACATTTTGTAAATTTTATTTTAAAACCGACGAAAACAAGATGACCCGTAGCTCAGGGGTAGATCCCGACACGTCGGGACTTTTAAGCAGAGGGTCGGTGGTTCGAGCCCACCCGCGGTCACAATAAAATCCAGCGAAAGCTGGATTTTTTGTTTTAAACCAACTTGCGGATGTTGGTTTTTGCTGTCTTCGTAGCTGGGACACCCATTGAAAAATAAAATCATTGATTTTAAGCTAAAAATCAACATTTTGTAAATTTTATTTTAAAACCGACGAAAACAAGATGACCCGTAGCTCAGGGGTAGATCCCGACACGTCGGGACTTTTAAGCAGAGGGTCGGTGGTTCGAGCCCACCCGCGGTCACAATAGCAGCAAATCCGGCATAGTCCGGATTTGTTGTTTTGAATTGGGGGTGTTGGGTTCAGCATTGCCGCGGGGCCTTTGTCAGAGGCGAATCCATTTTATTTTGAATCTCCTGAAAATATTCCCACAGATCAATTATTTGATGATTAAAGTGATTTTTTCTGAAAAATAATGATTTTTTATTGCTTTCGGATGTTGGTTTTTTATTAATTTTCGTAATATAAACGATTAAGCTAATAAGAACCCTTCCCTATGAACAGGCGGGGAAGCGGCAACCGGGGAAATGCCTGAATGAGGGGGTGTACAGTAAAAAATTGCAATTGAGGAATTAATAAACACATCCAGGTCTTCCTCCGCTTCTTGCAGGATCTTCCCGGTTATTGTGTTCCGCTCATCTTCCGCGGGATTCCTCATTATTCACTAAGCAGAAAAACCAAAAACGGAGAATTGCCAAAATGTCTGTCGCTGAAGAATTACGTCTGAGAGCAGAAGATTTACGAAAAACAAAAAAATTCCGGCTCGCCATCCCGAAGTATAAGGAGTTATGGGATGACCATTCCGAGGAGCGGACAAAATGGGACGGCTGGGGTTATGCAACCTGCCTTCTGAAAGAGAAAAGATATGATGATGCTTATGAGGTGTGTCATGTTGTCTATCAGATGGACCCGAATTTTGTTTTTAATAACGGTTTATATGCCTGGAGTATATATAAAAGGGAAATGCTGAAGGAGCGGGTGAATAACCCCGAAAATTTCTTCAGGTTAGCCCGGCTTATCACTTCCATTACCACCCAGAGCGAATCCCAATCCCCATATACAAAAACAGTCTTTCGCGTGCTTGACTATCTTGACCGCAAGGAAGAATACCCTGCTGATGAAATTCTGGAATGGCTGGAAAAGGTTGATTACAAAAAGCTCCCTACGGAGGCAGAAGTATATACCAACCGTCACGGTAAACAGGTAAGCCCCGCGTCTTTCTTTGAGCAGTATTACACCTATAAAGCAAAAGCACTGTATAAGAAAGAGCGGTATCAGGAAAGCATTGACCTCTGTAAAGAAGCGTTTGAAGTTATCCGTAATTTTCACAATAATAATGATATCTGGCTGCTCAGGAGAGTGGCTCTTTCGAACGTCAAGCTGGGGCGTTATGATCTGGCTCTCGAACAGCTTCATGATATTCTTGAGGAAAACAGCCGATGGTTTGTGATGAAGGATATTGCGGATATATACATGCTGACCGGCCGCGATGATGAGGCGATTCAGATATTGACCGAAGCGGCATTGCTCCCCGGTGAGACCAGCAAAAAAACAAAAATGTTTGAACTGATGGCCGGACTGTATAAAAAATCAGGGCATCTTGATATTGCGGCAAATGTAATCCGGCTCATGGTATCAATTGAGCAGAAAAAACCTGAACCGATGGAGCAGGTTCTGCTTGATCTCTGCGCTGAATTTAACATCCCATCCGATGAGCACTTTGATATGCAGCCGATTCTGAATGACTGCCGCGCATTCTGGCAGAAGGAAACCTTTAAGCTGCGTGACCCTTTCCATGGAAGAATAGACAAGCTGCAGAAGGATATTAATCTTGGATATATAAAGGCCGGTTCTAATAAGGGGTTTGTGCTGCCCTTCCGTATCAGCGAGGCAATCGTTAATGATATACCCCTGGCGCGCGGTATAAAGGTCTCCTACTATGTGGCTGATTTGTTTGACCCGAAGAAGAACAGATATATACGTCATGCTGTTGAAGTGACTCCTGTGGCTGAAGCTCCGAAACCTGAGAAGAAGGAGGGGGAAACTGAAGAGAAGCCGCAGCCGGAAGAGGTTAAACAGGAAGAACCGGTGAAGGAATCACAAAAGCCGAAAGAAGATATATCGGAAGAGTGGTAGTCGCCTGACTTTCAGGATAAGTTGAACAGATAATTAACCGGCCGCCCGATGATTGATTTTCGGGCGGCTGTTTTATTTTAAAGACTTGCATAAATACGAAAAATAGTTTTCCGTCAATTCCTCAAAACCCCTGACATTTTCCAATTAGTTACCCCTAATTTTTAAGGAGTGAATATGGAAGGCACAAGGATAAACCAAATTCTTGAATGCTCCTTAATAGATTCGGTACCGGAGGAATGTGAAAACAGTCTAAAGGATGGCACAGAAATCATAGCGCAATCTGCATTGTACTATTCCGGAAGCCCCCTCTTTTCGTTAAATGATAATTTTGTGCTGCTACTATTTTTGTGAATTATCCTGATGTTTCAGTTCTAAAAATTAGTCCGAACAAAGAGGGGGCATGCTTATAGTACGTTTATTACAGATTACAAATAACAGCCAGCTCTTACCATCTCGCAGTTTTATGTAAACTAATGAGAAAATCCGGATTGTTTGACTCTTTCTCGCCGGTGCTGATTACATTACCATAACACTTGCAAACTTTAGCGCTTTCACAAGAAGGAATACCACAAACACGCCGTATCCTGCGTAGGCAATCTGCCTCCGTCTTTTTTCGGCTTTAGTAATTCGGGCATACAAGTCATCATGATTTTCATTTTTGCTGATGTAGTCCCCACTGTTTATATGCCAGTCATTTGTTAAGGGTTCTCTGTTCATCTCTGATTCACGCTTACTTAAGTACAGTTAGTTTTTTTATTTCGCTGCTGCTCTCTTTGCTGTTGACTGCGGTTATCCGGTAAAAATAGATTCCGGATGAAAGTTTAAATTCACTGGTGCTCAGTTTCGTTGAATGGAAACCGGCTGTAAGCATTTCATCCATTAGCACCGCAATGCGTTCTCCGGTAATGCTGAAAAGTTCCAGTTTTACCCGGGCTTCATCAGGAAGTCCGAATTTTATCGTTGTTTCAGGGTTAAACGGATTTGGATAATTTTGAAAAAGAGTAAATTTACCAGGGGAAATTATACTTCCCGTTTCAACCAAGGGGCTGTACGTAAATTTACCATCCGAATCGATTTGTTTCAGGCGGTACATATTTCTCCCAGTAAGCGGTGCTGTGTCAGTAAACTGATAGTTCTTTTCAGAATTACTGTTGCCGTTTCCGGTAACAAATCCAATAGTCAGCCAATTATCTGTAGAAGCACTGCTCTTTCGCTCAATTTCAAAACCGTAATTATTTACTTCTGTTGCTGTACGCCAGATGAGCAATATACCACCTGAAATTCGTTTCGCGGTAAAAGTTATGAGTTCTACAGGCAGGGCGCGGTCCGTAAAGAGCGCAAAGTAACCCTGCGCAATTCCTCCTGCGCTTGTAAAGCCGCCTCCAAGATATATATCATCATTGCTGAGCACGACGGTATTGACGTTTACGGTTATGGTCAGTGAAGGATTCCATGAATTATAAGATGCTCCATTGGTATTGTTCAGCTTGGCTGCACCGGAAAGGGAATTACCCCCTATACTGGTAAAATCACCTCCTGCATATATATCAGTGCCGCTTATAGCAATTGAGCGAACAATATTGTTGGCATTGGGATTCCAGGAAGCATCCGCGGTGCCGTCCGAGTTATTTAGCTTTACGATCCGGTTTCTTGCCGTAGCGCCGTTAATGGTGTCGAAATCTCCGCCGGCGTAAGCATTACTTCCGTCAAAAGCAAGTGCACGGACAATTCCGTTCGCGTTGGGATTCCATGTGCCGTCGGCAGTGCCGTCAGAAGTGTTTAGTTTTGCAAGCCGGTTTCTGGCAACGGAGCCGTTAACCGTGGTAAACTCACCCCCTATGAATATATTGCTTCCGCTGGTTTCAATGGCAAATACCGTATTGTCAGCGTTTGGATTCCAGGTTGCATCTGCTAAACCAGTTGTACTGTTAAGCTTTGCAACACGATTCCTTGATGCACCTCCGATTGTGGTAAATCGCCCCCCGACATATAAATCACTTCCGCTAATTTTTATCACTTCAACATAATTATTTGGGTTTGCATTAAAAGCTGATATTACGCTGCCATCTGTGTTATTCAGTTTCGCAAGATTTTTTCTGCCCCCGAGGTTGGCAAACTGTCCGCCCACGAAAACACTGTCTCCGCTGACTGCGAGAGCATAGACGGGACTTCCTGAAACGGGGTTCCAGTCCGGATCAACTTCACCGGTTACATTGTTGATTTTTGCAAGCCGGCTGCGGATTTTTCCGTTAAAATTCACAAATTGTCCGCCTATATAGAGGTCGCTGCCGTTTACCCCAATTGTATATACACTGTGGCCTGCGCCCGGATTCCAGGAAAGGTCAGCAGCTCCAGTGGTATTGTTTAGTTTGGCAATGCTTGCACATGACTGCCCTCCAATAGTGGTAAATGACCCGCCGGCAAAAATATCACTTCCGGCAAGAGCAATAACTTCTACAGTACCGTTTGCATTTGGATTCCATGTTCCGTCAGCGGCTCCGGTTGTGTTGTTTAGCTTAGCTATATAATTTCTGGTCTCCCCTCCAATAGAGGAAAATATACCGGTTACATATATATCGCTGCCGCTTATTACAATATTGTGCACATTATTGCTGGCATTTGGGTTCCAGTCCGGGTCAGCCGCACCGTCTGTGTTGTTAAGCTTTGCAATTTTATTTCTGGAGGCGGAGCCAATGGTGGTAAATTGCCCTCCTGCATAGATGTCGTTTCCGCTTACTGCAATCGTATTGACAATGGCACTTGCATTGGGATTCCAGTTCACATCAGCCGCGCCGGTTGTGTTGTTTAGTTTTGCTATAAAGAGTCTTGATTGACCACCGACTGAGCTAAACTGTCCTCCGACGTAGATGCTGGTGTCTGATACTGCAATAGTGTTAACTCGGTGGCTCGAATGAGGATTCCAGGTTGAATCAATATAACCGGTAGTTTTGTTAAATTTTGCCAGCCGGTATCTTGTTAAGCCGCCAATGGTTTGAAAATCCCCTGCGACATAAATATAACTGCCGTCAAGAACAATGGCTCTGACGACACTGCCTGCATTTGGATTCCATGTTTCATCAACGGCACCGGTGCTCAGTATGTGAGCAATATTGCTTCGCGTGTAGTTTCCAACTCGTGAGAATGATCCGCCTATATACCATCCGCCACTTCCGTCCGGGACTGCCGTTCTGATATATCCGTTCACTTTAGGAAAACTACCATCCGGGATTTGGGAAGTTGTACTAACTTTTACTCCGTTGCCTGTATTTGGCCCGACATAGGTAAAATCACCTCCTATGTAAGTATAATTGCCATCAACAGCAACTGCTCTGACCGGTAAGTTAGCAACCGCCATATCCGGATTTGCTGTCTGGGGCTGGCCGTTCAAATATATTGGCAGCAGAAATAGAAAACAAGAGAATAACTGTTTCATAATTGATCCTGGTATTATTTCTATAATTTCATTAAAATTTTATCTGCACTTCAGGTAAAAAGTCACTGGAAATTGATATTTTCATTATGTACATTTGAAAGTTACTCTGAGCATAGGGCAGGCAAAATACCCTGTTCAGGGTATTTTATGTTTTGAGTAGATTGGGGAATTTAATACAGGAAGGTTTAATTTTTTTGGCGGACTGCCAACAGTTGCCTGCGGAGGGCAGCAGGCGGCAATTTGCAGAATGCAATTCAACGTTAAAGGTTTATGAAAGAAATATGGATAATTGAGGATAATGCCTCATACTCTGCAATGATCCGGTCAATAATTGATGCAAGTAAAAACTTTTTTTGCGGGAAAGAATTTATTTGCGCGGAGGATGCTCTTAAAGAACTTTCCCGCAACAGTTCGCCGGATGTGATCCTGACGGATATTAATCTTCCGGGAATAAGCGGAACAGAAGGGATAAAAAAGATTAAGGCAATTTCAGGGGATGTTGAAATTATTGTTCTCACCGTGTTTGATGATAACGAAAAAATCTTTGAAGCAATCTGCAACGGAGCAAATGGCTACTTGCTTAAAAATTCGGCACCGGAAGATATTCTGAGCGCAATAGAATCAGTGATAGACGGTGGCTCATCCATCAATGCGGGCCTTGCGCGGAAGGTTTTCACGATGTTTGCTTCAATGAAGCAAAAAGAAAACAGTTATGGCCTTACAAAAAGAGAGAATGAAATTCTTAACTATCTGGTGGACGGAAAAACAGCTCCGGAAATCGGAAAAATCACCTTTACCAGCGTGCAGACGGTACAGACGCATATCAAGAACATATATACAAAGGTTCAGGTTAATACCCGAAGCGGGCTGGTTTCAAAAGCCCTGAAAGAGGGGCTGGTTCAGAAAAAATAAATCCGGGGAAAAACTTAGAGAGGAACCTCAAGAAGAATCTCCGTGCCCCCGCCGTTTCTTCTCCCGATAGTAATGCTTCCACCGGCTAAAACGGCGCGGTTGCGCATATTCTTCAGACCTTCTCCCCGCGTTATGTTTACATCTTCAAAACTGCTGCCGTTATCAGATATGCTCATGCAGAAAGAGTTTTCCTTTTCTGAAAGATGTATCGTCACGGCCGTTGCTCCGGAGTGCTTGGTGATGTTGTTAAGTGATTCTTTAAATATCATATAGATATGACGCCGTTTGCTGAGGTCAGGCAGATTCTCGAAGATATCCTCACCCTGAGAAGAGGAAAAATCATAATTAAACTGAAAAAGCATTCCGGAGGCAAGCTCTTTCATTCGGGAGTAGAGATCCGCCGAGCGGTCGTGGTAAGGATTTATGAACCAGACAATATCGCGGATGGTTTCAACAGTTGCCGATGCTGTCACCGAGATATTATGAAGCTGATCTTTCATTTTTTGGCTGAGTCCGGGTTCTTGCATCATAATCCGGCTTTGGAGTGAGATAGTGCTTAGATTGCTTCCAACTTCATCATGGAGGTCTGATGCAATTTGCGAGCGGATGTTTGCTTTTTCCCTTTCTTTTTCTGCCATGAACCCGTTAAATAAATACCCTACAGAACCCGCCAGAATAATTGCCTCCCAGAGAACTCCAAAACTGATGGCATTGATGGTCCAGAAATTCCAGGGGAAAGGAAGAAAATTGTTTCGAGTGGAAACAGAGATAAAAATGGTAACGGTAATTCCTGCTAAAGCAAGCAGATAATATTTAGCGAGGAAGATCCCTCTCCGAGCGGCAAATAGCGCGAGAACTAATCCAATAATGTAATAGATCAGGAACTGAACAGCCAAGATTGCCGCAAAATACGATTTTTGAAAAATGAACATCAGTACAAGGTTAAGCGGAGCAAGAAGGGTTAAAAAAACAAGGAGTCTGTCAGTTGAAGGGAAATGTTTGTGAGTAAGAAGAAACTCTCTTGTGAGCAGGACCCAGGAAACAGCCGCAAACGTCAGAAAAGTAAGCATAGTAAGGTAAAAAACATTTACCGATGTAAAGCCGAATATTTCTGTCAGGTGTCCGTGATAAAAAAACAGAAAGAGTCCGAAAAACATTATATACATTATATAGTAAATAAAAACGTTTTTCTTTACGGTATAGTAAAGAATGGTATTCCAGATAATGAGGATAATGAATATCCCGAATAGAATGCCATGGAACATGTTTGACTTTGCGGTCAGAACAGAATATTCGCCAGGTGAAAGCAGATTGAACGAAAGAATCAGCTGAGAAGGTGATTTGACGCGAATAAATATGGTGTCCTTCTCTTTTTCGCTGATGGTAAACGTGCCAATAAAATCGTTAAGATGAATTTCTTTTTTTGAGAAATCAGCACTTCTCCCGGCGCGGGCTTCAATGAATAATTTTTCTTCCCTGTCTGAATTCCTGAAATACAAAATGGTTTCTTCCGTTAAGGGATCGTTATTTGCCAGAATCCAGCGCTTCCTGAAAACAGTATTCTCCCCTTTCCCCTGTGTTTCTCCCGGTGGTTTGGCAATTATTATTCTCACCCAGAAGACGGATTTTGAAAATCTAAGGTTTACGGAACTGTTATTGAAGTAAATAAACTTTGATGAAATTTCGCTTCCGGAGATCTGATTAATATCAACCTTTCCGGTTTCATCCTCATAAACGCCAAGGTATGGTTCCAATTTGTAATGTGTTCTGCCGGATTCCAGCAGTAAAACCGGCTGTGCAAACAACTGATTGCAACAAAAAAACACAATTATCAGAATACTTTCTTTGAAAGCGGAGCGCAAAATACACCTTCGGGATGTGAAAAATCTGGATTCGAGCCGCGTTTGGGCTGGCTTTAAAAATAAAGCCGGCAGTAAAAAGAGGTGACGAAAGGTAAAACAGTCAGAATTTGTACGCGATGCAAGTTCATTTTAATTTGGAGTCAAAAATAGATATTTTTAAGCTAATCTAACAGAAGAATTTCAATTTTCTTATTCTTTCTTGCAATCATTAGAATATTCTGTAACGCCGGTTTTTAATAAAAAGTGGATTTCCTGCATGGCTTTTGAGAAAATGTCCGGTTTAATTCCTGACTTCTGCCAAAATCTGACCAAATCGTAAAAATCTTCGAATACGATCTA
>BTUV01000107.1:0-9290 GCA_045863035.1 Ignavibacteriales bacterium | reverse complement strand
AAAATAGCGAAAAGAATTATGAATTATGAAGTGTGAAGTATGAAATTCTGTGAATGCGTATTGAAAATTTAACACCTGAAATGATGCTTTTGATTTCCAAAAGATGAGGATTAAAAATTTTCTTATCAGAATTTCTCCCCATTTTTTAAAAAGTTCTTGTAATTCAACTTATTTTCGTTAAGTTGCGTTTGTACGTGGAGTAATCTTCGGGCTGTAACATTAATTCGGTACTCTCTGGCAATTTTCAACCCCCTGATTACTAAAGGATTTAGGTAGTTCTATTTGAACGTAATTGCTTAAAGGTAATTACGAAACTTTTGCAGCGGAGGTTAAAAAATGCAAAAATTTCGGTTCCTGCTCCACGATTGCAACTGCAACCGGGAAAACAAATTTTATCCAGTATCGCCTTGGATAACAGATATTCTACATGTTTTTCCATATCCTCGCAAATATTTATCCTCTTTCTTTTCAATAAGAATTTTCATTAGTTCTTCGATTAACAATCAAAAGAACCTCCTCTCATCAAAATATTTTCACACATCAACCATATTAAGAGGTACCCATGAAACGGTTACTGCTTCTCTGTATTGCATTTTTTTCACATACTCTTTACGCACAGACCCCCTGTCTAGAGTGTCCTGATAACGGATTATCGGGGAGCGGAGACAATGTCATCCGGCTTGACCCTGCGCTTTCAGCGTCTCAGTTTGTACCCGGGGTGGTGCTTGTTAAATTTAAAGATGAAACAGCAATCCGCCTCGGAAAATCCCAGGGCGTGGTTACCACAGGGCACCCCTCAGTTGATCAAATCCTCTCCCAATTCGCGGTTACCTCGGCAAACCGGATTTTTCCAACAGAGGTACGAAGGTTAGAGAAAACTTTTGTAAAAACATTCAGCGGTGAGGAACTTGAGATACCTTCACTCCATAATATTTACCAGCTTGCCCTTGCGGATACCTTTGGCAACATTATGGGGCTAATTGACGCCCTTAAAGGTGATGAAAATGTTGTTTACGCAGAACCAAACTACATACTCTCCATTGTTGAAAGCGAACCGCTCTCACCGGAGCTTACTGAAGCAGAAATGATTAAATGGCTGGAGGAGAATCCTTTGCTGCAAACTTCTTTTCCGGCAGCACCCAAGGCAGTAACCCCTAATGACCCGCTCTACAGCCAGCAATGGGGCATTCCAGCGGCACAGATTGATGCAGTATGGGACAGCACCACCGGAGACACAACCCAGATTATCGCGATACTCGACACCGGGGTTGACTGGCTGCACCCGGACCTGAAAAATAAAATCTGGATTAATCCCAATGAAATACCGGACAATGGAATAGATGATGACGGGAATGGCTACATTGATGATGTTCATGGATGGGATTTTATTAATTGGGATAATAACCCAAGTGATCTCAATGGTCATGGTACTCATGTTGCAGGTATTGCGGCGGCAGAAGCAAACAACGATTTAGGCATCGCGGGGGCAAGTTGGGGTGCTAAGATTCTTCCGATACAAATATTATCCAGAAATGGGCAAGGTGATGGAGCGACAATTAGTCAGGGTATTTTCTATGCAAGTAATATGGGTGCTTCCGTAATAAACATGAGTTTTGGAGGTTACAGGCTTAGTTTAACTATGGCAGGTGCTTTACAATATGCATTGTTAACATCTGAATTAGTTGCTGCCGCAGGAAATGATGGCAAAAGTATTAATGAAGTAACAAGCGATCCAAGATTTTCTTTCACGATGTATCCTGCAGCGTTGCCTTATGTTCTCGGTATTCAAGTAATTGAGGATTTTTCCAATTTTGATGATGATGGACCTGTATATTCCAGATATTTTACTGGTGAAAATTATGAATTGGTAAGTTTTGGCGGGGGGATTATAAGCACTTTCCCAGGGGGAAGGTACAAAGCATTATCCGGAACATCTATGGGAGCCCCTCTTATTGCTGGAATGATTACTCTCTATAATTCGACTAAATTAATCTCCGAAAGAGAAGCTAGATGGTCAGATTTCATACATAATGACCAGCCAGTAAATCTATTTAAATCAATTAATAATTTTGATAAACCTCCGGTATATGATTTAAGGAGTTTTGTACTCTCTGATAGTCTTCCGGGTAATGATCTTGATGGTCAGGCAGATGCCGGAGAAACGATATATATATCAGCTCGGATTAGAAATACTTTCGGATATGCTGATAGTACGCATATAAAATTACAGCTGTCTGAGGTGAGTAGTCCATATTTTTCTGAGCATATTGAATTTCTTGATGATAATGCATTTTTGGGAAGTATAGGATCCTACCGGGAAAGATCAAACATCTTGGATCCATTTAAAATTTTTCTAAAGCCCACATTCCCAAATGAAAACAGCGTTCAATTTGAGGTGCTGATTTGGAATCAAGGTGATGTTGATACATTTAAACAGGTATTTGAAATAGCCGTTTATAACGGTACGGAATTATCAGGTATTCTCACAGGAGATATTGTTTTAACACCAGATAAATTGTGGATGATAAACAATAGTACGCGGTTATCTGCTGGCTCTGTAATGCGGATACTACCCGGTACAAGGTTAATAATAAATGGTTCATTTGATAACAGAGGTTTCATTGAAGCAATTGGAAAGCCAGATAGTATAATATCTATTGATACAAAAGCTACCATCGGATTAAATGTTTGCCGATATGTCAATATTGATTGCAATAACAATGATATCTATTTTGAAGATTTTGAGAATGGAAAAGTCAGAAATGCAGCAACTGTGTTTGGGGCATCTGGAGTTTTCAGGAATTCAGAGTTTGACAATATTTTAAACCTCTATCACGATTATGGAGGGCTGATTACTCTGTTAGATTGCACTCTAAATAACCTGAAGATTACGTCTAGCGAATTTCATGTGGATACCATGATAAATTGTGTTGTGAAAAATTCATACTTCATGTATCCACAAGTTTTATTCGCTAGTAGAAGTAAATTTGTAAAAAATTATTATCAAAATTGGGAAAGTGGCCCTGGTTTTGGGTCAACTCTTTCTCAGGAATTCATGTTTGAATATAATCTTTTTCAAGATATCAATAATGCTATTGTCCACCTTTATCCAAACTATCCAGCCGGTTGGCAAAATTCCTTTTTATTTCATGTTTCAACAGCAAATTCATCAAAATTTTACAGAAATGCTTTTATTATAAACAGGAATATAAAGATGATGAATATTCTTAGAACATCCGGAGTGGACGATTATGTGCTTTTTAATGATCAATATTTCGGGACAGAAAATATACCAAAAATAAAAAGATGGATCCTTGATTTTGAGGATAATGCCTCTTGGCCATTAACAAATCTGTTTCCGATGATGGTACCACCTTCAGATTCAATACCGGGATTTGTATGGAAAGTTTTGGTAAATGGTAAAGATGCTCAGGATGAATTTATTGAGCCACTTGGCTATGGGGCACATAAATTCGAAGTATATTTTAATCGCCCGATGAATCCCGATTATCCGCCTTCTGTAACATTCGGCGGAATTGAACCTTTTACTTCAAATAATGTAAGTGATTCTGGCAGTTGGTCTACTGATAACAAGGTATGGACTTCATATCACACTATTAGACTTTATACAGGGGATGGTATTAACAGAATTAGCGTTTCTGGTGCTCGCGATTTAAATGGTTCTGAGATTTCGGTAGAGGACCAAAGATTTGAAATTCTGATTTCAGCTGCCGGTTCCGCTTCAGCAGATTTTATGGCAACCGCAGGACTTGGTAAAGTGAACCTGGAATGGTCAAATATAGATCTTTCGAGTGTACCTGATTTATTGGGATATAATATGTACCGCCTTGAGCATATCAACGATACCACTCTGACCGAACCAGTTCTGATAAACAACTCGCTGATTACCGATACACTTTATACTGACTTTGAGGTAATCCCCAATCAAAAGTATTACTATTACTACCGCGTTGTCCGTACTGATTTTAGTGAATCTGATTCATCACGTGTCGTTAGCAGTATTCCGCTGACCGCGAGCCATGGCGATGCGAACGGAGACCTGAGTGTAAATGTCCTTGATATTACTACTATGGTAAGTTTTTTACTGAACCAGAATCCACAACCCTTTATCTTTGCTGCTGCTGATGTTAATCAGGATAACTTAGTTAATGTGCTCGATATAGTCGGCACGGTTAACATCATTATGGGAGGTATAAATAAGGAACATCTGACAGGAACACCGGTGCTTGCACTTGACGGCAGGGGAGCATGGCTGAGCGGAGGAAGTCCTGTTGCCGGAATGCAGTTTATTTTGACCGGCAAAGACCTGAAAGATGCCCATCTGGTCCCGGGACCTCTTGCTGAAGGGATGGAACTGGGATGGAGCGTAACCGAAGATACTCTGCGGGTTGTGATTTATAACTTTAAAAGAAACACAATCAGCAGTGATGAAAAAGGATTACTATTCAGGATTTCTAAGGGAGAACTAAAGAAGCTGGAATCAGTGCTTGCATCCAATGCTGCCGGAGAACAGCTTGAGGTAACGTTCAGTAATGATGGATTTCTGGTCCCCGAAGAATATGTTCTGTACCAGAATTACCCGAACCCTTTTAACCCTGTGACAGTGATAAAATACGGCATACCCGAGCAGTCAGACATTGAAGCTGAGATATTTAACATTCTAGGTGAAAAGGTGTGGGAATACCGTGTAATCGGGCAAAAGGCAGGATATTATGAACTGCAGTGGAAATCGGAGAACATGAACCGCCGTCCGGTCGCAAGCGGAGTATATATCTTCCGCCTGAAGGCAGGGAAGTTCATCAGCCATAAAAAAATGATGCTCCTCAGATGACGGTAAAATCCATCATTGCTATTCTGCTGCTGCACCAGAGTCTGTATGCTCAGAATGTGATGTCAGTGAGCAGCCATACGGTACATCCGGGGGATACCGTATCAGTCAGTCTCCTGGTCACCAATACTCAGCAGTTTGTCGGGTTTCAGGCAGCCATGCAGTTTGCACCGGGGATAACTCCGGTGCAGAACTCAGCAGTCCTGACAAACAGGGCAAACGGGCACGTTCTTGCGTTTCAGGTTAATCCCCAGAATACCGCAACGGTGCTCTCCTTTTCCCTCATGCAAATTCCCTTTCAAGGGGATAGCGGTGCTGTTGTTACTATGAAAGTTATAGCCGGAAATATCGCGGGTATATATCCAATATCCTTAAGTGAAGCGGTCATCAGCAATGCAGCATCCCAGAATATTCTTGATTCTGCTTCTGGCGGAACCATTACAATAGAGGAAAATGTGGTCGCGGTTGAACTGACCTCGTTTTCTCTGCTCCGGAAAGATGATTATCTGCTTGAAATATCCTGGTCAACAGCGAGTGAGTCTAACTGCAAGGAGTTCCGGGTGGAGCGGATTACTGAACAGCCGGATGCTTATAAAATTCTTATTGCGGACGGTGCAGGGACAACTGCTTCACCCAGAAGTTATCATCTGACGGATACCGTATCGTATCTCTCCGGCAAAATCATTTACAGACTTTGGGAAAATGAATTCACCGGAGCAAAAACACTTCTTGGAGAAAGGGAACTGTGGCTGAGCAGTGAGGATGATTTCCGTCTGCTACAAAACTATCCAAATCCTTTTAATCCGGAAACAAAATTTCTGTTTTTTATTTCTGATCCTGCTGATGCAGAATTTGAAATTGCAGATATGAATGGAGCATCCGTTTGGCATATACCCTTGATGAATCTGAAAGCTGGTCTAAACTCAATTGTATGGAAGGGGAAAAATAATGCTGGAGATCAGCTTCCATCGGGCGTATATTTCGCCAGATTAAGAAAACAGGGTATGACCAGAACCTTAAAACTATTGCTACTAAAGTGATTTATATGCTGAGGCATAAATCAATTACCAGATATTTCATACATCAAAGTTATTGATGTGAATAACGGAAGTGTAATCTTATGAATAAATTATTACTTTTACTCGTTGTAACGATACTTAAACTTTCGGCTCAGAATGTGATGATGCTGGCTGACACCAGCGGTTCTTCCGGAGATACGATTACAGTCAGGATAATAATCAACAACGTGAATAGCTTTGTTGCGTTTCAATCAGATATACAACTGCCTTCTGAACTCGGGTATATTACAAACTCAGCCATTCTCAGCAATAGAAGCAGCGGGCATATGGTAAGCGCAAGTTTACTTAATGGTAATGTCCTCAGACTAATTGCTTTCTCACTTAATCAGTCTCCGTTTGCAGGTAATAGCGGCGAGGTTGCAAGTTTTAAGGTAAAACTTGGGCGGAAACCGGGTGTATATCCTGTTTCCCTTCTTAATCCGATAATCAGTAACAGCCAATCCCAGAATATTTTAACCGGATTTGATGATGGTGAAGTAACAATTTTCGCACCGGATATCAATCTTAACACCCAAGAAATTGATTTTGGGCGAGTTCCCTGGTACAATTCTCCCAGTGCTACATTTCAAATTCAGAATAATGGTACACTTCCACTTTCGGTCAACAGAATATTTACCACAAATCCTTTCTTTGTTATTCAATCTGATACCTCGGCAGTTATTCCTCCCGGCAGTTCTTATAGCGTTACTATTGCATTCCGTTCATTAGTAAGCGGAGCATATAACGATATAGTTACTATTTACTCTAACGATCCTGATCAGCCAACGCAGACAGTGAATCTCAGGGCAGTCAGTTATTCTATAAATGAACTTCATGTTGGTCAGGTATCAGGCCGATCATCATTTGATGTTGAATTACCGGTTTCAATAAATAATATGGAAAATGTAACCGGATTGCAATTTGATTTATTAGTTCCTTCGGCTTTGCAATATACCGGCGGAGGTGCAACACTTTCGCAACGAAAAAAGGATCATCTGGTTTCGGTTAGTCAGATTTCTCCAGGCAGAGTAAGAGTAATTTCATTTTCTCCGACAAATCAGGTATATTCTGATTCATCAGGTGAAATTATGAAAATCCGTTTTCTGATTGATGGCAGCGGTGGGACATATTATATAAATCCCGACTCAGTGGTCCTGACATCTGTACTAGCTGTTAATATCGTTTCGACCTCTTACGCGGGCTCTGTAACAATTACATCACCGGATATTTCAGCATCGCAGAATATATTGATGGGGGAGACACCGGTCACCGATACATTGAACTATTTAATTCAGATTGATAACTATGGTTCTGACACTTTGATTATCAGCTCGGTTACATCATCCTCTGCACTTTTTTCGCATATTTCACTATTACCATTGAGAGTTTTACCTCAATTTTCAGGGAATTTGGCTGTCAAGTTTTTTTCTGCCGTAAAAGGGACTTATTCAGGGCGGCTATATATAAGAAGCAATGATCCGGATGAAGACCCGTTTTTTATTGATGTTACCGCTTCTGCTTTTGCACCCAATTACATGAAAATTACTCCGTTGACTGCAAGAGTTGGTGACACGGTAACCGTTTCTCTGCAGGTTGATAACCATGAAGAGTTTGTGGCATTTCAGACAGATATCACTCTTCCCCCTGAATTCCAATATATTCCCGGTTCCGCTGTTCTGACCAGCCGTAAGGCAGATCATGTGCTTAATGCCGGAGTTGTTAATCAGACCACGTTGCGGTTGTTTGCATTTTCACTCACTCAGGCAAAATTCACGGGGAGCAGCGGTGCAGTTGCTGAACTGAAATATATTGTTGGCAACATACCCGGACAGTCAGAGATAACTCTTTCTTCATCAGTGTTGTCAAATCCTCAGTCCCAGAATATTCTGAAATCAGCAGTTAACGGACAGATAACGGTACATTCCGTCCCCGCGACCCCTAATCTAATATATCCAGGTAATGGGGTGCTTTCTGTTCCTCTAACTCCTCAGTTTTCATGGGGAGCAGCAGATGGAAGTGAACAGTACGAAATTCAAATAGCAAGTGATTCTCTCTTTAGCAATCTGCTTGCAACGCAAATAGTAAATGAAAACCACTATACTTCAGGTAGTCTTAGTTTTCTTACAAAATATTATTGGCGCGTGAGGGGAGTAAATCAGGGAGGGAATGGTTCCTGGTCTGAGACATTTTATTTTACTACTGTTATCGAGAAACCGGCTAACTTTACCCTGTCAGCCCCTGCTAATAACAGTAAGGGACTGCTGAACCCGGTAACCGTAAACTGGAACTCCTCAGCAAGAGCAGAGAAGTATCATCTGCAGGTATCAACCAGCAATGCCTTCAACACTTTTGTTGTAAATGATTCTACTCAGACCGACCTTACAGAAGTACTGCCGACGCTGAATAACTATGCAGAATACTTCTGGAGAGTGAAGTCAGTAAACGTTGGAGGACAGAGTGACTGGTCAGCAACATGGAACTTTAAGACGCTTGGTAACCCATATGCAAGTACTTTATATATACCCGCAAACAACTCAGTCAATCAACCGATAACAGGGCTGGTCTTTAAGTGGAGCAAAGCACAGGAGAGAATTGAGACGATACAGAAGTATCAGTTCCAGCTGGCTACTGACTCCTTGTTTAGTGCAATAGTAAATAATGACTCTACACTGACTGATACAATAAAGACAGTAAATAGTCTGAGTTATCTGACAAAGTATTACTGGAGAGTCAGAGCCCAGAACCAGACGGGCTGGGGTGATTGGTCAGCGGTATGGAATACAACAACCATTATAGAGAAACCGGCGAACTTTACCCTGTCAGCCCCTGCCAACAACAGCAAGGGACTACTGAACCCGGTAACCGTAAGCTGGAACTCATCAGCAAGAGCAGAGAAGTATATCCTGCAGGTATCAGCCAACAGCACCTTCAATACGTTTGTTGTGAATGATTCTACTCAGACCGACCTGACCGAAGTACTGCCGACGCTGAATAACTATACAGAATATTTCTGGAGAGTTAAGTCAGTAAACGTCGGCGGACAGAGTTACTGGTCAGCAACCTGGAACTTCAGGACGCTTGGCAATCCGTATGCAAGTACGTTATATACACCAGCAAATAACTCAGTCAATCAGCCGATAACCGGACTGGTATTCAAGTGGAGCAAAGCACAGGAGAGAATCGAAACGATACAAAAGTATCAGTTCCAGTTGGCGACTGATGCACAGTTTACGACGATCATTACAAATGACACAACTCTGACTGATACAACCAAAACAGTAAATAGTCTGAGTTATCTTACGAAGTATTACTGGAGAGTCAGAGCCCAGAACCAGACCGGCTGGGGTGACTGGTCAGAGGTATGGAACATAACTACGATTATA
>BTUV01000106.1:0-9302 GCA_045863035.1 Ignavibacteriales bacterium | reverse complement strand
GATCGTATTCGAAGATTTTTACGATTTGGTCAGATTTTGGCAGAAGTCAGGACAATATTAAAATATCAGGCATTTTCTATTTTACGAATTTGCTCTTGTCCAGCGTACATACACGCCGCGGCGTGTATCTACAAACCTGGCACTTCACTTGTCCGGCGTACATACACGCCGCGGCGTGTATCGAGATACCAACCCTGTCTTGATGCCGGAATGTATATACAGCTATTTATCAGTGTTCAATATTAGCGGCAATCCATCCTTGCCTGATCCAATTACCACTATCTTTGCGTTTTGTGAGTTGGCAAGTTTTTCCGTTGCCTCGATTCCCTTCCACTTTAAAAGCTGCTCGCTTAACCCTCGTGCAATGATATTCTGAAAATCAGAAATACCCTGCGCTTCAATTCTCTTGCGGTCTGCTTCCTGCTTCTCTTTTAACAGAACAAACTGCATTCTCTGGCTTTCCTGTTCTGCTTTAAGCTTTTCTTCGATAGAGACGGTTAACCCGGGCGGTAGAATAATCTGTCTGAGCGGAGCTGATTCAACAACTATCCCTCGTGCATTAACCAGTTTATTTAACTCGCTTTCAATTTCTTTAGACAGAACTTCTCTGCCGGAAGTATATACTGCTTTTGCTTCATATTTTGCGGTAACACCGCGAACAACTGAACGAAACTGGGGAATCAGGATTTTATTTGCATAGTCCTCGCCAACAGTTCTGTAGATATTGTTGGCATTCTCCGGATTCAGATGAAACAGAAGACTGATTTCAAGTTGAACACTAAGTCCCTCATTTGAGGGGACGTTCATCTCCTCTTTAAATTCCTGGGTTTTAATACTGAATTTGATAACATTAGCAAGTGGATTGACCATATTAACACCGCTTTTAAGCGTGTTTTCGCTAACGTTTCCGAGGAAATCAACAACGCCGACTGCACCTGCGGGAATGACTGTAAAGCATTGCATTATGCTGATAACAACAGCAATGACAAATCCGGTTAATGCAAATGTAGCTTCAGTTTTGCTGAAACGCTGTTTTGCGCTTTTATAAACAACAAATGCAACTACCGCTGCAAGCAGTGAAATTAAAAACAGAATCATACTGTATTCTCTCTTATTTACTTATCAAAAAATTATAGGTCATATCAGTTAAACGGCTGATGAATTGCAATTCCTAACGCGAAATTACCTTGCGTATCAGTTTATCCTTCTGTACCGGTTTCTCCGAAATGGTAATAGCCAGAGGCATTCTTTGCAATGCTTTCAGCACTTTTTCCTTATTATCGCCGAACACAGATGCCAGACGGTCTCCTTTTTTAACTTTTTCCCCTTTTAGTTTTCCGGTAATAATTCCGGCTTTTTTATCCGGTTTGTCATCCTTTGTCAGGCGACCGGCACCGGCTTCAACGGCAGCCATCCCGGTCTGAAAGCAGTCATAATTTATATATCCGTCACGGGCAGCAAGGTATTCAGCAGAATATTTTGGCTTCGGGTAAGAGTCCGGATTTTGGAGATATGAAATTTTTGCTCCTTGCAGTTTAGCAATCTGAAGGAATTTTTCAAATGCCTTTCCTGAAGTAATCATTTCAGCGGCAATAAACTTTCCCTCGGAGAGGTCTTTAGCTTTCCCCCCGAGAAAAATCATAGCTCCTGCGAGTTCTATTGAAAGTTCAGTAAGGCGGGGGGAGTGGTATCCCTGAAGTACGAGCAGTGACTCATAAACCTCAGGCCAGTTTCCGGTAAATCTGCCAAGCGGCTGATTCATATCAGTAATAAATGCAATTACCTTTTTGCCAAATCGCTTTGCAGTGCCTGCCAGAGATTCGGCGAGTTTCTGAGCATCGGTGTAAGACCTCATAAACGCACCATTTCCGGTTTTAACATCGAGCACTAATGCATCGATACCTTCGGCAAGTTTTTTGCTCATAATTGAGGCAGTGATCAACGGAATCGATTCGACCGTAGCGGTAACATCACGAAGAGCATATATACCTTTATCAGCCGGGGCAATTTCTTTTGTTTGTCCGATGAGAACCGCGCCGCATTTTTTTAACACTTTTTTATATTCAGCGAGATTAAGGTCCGTTCTAAATCCGGGGATTGATTCCAATTTATCAAGCGTGCCGCCGGTATGACCTAATGCTCTGCCTGAGATCATCGGAACAGGAACGCCTGCCGCTGCCGCTATTGGAGCGATAATCAGTGATGTTTTGTCGCCGACACCACCGGTTGAATGTTTGTCAACCTTGATTCCTTTAATTGCTGAAAGATCAAGAACCTTTCCGCTGTAAAGCATGGCTGAGGTAAGCGCGGTTGTTTCAGTTTCAGAAAAGCCGTTAAGGAATCCTGCCATCAGAAAAGATGAGAACTGATAGTCGGGCACACTTCCCTTGGTAAATCCATTTACTAATTGCGAAATTTCTTCGGAGGAGAGTTCCTCGCGGTTTCTTTTTTTACGGATAAGTTCTACGGTATTCATTATTGTTCTTTCATTAAACGGTGCATCGGCTTGAGTAATTAAAGCACTCCGCCGCTTGTGTATTATTCAGCTCTGAAGCTTCGCAGGAATGTTTTTACCAGTGCTATTGCTCCTTCAAATTTACGCTGAAGAGATGGAGTATATAATAAGTTAAGGGCACCTTTAAGCCCGTCATAAACACTCCTGTCATGCGGATACCACCACATATTTCTTCTCCTTCCCGGAAGAAGGTCATCAATCACCACGCGGGGTTGTGTCATTGACTCAAGACCGAATTCAGCATGGGTACGACCAAGACCGGATGATTTAAAACCACCCCACGGGGTATGTGCTAATGAATGGCTCATCAGATGATCGTTAATAGTAACCGCACCGGCTTCGATGCGTGAGGCAATTGCATGGGCTTTCATCCTGTTTTGCGTCCAGACAGAGGCAGTAAGACCAAACTGACTGTTGTTGGCCTGGCGGATTGCATCTACAGTGTCTTTAACTTTCTTAATTGCCAGTACTGGACCGAAAGTTTCATCACACATCGTAAGCATAGTATCATCAGGGTTTTCAATAACCACCGGTCTGAAGTAGAGGGGGTTATCAGAAAGCGGTTTGCTTCCGAGGGTGATTTTAGCGCCTTTTTCAATTGCGTCTTCAACATGCTTCTTTACGGTTTCAAGCTGTCCGGCTGTGGTGAGTGAGCCGATATCAACATTGAAATCAATGTCAGGCCCCTGCCTGAGCCGGGCGAGTTTTTCCTTCAGCAGTGAAATGAAATCGTTATATATATCCTCCTCAACATAAATCCGTTCAACGCCGGCGCATGACTGACCGCAATTTGACAATCCCGCCCAAAGCGCGCCGGATACTGCCTGATATATATCAGCATCATTGCAGACGATCATCGGGTCATTCCCGCCAAGCTCAAGAGAGACTGGCAGGAGGCGGTCAGCGGCTTTTTTGATCAGTTCCTGACCTACGGCAACGGAACCGGTAAAGAAGAGTTTGCCGATTCCGGAATTGATAAATGCTTCGCCGGCTATACTTCCCTTCATGTTAACTAAGGTGAAAACATCCCGCGGAAGATTCACATGTTCGAGGGCTTCCTTTATGAGCTTACCGGTCTGAAGTGTCTGACCGGCTGTTTTGAGTACGACCGCGTTACCAGCCATAAGTGCCATTGCTACTTCATGGAAAGGGATTGAAAAAGGATAATTCCACGGACTTATGATACCAACTACCCCGTAAGGCACACGGTCGATGTAGGAAAACTTATTAAGAAAAAGGATACTGCCCCCTTTAACTCTCTTCCTTTTGAGCACCCGTTTGGCGTTTTTTGCGTAATAGTCAATGGCAAAGGCAGCATTTGAAACTTCAGTAGTTAGTGCATCAAATCTTGTTTTCCCGGTGTCTTTGGAGACCGTCCCGGCTATTTGATCTGCGTGGTCAACAATGTAGTTCCGCACCCTGAGGAGATAGTCCCTTCTTTCCTCAAAACTGAGAAGCGCCCAGCCCTGAGCCGCCTTTTTAGCCCGGAGCACAATCTCATTGAGTTCTTCTACGGTATTTTCTTTCGTGTAACCGGTTATTTCGCCGGTAATAGGGTCAGTCGAGATGGTGTGTTTTTCCATAAAAATCAGGTTTTACTGATCAAAAATAACACGAAATGAGGAATAAATTCCTGTATTTCGGGGGGTGTGGTGGGAAGGGTTTCTCAAAGCAGGGATGACCGAAAATCAGATATTACAGCGACGGTAGTTTTCGGTCCCCCAATGTTTTTTTCGAGTCGGGTTAATTAAGTATTTTACCAGATAATGAAATTGAACACTGCATTTAATGATGTGCGTTTATGGACAATCTTGATATCCGCTGGGAACAGCGACTGCATAATTACGTTAAGGCACTTGCTCTTTTAGAAGAGGCAATTCTGCTCAGCAGCCAGAGAGAACTTAGTGATCTTGAAGAGGAAGGTCTTATTAAAAGGTTTGAGCTAACGCATGAACTTGCCTGGAATCTGATGAAAGACTATCTTATATTTCAAGGTATCACTTCGATCATCGGCCTCCGGGACGCAGTTAGAGAAGCATTTTCAAGTGGTCTAATAACAAATGGTTTTTCCTGGATGGAGATGATTCGCAGCAGGAGTATCTCATTACATACCTATAATGAAGAAATAGTTTTAGAACTTCAAAATAAAATAGTTAAACAGTATTTCCCGTTATTTGTTACGTTGAAAGAGACGATGAATGAGTTAGGAAGTAAAACATGATGTTTGGTCTTTCTGACCAGGTTATTTCAGCCATTAACGGAGTATTTAACCAATTCAGTGAGATTGAACTTGTGGTTATCTATGGATCAAGGGCAAAAGGGAATTTCAGACCAGCTTCTGACATTGATTTAGTCATTGTAAAGCATGGAAATCTCCAAAATGTGTTAGGCCGTATTGATACGCAGCTTGACGATCTTCTGCTTCCTTATAAAATTGATCTGACAGAAATTTCAATGATAACAAATGCTGAATTGATTGCTCACATCAGACGTGTAGGAAAGATATTTTATTGCCGCAAGGAAGAGTTTGTTTTGAACGAACCAGCGAGCGGGTAGTTCCCAAAAAACTAATAGATTTTTGGAAGTCACCCCCCAAGTCACCCGAAAAGTAATTCCCAAAGTAATCCGTTTCAGTAATTTTTTCGCCGCGCAAGTAACGTGGAAGCCGCTAAAAACAGGCATAGAAGTGATGTTTAGATAGATTTTAAGAATATTTTGGCGACGCGCAAGTACCGCGTAAGTGAAGGAGCTTTTGGGTGTTTTTACGGATGAACATTCACGACGGGAACTGCAAGACAAGCTAAACTTAGCTCTTAGGGAGAATTTCAGAAAAAAATCTCTTCTTCCGGCAAGTGAGACGGGCTTTATTAAATTAACGATACCTGACATGCCAAACAGTAAAAAGCAGAAATATCGTCTGACTGCAAAGGGTCAGAAATTAGGAAAATGAAGGAGCCGGTAAATGAGTGAATGAGTAAGCGGGTATTCAGATTCTAAATATTTACATGCTGAAGAAATTATATTCTGATCTGAGCGAGTATTTGCGATGAAACAGTCTTTTCTCTTCAAAAAGCCCCTCATTTTCCGTAAATTCCTGAGCTTTTTTAAGAAATTCATAAGCTCAGAAAAAAGAAACGACCACTATGAAAAAAGCCGTTCTGTTCGCAGCTATTTTTATTACTCTATTCACAGGTGCAACGTTGACATTTGTTGAAAGCCATACGCTCAGGCATCCCTCACACTCCCCCAGACACTCCGAAAAGGACAAAGAATTAGACAGGTATTACTCCGATAAAAAACTCGGCGCTTTTACCGAGTCAGGAAATACGGTCTTCCGGCTGTTTGCTCCTCAGGCGGAGAAAGTGGTGCTCTGTACGTTTGAAAAGCCGGAGCTGAAGAGCGCGCGGGAGTTTGCCATGAACCGGGACGATAACGGTGTTTGGGAAACAACGATTGATGGTGAGCAATATGGTCTGTATTACGGATTTAAGGTTTACAATCCCGGGCTTTGGGAGGTAGCGGATACTACCATCGTTCTTGACCCTTATGCAAAAGCTGTTACAACTTTTAATACCTACATGAGCCCGCGCCGGGGTATTGTGATGAAAGAGGGGGACTTTGACTGGGAAGGCGATACCTGGATTCAGCGGGATTGGCGTGATTTGATTATTTATGAAATGCACGTCCGCGATATGACTGCACATCCCACCTCGGGCGCTGAAAAAAAGGGAACATACACCGGGCTGGTTGAAAAAGGAAAACGGGGAGGTATTGATTATATAAAATCACTTGGTATTAATACTGTTGAACTGCTGCCGGCGATGGAATTCGCGAATATAGAGCTTCCTTACAATGAACAATTTGCCGGAAGAAAAAACACATGGAATCCGTATGAGCGCAATCACTGGGGATATATGACTGCGGCATTTTTTGCACCTGAAGCATATTACAGTGAAGACTGGAAGCAGTTGACCTGGAATGTGTGGGAGGGCAAAAAGGGGAAACAGGTTAATGATTTCAAGCAGATGGTGAAAGCATTCCACAAAGAAGGCATTGCTGTTGTGATGGATGTAGTATATAATCATATATCCGAATATGAATTTGGCAACTTCAAGGAAATTGACAAAGAATATTATTTCCGGCTGGATGAAAAAGGTAACTTTATTGCTGAAAGCTATTGCGGAAATGATTTCAAAACCGAACGTCCTATGGCCCGCAGGTTAATTGTTGAAAGCATCCTTTACTGGATGAAGGAATATCATGTTGACGGCTTCCGCTTTGATCTTGGCAAACTGCTTGACTGGGAAACTATTGAACTGGTAATCCGCGAAGCAAAGAAGATTAACCCGAATGTGATTATCGTATGCGAACCATGGGGCGGCGGATATGACCCTCAGGGCTTTTCACTGCGAGGATGGGGTGCATGGAATGATCAGATTAGAAATGGCATAAAAGGTGAAAACCCGATAAATGGGCATGGCTGGATTTTTGGCAAATGGTACGGCAACAATAATCCGGACAGAATTAAAAGCTATGTAAACGGAACTCTCTCACGTGACAAACATGGACTGTTTGTAAAGAAGGAACATTCAGTGAATTATCTTGAGGCACATGATGGATATACACTGAGTGATTTCATCCGTATTGCAATTGGTGAAGCTCCGCATGACAAACCGGTTGAAAAACCGGATGATGTGAGAAAACTTTCACTGCCCCAAAGCCGGCTGAATAAACTGGCTGCCATGTTTCTGATGACCTCACAAGGGATAACGATGATTCATTCAGGGCAGGAGTATGGACGTTCTAAAATTATTCCTTTGAATATAACTGAGCAGGATAAGCATAAGGGGATGATAGATCACAACTCTTATGACAAAGATAATGAAACCAATTATCTGAATTATGATCATGCCGAACTGAATAAAAGTCTGCTTGACTATTACAAGGGACTCATTGCGCTCCGCGGCGCATTCCCTGCTTTCCGCCATGCTGAGTATGAAGATGTTACGTTTTTGGACGTACCGGCAGATAATCATTTTGCACTCGGATATACGCTGAGTTACGGCGGTGATGATTTTTTGGTACTCTTTAACGCGAATCAGAAAAAATCTCAGGAGTTTAAACTGCCCGCGGGCAAGTGGGAAGTTTTAGCTGACCATCTTAAAGCCGGAGTCACTCCTCTGCGAACAATGAGCGGAAAGGCAGAACTTGAACCGGTAACAGGATTGCTGCTTAAACTGAAGAAATAACTCCGGATTGCGCTATTGTGGGTGTGGTTGTTTCAAATCACACCCATCTCTTCTTTCCCCTTTTGGTAACGGCGGCTATACTGATAAAGCCGCCGTGATTACATTTTTTAACTTGACTTTCATTGCTTTATCCCTCATTTTGCCATTGAATTAGAATTTAATGGCAGGAACATCATGACAACCGCTGTAAGATATTTTACCCCGGCAGAAGCAATTAAAACGCTCCCGCTTGTGCGGCGTATTGTTGCAGATATTCTCGTTGAAGGGAAGGAAATAAAGCTGCTTGCCGAAGAGCTTGCCGAGGAGGAGATTAATCAGGACCCGCGCCTTCTTGCACGGCTTGAACAGATTGATACGTATCTGAAAGAGCTTGAGGAAATCGGTTGCTTCTATAAAGACTGGAATTTTACTTTTGGTCTGGTTGATTTTCCGGCGATGTTTAACGGTGAAGAAGTGTATCTCTGCTGGCGGAGTGATGAGGAAAGTATCAGCTATTACCACAGTGTGCAGAATGGATATGCTGACCGTAAAATGATTCCTGAAGAATATTTTTACAGTCAGAATTAAATGCATCGTATATCACCTAAACTGGTTGTCTTTGATCTGGACGGAACACTGACAGACTCCTCGACAACGATATATAAATCAACTCACCGTACCTTCCGGGAGCTGGGGATGGACTATACTATTGAAAAGCAGCAGCTTGACTCTCGTATAGGCGCTCATTTTCAGGAGATTTTTGATGATCTGCATATTGATGTGGGTAATCTTGAAGATTTTATCCATATCTATAAAGGATTCTATTTTGATTATCTGCCAGAGACTACTTTATATGAGGGGGTTGAAGATTTGCTCCTGCATCTCAAAAAGTTAAAGCGAAAAACAGCGCTTCTGACTACCAAAGCACAGGATCAGGCAGAAAAGATACTTCACGCCTTTAAGCTTGATACACATTTTGATTTTATCATGGGGAGGAGACCGGGTATAGCAGTTAAGCCCTCTCCCGAACCGTTGCAGTATATCATGCGTGAATTATTAGTCACACCCGAAGAAACACTTATGGTTGGCGACTCGGAGCTTGATATACGCTGCGGAAAAAATGCGGGCGCCGGAACCGCGGCGGTTACCTATGGCTACCGCACTCACGAAATGCTAAAGCGGGAAGATCCGGATTATCTTATTGAACGGATAGAAGAACTGAAAAAAGTAATCCATTAAGGGGAATCCAAGATGCATTGCCGTGCATTCGTTTTTAATGTAATCTCCTGACTTCTGCCGATTAGTATGCCGCATTTTATTTCAGAAGTGACAATATCGGCTTAGAATCCTGGCTTGTTCCGGAATGTTTGCGGAAAGTTTGCCCGGTTGCGGTATCCTCAACAATGATCTTCTAAATTTCCTCACTTGTATTTGTTATACTTCTCAGATAAACAAGGTACAATGAGAATTCCGGAAGCCCCCGGGAATCAATGAAGAATTAAGAATCTGCAATGAACAATTCCGAAGCCCCCTCTTTCCAATACGGATTTAAATAAACG
>BTUV01000105.1:1930-9415 GCA_045863035.1 Ignavibacteriales bacterium | reverse complement strand
AGCAGGTAAAAGAGCAGATAGAAATGTATAACCTGAGATTAGATGAATAATGCAGCTCCGGAAAAGAGAATAAAACAACCAAAATAATTAGTAATGAGGAATTAGAAATTAGTAATGTCAATTTACAATGCAAAATTTGAAATGGAGAAGAGCCCCAATTTTCCTTCATGGCTAAAAACAGCCAGGGATCTACTTTACCGCGGGCGACTTGACCATTTCACTTTTGATATGCTTCATGTTAGAGTGGACGATATTTTGAATGATAGCTGCTTTTACTTATCGGCTGGGGCAGACATTACGCCAATTGTTGCATTTAAGGATACTATTTATTCGTTTATCCTGTGTGATGAAGATCTTGTTGATTCAATCGAGGGCATTCATAATAGATTTAATGGAATACTTGTTAAACTGAAAGACAGATTAAATCAAAGCGGATTTAAAGAAATTCAAAAATTTAATTTAGATAAACACTTTCTTGGAATACGCGATAGGCGTTTTTTAGGTGGTTATAATTCGAAAATGAAAAATTGTGAAATAAGTTTTTGGAGCAGGGAGAATAAGCTCTATAGCATTATGTATGTAAACCACGATAATAGTTACACATACCAAGATCTTTATATAAACAGGGGAATTGTGCCCAAAGCGATTTGTGAAATTTTGCCAGAGGGGGGCAGCTTCTGTTCAAATGAAGAAACAAGTAATCCAAACACTTTTACTGTTCAACAAAAGAAAAATGTTCTGCCAGAGTATGTGCTTGGACATTTATACAGCATTGGAGACGTTGAGCAATATGAAAAGTTATCTGAGAAAGTTGAGTACTTTGGGGACTATGGTCCAGAGTATGGAACTGATACAGCAATGCAAATTTATAGAAGAAAGAAATGACTAACAGGACTTAGGCATTTAATTGCTTTTGCAGAAAACGATGAACTTCAGCGGATGAGTTTTTAATCAGAAATTAGAAATTTTTACATAAAGTAAAGATTCTACTTATAGTTTTCTAAATAGTTCTAAAAAAAATCTGAAATTTTTATACCTGGACCGAAAAAGCCGTTTTATTGAGCAGGTAAAAAAGCAGATAGAAATGTATAACCTGAGATTAGATGAATAATGCAGATCTGGAAAAGAAAGTAAAACATCTGGTGCATTCACTCCGGTATGAAAAAGGATTTGTCTGTGCTGTTGATGTTTTGCAACTGCTTGGCTACCTCTCTAAAAAAGATTACGAAGACTGGAGATTCGGGAAGGTTGAATATCTCGAAAAGGCATGTCAGATTAATTTGAAAAAACTCTCTCTGATATATAAACTGATGAGAAAATATGCGGTTGAATTACATTTAGAGGAATCCTGGACGGGTTATAACAGATATGGCAAAGGAGAAAAAACCCGGCTGCGATTCAGTAAATCGGGAGATGCAATGAATGAGAAACGATATGCAACTCATTATGTTGATAAAAACAGAATGAAGATAGTAAAAGAAAATAAGGAGGAAAAGCAAAGAACAATATTAATTTTAGATAAGGTGCTTCCCCTGCCATAGCACGCAGATTTTACGGATGCTCAAGCAACACTGATTATCGCGGATAAAACGATAAAAGCAGCCCTCTTTTTCACCGTGGAGTCGTTATTGTCCTTACTGTCCTTTACGTCCTTAGCCCCTGGAGAACCTTGCGCAAAACCGCAAAGAAGTATTTTAAAAGCATAATTCCTCCCTCCCTTTACTAATTACTAATTCCTCATTACTAATTGAATTGTACATTTTTCCGGTTTGGTTGTTTCAGAGGAATATGTTAATTTTCTCTGACACATCTGAAGGAATAACGACATGGTCGTTAGAATAGTTCTCCTTTTGGTTCTCTCGGGGGCAATCCTTTTTGCTCAGAACCCAGTACTCCTCAGAGATACCTACCGAATCGGTACAGACCAGCCGGATGCTCCGCTGCTCCAGACAGATCCACGCCTTTTTCACAATGACTCCGGTGATTTTTTGGTCGCATGGGAAGACCACCGCTTTGGCCGGCAGGATTATTTCTACCGCAGGGTCTCTTCAGATGGCACGTTCTTAAGCGATCCAAAACCTATAAATGGCAACCGTGACATCCTGTTTTTAACGGGAAATCAGTTTATTGCGTTTTCCGGCAGGTGGTCGCCTTATATGTTTGATGATAGTTATTATTTAGTTGCAGCCCAGCGTTATGTGAATGGCGAGCCGGTCGGGAGCGAGGTTCCGGTCAGCGGATACCCGACAAGCTGGTGCGGCACCGGCTGGATGGGGTTTAGCTACTCTGCAGCAGCTCTTTCGGACGGATTTGTAACGCACACCGCACTCAACGGCTATATTTACCGGAGCAAGTTTACTTCTGATGCAGTTCCGGTATATGAACATGCTGAAACAGGTATAATGGATGCCATTTACGTGACCTCAACGACCGGTACCGGCGGGGCACCGGCAATTTTCTGGGTGCGCCAGCCATGGGATATGATGGGTACAGACCCCGAACACCGCATTTACGCCCGCTTCTATGATGCGCAGGATAGTGTTTTGGCCGACTCAGTTCTGCTTTTTACTTTCAGCGGTTTATTATATGGTATTGGCTATGCGGAAATGGCTCCTCCGATGTACGTTAAGCCGGTTGACAATCACGCTTACCGGGTGATCTATTTTTACCGGGGAAAGATATATACAGCAGCAGTCAGTCACAGCGGCAGCATCATCTCAGGACCAGACTCACTTGCGGTACCTGATATCTCTGCTGATGGTGAGGGTTTCAGAGGGATAAGTATTTCCAATACCCGCGATGGCTCGTTTGATTTACTTGTGGCAACCGATCAGCTTCAGAACGGACAGTATGGCTACCATGTATATAGATTTTTTACGGACAACAGTCCGGCTCAGGTGAACTCCTATTACACCACCACGCGGTATGATCTAACAAGATATACTGCAAGTTACACAAATGGAAAAATGTTTTCTCCTTACACAGATGAAGATGATGTATATATACGGGAGCTTCAGAGTTTTAATCAGACAGGAAGCACAAAGCTCTGTGAAGATCCGCCTCAGAGTAATGAATCAAATAAATTTTTAGTTCCCGTCGGGCACAGCGGCAGTTTTATTGCAGGGTATCTTAATGAAAAGGGGATATATGCAACAAGAGTGAACCGGACAGGTTCTGCAGCAGATACCATCAGTTATCCTTTAGGTACGGCACAATATGGTGTGTTTAAAGATGGCGACATGTTTGGTATTCGTACTGTAAGCGTTGGTGAAAATGTGGCAACTCTTGTAGATAGATATAATTCAGATTTTGTGGTTACCGCTACCGATAGTATCCGGGGGATGGATGGCTCGGTTTTCCTGTCCACTCACCCGGTTGTCTTCAGAGAAAGCAGCAGCGGAACACTTGTTTATGCTGCAAATGATAACGGTATCCTGCGGGCAGGAGTAATGAGCAGCGCGTTTATGATGCAAAGCAGTAAAATAATTACTGACTCAGTGCAGTTGTGGAATCAGATTTCACTTAATCAGGAGCATGCGGACTCATGGCTTATCCGCTGGGGCAATACAGGTGTGTTTACAGACAGCACTTTCGAAATTCGTGAAGGTCCGTTTACCAATACCCAGGGCGTATATATGGGTCGCGATGTAGTTGTGTATATATATCAGGGGTGGGGCTCTCCTGTTAATGTTGCTATGATGAAAGTTTCTCTGCTCAGAGCAGGTACGGTTACTGATGTGCAGGTTGGCTATCCGGGGCAAAACTTCCAGGTTGAAAAAGGTGACGGTTCTTATTATCTGCTATACTACCGGGATACCGGCGGAAAGATTGTCTGCAGACCGTATAAAATGGACGGCACGCCGCTGAAAAATCCGGTGGTTCTGGCAAGCAATATCAGCGATTTGCAGAACTTTCTTTTAACTGTTTCAGGGACATCAATTGGACTCACCTGGGGCAATCATTCGGGTGTAACGTATGATATTTATGGAAGGATATTCCAGCTTTCAAGTATAACCAGTGCTGATGAACCTTCGGATATCATTCCGTCAGAATATAAATTGCATCAGAACTATCCGAATCCCTTTAATCCGGAGACAAAGATTACCTATTCTCTGCCTCAATCAGGAATGGTTGAGTTAAAAGTTTATGATGCACTTGGACGGCTGGCAGGAGTAATTGAGTCGGGTGAAAAGTCGGCGGGAACTCATACAGTTACCTTTGACGGAAGCAAACTTGCAAGCGGCATCTACTTCTGTGAGATGAAGGCAGGGGAATACAGAAGTGTGGTTAAGATGATACTTTTAAGGTAGGTTGCCGGAATCTTTAAACGCAATGTAAGCAAAGTTTAAGCGCAGAGTTACGCGAAGCGTAAGTAGGAGGACTCTGCTATCATGGCTGTCGTTATAGTCCTTGCTGTCCTTTGAGTCGTTGAGCGACCCGAACCTCGCGCAAAGCCGCAAAGAATCCTCCGAAACATCACTGATTTCTGCCTCCTCACGACTAATTATTTTCCCCTTCCTTTCATTAAAAATTCATCTCTTACAAAGTGAACATTTCCGTAAATTTAGATGTTGAAACATATAAATTCTGCTTCATAAGGGCTTAATGCAAAATCTTGCAACTCTGAAAAAATACTTCCTCCGGTACCGGACCAAACTGGCTCTGGGGCTGATTTTTATCCTGATCTCTAATATGGGTACGGTTTACATCCCCATGATGATTAAGGATGCCATAAATGAGCTGCAAAATGCCCCTGCTTATGATAACCTGGCCCGCTATGCCTGGATGATCGTCCTGTTTTCTCTGGGTGCGGGTATTTTCCGGTTTCTTATCCGGCAGACGATTATCGTGGTTTCGCGGGAAATTGAGTATGACCTGCGGGGGGATTTCTGGGCACACATCCAAAAGCTGCCTCTCCGCTATTTCCAGAATAACTCCACCGGCAACCTGATGGCTCATGCCACCAGCGATATTAATGCGGTGCGGATGTTTATCGGTCCGGCGGTCATGTATTCTATAGATACATTCGTGCGTCTGGTGATTACCGTTATTCTGATGTTTAAAATAAGTGCCGCAATTACCCTGTATGCACTCATACCCCTGCCACTGCTCTCCGTGGTGGTGTATCTGGTCGGAAAAAAGATTCACCGCCGGTTTACCCTTATTCAGGAAAAATTTTCGGAACTGACCACCCGTGCGCAGGAGAATTTTTCCGGGATACGGGTTATTAAATCCTACGTCCGTGAAGAAAATGAGATAAAGGAATTTGACCGGCTCAGCCAGGAGTACCTTGAGAAGAACATGAGTCTGGTTCGCGTTCAGGCACTCTTTCAGCCGGTGCTCTTTCTGATAACTGGTGTATCTATTATAATAGTCATCTGGGCGGGGGGTACTATGGTGATTGACAAACAGCTCATGCTTGGCGATATCACAGCGCTGGTGATATATCTCGGCATTCTTATCTGGCCGATGATTGCGGTGGGATGGGTTATAAATATCATTCAGCAGGCCGAAGCAAGCATGAAGCGTCTGAATAAGATTTTTGCAGAGCCCTACGAAATTGACGATTCTGATAAAACAGATACCGGCATTACTGATATTAAGGGAGAAATCGAATTCCGCGATGTTTCATTCAGGTACGCGGAATATCTGCCGGAGGTGCTGAGCAATATTAATATAAAAATTAAGCAGGGGCAGACAGTAGCCATAATGGGGGGTACAGGATCAGGCAAAACCACCATGATACATCTTATTTCGCGGATGTATGACACAACCTCAGGTGAAGTTCTGATTGACGGCAGGAGTGTGAAGGATATACCGCTCAGAGTACTCCGGACAAATATGGGTATTGTGCCTCAGGAAACTTTTCTGTTTTCTGATTCAATCCGGAATAACCTGACCTACGGACGGGATGATGTAAGCGAAGAAAAGTTAATGGCTGCAGCACATATATCACGCTTTGATAAAGATGCAGAGGATTTTCCCGGAAAATATAACACGATGGTGGGCGAACGGGGTATTACTCTTTCCGGCGGACAAAAGCAGCGTGCTGCTCTCACCCGCGCGCTGATTACCGATCCTTCAATCCTGGTTCTGGATGACTCATTCTCGGCAGTTGACACCAACACCGAAGAAGAAATTTTAACCCGGCTGAAATCCTTTATGAAAGGAAGAACAAGCATTATTATAAGCCACCGCGTTTCTACGGTGAAGGATGCAGATATGATATTTGTACTGGCCTCAGGAAAAATTGCCGAACAGGGCACGCACGATGAACTTATGACTATGAACGGAATTTACGCGGATATTTATTACAAGCAATTACTTGAAAAAGAAATTGAAGAATATAACGAGGAATAAGACATGGCAAAACTAAAAATCGGCTTCTTTGAGATTACCCCGTCTGAAAAGAAATATATAAAAAAATATTTCGGTAAAAATGAAGAACTCTTCTTTTATCCGGAGGCACTGGGTTCACAAAACGCAGACCTCCTCAAAGGGCTGGATGTGGTCTCCGTGTTTATCTATTCCAAGATTACAGAGGATATCCTGAAAAAAGCAAATAACCTGAAACTGATTACCACCCGGAGCACCGGGTTTAATCATATAAATCTGAAAGCTGCACAGAAGCGGAAAATCTCCGTTTGCAATGTTCCTTATTACGGCGAGAATACCGTAGCTGAACATACCTTTGCACTTATACTTGCACTTTCACGGAATCTGCACAAGGCATATATACGAACCACGCAGGGGAATTTTTCTCTTGAAGGGCTGCGCGGTTTTGATCTGAAGGATAAAGTGCTTGGTGTGGTCGGCGCTGGTAATATAGGCGTGCATGTAATGAAAATAGCCCGGGGGTTTGGCATGAAGGTTATTACTTACGACCTGAAGAAAAACCACATGATACAGGAGGTGCTGGAGGTTGAATATGTTTCGCTTGAGAAACTGCTTTCAACTTCGGATATTATATCGTTGCACTGCCCGTATAATGAATCAACCCGCTATATGATTAACATGAGCAATATCGGGCTGGTGAAAAAGGGCACATTATTTATTAATACGGCGCGGTCAGGACTGATTGAACCGAGTGCACTGTATCATGCTATTGATACCGGCATCTTTGGCGGAGCAGGTCTGGATGTGTTTGAGGGAGAGGAACTCGCGCTTGAGGAAAATCAGATGCTTTCTAAGAATGTATCCATGGAGCATCTTGAAGCAGCAATGCGGAGGAATATCCTGCTCCGGAGAGAAAATGTGATTATCACACCGCACATGGCATTTGATTCGATTGAAGCGATAGAAAGAATTTTAGATACAACCGCCAATAATATCAGAGGATTTTTCGGCGGAACGCAGTATTACAAAATTGTGTAGTTTTTATTCTGTGTAGAGACGATGCATTTGTAGAGACGATGCATGCATCGTCTCTGCTGGAACGAAAAATTTAATAAAAATGAAAATTGATTAATAATTATATATGAGCAC
>BTUV01000105.1:0-1830 GCA_045863035.1 Ignavibacteriales bacterium | reverse complement strand
CTGGAACGAAAAATTTAATAAAAATGAAAATTGATTAATAATTATATATGAGCACAGATCCCAGACAAGAAGATGAAATATTAGGAAAAGCATACGACGCACGGCTGATGCGGCGGCTTCTGGGATATATAAAGCCCTATAAGAAATATGTGTTTGCGGCAATCATGCTGAATATGGTTGTGGCAGCCCTCGGACCGCTGCGTCCTTACCTGACCAAACTCGCCGTTGATGACTACATTGCATCGAGTAATTATACCGGACTGATGTGGATTACAATTGCGTTAATGGGTTCACTCATACTTCAGTCGTTTATTCAGTATTTCCTGACCTATTATACACAGCTTCTGGGGCAAAGAACTATACTTGATTTGAGGAAGGGACTCTTCAGACACACACAACGCCTTGCTGCAAAGTACTTCGACAAAACGCCCATCGGCAGAATAGTAACCCGCGTGACCAATGATGTTGAGTCACTGAATGAAATGTTCTCATCAGGTATTGTGATGGTCTTCAGTGATTTGTTTATCATTGCGTGGATACTGGGCTTCATGTTCTTCCTGGACTGGCAGCTTTCGTTTGTTACGCTCTCCGTGCTCCCTTTTCTGATATATGGCACATTTCTTTTCAGGAGAAAAGTCCGGGAGAATTACCGCGATGTGCGGCTGCATCTTGCCCGGCTTAACTCCTATATGCAGGAGCATATTACCGGAATTTCAATCGTGCAGTTATTTAACCGTCAGGGGAAAGAGTTTAAAAACTTTTCCGGCATAAACGCTGATCACCGTAAGGCGAATATCGAGTCAATATTTTATTATGCAATCTTCTTTCCGGCGGTGGAATTACTCAGCTCAATCGCCATAGGTCTGATAATCTGGTATGGCGGAGGCCAGGTTGTGCAGAATACCATAACGATTGGCGTACTCTTTGCGTTTATTCAATATACAGAAATGTTTTTCCGTCCGATCAGGGATTTGTCGGAGAAGTATAACATCCTGCAGACTGCCATGGCATCATCTGAGAGGATATTTAAGCTGCTTGATGATAAAACGATAATCGCTGATCCTGATAATCCGGTTGAGTTCCCCCAGCCGAAGGGTGAAATTCAGTTTGACAAAGTCTGGTTCGCGTATAATAAAGAGGAATATATACTAAAGGATATATCATTCACTATTGAGCCGGGACAGACGGTTGCAATCGTTGGTGCAACAGGAGCGGGGAAAACAAGCATTATTAATATCCTGACCAGGTTTTATGATATTAACAAAGGAGAAATATCTGTTGACGGAATTGATATCCGTCAGGTTACCAAGAAGGATCTGAGACGAAATATCTCAACCGTGCTGCAGGATGTATATCTTTTCTCCGGTACGATAGCTTCTAATATCAGCATGAACAATCCTGATATCACGGAGGAGCAAGTGATAAAAGCAGCACAGCTTGTCGGGGCGCATCAGTTTATTATGGAGCTTCCGAACCAGTATAATGAGCCGGTTAAAGAGCGCGGCGCGACACTTAGTGTGGGGCAGAAGCAGCTTATCTCATTTGCCCGTGCACTGGCATTTGACCCGCGCATCCTGATTCTGGATGAAGCCACATCAAGCGTTGATACGGAGACTGAACTGATAATCCGCCATGCTATCGAAAAACTGCTTGAGGGGAGAACTGCTATTGTAATAGCGCACCGGTTATCAACCATTCAGAATGCTGATAAGATCATCGTGATGCACAAGGGGGAAATCCGCGAGATGGGCACGCATCAGGAACTGCTGGCAAAGCGTGGTATATATTATAAACTGTATCAATTGCAGTATAAAGAGCAGGAGATTACGG
>BTUV01000104.1:0-9419 GCA_045863035.1 Ignavibacteriales bacterium | reverse complement strand
ATCTATATATATTCTAGAAAAAACCATCAAAAAACTGGCTTTCTAGAGGTTCCCTAAATAATTGAGAAAATTAAACAATGAAAAACTTCGCATTTGCCTGTCTGTTTTTAACTTTATCCTTCTTCGGTTGTGATTCAACAACTGAATCTTCTTCAAATCCCGGAGCATATTTGCCGCTTAAAGATGGCAATAAATGGTATTACAATTCGCACTCAAGGTTTCCGGATACCACTTCTATTGTCTTTGTATGGGAGGTAAACGGTCAGGAGAAAAAGGGCGGGTTAAACTACTTTAGAATAGTTGAGCACAATTTGCTGACTAATTATTATGATACACTGTTTTACAGATTGAATGGAGACACTTTGTTCGGTTGGGAAACAGACAAAGAACAAATTCTGGCGGATTTTTCACTTAATCTGAATGATACTGCTTACTGGCGAAATGACTTAAAAGTAGTTCAAAAGTCAGGTGAAATAATGCAATTTGAAACCCGTCTTGGTCAAAATTCCAGTTACAGTATTTCTTATCAAAAGGGAATCGGGATTACTGATATAATTGAAAGCGGGGTGTTGTACCATAGAAAAAAATTAATAAAAGCTGAGATACAATAGCCGTCATCTGTCAGAAGAAAACAACCCTCATTCCCAGCCCTTCTCCCTGAAAAGGGAGAAGGGAGCGGGAAAAACTCTGAGTTATAAAACTTCTTTGAGCGGGTGATACTCATTTACACAATCTCATTCACTCTCTACCTTTTCAATTTTTATTTTCATTAATTTCCCCCGTTTTCCGCAAACATCTTCAGCGCATATTTAAGCAATGCGGAGTTCCCCGTTATCCCCAGTTTTTTGCAGATATTGCTCCGGTGGTTCTCCACGGTTTTTCTTGCAACAAACATCTCCTGAGCTATCTCTTCGCTGCTTTTTCCTTTGCTAATCAGGAAGAGGATGTTTTTCTCTGCCGGAGTTAAATTACCCTCCCGCTCCTGTTCCTGCTGATTCTCAAGCAGCACCTGCGAGACCTGCGGGCTCAGGTAAAGATGGTCATCATACACAGCTTCAACACATTTCAGAATGTCAAGCACCGCACTTTCCTTTAATATATATCCCTTAACGCCCAGGTCAAAGACTTTTTTAATGAGTGCGGCTTCTTTATACATGGTTAGAAAAATAATCTTTGTGGTGTGGCGCTCTGCCAGTATAATTCTTGCTGTTTCAAATCCATCCATATCCGGCATTTGTATATCAAGGATGGCAATATCTGGCTTAAGCTGACGTACCATTTCAATTGCTTCCTGCCCGTTATTTGCCTCCCCCAGTATCTTTACCTTGCCGTTTGCCGTAAGTACCTGAGAGACCGCCTGTCTTATAAGCGGATGATCATCCGCCAGAATTACGCTTATTTCCTGTTTCATTTTGTTTCCAACGGAATTGATATATCTATAACAGTACCACTGCCCGGTGAAGTTATCATTTTAAGTTTGCCCCGCACAAATTCTGCCCTGTTCATTATGCTCCGCAGACCAAATCCTGCTGATGTTTTAAGCGTTTTATCATAATCAAAACCGCGCCCGTTATCTCTTACCAGAATATGCACCTCAGCTTCTTTTTTATGAAGCCCCACATATACATCCATCGCCTCAGAATATTTTATGATATTGCTTAATGCCTCCTGATATATCCTGAAAAGATTTACCTCTCCCTCTACGGAAAAAAGCCCGCTTATATCATCAACGTCACAGACAATGTTCTTTTGCGAGACCTGCCTGAGCCGCTCAACCATTGATTTTAAAACCTCCGCCAGACCAATGCGTTCAATATGCACCGGGCGCAAATCAAACGAAATAGAACGCAGCGTATCAAGCACCGCAGAAGCAGTTTTACTTATTTCAGAAATCTGGCTTAGTGAGTATGCGTCCAACTCTTTATTTTGCATGGCAAGCAGAGCTCTGTTTTTTATGAGTAACAAATCCTGACCAAGACCATCATGCAGCTCACCGGCTATTTTTTTACGTTCTTCTTCCTGATATTTTATCAGTTCCCGTGTGTATGATTTCTGCTCTGCAATTTTAATCTTGTTTTCCTGCTCAAATTTTTGCTCGGTTATATCCTGCACCGTACCGTAAAGTTTGGAAATCACACCCAGTTCATTTTTTCTGATGAATTTTTTTATCCGTATCCATTGCATTGAGTGTTCTCTTACCACACGAAAATCCATTTCCCTGATGGTAAGCATATTTTCGCCTACGTCAAAAAACTTTGTAAGGCGGCTCACGTCCGCTTTATGGCACACCGTATTAATAATTGCCTCAAATGCGCGTGTACCCGGCTCAACGCTCACTGCACGGAAAACAACCCTGAATTGTTCTGAAAAGAATACGGTTTGGGTTGCAAAATCCATCTCCCAATTAGCAAGATGAGCAGTTGCCTGAGCATCCTTCAGGTTTTTTTCACTTTCAGAAAGTACCCGGTTTAGCTGATAAAGTTCTTCCTGCTTTAGCATTATCTCGGCATTACGTTTATCAAGTTCAGCATTCATTTTTTTTAATTTTCTATTCCCCACATACACCACTCCGAGAGCTGCTGCAATAATTATGGTGAGAGCAGCAAGCAGTGTGCTGAGTGCTTTTTCTGCATCGGCAATTTCTTCCAGCCGATTTTGTTCTTCCTTTAGCAAATGATTTTCAAGCTCTTTGTGCTCTGTTTCATATTTAATACGAACGTCACTTATCTGGCTGTATATCTGCTCCGTATATAAACTTTCCATAACCAATTGTGTGAGCTGCATATACTGCACTGATTTTGTATAGTTCCCCATCAGCCGGTGTGCACGTCCTATATTTTCATAAACATTTCTGAGCAATGTTTTAAATCTTCCCTCTTTGCTCAGAATAAGGGAGCGTTCAAATATCTTCAGTCCTTCTTTATAATTCCCCTTTAGCACAAGACCAAACCCCTGATTATTCAGCAAAAGCACAAGCAGCCATTTATCATCAGCTTTTTCGGCTGCTTGAATGGCCCTTGGATAATCTCCCAAAGCATTATAATAGGAAGCAAGTAATGAATAAAGCTCAGGGTTGGGAGCGGAGTTCAATATAACGTCTTCCTGAATTGCAATCGCTTTTTTAAGGAACTCGGCTCTTTGCGAAGCTGATTTTTCACTAACGCCTTTTATATAATAGTAGTAGGCCTGATATCTTCCCTTTGGCGCGCTTCTGAGCAAATGGCCCGCCTCACTGTAATAATCTCTCACCTCAGGGATATCAGCAAAATAGTGAACGCGTCCAAGTTTTAGTTTAATAAAAGCAGCCGAAAGAGAGTCCCCCGCTGTGTCATAAAGTTTTAGTGCCTGAAAGTAGTATTGCAGTGCTTTTGTGTAATCTGAAAATCGGAAGTATATATCCCCTATGTTACTATTGGCTTCTGCCTGAACCTGATAATTTTTTTCTGCAGCACGGTGAATTTCATCCGATAGTTTTACCAGTGCCTGCGTATAATCACGCCCCATAACTGAGAACTCTTTTTTAAGAATTCTTCGCACCGACTCAGCCCGTTCAAACGGATCATACCGCTCAAGACTATCCACCGATGACTGCGCAAAAGCCACCCCGGAAATAACCAATAAAACAATAAAAAAACTGTTAAAGCTGAAAATTATCTGAACTCCTGATTTCATAATTCATCAACGATGAACTTGAAATCTAAGCAGTTTTCCGTACATAATTTGTGATTTTGTTTTCTTTTAGGCGTTCCAAATTTTGATTATTTAAGCAGATTCATTTTTACTGATTTGCTCCTGCTCCCCGCACTCAGGCGGCAAACATACACACCACTGGGCAACCCATCTCCGCTAAACAGATATGTATGATGCCCCGTCGCCAGTTCGCCTTTTTCCAGCGTTGCAACCTTTTCTCCCATCAGCGTAAATACCTCAAGCAGTACTTGGCCGGATTGCGTCAGGTCAAATGCAATTTTCGTAGCCGGATTAAAAGGATTCGGATAATTCTGACGGAATATGAATGATGATGCACCCTCTGCATCATCATTCAGCCCCGTAGCCGTCTGCACTGTTACGTTTCCGTTTTGTGGTACAAACGATACCAGCTGATTGCTCCCGTTACGGAGGTCAAGCAGGGTAAAATTTAATGGGGAGGATCCCTGCTGACGGGCCTTAAATTTCATTTCAAAAAGTCCGCCGCTGCCTGTTGCCACTCCTGTTCCCAAGATTGCCTCATCAACCTGAACAACTCCGATTGCTGAGTCTGCTTTAGAAAAGAAAAACGTTGAAAATGGTCCGCTCAAAAATTCCATTTTTTTTATTGATATACACTTTAGTATATCAGTTGCATAAGAAACCTTTACAGAATATACTTTCAGCTCTGCGGCATCGCTCACCAAAATCCTTACTGACACAGTATCACCAACAGTTATCACCATTGGGGAGGCAGATACTACAATCTGCTGTGCTCCGGCTTGCGGAGCCAACAGAAACAGAGCTGAAAGAAAAATCCATTTTTGCAGATGGCTATATATATTCATTGCTTTTCTTATTTCCATTTGAAAGCGGGGCGGCTACAGTTCAACCACACCCGCTTTCTCGGGAAGGGTAAGTCCTTTTATTTTATGAACATCATTTTTTTAACGGATGAAAATTCTCCCGCAGTAATTTTATAGAGATATACACCGGTTGTAAGAGCCGAGGCGTCAAAGTTTCTGGTGTGAACTCCGGCATCAAGCATCTCATTGTTCACCAGTACAGCTACTTCTTTACCAAGTGAGTTATACACCTGAAGCGTTACCTGCGAAGCTGAAGGAAGCGCGAAAGAGATAACTGTTGATGGGTTAAACGGATTGGGATAGTTCTGTGAAAGTGCATAAGCATCAGGGGTAATGCTGAGTCCTGAATTTCCCTTCATCAGAACGGGGATATCCTGATTGAAGCTGTTTCTAGCAATAACTGCTTCAAGTTCAAGTGATGATTTGTTTTCAAATACCAGATATGCAACAATACCTTCAGCAGAGATTGCTTTTTTGTCTGCGCCTATTACTGCTGCATCAACCTGCACCTGATCACCAACCTGACGGAAGATAACAAAGCCGTTTTCATTTTTCAGTTCACCTGCTTTTTCAACACCCAGGAGTGTCATTCCGGTTCTGAAGCTGAATGAAAGCCCTCTTACATCTTCAACACTTCCATTTATATATACTGGAACACGCACGGTATTGCCTGATATTTCTTCACCAAGCGTTACATTGATCGGGTTAACTTTTACTTTTGGCAGTTCGTTACCGGCTGATTTACCATAACCAACGGAGAAGATAATCAGATCTTCAAAGTTGATGTTACCGTCAGCGGTAGGAAGTGCAAAGTAGTTACCCGAAGCATTGGTAGGACCAACGTCAAACTTTGATTTATAGAGCGTGCTCACTTGTGCATGATTGCTCCAGTAAGCAGTTGCAAAAATGCTCAGGTCGTTTATATTGATAAGACCGTCACCTGTGGTTTCAACACCTGATGATGCAAAGTCACCGAGATAGAATTTTACATCTGCTGCAAAATCTTCGGTTTCTACTTCTACCTGCTCATTGTTAGCAACATCATACTGGCGGAAGTCGAGTGAGTCAAGAGTGATTTCCATGTGACCCGGCTTCAGCATGGTGAAGATCAGGCGTGCAAGATATTTGCCTGAACCCGGAGTTACGTTAATAGCTGAAGAGATATTTGAAGCATTAACTTTCAGTCTTCCTGCTCCGGTTGCCTGAGTGTAGAAAATACCGCTTTCAAACAGGTTGTTGTCACCTGCTGAGGCAGAAAGAGTTGCTTTGGTTGCATCGAAATTCACAACAAAGCTGGAAGCTACCAGACCTTCATCTCCTTCCGGAACCACATAAAGAGTGCACTTTGGTGCGTTATATGTCCAGTCCGGGCTGGTTGGAGTCCAGTTAAATGGCGAAGTGATAGGTGAACCAAATCCAACTTTAGGATAAGCAATGTTTGCATCAACATCTGAACTGTTTTCAGTTAGATATACACCTGTTGCACTTGAAGCAAAAGTGCCTCCGCTAACAGTAAGTGTATAACTGACATTACCCGGAGGCATAGAAGACGCAACCACAATTATGTAGTATCTTGCAGGATTCAGAGCCATTACGAAAGGATTTCCCTCAATTCCATCTCCGTCTCTCTGATACCCGGCTGATCCGCAGTTAGCATCTGTATGTGAGAAAACTTCAAAGAACCTTCCGGTAGCTGCAATTGTTACCGTACCGGATGTACCGGGAGCAATGTACCAGTAATCATACATATCACCGGATTCATTAACGGTACCGCTGTACACAGTATTTGCGTCAATAAATATAATACCCGCCTGGCCGCAATTATTATTCGGCTCGGTCTCAGTTACCTGTCCGAACAGGTTATTTGTGCTCAGCAGCATGAACCCGCAAAGCAAGAGAAAAGAAAGTTTTTTCATTGTGTCCTTTATTTTGTTGTTTTTAATTGTGTCCTGCTGACCTTTTTCCGGTTTGCCCTCCGGCTGACAGAGTTCAGCAGGACAGTGATTAATTTTTCTTCATTAGTTAAAAGATTTATTTATTCAAAATCATTTTGTGCGCTGCTGAAAACTTCCCCGCTGTCAGTTTATATATATAAACTCCGCTGGTCAGTTTTCCCGCGTCAAATGTTCTGTTATGCATTCCTGCTTCAAGAGTTTCACTATTCAACAGAACCGCCACTTCCTGACCGAGTGTGTTATATATCTTAAGAGTTACCTCAGAGGTCTGCGGAAGAGCAAAGGTAATAACTGTTGATGGGTTAAACGGATTCGGATAGTTTTGTGAAAGTTCATAGGCATCAGGAGTGATATTCAGTGATGAGTTCCCCTTCATAAGAACTGGGATATCCTGGTTAAAACTGTTCCGCACAATTACTGCTTCAAGCTCAAGTGATGATTTGTTCTCAAATACCAGATACGCAACAATTCCCTCAGCCGAGATTGCTTTTTTATCAGCACCGATTACTGCTGCATCAATCTGTACCAGATAACCTTCCTGACGGAAGATCACAAAACCGTTTTCATTATTCAGTTCACCTGCTTTTTCAACTCCTTTGAGGGTCATTCCGGTTCTGAAACTGAATGAAAGTCCTCTTACATCTTCAACACTTCCTGAGAGATAGACAGGTACACGTACAGTGCTGCCAACGATCTCTTCACCAAGAGTAACGTTAATCGGATTAATTTTTACCTTCGGCAGTTCATTGCCGGCTGATTTACCATAGCCAACTGAGAAGATAATAAGATCTTCAAAGTTGATGTTGCCGTCGGCAGCAGGAAGCGCAAAGTAGTTTCCCGATGCATTGGTAGGACCAACGTCAAATTTTGATTTATAAAGAGTGCTTACCTGAGCGTGATTGCTCCAGTATGCACCAGCAAATAAACTGAGGTCGTTAATATTAATAAGACCGTCACCGGTGGTTTCATCACCTGAGGCGGCAAAGTCACCAAGATAAAATTTAACATTTGCAGCACTCGGCTCTGTTGTAATTGAAATCTGCTCGTTTTCATCCACATCATACTGGCGGAAGTCGAGAGAGTCAAGTGAAATTTCCATATTACCCGGTTTAAGCATGGTAAAGATAAGTCGTGCAAGATATTTGCCTGAGCCAGGTGTTACATTAATTGAAGAGGATATATTAGAGGCATTAACTTTCAGCCGTCCGGTTCCGGTTACCTGTGTATAAAAGATACCGCTTTCAAAGAGATTGTTATCGCCTGCTGAGGCAGAAAGAGTTGCTTTAGTTGCATCAAAGTTTACCACAAAACTTGTGGCAACAATTGCTTCGCTTCCTGTCGGGACTATATATACTGTGCATTTGGGTGCATTGTAGGTCCAGTCAGGGCTTACCGGAGTCCAGCTAAACGGTGATGTAATTGGCGAACCAAACCCGACTTTTGGATATGAAACATTGGCTTCTACATCGCTGCTGTTCTCAGTGATATATACAAGAATAACAGGCAGACGAGAGTTAGTTCTAAGATCAGGATAGTCGCCGCTGATTTGCCATACGTTAGTAAAATCCCACCCGGTAAAGGTTCCCTGCGTTTTCATCTGTGCCGTGGTTTTTCCCGTACCACCTGGTGATGTGGGCTGACCAGAAGTTTCAGTATCCCAAAAACAATTTGTTGCAGTTGAAGCATGAAAAGTTCCGCCAAATCCGCCAACAGGAGCCGGGCTGCTTACTGCACCGGTGGAATAACAATTAGTCATAGAACTTGAACGCGGCTGACCAATAAATCCGCCAGAGGTTCCGCCTGTCGAGGTTACATTTCCGGTAGCGTAGCAGTTGGTAAAGGAGTTGTTTACATCGGCATAACCAACTAAGCCGCCGTTCTGGTGTTGTGATGAAGTAACGTTTGCATTGGAGTAACTCTCCGAAACAATACAACCCTGCAGCACAGAGCCAATCAGTCCGCCGGTAAAACCAGCACCCGAAACAGAGCCGGTGGATGATGATTTGCTAACGTTTGTTTTATGAGCTCTTCCTAACAGAATACCGCAATCCCCTCCCGCCGTTACTGAAGCACTAACAAGTTTTACATTTGAAATTGAAGGTGTTACAACCTCATTACCCACATAACCAAATAGACCAACTGCCCAGGTTCCTGGTCGGTTTATGGTAAGGCCTGTAATGCTAAAACCATTTCCGTCATAGCTACCAAGAAAACGGTTTGCATTTGTGCCGATGGGCTCCCAGCCCGCGCCACTGTTCCAATACGCACCCCCTGAATTACCGGTTTCGGTAGTCATATCAATATCAGCCATTTGGATAAAATGGGAAGAAAGATTGCTGCGCACATTATTAAGATGCGCGGCAGTAGCAACCTGATAGGGGTTGCCAACAGTTCCGTCACCCCCGGCAAATGACTGGGCGGAAACGGAAAGCGATCCTACAATAAACAGAATCGCCACAAGAAAGAAGCGAAGAAGTCTCACAAAACCTCACAAGATTTTTTTTAATAATTATGTTGAAACGATGGTTTGTCACCGGTGGTATTGCAACCAAAGCTCTGATACACACTAACAGAACCACCGGAGATTCACGATCAAAACTTAGGTCTTAAGAGTGGGGCTATAAATAGGGACTGGCTCTCATTTTTACATTTGTTCTGGGGGCTGGCCCCCAGATAATGAGGAGTGAGTATTTAGTAATGCATTAGAACACGATTAAGGGATATACAGGATTTAGAGGATGAGGGGGAAAACAAATAATACTTTGCTTTACTCAGCGTTAAAAAATTTCTTTGCGACTTAGCTTCTTTGCGCGGGGTTTCGGTTTTTGAACATGATTAATGGATGAACAGGATGAACAGGATTTAACACCCGGCCCGGTGAGGCGATATAAAAATCCGTGCTCATCCGCGC
>BTUV01000103.1:0-9436 GCA_045863035.1 Ignavibacteriales bacterium | reverse complement strand
TTTGCCGGGTTCTGTATTGGAAAGAGGGGGCTTAAAAAATTATACATTGTTCATTATAAATTGGAAGCGGGAGCTTTGCTACTGTAGCATCGCCACTGTATCCGGAATTTCCTTTTTCCAAATTGCATCGTCAGCGATAAGGGTCTGACTCAATTTATTTTTTCCACAATTTATCACTAAAATTAGTATGACAAATTATGAAAAAATCTGTGTTTTTAGATCGTATTCGAAGATTTTTACGATTTGGTCAGATTTTGGCAGAAGTCACGACATTATTTATTAACAATAATTCTCTGCTCTCAATTTTTAATTCTTAATTTTTACTTAAAATAAAATTCCCCGGCAGTGATTTCTCATTACCGGGGAAGTTTTAGTTAAGTTGTTTATTTGATTTTACTTCATTAGAACTAATTTTCTGATCTGAACAAAGTTTCCTGCCCTCATCTTATAAAGATATACTCCGGATGAAAGTTTTGAAGCATCAAAACTTACGTTATAGCTTCCGGCGGGTTTAACTTCATCAACCAGCGTTGCCACTTCATTTCCGATCATGTCATATACTTTAATGGTAACCTGCGCGGTTTCTTTTACGTTATACGCAATGGTGGTTGAAGGGTTAAAAGGATTCGGGAAGTTTTGTCCGAGTGAGAACTCCTTCGGGATATTTACATCATCTCCGGTTGATGTGAGTGATGAGTTAATTTCAAAGGTATATACAACACCGGTCTCAGCATTAAAGGTAACAGATGACACGGTTAGCATATCTATGTTCGAAACAATACCCGGTCCGGTCATTCTGAAATGGTAATTATTTCTGATTGCCTCAGGGATATGCGCAGTTATATCATCCCAGCTCAGGGTTATATCCCCTTGCTCTTTTGAGGTAACATTAAAGCTCCAGCTCTTACCTGGCTGAGGGAATTCATATTTAGCGCGTATATCTGAAGCATAGCGGTTGAAATACGGGCTCCAGCCGCTTTGTTCAAAATAAGTACTGAGTGCATCCGGAGCAGGTGAAACCGGCGGTTTTGCAAAGTCGTACAGCGCATCAAATCCGTCAGTGGCATTAACGCTTGCACCAAATGCGAGCAGATTATCACTCACATTGTTAACAGCAGCAATAATCGGCACTGCCCAGTTATCTAAATCTGATTCAGTTTCAGGTTCAATTCCGTCTTTTTGTTTTGATTTGCTTGTAGGAAGTCCGGCATCTTCTTCATCAAAAGAAGCATAAACACCTTCCATCAGAGCTGAAAACCAATAACCGTTCCAGACCCAGAGCTCTTCTGAAGGAGCATAGGCGCCGTTTGTGTAACCGTAGTATATATTCTGAATCCAGCCGGCGGTTGCGGCTTCAGTGCCGGTTTTAACCTCTTCACCTTTTCTGAACATCACTTCAGAAGTTAGAAAGTCATCGTAAAAAGGAGAGGAGATAATATTCCAGCCGGGCAGGAGCGCAGTCTCAACCTCTTCAACATTTGCAGTACCATATACATCAAATGTTCCTCCGGTTTCAAGTCCAAGCCAGTATCCAAGTCCGGCCTTCACTGTGGTTGGAACAGTATATCCACCAGAGTTGCCGTACTGAAACAGAAAATATGTTGCAAAATCATCACCGAATACTGCAGCCGGTGATTCATCATCAGGTCTGACCGGAACCGAAATAAGATTCCATCCCGTTGTTAATTCAGTCTGTACGGTTCTCTTTGTACCTGTACCTGTTAATGATACGGTTAAATCTGTTTGATTATTGCTTGCAAATGTTATTACCGAACTGTAAGAAGCAACCTGTACAGGTTTAAACTTAATATTGAGTTCAACAGTTGCATTCGGGATTACTGTTATCGGATAGCCACCGCTATAGTCCAGCGTAAACCCCGGCTGAGAAAATGTTACTGCACTTATTGAAAGCGGTATATCTCCGCCTGTATTTGAAATAGAAACAGCATATACTGACGAATTGCCAACTGCAACATCGCCAAATGCTATCTCAGATGGGCTCACTGTTCCATTAGGTACTAATTCTGTACCGGTACCTGAAAGAGGAACGGTAAATTCGCCTGAAACATTATTTGCATTGCTTACAAAAGTAAGGTCTGCGCTATATGATATAGCAGATGCAGGCGCAAAAGTTACTTTAACGTAAAATGATTCATCAGGACCAAGTGTTACCGGAGTAGTAACATTTGTGGTAAATGCAGCATCGCCAACTACTGAAACAGAAGTGATTACTAAATCACCTTCACCGTCAGTATTAGCTATAAGTACGCTATCCTTCTTGCTCTGTGTAAGTTTAACCGTGCCGAATGCTAAGCTGGAGGGAGTTGAGGTTATATTAACCGGAAGAGTAATGCCCTCACCTGCCAGATCAACAACGAAGGGATTAGTGTTTGTTGCATTGCTTAGAAAAGTAACCGTGCCGGAATAGCTGCCTACTTCAGGCGGAGTAAACGAAAGAACTACTTTCGATGAATCACCCGGTTCAATGCTGAACTCCGGACTGCTCACTAATGCAAAAACTTCATTAGTAATGGCTACGTTTGAAATGCTCAGCGCTCCTTCTCCGGTATTGTAAAGAGTAAGTGTATCACTCTTTGTTAAAGTGGCTTTTACCGAATTAAAGTCAAGCGTGTCTGTATTGCTGCTTATGAGAATCGGCAGTTCAATACCCGTACCGCTTAACAATATGATTAATTCGCTGTCCTCATTGGAGTTGCTTGATATGGTTGCAGCACCCTCATATAAGCCGATTTCATCCGGACTGAAAACTATAGGCAGGTGGAGCGTATCACCCGGATCAAGTGTCGAACCGGTCAGTGAAAGTGCGCTAAAAGCTGCCCCGGCAACAGTGACCGAAGCTATTTCAAGTACCTGTTCACCGGTGTTGCTTATTACAACTCTTTCAGTCTTGCTCTTGGTTTCTTTTACCTCACCAAAATTTACCGATGACGGACTTACTGATATCTGAGGCGGATCCGGCTGATAACCGACAATAAGGCGAAATAGTTTTTCACCTCCCTGCCCTGAGTTGTATGAGTAAGTACCGTTTACTCTAAGATCCTGTTCGGTTTCCGCGCTTATATCAAAAAGTGTAATGTCATATTCAGCGGGAATAGTAAGAAATTCAGAAAAGAGTAGTGTTACATCCTGATTCAGCTTGTCCGTATTAACCGTAAAGTCCCACTCTTCGGTTGACTCCGCCAGAGATTTAAGCAGCCGGATATCTCTTGTATATCTGTTGCCGAGAACCTGACTCCAGCCCGTATGCGGAAAGAAAACTTCTATATAATTTGATACCGGCGTGGGCGGTTTTGGTATATCTATACCAATATCATAACCATCTGTTGCGGTTGGTGACTGCCCTGCCATAGCGGTTGTATCAGATAAAGCTCCGGTTGATGCATTTATTTTAATGTGCCAGCCCGAAAGAGTTAATCTCGCGGCAGTTGTGTTTTTGATAGTCTGCATATCAGCATCTGAGCCCGTTGGGTTAGAAACAGTCGTTGTAAATGCATAATATTTATTATTTTCAGTACCGGTAACCGCGCTCCCCGGTATTACTGCCACCCACGAGGTGCCTGACCCTGTTGCCTGAACAAGCTGTGAAGTAGTAAAATCATCAGTAGTATATCTCACAAAGATTTTTTCTTCAGGGGCAGGTGCCGTGCCGGTAGTAATATATACAGTCGCGTTTTCACCTTCATCAATAGCAGTGTGAGTAACAGAGGATAATGCAACCGGCTCGCCTGACAACTCCATAAATATAGCGTAGGTGCTGTTGTATCCGTTGTCTTTCCAGTTCATTACGTACCATTTGCCGTTAGCAACTGAAATAAGATTGTTTCCCGCACCATTCTGGTGGATAAAAACATCCAATGAATTCATGGTAACCTGGGAACTATTTTTCCAGGTATTTTCCCATATATTGGTTGTCGGTCCCGAAGAAAACGAAAACTCATAATTCCCGGATGTAAGATCTCCGCCGGATGCAGCTACTTTGAAGATGGTCTGCCATCTTAGCGTCCCGGTTTTAATTTTTGTAATTCTACCCCCCGCTACCTGAGTTGAACTGGCAAAAGCAAGGTTGTTGGTTGGAGGATTCGTCCAACTATTCCAAGAACCCGGCATATTTAATCCTTCCGGCTCGTAAATTTGTGCTTGTAACCCCATTGTAAGGCACAAGAGCACAGTATAAACCACTAATATGCGCTTCATATACATCATCCTGTCTAAATTTTATTGATAAAAAAGGCGATTCAATTATACCTAAAAACGGAAAATTTGCAAAGTAAATCTGCGGGAAACACCTCCCAAAATCTGAGTCATTGAGTTAAAACACATACTTCACCGATGAAAACTTCACAAAAAATCAAGTCTGTTTCTCACTATTCAACGGCTCAGTTTTCCCGGTTTTCCCCTAACTTTGTTTATCAGATTTCTAAGAATTACGACAGATTATGAACTATATAGATTTACGAAGCGATACCATAACCCGCCCTTCCGCAGGTATGAGAAAAGCCATTGCGGAAGCAGAAGTGGGCGATGATGTTTTTCGCGAGGACCCAACCCTTAATGAGCTGCAGGAATACGCCGCAGAACTACTCGGCAAGGAAGCAGCCCTCTTTGTCCCAAGCGGAGTTATGGGTAACCAGCTTTGCCTGAACATTCTGACAAAGCCCGGAGACGAAATCATCTGCGAATATGATGCCCATATTTTTAACTATGAGTCGGGCTCCCCCGCCACCCTGAGCGGAATAACCCTTCACCCGTTAAAAGGAAATTATGGTGAGCTTGACCCGCAGATTGTTGAATCGGTTATCCATCCCTCTTACGCATATTACATGACAAAAAGCAGGGTCATTGCTGTTGAAAACACACACAACCGGGCAGGCGGAACGGTCATCTCACTTGAAAATATCAGACGGCTGAAAGCAGTAGCCGGGCAGCACGGGCTCGCTTTCCATCTTGACGGCGCGCGGCTTTGGAATGCTTCAGTTGCATCGGGAATAAGCGCGAAAGAATATGCGTCATATTTTGATACCGTTTCGGTTTGTCTTTCAAAAGGGCTCGGCGCTCCGGTCGGCTCAATCATTGCCGGAAGCAAAGAACTGATGCAGGACGCGTTCCGGAAACGCAAGGCATGGGGAGGAGGGATGAGGCAGGCAGGAATTCTCGGTGCCGCGGGACTCTATGCTCTGAAAAACAATATCCCCCGGCTTAAAGATGACCATGAAAAAGCAAAGATTCTCGCCGAGGTTATTAACGCTCTCCCGAATGTTGAAATTGATATGCAAGCAGTGCAGACCAACATTCTGCTATTTAAGCCGCTGAAAATGTCGGTTCAGGAAACCATTGCAAAAGCAAAAGAACTGGGTGTGCTTTTTTCACCCGGCAAAGTTGATTCTGTCCGCGCGATTACTCATCTGGATGTCTCATTTGAGGAAGTACTTCTCGCCGCAAATGTTCTCGAAAGAATGTTTGGATAAGGTATGAAAGAAACACCGGATGTAACACTTTTCCGCCATGAGACGCGTGTAACCGTCCGCTTTCATGAAGTTGATATGCTGGGCGTGTGTAACAATGCTGTATATATCAATTACTTTGAACAGGCACGGCTTCAGTATATAAAAGATCTGGAGCTGGTTCCGGAAGGCGGACTTTTCGCGGAAAATAATTTTTATATGGTGCGGAATGAAATAAATTACCGCGGGCACTCCCGTTTTGACGATGAGCTGATTATTTACAGCCGCATCAGTTATATCGGCAGTTCTTCTTATGGGTTTGAGCATCTGGTGACTAACGCGAAAACCGGTAAGTTAATAGCCGACGGTAAGGGAGTAATCGTGCAGGTCTCAAAACCAGATGAAAAGCCGGTTCCCCTTTCAGATGGGTTCCGTGCCGCCGTTAACAAGTATGAAAAACAAGTTACCACAAAAGGAGGATGATTGCCGTATGCGCCGTGCTGTTATTGACATAGAAACCGCGGGATATAATTTTGAAGAACTCTCCGAAAGCCAGCAGGAGTATATACTCCGCGATGCAATGAAAGAGCGGGATGAAACCTTGCGCGAACAAAAAGCGGATGAAGCAAAAAAATGGCTGAGCTTATATCCCCTCTCAAGCCGTTGCGTGGTGATCGGGATCAGGGACATAGATAACGCAACTTCGTATATCTATTACGAATCCTCCGAACTGAAGGAATTCACTGATGAGGAAACCGGATATAAATATAAAGGACTCCCCGAAAAAGAGATGCTCGAATCTTTCTGGAAACTTGTCAGTTATTTCAATCAGATTATCACCTTTAACGGCCGGGGGTTTGACCTTCCCTTCCTGATGGTGCGCTCAGCTATTCTGCGGGTAAAACCTTCACGCAACTTCGTCGGTAACCGTTATGATGCATCATCTCATATTGATTTGCTTGAGCAGTTTAGTTTTTATGGCTTAACTAAACGCTTTAATATGGATTTTTACTGTCACGCATTTGGTATCGAAACCCCGAAAAGCAAGGAAATCTCCGGCAATAATGTAAAAGAGTTTTATGACCGCGGCGATGTAATGGAAATTGCCAGATACAATGCAAGAGATTTGATTGCCACTGAAGAACTGTATAAAGTATGGAATGAATACCTGAACATGAGATAAATTGTGAATTGTAAATTGTAAATTGTAAATTGTAAATTGTAAATTGAAGAAGAGTTCAAAACAATGACAAATTATAGCAATCAACCCATTGTCGCCATTGTCCCCCGATCCGTTCACCACACGTCAAAGCGCAAAGAGTTACCACCCCTTTAAAACAAAAAACCCCCGTTATAAGCGGGGGTTTTTTGTGTATATATAGAATATTTACTTCATCAGAATCATTTTGCGGACGTCGGTTTTGTCCGTGGTGACCAGTTTATAAAAGTATGTTCCGCTTGCCAGACCGCCTGCGTCAAATGTTACTTCATAAATCCTGCCTGCATCAGCCATTCCGTTAAAGAGTGTTGCGACTTCAGCACCAATCACATTATAGACCTTCACCTCAGCTCTTGTATCCGTCTGGAAACCAAACTTGATACTGGTCGCGGGGTTAAACGGGTTAGGGTAATTCTGTTCAAGAACATAACCGTTAATCAGATTATCAACAGAGACTTCAATCTCCTGACTGTATTCAAACTGACCATCGGTATCAATCTGCTTCAGACGATAGACATACTTGCCGGAGGTAACATTAATATCAGTAAAGGAGTAGCTCTTTGGTGAGTTACTATTGCCGTTTCCTTCGACAAAACCAACTTTTGCAAACTGCACACTCTGATTTCCGCTTACTGCCTTGGCACGCTCAACTTCAAAGCCGTAATTGTTAACTTCAGTTGCTGTGTTCCAGTTCAGGTTAATCTTGCTGTTGACAACTTTGCCATTGAAGGAAGTGAGTTCGACGGGGAGGGCAGAAGATTCACCGCCGGTAAATTCAGAAAATGATGTTACTGTACCACTCAAAGTGTTGGTGTTTGTCTCCACTGCGTTTAGCAGTGACCAAGTACTCCCGTTCCACTTGCCCAAGTATAAATTTCCTTCTGTCCCATTAATATCAGCGTCAACATATACAAATGAGGCAGATGCTGAAAAATCTGAAATACCTGAAGAAGTAACTACCCAATACCGCGATATAAAATGTGTTGTGCTGCCATTATCCGAGTGCTTTGCATCAGTTACTGTAACACCTGCATAGGCCGAGTTAAAAGTTCCCGATGTAAAGTTTAGCGTTACTGGTGAATACTCTGCATCACCTGTATTCTCACCAATAGGGAAAGTAAAGGTTCCGGTTCCGCTGAATTCTTTCCGTAACTGCCCGGTGCTGTTTGTTACAATGAAACTTGTAGCGTCACCAACAACCGTTGCTCCGGAACCAATGGTGAGATTATTTGTGCCTAATACAACCTTGCCACCGTCTTCTAACTTCAGTTCTCCTGATACCGATCTATCAGAAGTCATTACAACTGTTGTGCCATTAGCAACCGTTACGTATGGTTGGCCAACAAGCCATTCTATTGTTTGATTGTATGATTGACCAGTATTATATTTTAGAATACCACCGGAACCATACGAAGGAGCTAAACCTTGCTGTGCGGCATAACCATTTAAGTTGATTTGGAACGTACCATTTATTATGAAAGTTCCATAACGGCAAATGAATCCACGGCTAACCGCGAGTGTGCATCCTTCATCTACGAGTATGGAATAGAATTTAAAGCTGTGATAGATTAAACCCGTCTCCCCTTGTAAAATTGTTTCATCCCCGGATACATGTAACGATATTAAATTTCCATCACCATAATCAGCTCCTTGCAACCCATTTGAAGAAGTGACATCGATTATTGAATTGTTTCCAGAGGTCGTTAAAGTTCTTGAAGAATTTGCCCCTAAAGTTGCAGTACCCGAGATTGTTAAACTCGCCTCCACATCCATATTTGCATTCATCGTTCTTGTACCGGAACTTACCGTCAAGTTAAAGAAATTAGTTGCAGTTGAATAGTTACCTGACCCTGTAAAATTAACGGTACTTGTGCTTTTTGTAAAATTGGTTACTCCCCAATCCCCACTTGCATTAATTGTAGCAGAACCTGATGTAGTAAGTGTAGCAACCGAAATAGCACCTCCTGTTAGTGTGCCGGTTGAAATTGTTATCGCCCCAGAACCCGATATACTGTTTGTTGAAGCACTAAGATTATTTGCGCCGATGGTCAGTGTTTTACCTGAAGCTACTGTAAGAGGTCCGGAAAAGGCATCAGATACATCCACCGACATGTCGTGATTTATCTCAACATAATCTAAAGCCTGCGGGACAATATTCTGGTCCCACGAAGATGCCGTATTCCAGTCTCCTGTGCCTGTGGTTTTATTAGCCACTACTGAAAAGTTAGCAACATAATTTGCTCCACTATTATTCAGATAATACTCAAGATCATTCTGATATTTTTCCCATCTTGTATGTACGTATATAGCAATTCTGTAATCTCCAGGTGATAATCCGCTAAGCAAATTAATAGATTGTCCGATTTCGTCCCATTTCTCATCATTGCCACTCTGATTACGCAGGGTCAAACCAATATAATTCCATGTTGTAGCACTGCCGCTTGCAGGATAGATTGAATAATAAACTCTTGACCAAGCAATATTATGTCCGTCATTTTCCCATACATTAACCTCTGCTCCTTTCAGGAGAAGTGTCGCTGAGCTAAGATAACTGCCTAAGTTATTGTTATGAAAATCAGGATTGCCAGTAGCGGCGGAAAGATCGTAGTATGTATTACCACTGCCAGTATTTAACACAGCATAGGAGCTTATATATCCTCCTTCGGGATAAACATAGATTTGTAACATAAGAAGGAGGAATAGAACCCTCTTCATCCGAACCTCTCTGCGGAAAAAGTGTGTATAAAATAAGTTG
>BTUV01000102.1:0-9902 GCA_045863035.1 Ignavibacteriales bacterium | reverse complement strand
AAACGAACCTCATCCCCAGCCCTTCTCCTTGGAAAGGAGAAGGGAGCCGGAAAATTTATTTTACACCAGCTCTAAATCCATCCTGAGCCGTTCGGTACGGTCAGCTATTTTGAGCTGTTCAATCATTTCGCTGAGGTCGCCGTTTATTACTCCGGCTAAGTTATATAATGTCAGCCCGATGCGGTGGTCAGTTATTCTGTTCTGGGGAAAGTTATATGTTCTGATCTTATCGCTCCGGTCACCGCTGCGCACCATAAGTTTTCTCTGTGCGGCTATTTCGCTGTTCTGCTCTTTCATCTTTGCCTCATAAAGCCGCGCGCGCAATACCTTCATCGCTTTCTGACGGTTCTTTAACTGCGAGCGTTCATCCTGGCATTGCACAACTAACCCGGTGGGGAGGTGTGTTATGCGGATAGCAGTTTCAACTTTGTTTACGTTCTGACCTCCTGCGCCGCCGCTTCGGTAAACATCTATCTTGAGATCAGCAGGGTTAATATCAACCTGAACTTCTTCAACTTCCGGCAGAACTGCAACTGATGCGGCTGAGGTGTGCACGCGTCCGTTTGCTTCCGTAGCGGGAACCCGTTGCACACGGTGAACCCCGCTTTCAAATTTTAAATCAGCGTAAACATTTTCTCCGGTGACTGACATAACTATTTCTTTATAGCCGCCTATTCCTGTATCGCTCACATCAATAATCTCAGTTCGCCAGCCGCGAGTTTCAAAATAACGGGTGTACATTCTAAAGAGGTCACCGGCGAACAGAGCAGCTTCATCACCCCCTGTACCGGCGCGGATTTCCATAATCACATCGTTACTGTCGTTGGGATCTTTGGGCAGGAGAAGAATTTTCAGTTCTTCCTCAAGTTTGTCTTTTTGTTCGTTAAGAGCTTCAAGCTCTTGCTCTGCTATTTCCGCAAAATCCTTATCGCCCGACTGAATCAGCTCTTTGTTGCCGGTTATGTCGTTAATCACCTTAGTATAACGAGCGAATGATTCAATCAGAGGGGTTAAATCACTCCGCTCACGGCTTAACTGAATCAGCTTCTCGTTATTGTTAAGGTTCTGGGGATCCGAAAGCTGCTCCGTAATCCTGTCATACTTCTCTTTAATCTTGGAAATTTTACCGAATAAATCCATGCGCCAATAAAAATCAATAATTTACAGAGCAAATATACTTAAAAAACAGGGGTTAATTTCAGGAGAGGATGCATGGTCACCTCTTCCCATGGGCTGCGGTAAAAAAGAGGGTTCTGGTTCCGGGGCTTTTATATATATCAGAAATCATCCGCCGCGCGGCACAAAGAAGAAATTATGGCTCAATCCGGATTTTGGAATGTGTTTTCCATCCCGCGGATCATACAGATTTTCATGCGATCAGGATTTATATTACGTAATGAAATATAAAATTCTATGTCCTTAGCCAGATTAGATTCCTCAATCCAGTACCTGCCGGGCATTGGACCTAAAAGGGCAATACCGTTTGCTGCTATCGGGATTAAAACGATACGGGATATGCTTTTCTATTTTCCCGCCCGTTATCTTGACCGGTCAACTATTCTTACAAGCAGTCAGCTTGCAAAGTTTATTCACGAGGGGAATGATTCTGAGGTAACCATCATCGGAACGGTGTATAATAAAGAAAGTAAGCGATTCGGGGGGAGGGAAATTCTCGTGGTCAACTTCCGGGACAAAGGGGGCTTTTTTGAGGGAGTATGGTTTCAGGGCGTCCGGTATCACATTAACAAATTTGTGATTGGTGAAACCTTTGCTGTTTCAGGTAAGCCGGCGTTTTCAAAATTCGGGAATATCCAGTTTGCTCACCCTGACTATGACAAAATAACTGAAGATGAAACACAACAGTTCTATAATACCGGTAAAATACTGCCGGTTTACCGGCTTCCTAAGGAGCTGAGAGAGAAGAATATCGGGGATATGAGTCTGCGGAAGATGGCAAACGCCGCGGTTGACCAATATGCAATATATATCGAAGAAACGCTCCCCGTGTCAATTATTGAAAAATATAAATTTCTTCCGTTAAACGAACTGGTGCGCCGGGTTCACTATCCCTCGTCCATGGCTGAGGTAAATGAATGTCACAGGCGGTTAAAGTATGAAGAGCTGTTTTACCTTGAAATCCTTATCGCTATGAGAAAAAGGAATGTAAAAGAAGAGCTGCCGGGCATACAGTTCGAAAATAAAACTGCAATGATAAGGGAATTCATGACAACGCTTCCGTTTGAACTGACCGAGTCGCAGAAAAAAGTATCGCGTGAAATCTTTCGTGATATGCTAACGCCAAAGCCGATGAACCGGCTTCTTCAGGGGGATGTGGGGAGCGGAAAAACAATTGTTGCGCTCTTTGCAATGTTTCTTGCGGTTGATAACGGATATCAGGCAGTAATGATGGCGCCAACTGAAATCCTTGCAAATCAACACTATCAGAACATCAGCAGGTTGATTAAACGTTATACGGAGATGTTTCCGGAACGAAATCTGCATGTTTCATTGCTCATAGGCGGACAGAAAAAATCTGTTCGCACCGAACATCTGAACGCAATTGCAACCGGTTCTTCGCGGATTGTGATAGGAACTCATGCATTGTTTGAAGAAGAAGTACTCTTTAACCGGCTTGGTCTGGTTGTAGTTGATGAACAACACCGGTTTGGCGTGGTGCAGAGAGCGCGGTTGATGAATAAAGGATTAAACCCCGATGTTCTTGTGATGTCAGCCACACCAATACCGCGCACACTTTCATTAACTGTTTACGGTGATCTTGATAACTCGGTGATTGATGAGATGCCTGCTAACAGAATTCCGATTAACACAACGCTGAGAGGAGACTCCCGTCTGCCGGTCATTCTTGAGTTTGCCAAAGAAAAAATTAAAGAGGGGTATCAAACCTTTATTGTGTATCCGCTGGTTGAGGAGTCAGAGAAACTTGATTTAAAGGCGGCTGAAGAAAATTACGCAGAACTTTCAGCATCGTACCTGCAGGACTGCCGCACCGGACTGGTTCATGGCCGGATGAAATGGAGCGAAAAAGAATCCATCATGAAAAAATTTGCCGATAAAGAGTTTGATATTCTTTTTGCAACGACCGTCATTGAAGTTGGGATTGACATTCCGGATGCAAACATAATTATCATAAATGAAGCACACCGGTTCGGGCTTTCGCAGCTTCATCAGTTGCGCGGAAGGGTCGGGCGGAGTGATAAGCAGGGCTATTGCATTCTGGTTACCAAAGACGAGAATGTAGCAGCGGCCACACGGTTTCGCGGTCAGATTGACAGAATGCCCGCCTGGATGATGGAAAAATTTAAATCAGCAATCCGGCTTGAAGCAATGGTTCAGCACACTGATGGATTTAAAATCGCAGATATTGATATGAAGCTCCGGGGTCCTGGCGATATATTTGGCATCAGACAGAGCGGTTACCCGGAACTGAAATATGCTGTGCTGACCGAAGACACGGAAATCCTCATCAACGCACAACGGGACGCGTTTGAAATAATTGCAACAGACCCACAGCTTCAGCATCCGCAGTTTCACCCAATAAAATCGCACCTCCGCGCGCACTATTCAGAATCACTGCGCTATGCACACATAGCTTAATTTGTAATTAGTAAGTAGTATTGAGTAAAGAGAATGTTCAATTTACAATGTACAATTTACAATGAACAATGTACAATTGATTAAAATCTGTCTTCAGTAATCGGGATTTTCGTTTGAGATGGAATTTTCTCCGTCTGTACGATTTATTGGGAACAATGCGGCCTGGTGTTTTTGCGCCCAACCTTCCTTCGGGGAACCCGGAAATTTTCAACTCTCAATTCATACTTCATATTTCATAATTCTAAAAAATTGTTTTTGTGTTGTTATTAATTATATTTGTGCAGAAAAAAAAGTTTTTTATTTTAAGAAGTAAAGTGACGGAGAATTTTTTATAACATTTTCATTCAGCAAGAAATTAAACCTGGCTCTGGTCTTTAATGTAAAGCCGGAAGCATCAGCCGATGAAAATGAATCTCCTCTTACTTCTGAATCAGCGCCGGATGATAAGAGTTCGATTGATGAGTATGCGGAGTGGGACACCTGGGAAACGATCAACGCGGTGCGAGATGCACTTGCGGAGTATCACCAGGTGCACTTGATAGAGGCAAATACTGAAGCATTTGAAAAACTTAATATGTTAAAACCTGATCTGGTCTTCAATATAGCGGAGGGGATGCATGGCATCAGCCGCGAGGCACAGATACCTGCAATCCTTGATATGCTGCAGATTCCATACACCGGTTCAGACCCGCTCACTCTTTCCATCTGTCTGGATAAAGCCCGCACAAAAGAAATTCTTAAGTATCACAACATACCCACGGCAGATTTTCAGGTGATTTCATCGCTTGAGGAGCTTAACGCCGCAAAGTTTTCGTTCCCCCTGTTTATAAAACCAAACGGAGAAGGTTCAAGCAAAGGAATCTTTAATGCGTCTCTGGCTCATAACACAGTAGAGCTGATTGCCGCGGTTGAAAAAATTATTAATGAATATCATCAGCCGGCTTTGGTTGAGCAGTATCTGAGCGGACGTGAGTTCACCGTAGCGCTGATGGGCAACGGTGATGAGGTTGAAACGCTTCCGATAGTTGAAATTAATTTTCAGGAGCTCCCCACGCATCTGGCGCCGGTTTATTCTTACGAAGCTAAGTGGATATTTGATACCAAGGAAAATCCGCTTGATATCTTTACCTGCCCGGCTCAGCTTGATGATGAACTGAAAAACAACATTGAAACCATCTGCAAAAAAGCTTATAAGGTACTGCGCTGCCGAGACTGGTCACGCATTGACGTCCGCCTTGATTCAGCAGGAATACCAAACATCATAGAGATTAACCCTCTTCCGGGTATCCTTCCAAACCCTGAAGATAACTCATGCTTTCCGAAAGCAGCCCGCTCTGCCGGAATGAATTACCAGACTTTGATTAACCGCGCTGCATGGCACGGTGCAAAAAGATACGGATTGGCATGAGCAAAGAAATTAAAGTATTGGTTTGTTATAACAGTCCGGCATCTGTGTATGAAGTTTACAGCGGAAAACCGGGTGCGGGTCAGACTTCAGAGGGGGAAGATCTTTCAGAGACGTCACTGCTCCGCGAGATGCACCTGATTCAGTCATCCCTTAGGAAATATTACTCGCGCATTGAGTTGCTCGCCATCGGAAGGGATGTACATGAAAACATCAGAGCAATACGCAAGGCCTCGCCTGATGTAATTTTAAATTTTGTTGAATCAATTGAAGGAATAGCTTCGTTTGAGGCATATCACGCGGGGCTTTATCCGTTGTTAGGCATTCCCTACACCGGTAATGCGCCGCAAACGCTGGGCAACTGCCTTGATAAATCTTTTACGAAGAAAATTCTTTCAGCACATAACATAAAGACGCCTGAGTTTACGGTCATCAGACCGGGGCAGCGCGTTACTGAAAAAAGTTTTACATTACGTTTTCCGGTCATAACGAAGCTTCTTAAAGAAGATGCAAGCATCGGCATATCTGAAAACTCGGTAGTACATGATTTTACTTCTCTCCGAAGGCAATTAAATTTTCTGCGCAAAACCTATCAGCAGGAAATTCTGATTGAGGAATATATTGACGGCAGAGAACTGAACGTGGCAATACTGGGTGAGAAGACCTTGCCGGTTTCTGAGATCAGCTTTAAAAAGCTCCCGCCAGAACTTCCCAAGATTGTAACCTACGAAGGCAAATGGATGGCTGAAAGTGTGTACTACAAAGGAACGCAGGGTGTTTGCCCCGCTAAACTTTCGCAGCGCGCATTAAAGAAAGTCACCGAAACAGCAATGCAGTCCTTTAAAGCTCTTGAGTGCAGGGACTATGCACGCATTGATATCCGGCTTTCCAAAGAAGGGACGCCGTATGTCATAGAAGTAAATCCGAATCCGGATATATCCTCTGATTCAGGATTCTTCCGTGCGGCCAGGACCTCCGGTCTTGACTACCCCCGCATGTTGCATACGCTGATAACACTTGCTCTGAAAAGAAGGAACATTGATACGTACACTGAAGCCGTCTGACAGAACCCGGCTTAAGCAGATAATAGAAAGCTCCGGACAGTTTACCTCAGAAGAAGTAAACGTTGCAATGGAGCTGATTGATATTACGATCAATTTTCCGGGACAGCAAGACTACAACATTTATGTAAAGGAACATGATGATCAGGTAATTGGTTATCATTGCACCGGCAGAAGACCAATGACTGACGCGGTGTTTGATCTTTACTGGATTGTGGTAGATGCCAGAGTTAAAGGAAAAGGATTCGGAAAGGAACTGCTTGGTCATGCTGAGCAGTTTGTTAAAGAACAAAGCGGACGTTTAATTCTTGCTGAAACTTCTTCAAAAGAAAATTATGGCAAGACACGTGCTTTTTATGAAAAGAATGAGTATTCTTTGTTAGCAGAAATAAAACATTTCTATGCAATGGACGACTCATTACTGGTGTTCGGAAAATATTTTATGTTAAATTCTTAAGGAGAATTTATGGAGATGTGGCAACAGATGCTGAGAGACAGTGTTCATACTGTTGATCAGTTAGTTGAGAAGTTCAATATAGACCGGAATGTTGCCGAGCGGTTGAATGATTTCTTTCAGGTGCGGATAAACCCCTACTATTTGAGTTTAATCAAATATCCGGGTGACCCCATCTGGCTTCAGTGTGTTCCTGATGTTCAGGAGCTTGATGATATAGACGGACCGGAAGATCCTTTAATGGAGGATGCAATGAGTCCGGTTCCTAATATCACTCATCGCTATCCTGACCGTGCACTGTTTCTTACAACCAGCCAGTGTGGGCTTTATTGCAGATTCTGCACCCGCAAGAGAAAAGTCGGTGATTCAGAAAAGATTTCCATGAAGGGATTGGAAGCTGCATTCAAATATCTTGAGCAGCATACTGAAATCCGCGATGTAATTCTTTCCGGCGGTGACCCTCTGATGCTTACTGATGTGATGCTCGAAAAGATACTAGCACGCCTCCGTCAGATACCTCACATCGAAATTATCCGACTTGGTTCAAAGATGCCATGTGTGCTTCCGCATAGAATTACGCAGAAACTGGTTGATATGCTAAAGAAGTATCATCCGATATATGTGAACACGCATTTTAATCATCCGTGGGAGATAACCCCTGAAAGTATTAAGGCCTGCACTATGCTTGCTGATGCCGGATGCCCGGTTGGAAACCAGATGGTACTGATGAAAGGTGTGAATGATGACCCGGCAACAGTAAAAGAACTGATGCAGAAGCTGCTGAGGATGAGAGTTCGTCCCTACTATATGTATATGGCAGATGAGACCAAAGGCGCAAACCACTTCCGCACCTCACTTGAGACAGGTCTTGATATCATCGAACATCTGCGCGGCTGGACCTCAGGGCTTGCCATACCTCACTTCGTGATAGACGCACCGGGTGGTGGCGGAAAAATTCCCCTGCTGCCAAATTATGTGCTTCATCATGATGAGGAGAAAGTTGTTCTGCGTAACTACCGAAAGAAAGTATATACGTACAGAAATGTAAAAGACAAAAACAGTAAGTCCGTACGAGAAGCCGGAGGAGAGAAGCCGAAAGAGCTGCCGGTAAACCCAGAGCCAAAGCGGAAGAAAACACGCCCTGCGGTAAGGAAAATCGTAACCCCGAAAATGGAAGATATAGCTGTGTGAAGTATGAGTTATGAAGTGTGAAATATGAATTAGCAGCCACGGCTGAAAATCTTGAAAACACAGGCCCCTTCAGAGAGAAAGTCTTTGGAGGGGCATTTTTTTATAAGTAATAAGTAATGAGGAATTAGTAATGAGTAATGGGGAGAGGGAAATGTACAATTTACAATGTACGGGTTTGCTCCAGAGTTCAAAAGGGAAATTTTAGTAGTAATATAGGGCTGTAGTTTTTTTCAGACCTTGTTGTCCTTTCAGTCCTTCTTCTCCTTAGAGTCCTTTTAAAGCAAACCAGATAAAAGAGCAATCGCATTCCCTGAAACAAGCAATTTTATGCAAAAAGCGCTAACAAATGACGCTTTTTGCATAAATTTGCTCAATTTTTATCTCAAGTAATAGTATTTTTATGCATAAAGCGCTGAATATCGACTCTTTTTGCATATATTTACTTCCATGAATACGAATAACTACCTGGCTGCCTGGTCTGAAAAACTCCTTTCAGCAGGGCGATATAGTTTTTCCTTAGGAGAACTAAGATCGAACCAAAAGGATCTGAGTGATGAAGCAGTTAAATCTGCACTCCGGCGACTCTCTGAAAAAAAGAAAATCGCATCGGTTTTTAACGGATACTATATCATAATTCCACCTCAGTATGCCCTTCGGGGTATATTACCAGCCCCGCTTTTTTTAGATGCTCTGATGAAACATTTAAATAGACCCTATTATGTTTCACTACTGAGTGCTGCGGCACTACATGGCGCAGCGCATCAGCAGCCACAGGAATATTTTGTAACAACCAGCTTCCCTCAGTTAAGACCTATCAAAAAGGGTGGTCTTAAAATTAATTTTATCAGCGTAAAAACTATTCCTGCCGAACTGATTCAAAAACAAAAAACCGATGCAGGTTATCTTACTATTTCAAATGCCACTCTGACAGCCTGCGACCTGATTCAGTATCAAAAAAGAATTGGCGGAATAAACCGTGCCGCCGCAGTGATTGATGAATTATGCGAAGTAATAACTCCGGAGGATTTTTCACCGGCATTAATCGACCATTGTAAAAACTCTACACTTCAGCGTCTGGGATTCTTGCTGGAAATAATTTGCAATAAACAAGAACTGGCTGATGCATTATATGATGCATTAAAAAAGGAAGTAAATGCTCTGTTTAGAATACCCTTAAAACCGGGCAGAGTGGTCAAAGGCGGGGTTGAAGAGAACAGATGGAAAGTTGCTATGAATACTGAAATTGATATAGAGCAATGATACCGCAGGCCCATATATTAGAATGGAGCAAATCAGCACCATGGAAGAGTAATGAACAAATTGAGCAGGATCTTGTTATTTCGCGAGCAATAACTGCAATCTATTCTGATGAATGGCTTTCAGAAGAACTTGCCTTTAGGGGAGGAACTGCTCTTCATAAACTCTGCTTCAGTTCATCGCCCAGATACTCCGAAGATATTGATCTTGTACAAATACATTCCGCCCCGATAAAGGAATATGTACAACGATTACAGTCAGTGTTATCATTTCTCGGAGAATCAGCCGCAAAACCGAAGAAGGACGGAATACAATTGTTTTTCCGCTTTCAGTCTGAAACACTGCCAATTACTCCGCTGCGATTAAAAGTTGAGATTAACACCAGGGAACACTTTACCGTGATGGGCTATGAAAAAATTAAATATAAGGTGAACTCATCATGGTTCAGCGGAAACAGCAACATCACGACATTCAGAAAAGAGGAGTTGTTAGGAACAAAACTGAGGGCGCTTTATCAGCGCAAGAAAGGGCGTGATCTGTTTGATATATATTATGCTTTTTCAGAGGAGAGTGAAATAAATCCGGACGCAATATTGCAATGCTACAGAAAGTATATAAAGAGGTCTGTGAGCAGACCCCCGAGCCGTAAGGAGTTTATAATAAATATGAATTCAAAAATACATGATACTGAATTTCTTGGTGATACAACCGCACTGCTAAGGGCAGAGATTAACTACGACCCGGTTAAAGCGTATGCTCTTGTAAAATCCGAGTTAATTGAAAAAATATAGTTACTCTAAGAAGGTAAAGATTTAACATAGTATTTGTGTTTTTAATACCCATACAAACTCTGCGGAGAAAGCGGGTAAATTTTCCTCTCGCAGATTACGCAGAATTTTATGTCGCCCCGCTGGGGCTT
>BTUV01000101.1:0-10006 GCA_045863035.1 Ignavibacteriales bacterium | reverse complement strand
AATATATTTTCTTACACTTCGCGCGGAAACAGGTGCCGGCAAAACCGGATTTTCGCAGGTAAGAAAGATGATTCTTTTGCGGTGATTTTTTTTTAATCATTTTGCAGACACGAGCCGCGGCTGTACGGGTTTGGGAGATTGCATGAGCGATGCGAGTGTCATGTTGCTTTATGTAATCCTGCTCTTTCATTATCCGGATTTGTAAAGACACGCCGCGGCGTGTCTGTACGAGGTAAAGAAGTTTTAATGAGCGACACGAGTGTTATTTTATTTAATCCTGCTCTTACAATATCCAGATTTGTAGAGACACGCCGCGGCGTGTCTGTACGAGTTTGGGAGATTGCAGGAGTGATGCGGGGGTTATGTTATTTTACGTAATCTTGCTCTTACAATATCCGGTTTTGTAGAAACACGCTGCGGCGTGTCTCTGTATGGGATGGTTTAGCGCGGTTTTTTTTGTATGATCGTTTTCCCTATCTACTTGCCATTGTCGGCTCTGGTACAGGGGAAGTCTCTTTCTTGTGGGAGTATTTTCGGCAGTTTATTATATTCCTCCCATAATTCAGAACAATTTCTTCAAGGATGCTTTTTCTTTTACTTGTACCAATTCTTTTTTTAACTCTTCAGGCGGAACCCGGCGGAGAGAAGAATATTTCTGGCAGAGACCAGAAACCCTCTTACATCGTAAGGCATTGGGATATTGAAAGCGGTATTCCGCAGAATACAGTAAAAGCTATCATTCAGACTAATGATGGTTATATCTGGATTGGTACATTCGGGGGGATTGTCAGGTTCGACGGTATCCGGTTCACTCTCTTTAACACCTCGAACGTTTCGGGGTTGGAAACTGACCGGGTGCTTACCATGGCTGAGTATGATGGCGTTCTTTGGATTGGCTTTGAAAGAGGTGGCATTTTTCACTATAAGAATGGATCGTTTACCAGATTTCAACTGCCTGGCTCTGGTGTTGAACAAACGGTGCTTTCTCTGTTGAAAGACGGTGAGGGAGGAGTGTGGATTCAAACATTTGAGCCGGGTATCCTTCGTTACAAAGACGGACGTTTTACGAAATATGACAGTACGAGCGGGGTGCCTCAGGTTTATTCCCTTTTTAAAAACCGGCGGGGGACGATTCATCTGGCGACGGACAAGGTTTGCCTGAAATTTGATGGAACCAGATTTATTAACGCGGGATATGATTTTAGCGGAGGCGGAGAGCTTTCCATCCCGCCATTTTTTGATGACAAAGGTACGTTATGGGTCTCACGAAGAGAAAAAGGAATAACACATTTTTTGCCGGATGGTAAGGTGAAACCATTCCCTTATAAACTGGCATCAAGCTGGATTCGGAGATTCTATCAGTCAGATGACGGACGTATCTGGATGGCAAGCGATAAGGGATTGTATATATATGACGGAAGAAATCTGTTTGTATATACCACACAGGACGGTCTGAGTGATAATGAGATTCTCACTATAACCAGGGATCGTGAAGGGAGCTACTGGCTTGGTTCAAAAACCTCCGGTCTGATGCAGCTCCGTCCTAACCTTGTGAAAACGTATATACGCAGAGGAGAAGAGGAATTCAACAATTTCACATCTCTGATAAAAACAAAGAATGGTCACGTCCTCGGAGGGCTTAACTGCGGCGGTATATATATACTGGATAAAAGAGGAGACCTGCAGTTTTTGCTCGATAAAAACACAATGAAAAACGTCTGTGTCTGGTCATTGTTTGAAGACAGCAGGGGCACACTTTGGATGGGCACTTGGGGTGAAGGGGTTTATCGTGTGAAAAACTGGGAGAAGGCCTTTCGCGGAGGAAAGCTAAAAGCTGAAAAAGCATCAGAAATTCAGGGAAATGTCATTCTGGCAATAGATGAAGATTTACACGGTAATCTCTGGTTCGGAACGCTTAATGGGGGAGTAATTCAGCTCACTCAAGAAGGAAAAACCAATCGTATATCGTCGGTTCAGGGACTTACCAGCAATGAAATCCGCAGTATGCTTCCTGAAAAGGATGGTGCTTTGCTGGTCGGTACTGGTGGAGGTGTTTCACGTATATATAACGGACTGGTTACAACCCTCTGGTTCTCTGATAAACTCAGGCGGAATGTGGTGCGCTCGCTTTACCGCGATGCTGACTCGGTATTGTGGGTTGGAACTTATGGCGCGGGTCTTTTCAGGGTTGGCCGGAATGAAGTGAAATCATTCACGGTTGAGAACGGTCTTTATGATAATCTGGTTTCTCATATACTCGAAGATAAATCAGGACGGCTTTGGATGGGGTCGAACAAGGGAGTCTCCGCCATACAAAAACATCTGCTGAATAAAGAACACATCGAAAGCAAGAGCATCTTAACTCCGATGATTTTCTCATCATTGAACGGAATGCTTAACAGTGAGACAAATGGCGGATTTCATCCATCAGCATTTACTGATGCGGATGGTTCAGTCTGGTTTCCCACGGTAAAAGGCATAGTCCGGATTGAAACCGGAAAAGCGGTTGTTAACAGCATTCCTCCGCCGGTATATATAGATGACATTATTGCAGATAACAACCGGTTTAAGCCGGAAAAGGAGCTGGTTATTTCGGATGGTGTTGAGCGCCTTCAGATAACGTATGCGGGTCTGAGTTATGCCGAACCCGTGAAAAACCGCTACCGTTATACGCTTTCCGGTTTCAGTAATCAGTGGTTCGATGCAGGTACAGCCAGAGAAGCCGTATATACACACCTGCCTCCGGGCGAGTATATATTTAAAGTGTCAGCGGCGAATAATGACGGAGTCTGGAGCGCTGAAGCAGCGGCGTTGAAAATAGTGGTTATGCCGCCTTTTTGGATGACAAAGTGGTTTTTGAGCAGTATAATAGTAGCTGTATCAGGTCTGATATTTTGGATATATACCTGGCGCATGAATGTAGTAAAGAAAAGAGCGCGGCTTCAGGAGGAGTTAGCGCGTCAGTTAATGGAATCGCAGGAGAGTGAGCGAAAAAGAATAGCAGGAGAAATTCACGACGGAATGAGCCAGAATATTCTACTGATGAAAAATATGGCTATGCTCGCGATGGAAAACCGGTCTAATCCCTCTGAAACCGCGGATCATTTAAAGGAGATTACAGTTTTGGCCGGAGAAACGCTTGATGAGGCACGTAAAATGGCACACAATCTGCGTCCGGTGCAATTGGATCGTCTGGGGCTCACTGAAACTCTGCGCCAGTTGCTTAAAACAATTCAAAAGGGGAGCACGATCACCATAGATTATGAGATATCTGCTTTAGACGGGATTCTGAAAAAAGAGAATGAAATTATTGTTTTTCGCGTTCTTCAGGAGATTATGAATAATATTCTTAAACACTCAGGCGCAAAAAAGGTCTCTGTGATTGCCGGGACAGAACAGAACCGCATGCGCCTGTTTGTCCAGGATGACGGTTCGGGTTTTGAAGTAAAGCGATATACTGAGGACAATGAGCCAAGCCCGGGTATGGGGCTTGCGGGTATCATTGAGCGGGTGAGAATCCTGAAGGGAGAATACAGTATCAAATCGGCTTTGAATGAAGGAACAACAATTGTTATACTTTTTCCCTTTGAAGGAGCGGAGTAATTGAAAGTTATTACAGTACTTCTGGCGGATGATCATCCAATCGTAAGGCATGGCTTGAAATCGGTACTTGCTCAGATGAGCAATATCCATATAATAGCAGAGGCACAGAATGGAGATGAGGCACTGCTGCTGCTTGAGCTTCATCAACCGCAAATCGCAATTATTGATATAAGTATGCCGGGCAAAAACGGTCTTGATATATTAAAGGAACTGAGACAAAAACATGCGGAGGTAAAAGTAATAATTAACACAGGTTTTAAAGATGAATCGCTGCTGAAAAGCGCGCTTTCCTTTGGTGCAAAGGGTTTTCTTTTGAAGGAGAATGCGCTTACTGAAATCGGACATTGTATTGAAAAAGTTATTACCGGAGGGCGATATATAAGCAGTGAACTGACCGAAATGATAATAACAGGCGAGGGGGATGAGGAGGCCGGGGTATTTTCCGGACTTGCATCGCTTACTTTATCCGAGAAAAAAATTCTGAAATATGTATCACAGGGAAAATCCACCAAAGATATTGCCTCGGAGTTATTTCTTAGTTACCGGACGGTTGAAAACCACCGTAATAACATTTGTAAGAAATTAGGGCTGAGCGGAGGTAACGCACTTTTGAAATTTGCGATAGATAATAAAGAGAAACTTTAAAAGGGTACCCTGCACTCTCTGATGGCTGGCTGATTTCAGACGGATGCTATGCGTCGCGGATTTCCGCAAATAAGGAAAAATTTTGTACACACCCCCCCACGGATTAAGCAGATAACCGCAATTGAAGGTATAATCCCATAATCCAGGTTAAACAATTCATAATTCATATTTCATAATTCTTGACGTTCCTCCGGAGTCGGGATTAAAAATTCACCATTTTTCAGTGATTCCGCTGGTGTTAAAAAAAGAAATCCCCAAGGGATGAAATTTTTATAGAAATGAATTGTAAGAGGAGAAAATTAATCCCAAAGGGATGATGTTATATATATTCTGCGATACGAGCAAGGTTCAACCGCTCCGGGTTATGGCGTGATCTGGAGCCGCATTCCGGAGCCGGGGTGGTTGAATCAGCATGTATCAGAGTTTTATTGCCGCACTGTAATTGAGTACTTTCATCAGCATTACGATGATTACCAAAGCGGCAGAGATATAGATGCCCGCCATTTTTTTCTTTTTATCTTTTTTCATCAGTTTTATGCCTTCTGCATAATCATGGGCGCCTGAAGTATAATCTCCCTGACGGATATCCCAATTAGTGTGACTGAATATATTGTTATTCATATTATTTCCTTTTAATTACTATATTGAATTTGCGATTATTTTAACAGTGTCATCTTTTTTACAGCTCTGTAATCTCCGGCTTCAATCCGATATATATATACTCCTGAAGGCAGCGCTGATGCATTGAACGGTACGGAATAATATCCGGCTTCCCGCTTATCGTTTAGCAATTCTGTTACTTTGTTCCCCAACATATCATACACCTCTATCTGTACCACTGAAGCAGCGGGGAGACTGAATTCAATGGTGGTTGCCGGGTTGAATGGATTCGGATAATTCTGCTCAAGCGAGAATTTTTCCGGTTTGCCTGTGAATACTGAGACCTGTTGTGAATATTCAAACTTTCCGTCAGTATCAATTTGTTTAAGACGGTAGAGATATTTAATTCCGGGTGCAACAGAGCCGTCAGTGAAAGAATACGATTTTTCGCTGTTACTGTTTCCGTTGCCGATGACAAAACCGATATCTTCCCAATCTGCGTCTGATCCCTTTACACTTCTGTGAATCTCGAAGCCGTAGTTATTCACTTCGGTTGCAGTTTGCCAGTTGAGCTTAACACCGGACTCAGTAGCGTAACCTCTGAATGCGATCAGCTCGACAGGCAGAGGAGTATTCTGCGCCTTGAAACTTCCGAAAGATTCCGGCTGATAGACTTCATAGTATCTCCACGGACTATAAACCTGATAAGGATTATTTACCGGACTGTATTTTACTCGTGCTCTCCAGCGATAATTGTATCCGGTTGTTATTCCGCTTACATCATTATTGATCTCAACACCGGTCAGAGTAGTACCTAAGTCAGTATATGAACCCTCACCCGATAACGCGACATTATTCCCAAAGGGCTGACCAGTCCTTTTATATTCCCATACCAGTTTACCATCTGCTCTGCCAAAGGGAGATTTGGTAAACAATCCCAATTTGACAGCTCCGCCGGTACCTGTTAGACCATTTGCACCGATAATCGTTGTGGTTGTTGGCTTATACTGCTGTACCGTATTTCTTAAACCTGGATTTTCATTTCCGTAATAGACAAACGCTCTACCTTCATCGCTATCACCATTATCATAAAAACGGGCACCCACAATTACATCGCTGTATCCATCTCCATTAACATCTCCGGCGGTGGAAACTGAATGTCCAAATCTCGCATCTGCCTGATTACATTCAGCTGTCCAGTTCGCTGTTGTGTTTAATCCGCTCGCTGAACCATGATAGACGAAAGCCCTTCCTTCTTCTGCCTGTCCATTATCAAATTCAGGTGCTCCAATAATCACATCGCTGTAACCGTCCCCATTAACATCACCTGCAGTAGAAACGGACTGACCAAAATAGGAATAACCCTGACTACTCAAAACAATCCAATTGGGATTACCGTTCAACCCGCCTGCTGAACCGTGATAGGCAAACACCCTTCCTTCAGCATTATTAAAATAATGCTCCCCCACAATCACATCGCTAAAGCCATCTCCATTAACATCTCCTGCTGTGGAAACCGAATAACCATATCTTCCATCAGCATGATCACTCTCATACTCCCAGTTGGAATAAGTATTTAATCCACTCGCTGAACCATGATAAAGGAGAGCTCTTCCTTTATAACTAGTATATGAGCCAACAATCACATCGCTATAGCCATCTCCATTAACATCTCCTGCCGTGGCAACTGAAGCCCCTAAATATCCGTATGCGCGATTACTCTCCACACTCCAGTTTGCAATTGTGCTCAATCCGCCTGCTGAACCATGAAAGACATCGGCCCTTCCTTCGTTTGGTGAACCATTGGAATAATAGTACGATCCTATAATCACATCGGTGTAGCCATCTCCATTAACATCCCCTGCGGTTGAAACCGAATAGCCAAATTCTGTTTCATGTTCATTACCCTCGGCCGTCCAGTTTTCTGTTGTGCTTAATCCTCCTGCTGAACCGTGATAGACAAATGCGATTCCTTCATCAATATGACCGTTATCAAACCAACGTGCACCTACAATTACATCACCATATCCATCTCCATTAACATCTCCTGCGGTTGAAACTGAAAATCCAAAATGTACGTAAACCTGATTACCCTCAGCGGTCCAGTTTGGAGTAGAACTTAAACCGCTTGCGGAACCATGAAAAACAAAAGCTTTGCCTTCTCCTGCTTCTCCGTTATCATAATATATGGCCCCGATAATCACATCACCATATCCATCTCCATTAACATCACCTGCTGTGCAAACTGAAAATCCAAAATTTGAATTATACGAGTTCCCCTCGGCAGACCAGTTTTCTACTGAGCTTAACCCGCTTGCTGAACCGTGATAAACATAAGCTCTGCCTTCATTTGACTGGTCGTTATCATAATTATATGCTCCTACAATCACATCACTGTAGCCATCTCCGTTAACATCTCCTGCTATGGCAACTGAATAACCAAGGTTTGCGAGTTCCTGATTACTTTCTGCTGTCCAGTTGGCGCTTGTGCTTAATCCGCTTGCTGAACCGTGATAGACGAAAGCGCTTCCTTCATTTGTTTGTCCATTATCAAAAAAATACGCTCCCACAATCACATCTCCGTAGCCATCCCCGTTGATATCTCCGGCGGTGGATACTGAATAGCCAAATAAGGCTTGAGTCTGATTGCTCTCGACTGTCCAGCTGGCGGTTGCGTTTAAGCCAGTTGCAGAACCGTGATAGACATATGCTCTTCCTTCAAGTGATTGTCCATTAGTGTAATTAGGTGCTCCCACAATCACATCGCTGTAGCCATCTCCATTGACATCTCCTGCTGTACAGACAGAAGTTCCAAAGTATGCTCCTGCAAGATTGCTCTCCACCGTCCAGTTTGCTGTTGCGTTTAAGCCACTTGCAGAACCATGATAGACATAAGCTCTGCCCTCATTTGATTCACTATTATCATAATTATAAGCCCCCACGATTACATCGCTATAGCCATCTCCATTAACATCCCCTGCTGTGGAAACTGACTGTCCCAAATAGGCACTAGTTTGATTACTCTCCGCTGTCCAATTGGCTGTTGCGCTCAACCCGCTTGCTGAACCGTGATAGACAAAGACTCTTCCTTCATCTGTTTGAACGTTATCAAAATAATTTGCTCCCACAATGACATCGCTATAACCATCTCCATTGACATCTCCTGCTGTTGAAACTGAATAGCCAAAAAACGCACCGGCCTGATTACTTTCTGCCGTCCAGTTGGCTGTTGCGCTTAACCCGCTTGATGAACCGTGATAGACATAAGCGGCTCCTTCATTTGCCTGGCCATTATCATATAAATATGCTCCTACAATCACATCGCTGTATCCATCACCATTCACATCACCGGCTGTGGAAACCGAATTACCAAATCTCGATTCTGCCTGATTACTTTCGGCTGTCCAGTCGGCGGTTGTGTTTAAGCCGCTTGCTGAACCGTGAAAGACAAATGCCCTTCCTTCATTTGACTGGCCATTATCATACAAATTTGCTCCTACAATCACATCACTGTAACCATCACCATTCACATCGCCGGCTGTATTAACCGAGACACCAAATGATGCATCCGCCTGATTGCTCTCTGCGGTCCAGTTGGCAGTGGTTGAAAGGGGATCTATAGTTATCGGGTATTCTGCATTCATGTCATTGACCGCGATGACAAATTCGTTTTCGTTCTTCTTTTCAAAATGGGCGGGGAGTATATCACCATTATTGTCAAATACTTTCAGGCGGCTGTATTTCATTTTTTCTTCCCCCTCGTTGTCAATAAATGCCAGAGCATCCGCGCCAACCCGGAGTCTGAGGTCGGTTTCAAGTATAATTGCTACACGCAACAATCCCTCTCCGGGGAATTCATGTTTTACAATAAAATCCTGCCGCATTCCCTCCTCGCTATTGTGGTAGGTGATAGCAAAATCTTTATCCTCAATTTTGGCTGTGTTTTTGATGACGGAGAATTCATTTCCGGAGAATGTTCTCAGATCATTCTTCCTGCCGTAACCCTTCAGCTTAAACCGTATTTTCCAGTCAGCTATTTCCCTGTATTCTTTTTCCTCTTCAGTGACTGATTTGTTGTTACTATCATATAATGGTATTTTTAACTGTCGTGGTTTGGCTGTAAAGCCGTCATTATGATATACGAACCGGAGGTTCTGGCTTCTGTTGGGTGACTGATAAGCCATATACTCCGGGTTAAAATTTATATTGTATTCATCTGATCTTAAGCTTTTGATAACGGAACTGTACCAGGAAGAATTCTGAAGATCTGCCGTTTCTTTTTCTGCGTTATTCAACGGCTGATTTTTTTCCATTAACTCCGGGATGGCCGAGAACCTGATTTTCTCTTTAGCGTTAGTAAAAAAATGACCGTTTAGTGCGGAAAAGAGAAGTGAAAGGACAACACAGGTCCCAATAAAAACCATCGGAATATATTTTAGCGAATTCTTTTGTTGTGTATTATTCATCATAGGAGTACCTACCAGATAGTTTTAACAGTTATATATGTTATTATTTTTTTATAAAATTTGTCAGCATCATCAAATCATCTTTACCCAGAAAGGCATTTGCCCCAGCGGATATGGCGGCATCCCTGAAAGCGCTCGTTTCGTGCGCGGTTAAAATTATCACATGAGCAAGAGGATCATAATTGATAATATTTTTTGTTGCGGTTAAACCGTCAACATGCTTCATTTCTATATCCATAATCACGTAATCGGGATGGTTTAATTTATAGAGTTCTAGTGCTTCGTCACCGTCTTCCGCCTCAATAAACTGATCATACCGGTTTTTCAGCAGGGATGCGATCATTCTTCTAACCTTGGGGTTGTCATCAACGGAGAGAATCTTAGTCACATTCCAACCATAGAATAAGTGATTCCGGTACTACGGCGGAGGATTTACCACCCCGCAACGCAACGTACTTGAGGCAAGGGAAACATTCGGGGTGAAAAGTCCTGTCGGTTGAATTCATATATATTTTTTCTATATAGGCGCAAAACAAAAAATTAATGGAAACAAATTACTTCGGAGACCTTATGCGAATAAATGAGTGTGAGCACTCAATTATCTGAGTGGTTCCACCTAGCGTCACGTCACTTAGATTATGACGTAGAATATTGTATCTTTGCCATCATCGAAAGGTATTTATGGCAAAGTA
>BTUV01000100.1:9994-10474 GCA_045863035.1 Ignavibacteriales bacterium | reverse complement strand
AAGGATTTTCCCGTTTTTCCCTGAGACGATGCCAAGGAATTGTGAATTATGAAATTTGAATTATGAATTGATTTAAATATTTTGTAAAGACGATGCAATCACTAAACAGGATTAACATAACCATGGATTTCCTGTGATTGCATCGTCTCATTGAGTGCCTGTGTTTTGCATATTTTACGCTTTCCTCTTGACGATCTGAGACGATGCAAATGCAGAAAACTCGTCACGGTGCAACTTCATCCAAGCATTTGCATCGTCTCTACAAAAAAAATATCACATCCCCACGTAAAGACGATGCAATCACTAAACAGGATTAACATAACCATGGATTTCCTGTGATTGCATCGTCTGGTTTGTTTACATTTACTCAGGTTATAAATGTTTTTTGTTATGTAAATAGAATTTTATCAAGACAATTTGCGTATCTGCAAAATCATGCAACAATATTGTCATCCTCAGGGGTTTTTATTACAACACCGA
>BTUV01000100.1:0-9894 GCA_045863035.1 Ignavibacteriales bacterium | reverse complement strand
AGGGGTGACATTATTATAAAAATCAAATTAAGCCCACAAAAGAAAAACGCCGAAGGGGTGACATTATTATAAAAATCAAATTAAGCCCACAAAAGAAAAACGCCGAAGTCGTGACATTATAATATATACCGCTAAACTTCTTCGCTCAGCAGATAATTCATCGCATCCGCGGCGGTGTAGCTGTCATCCTCATGTTTCATCAAATGCTTCAGGAAGCTGGTATCATCCCCTAAAGTAAGTATGGGGGGTTCATCTGTATTATTGAGTTCCGATGCCGCGATAAGGCCATTGCATAAACAACGGCGTTCAGCGGTATCCTCAATTTTACCACCTTTGCGAACATACTGGTCAAGCCGCTCAGAAGCACATCTGAAACCGATCACGCCATCATGACGTTCGTAGGGAGTAGTCAGAAAACCCTGATTACAAATTCTGGTTCGGGCATCATATACCTCAGGGTCAGATAACGTTCCCTCCATCTGAATTACTTTAAACGGAAAACCTGTTGGTGAGGCAAGAAGATCTGTTTTAACAACTAACTGATTATTGTAGGCAAGTTTTCTGATCTTATCCTTGTACTCTTTGAAAATGCCTGATTCCTCAGAAAGCGCAAAGATAGTTCCAACCTGCACACCTCTTGCGCCCAGACTCTGAGCATGTTTAAGCAGGGCAGGAGAGGCAAAAGAACCGCCAATCCAAAATGGCATGTTATGTTTTACAATTTTTTCAAAATTAATTACATCTTTTGCTCCATAAATCGGTTCTCCTTTTTCATTAATCGGAAAATTACCTCTGGGTGCAGCATTATGACCTCCGGCCGACGGAAGCTCAACTATAAATCCTTCGATGCTGCCTGAAGACTTGGTCATAAAAAGATCTGCCAGAAGATTGGAAGATATGATGGGGAAAAAACCCGGACGTTTTAATTTAGGAATATCTTCCTTAAAATGTTCAGCAAGATAAAACTTTTGCACGGCTGGCTCAGATCGCCCTTCAACATTTATCCTGTAACAGGCAGGTTTACCTTCTGCCAATGAGTCGAGAACACCCGGTACCTGCAATGGAATACCGGCACCCATGGTTATATAATCAACCCCGGCGAGCATAGCCCCGGCAAAGCTGTAAACATGAGGCGTCTGAATTTTTTCCAGATAATTGATATTAACCGGTGAGGCGCAAGCTTCCTTGGCGAGAATTACCAGAACAAAATTAGCACAGACAGTTAAATCGATGAGTAATTTGGGAGTTTTAAAGGTGAAAACCGGCAGGGTTTTATATGACTGATTTTGTGCCATACCCCCCTCATTAAAGAAAGTATCAATAATGCGATTTGCTGTTTCTCTGAAAGGGAAATGACTTAGCGCAGCCCTGATCTTACCATCCGGATCACCATGCTGCAGCATACGGGCAAGCCACCGATCTGCTGCCACTCCGGACAGAGTACCAAGCCCTCCCATCTTTGAGACAACATTAGCCAGTCTTGGGCTTGAGACTCCAACGCCCATTCCGCCGGATATTACTTTCCAGTTCAATTTATTCTCCTTGGTCAAGAATGTTACTTCCTGCCACTTAATTGTTTATGTAACAGAACCTGTGCAAAACTCTCAGCGCGGGCAGGAGAGCATCATCAGCACAGCAGTTTTATCTTGTTTGAACCAATTTAGTATGAACCAGCCGTAAAAATAGAGGAACTGCTTTCAAAGAGGAGCTTCCATCGGGAGAATAATGACCGGGATTTCCGGTAATTACCAAGAGGAGCAGGTAAATAAAGAAAAATCCTTTAACACTGTTTCCTCTCATGTTATTTAGGAGGGTCAGATATTGGATTTCAAACAATTATGAAATATAATAACCATATAATGGCTTCGCAAGTGCTTTTTATCAATCCCGGAATCTTTCGGACTTAAAAACCCCGCCCCTGTCCCTTGCCCCTGAGATACCAGATTTTTCATTGTTTCAGGATATAAATTTCCCCTTATCCCTGAGAAAACAGCTATTTTACCGCCAACCGGGTTTTTGAATTTCCCGGCGGAACCGCAAACCCGCGTTTAGCGTATATATTAAGAATCTATCCGATTCCTGCGGGTCCGTATATATCCGGAACCTATCACGCCCCCCACTGCCGGGTCATATCTCCCGGTTATGTGATCTCTGGTATATTTATCCCGATGGCTTGGGAAAAGATAATGGGATTAGCCCTGCCCCTCAATTTCTAAAAAAATCTCCTTATGATTTTAATTATTTAGTCATAAGGTATTCATCAATGGCAGCGGCGGCTTTTCTTCCTGCTCCCATTGCCAGAATTACCGTTGCTCCGCCGGTCACAATATCACCTCCGGCAAAAACACCTTCCTTTGTTGTCTTCATCGTCTCAGGGTCAACCACAATATTGCCACGGCGGTTATGCTCAAGATCAGGCGTAGTGTTTTTGATTATCGGGTTTGAGCCGTTTCCGATTGCAACCACAGCCATATCTATTGGCAATATATATTCTGATCCTTCAACAGGAATCGGCTTTCTTCTTCCTGAGGAATCCGGTTCGCCCAGTTCCATCTTCTGAAGTTTTACTCCGCGGAGCCAGCCGGCATCATCACCGGTGAACTCAAGCGGATTGGTCAGCATCATAAATTCAATCCCTTCTTCCTTGGCATGATGCACTTCTTCTATTCTTGCCGGCATTTCTTTTTCAGAACGGCGGTAGATAATCATTGCTCTCTTAGCGCCCAGCCGCTTTGAGGTGCGCACTGCATCCATAGCTGTGTTACCTCCTCCGAATACCGCAACGGTTTTATCTTTGCAGTCAAAGACCGGAGTATCATACTCAGGAAAGCGGTATGCTTTCATCAGATTAACACGGGTGAGAAACTCATTTGCTGAGTAAACTCCGTTATAGTTTTCACCGGGAATATTCATAAAGTATGGAAGCCCGGCTCCGACACCAACAAATACTGCGGAGTATCCTTCTTCAAAAAGCTCATCTATGGTATCAGTAAATCCGATTACTGCATTTGTTCTGAACTCAACACCCAGTTCTTTCAGTCCGTTTACTTCTGCTTTTACGATTTCTTTTGGCAGACGGAACTCAGGTATGCCGTATATAAGCACTCCGCCGATTTCATGCAGAGCTTCAAACACGGTAACATCATATCCGCGCTGCACCAGATCACCCGCGCAGCTTAAGCCGGCAGGACCGCTTCCAATTACTGCAACTCTTTTTCCTTTTTTGGGCTGAACTACTGCCGGACGGATTCCGAGTTTTTCCCGTTCGTAATCAGCAACAAACCGCTCAAGACGTCCGATTGCAACTGACTCACCTTTAACTCCGGTTACGCATTTTGCTTCGCACTGTTCTTCCTGCGGACAAACTCTTCCGCATACAGCGGGGAGAGCGTTATCCTCTTTCAACTTTGCAGCAGCTCCGGCAAAATCACCAAGTGCAACCAGACCGATAAAATCTTTAATCTTTACACCAACCGGACATCCTTCAACACACACCGGCTTAGGGCACTGAAGGCAGCGTTCAGCTTCCATTCTTGCTAATTCTTCAGTAAAGCCAAGATTTACTTCCTTGAAGTTGCCGCTTCTTTCCAGAGGATTCTGCTCAGGCATTGGCTGTCTGGGAATTTTCATTCTCTCTTTTTTCGTCAATGGGGTTGTCATACGGCAGCCGGTTCCTCTTTCTGTGAAATTTTAAAATCTTCGTATATACGGTCATAGTTGCAGAGATGATCATGCAGTGAAATTTTTTCCCAGTCACCGTAGGTTTTATTCCTCTTCATCAGCAGTTCAAAATCCACCTGATGTGCATCAAACTCAGGGCCGTCAACGCATACGAAAACGGTTTTGTTATCAACCGTTGCTCTGCATCCTCCGCACATTCCCGTGCCATCAACCATAACAGGGTTTAGACTGACAACGGTTTTAATTGCGTAAGGTCTGGTTGTTTCAGCAACCGCGCGCATCATAGGGATGGGTCCGATGGCTAATACAAAATCTATTTTTCTGCCTGAGTCAATCAGCTCTTTCAGCTTCTGAGTTACAAACCCATGATAACCGTAACTTCCGTCATCGGTTGTTATATATACTTCATCAGAAACTTCCTGAAGTTCATTTTCCAAAAGCACAAGTTCTTTATTCCGCGCTCCCGAGATCGCAATGGTATGGTTACCTGCCTGTTTGAGCGCTACCGCAATCGGGTAGGCAATAGCAGTACCTACTCCCCCGCCGATGCTGACTGCGGTTCCAAAATTTTCGATATGGGATGGTTTGCCCAGCGGACCGACTACATCGTGGATTTCCTCCCCTGAACTGAGAGTGTTCAGCTTTTTGGTAGTCTTGCCCACCCCCTGAACGATAATAGTGATGGTACCTTTTTCAGAGTCGGAGTCAGCTATGGTGATGGGAATTCTCTCTCCGGTTTCATCCAGCCGGAGGATAACAAACTGTCCTGCTTTGCGTTTCTTTGCGATTTTTGGGGCCTGGATAGTGAAACGCTTCACATCAGGCGCAATAAATTCAGCTTTTACGATTTTATACATGTTGTTCCTGTTTCTGATACCCCCACTCTGCAATTTTAATACCAAAAAACCCTGCCCAAAAGCTCAAAATCAGCTCAAAATCGATTGTTTTTACCGCTTATTGGATTACTGCTTTTTAAGGTATGCTTTTTGTATGAGAATTTCTCAGATTTGAAAAGGAAAACTTGAAAACTTTGGTAATTTTTATTTTTGACAGAATTCATGAGTGAAATTGTTATTTACAAGTCCCCTGAAAATCAATCTCAGGTTGAAGTTACATTTGAGGGGGAGACTTTCTGGTTAACCCAAATTCAAATTGCTGAATTGTTTGAGCGGGAAAGGACTGTTGTTTCCAAACACCTTAGAAATATTTTCCGTGAGGGTGAACTGGACGAGACGGTGGTATGTGCAAATTTTGCACATACCACAAAACATGGGGCAATTAAGGGAAAAAGCCAGAAAACGATGGTGAAATACTACAACCTTGATGCCATAATATCCGTGGGTTACAGAGTTAATTCAGTTCGTGGCACCCAATTCCGTCAATGGGCAACTCAGCGATTAAAAGATTTTCTGGTGCAGGGTTATGCAATTAACGAAAAACGGCTGGCTGAAAAGCAGCAGCAGGTAGCTTACCTCAAGTCAGGCATTCGAATTCTCAGCCGTGCAATCAGCGAGCAGGCAATAAAGGAGGACAGCAACATACTTGCAATTTTTGCAAAGGGGCTTGCATTGCTCGATGATTTTGATCACGAAGAACTTGATAGCAACGGCAAAACTTTCAGAGAAACAATATATCCAGACACAAAAGAATACTTAGAAATTATTTCACAGATGCAATCATCATTCTCTTCTGAGGTTTTTGCTCTCCCAAAAGATCAGAGCTTTTACAGCTCGGTCAGCCAGATCGCTCAGAGTTTTAATGGCGAAGACCTCTATAAGAGCATCGAAGAAAAAGCTGCAACTTTGCTATACCTTATTGTGAAAAATCATTCATTTGTTGACGGGAATAAAAGAATCGGTGCTGCCTGCTTTCTCTATTTTCTGGAGAAAAATAATCTGCTCTATACTATAGATCAAAGTCCGGTGATTAGCAATGATGCCTTAGCTGCAATCACTTTATTTGTCGCAACAAGTAAAACTGAAGAAATGGATTCCGTGAAGAAAATGGTTATAAGTATATTAAACAGAGGAATTGCCTGAGTTTTCAAAAAAAGCAGAACACGAGTAAAGGACGCACACGATAAACACGATTATTCCGATCAGCGAATATCCGCGTGGCAAAGATTCCGTATTATCAGCGTGCCGTCTTCAGAGTTAAAGGTGTCCGATTTGTACATTGTACATTGTTCATTGTAAATTGTACATTTGCTTTCCGATCAGTGATCATCCGCGCTGCTTTAGCATCCGTATAATCAGCGTGCAATTGACCAGGCAAGCAGAACACGATTAAAGGATGCACAAGATAAGATTATACCAATCAGTAAAAATAAGCACTGAGAAGCATCTGTTAAAAAATAATTTTCAGCATTACTAATTATTCTTCCCATACTCCCATTTTACCGGACTGGAAATCGTGTATCGCCTGCTGGATTTCAGCTTCCGTGTTCATCACAAACGGACCATACGATACAACCGGTTCATTAAGCGGAGGAGCAAATCCGAAGATGACTTTGCTTTCTTCCGAAGCAGTAATCTGAATCTCTTCTCCCTCACCGCCAAAGTGAACCAGATTCCTAACCTCAGCCGGTTCCCCGTTCACAGAAACCTTACCGCTCACAATATATACAAGGATATTCATTCCCTCTGATACTGAGGTTTTATACTCCCCTCCCGGCTGCAACGCGAGCAGTGAAAGATTTACATCATGGAAAGTCTGAACAGCACCCCGAATGCCTTCGAAAGCGCCGGAGATAATGCTTGCGGTTACTTTACCGTCCGGGGATATATACGAGGGCATTTCATCTTTCTGAAAACCATAATAGGCAGGAGGCGCCATTTTATGTTTCGCCGGAAGATTCACCCAAAGCTGCAGGATTTCTTCATTTCCGCCGCTCTTCATAAAATCTTCTGATGAAACTTCCGCATGAATCAAACCGCTGCCCGCGGTCATCCACTGCACTCCTCCTGATGTGATAATGCTTCTGCCGCCGGAGGAATCAGTGTGCATAACATCACCATCAATGATAAAAGTCACGGTTTCAAATCCGCGGTGAGGATGAGGACCAAACGGAAGCCCGCTATTATCAGGCGGAAACACCTGCGGTCCGTGGTGATTAAGAAAGATAAACGGATCAATTGATGATATATCACCCGCGGGAACAGCACGCCAGGTGAGCAGCCCTTCCATGTGCGCGGGTTTTGCGGTATATATATTGTTAATTTTTCTGAGCATTGCAATCCTTTTTAGTATATAATCAGATCCCGTCAGTCAGGACTCCTCAGGCAGAGAGTCACTGCTGAATCCATTGATTCTGATTGATTTTTTTTGTACTTTAAATATTACTAATCATTTTCTCTGCCACCTGAAATGAGGGCGGAGAATCTTTCTGCCACCTGATAAGAAAGGAGTAACATGAAAAATGTTATAGCCATCCGTAAGGAGACAAAAGATAAAACACAGCGCAGGGTACCTTTAGTTCCTGAGCATGTGCGCAACCTCGTTAAAAAACACGGGGTAAGAGTGCTCGTCGAGCCCTGGGAACAAAGAATTTTTTCTGACGCGGAATATAAAAAAGCCGGGGCAATCCTCACTCGTGACCTGTCACAGGCAAATATTGTTTTCGGTGTTAAAGAGGTAGCTCCGCAGTATCTCCTGCCTGATATGGCTTACTGCTTTTTTTCCCATGTTATTAAAGGTCAGACTTATAATATGGGTATGCTTAAAGATATGCTAAACAAGAAAACATCTCTGCTGGATTATGAACTCGTGAAAGACCATCAGGGGAAGAGGTTGATCTTTTTTGGAGAATATGCCGGACTTGCCGGCACAATAGATACCATGTGGGCTCTGGGAAAGCGGCTGCTTCATGAAGGCATAAAAAATCCCTTTTCACATATCAAATACGCGACCAATTATCTCCGTCTGTATGAAGCAAGAGATGCATTTCTTGAAGCAAGTTATCAGATTGCCGAGAAAGGACTCCCCCGTCAGCTCACTCCGCTTGTTGTCGGAATAACGGGTACCGGTCATGTTACCAAAGGGGCAATCTCTCTTTTTGATATGCTCCCGACTGTTACTTTAAATCCGGAGGAACTGGAATCTTTTTTTAAGAAAGGGAAGTTTTCCAACAAAGTTGTTTATGAGGTTCTCTTCCAGAAACAACATCTATACAAGAGAAAAAAAGGTAGCGAACCGTTTAATCTGAAGCACTTTAATGCTAACCCCTCTGAATATACATCCGGGCTAGAGCGGTATCTCCCCTATCTGACCGTATTGATTAACGGTATATACTGGGACTCCCGTTTCCCGAAATTAGTTACAAAAAAATTCACAAGAGATCTCTTCGCCGGCAGGAAAAAACCGCGGCTGAGAGTTATAGGAGATATTACCTGTGATATTGAGGGCTCTATTGAAATCAATCTTGAAGAAACTAATATGAATAACCCCGTCTATGTGTATGATGTGAGAGACGGTAAAATTCATTATGGTGTTGATGGCAAGGGTCCGGTTGTTCTTGCAGTTGACAAGCTCCCGAATGAACTTGCGTATGAGGCCTCCACATCATTCGGAACTGCTCTTCTTCCCTTTGTGCCGATGTTAGCGAGAGCCGATTTCAAAACAAAGAGCGGACTGCCTGCTCTCCCGCCGGAGTTTATCGACGCGCTCATTGTGCAAAACGGAAAATTATCAAAAAATTTCAGCTATCTTAACCAACATATAAAACATGCATTAAAGAAATGAAACGGATTCTTATTCTCGGTGCCGGAAAAAGTTCAGTATATCTTATTAACCACCTTCTCGGAATTGCAAAGGAACGTGACTATTTTATAACTGTTTGTGACAGAGATGAAAAACTGGCGCGCGAAACAGTTAACCATCATTCGCATGGGCAGGCAATAAAGATGGATATTAATGACAGCTCGACCAGAATCAGTCTTATCAACTCTTCTGATATCGTGATAAATATGCTCACACGCCCCTTCCAGTTTCAGGTTGCTCTGGACTGTCTGAATGCCGGTATATCAATGATCACAGCTTCTTATGAAGACCCTAAAGTAAAAACGCTCCACCGTGATGCTGTGCAGAAAAACATCATCATCCTTAATGAAATGGGGCTTGATCCCGGTATTGACCACATGCTGGCTATGTCCCTGCTGAGTAATCTGAAAGCAAAGGGCGCTGTTATAAAAAGTTTCCGCTCTTACGGCAGCGGACTTCCTGAGACAAAGATAGACACTAATCCTTTCGACTACGCAATTACCTGGAATCCGAGAAATGTTCTGCTCGCGGGGGAAGACGGCGCTATATATAAAGAAGACGGTAAAATTAAAATTCTCCCCTTTCACCGCATCTTTGACCGGACATGGGGAGTCTCCGTCAATGGGCTTGGTTACTTTGAAGCATACCCAAACCGTGATTCTCTTTCGTATGGCTCACTCCTTGGTATTAATGAAAGTCATACTATTATCAGGGGAACACTGAGATACCCCGGCTGGAGCGAAGCATGGAGGCAGATTATTCAGCTTGGTATGACAAACGAACTGATTCTGATTCCTGATTTACCGGAAATGACTTACCGTGAATTCACGGCAATGTTCCTGCCCGCTTCAACAAATGATGCAAATGTGGAACAGGAAGCCGCAAACTATCTGGGAATAAGCCCAACAGGAAACATTATGTCCAAGCTCATCTGGCTCGGATTATTTTCACGAGATAAGATTGGCGGGAAAGTTAAAACCGCGGCACAGGCAATGATTCAGCTTATCATGAAAAAATTCACTCTGCCCGAAGGGATGACTGATATGGTTATTCTGCTGATTGAAGTTGAAGCTGAATACCCGGCAGAGAATAACAGAAAAGAGAGAATAACCCGCCTGATGATTGATCACGGCAGCGGTGCATCAGAAACAGCAATTTCAAGAACAGTCGGACTTCCGGTTGCAGTGGCGGCTGATCTGATTTTGCAAAATAAAGTGCAGTTAATCGGCGTGCAAATCCCCACACACCCGGCTATATATGAACGCGTATTGCCGGCATTGGTTGAAAACGGGATTAAATACACAGATGAGAAGTATGAAGTATGAAGTATGAATTATGAATTATGAATTGTAGAAGTTATGTTTAAAAGTCAGAAAGATAAGATTAGGAAACTTCATAGGAAGTTAGCGCGGTAACAAATAAAAAGAGCATCCAGTTGTAAATTTGATTTTGCAA
>BTUV01000099.1:0-10787 GCA_045863035.1 Ignavibacteriales bacterium | reverse complement strand
TGTTTCTCGTCCCTATGCTTTTTTGGCTTTGACTGAAATAATCATTGCCACCGAGGCCAGAATGATAGCGGCTGCGGTCAGGATTTCAAAACTGATTACTTCATCTGCCAGGAGCCATCCAAGGAATATAGCCACAACGGGATTTACATAGGCATACGTTGCGGTTTTGGGTGGGCCGGCTTTTTCGAGCAGCCATATATATGCGGTATATCCGACCAGCGATCCGAACAGTATCAGGTAAATAAGTGAAAGTAAAGATTTTGTTGAAACCGCTTCAGGATTAAAAAGGAACATATCTCCGGTAATCAGAGAGAAGAGAGTTAATAATGCACCGCCGCCAAGCATCTGAAGCGCAACAGCCGTCAGTTTGGCTTTGGGGAATGAGAGCCGTGAAGTGATGACTGAGCCATACGCCCATGATATGGTCGCGAAGATAAGCGCAAGCACCCCAAGCGGGTTGATACTCTCCGCGCTGAAACCGGTTGTGTTATATACCAGGTAAAGCAGTCCGGCAAATCCGGTGACCACCCCCACAACTGTCAGGCGGTCCGGTCTGGTTTTATTTCCGGTGAAAAGGGTAAAGACAACAATCCAGATGGGAACTGTTGAAATCATGAGAGCCGTTAATCCGGAAGGAACATACTGTTCAGCCCAGACTACACCGCCATTTCCGCCAAGCAACAGTAGTCCGCCAACAATAAAACCGGAGCGGATATGCTGCGATGTGATTTCCTCTTTCTCTTTCGCTCGGAATTTTTCAAACAGCAGCAGGATGGCTCCGGCAAGCAGAAAGCGGAAGCCGGCCATCAGGAAGGGGGGCATGGTTTCTATGACAAAGCGGATGGCAAGATAGGTTGAACCCCATATCAGATAGACGCTGGCAAAGGCAGTGATAATTTTCACCCGGAGGGACGAGTCATTCAATTACGGAATCTTTCAAAAGATAAACTGTAAAGATACGACAGGTCACGGCAACTGATGATAAAATATGATGGTCGGTTGTTTAAACTAAGCAACATCAATTCATCCGGAGCGGGTATCAGGACGTCCGTGTATATATTACTTTAAAAGGAGAAACGAACTGAAGCCGGTGTATTTAAGACCTCCGAGATTTAGAAAAACATTTATTTCATGTTTGGTCCTGGTGATCATATCTTTATTATTCTTCTGATCTTCCTTAGTCATTTTGCCAAGCCGGCGGTTCAGAGCCCGTTCAGTTTCCTTGTAATACTCCTTCAGAGTATTATCAAGTGATTTAACCGCTTTAACCTTAAAACCCTCCCCTTTATATATCATTGAGAGAGAGTCAACGGAAAGAATATCCATGCTGTTTGCCGCAAAAACACTTTTCAGAAATGGCGGTATATCGCCCTTAACAGAGGTCATTTCTCCCGGACAGAAGACGCCTTCTGTCTTAAGCACGCGATAAACCTCTTTGAGAATTTTTTTACGGTCCGGGCGGGAAACCGTACCTTGCGCAAACACAAGGTCAAAAGAAGCATCGGGGAAGTCAAGTGAGCTGTATTCAGAAAACCGCACCTTAACATCCTCATTACCTGAAAGCGTGAGGCGGCTGTTCACCAATAATTCCTCATTATCGGTTATGATCTGAACTGATGAACATCCTTCCTCAATGAGGGAGAGGGCAACTTTTTCGGCACCGGAGCCAAAAACAAGCACACTTCTCCCCTGAACCGGGATGTTGCGCGTGAGAAAATGTAACTGGTCGTCTAATCCTGGCAGAAGAATTCCGCTGTATTCAGCAGGCATGGCAGTGAGTTATTCCTTTCAGAGTTTGGGGTAAATGATTAATTTTGCTTTCAATAATATAATTCAACTTCTTCATCTGTAAAAAAGGTAATTTTAACCAAATTTTATGAGGGAATCACCCACTGCTACCCGGTTTTTGAAAATTCTCCCCCTTCTTTTGCTTTTGACGACCACCGGATATGGCTCAGGCGCGGCAGAAAGACAGGATAGTTTACTTGCTGATGTGCAGGAAACCACACAGGATACCCTCCTGCCTGTCAGAGTTAAGCCGGAAGTGCCGGTCAGACCACTTAGCTCCGGGTCAGATTTCATTACCGCTGAAGAAATTCACTTTCTTAACAACCGCTCCGCCGCCGAGATTTTTGGCGCTCGATGGGGGATGGTGCTCCATAGTTTTGGCACTCCGGTGATGAATAGTATTATTTCTGCGGGAGGGGGATTTCCGGGTCAGACGGCATTTTTAAGCAATGGCTTTGAGATGAATGACAACCGCATATCAGGGTTTGATCTGCCTGTGGTGTTGCACGAGGAGATTGATTCGCTTGAATATTTATCACTGCCGCGCTCATTTCTTTATGGAACTGATAATGCCTCGGCTGCGTATAACATCATGCGCAAAGGACGGGTTTCACCGCTGCCGATGACCAAGATTCGATATTACGAGGGACCTTATGGCGAGGCAATGATTGATGCTCAGTTTAACAAGCTGATATATAACCGGGTGAATTTTACACTGGATATAATGAACCGGAAAAATGATGACAGATTCAGAAACAGTTCAGGCAGTATCTGGGCGGGAAGGGCAACGGCAGAGTATCTCTTTTCAGAAAAATGGAATGCGGGCATCAATTATTTTTACGCAAAGAGCAATGTGAATAATAATATGGGGGTGAACGTTGATTCAGTTAAAACATACGCCTCAAATATTGAAGAAGAACTTTATGACGAACGGGGCGCTCCGGTTAATGATTATTATCTGTATGACAAAACAACCCGGCATCAGACAGAAATTGTGCTCAGGGGAAGGCCGGCTGAGGGAATATATACAACCGTGCGGATGTATAACAAGTCGTATCTGCGTGAGTATCGCGATGAAGTTATAACAAACTCACCAATGCTTACTATGGATTTTGTTGAACAAAGAAGCGGCATACATATAAGGCAGGAGGCGGAATTAGGTTTGGCGATGGCAAAACTGAGCTGGCAATATGAGGATGTCTCAGCCAAAACGGAGAACATACGAGTGCACTCTTTAATCAGATTTTCATTGCCGGATTATTTTATAGATGAAAAATGGAACATTTTTACCGGTGAGCTCAGTTATCAGATAATTAAAGGACTGCGCGCGGGTGTTTTTGCAAAGATGAACACTTCCGGATTTAACAACAAGCAGGGTTTTGGTGCTGAGGTCGAATATATATCGGGCGGGTTAAGTATCTATGCCGGAACCTCACGCTACGGGCAGTCAGCGCGGTTCTGGGGTGCTCCATCGGTGCCCATTGAACGGCTGATGACGGAGCTGAGGATAGTTTTGAATGAGAAAAATTATGGATTACGCGCGAGCGGATATCTGCTCAGCAACGATGTTCAGCAGAGTACCGTTATTCCGCTTGATACTACAGTGAGGGCACTGGTTTCAGACTTTATAGGAGAAAGTATTTCAGGCGGCAGTTTTTCCGGCTGGATAAAGCAGGGGATTATTCTTGCTGAAGCATCGGTTTCATTGAAGAGCAGTAATGCAGCGATTAAAACCGACCCCGTAATTGACGGAAGAGCCGGTATATATTATAACGATATATTGTTTGATTCTTCACTGGCGCTCAAAACCGGTTTCGAGGTAAAGTACCGTTCTTCTTACCGTTCAAAAATACATTCGCCTGCTTATGGTAACTATATATTTGCGCCGGAGGAGACCCCTGAAGCCGTTACACTTGATTTTTTTACATCAGGTAAAGTTGGTGAAAACGCAACAGTATTTTTCCTGTGGGAAAATCTGCTTGATGAGAAATATTATCAGATGTATTTTTATCCGATGCCGGCAAGGGGAGTGGTCTTTGGTATTAATTGGGAGATGTTTAATTAGAAATTAATGAGCATATTATAAACAGATAAGTATATATAAGGAATTACACAATGAAGCTGGCAATAGGAGCAGATCACGCGGGATTTGAATTAAAAGAACTACTGCGGGAGTATCTTGCAACAAAAGGAGTAACTGTAATTGACAAAGGCAATACGGTATATGAAAAGAATGATGACTATCCTGATTTTGCGAAAGCCGTATGTTTTGCCGTGAAAGAAGGTGAAGCTGACCGGGGGATTATCATCTGCGGAAGCGGAGTTGGTGCCTGTATGACTGCCAATAAAGTAAAGGGTATTCGTTCCTGCCTTTGCCATGATACCTATTCAGCCCGGCAGGGGGTTGAGCATGACGCGATGAATGTGCTTTGCCTTGGCGCGCGTATTGTGGGTTCTGCATTGGCAAAAGAACTGGTTGACGCTTTTCTTTCGGTTGAGTTTAGCAATGAAGACAGGCATGTCCGGCGGCTGAAGAAGATGCAGGAACTGGAAAATAATTAGTATTTAGGAGTAGTAATTAGTAATGGGCTGTTTGTTGTTTAAATGAATTTACGGTTTGATTTGTCAGTAGCCGACAGTTATGTAAGTAAGCAACAAAAAGTAAGAGTACTAACTGAGAAATGGATAGGCGATAATGGTTATTGTCCCAGATGCGGTTACTTGCTCAGCACGTACGCGAATAATAACCCTGGTGCAGATTTTTTTTGTAATAGCTGTGAAGAAGATTTTGAATTAAAAAGCAAATTTGGAAACCTGACTGCAAAAATTCCTGATGGGGCTTATGCAACCATGATTCACAAAATTAACGAGCTGCGGATTCCTAATTTGTTTCTTTTGGCCTACTCAAAAGATTATGAGGTTAGGAATCTTTGTGTGGTACCCAAACATTTTCTTACGGTGGATATCATAGATAAGAGAAAGCCCCTTTCAGCAACTGCGCGCAGAGCCGGATGGACGGGTTGCAATATTAATCTTTCTGCTGTTCCAGAAGCAGGCAAGGTGTATCTGATTAAGAATTCCAAAATTGTAAATAGAGATGGGGTGCAAAACAGGTTCAAGAGGACTCTTTTTCTGAGAAAGAAGAAACCTGAATCAAAAGGGTGGATAGTAGATATCTTGAGGTGTATTGAACAAATTCCTGCAAATGAATTTTCTCTCAGCGAGCTATATGAATTTGAGAGGCAATTAAAGAGTAGATATCCCAAGAATAATTTTATTAAGGATAAAATGAGACAGCAGTTACAAATCCTAAGAGATGAGGGATTGCTTGAGTTTGTGGGAAAAGGTCAATATAAAAAGGTTATGGAGATAGATTAATGCGATATTATACGATTGAAATTACAGAGACACTTACACGCCTGGCTGAAATTGAAGCGCCATCACTTGAGCAAGCGCTTGAAAAGGCCAGAGATATGTACTATGATGGTGAAATAGTTCTAAATGAATGCGATTTAGTTGATACAGAATTCAACCGCTTTGAACGAGAATGAAAATACTAACCTGAAATAAATATTGTAAGGACAGAGTGTGAAAACGATCACTTTTTTCGCTTACTGATGAACCCGCGAACTGATTGATACGTCTAAAAAGTATGAGCCGGATATGGCCTTAGGTTGGCTGACCGCAAGAAATATCAGGTGATGCAATTTAAATTATGAAACACCAACTGATTCTCACCAGTGAAGAATAACAACAAAGGAAATATGTATAATAAAGCCGAGAATGTTTTAAGTTATAAGAGCAGAAGCATATACGATAGGATTGGTAATATAAGAACTCTATATTTATACCTGTTGGTATATCTTTTGAATACTATGGTGCTCTCCGCCCAAACCCCGACCGACCTGGCGTGGCAGGCATTCATTAAGAATGACAGAGCAGAGGCGTTGCGGCTTCTGACCGGGGCAATTGAAAAGGACAGTACTGACAAGCGTGCCCTGCTTACCCTTTCTCTCTTTTATTCTACGCAGAAGAATGTAGAAAAATACCGGGAGTATTTCCTCCGCTTTCTGAGGCATGAGCCAAATCCGCATCCATATATATACGCTCAGTGGCTTGAACCGGCAATGTATGAGGGAATAAAACACTCAAAAGAGGTGCGTGACTTATATGAATGGCTGGTTGAAAATCCCGATCCGCAGGGGCTTCTAAAGGTAATGGCAAACGGTCAGCTTGGTGATTATTATCAGGGTGTGCAGAACTTTATTGAAGCGCAGACCCATTACTCAGGCATTGGCTCGGTTGATGAGTGGACGGTGACAGGTCCGTTTGATAATATCTCAGCATCCGGATATGATCGCGTCTTTCCGCCGGAAACTGAATACGCTCCGGGCAAAACATACAACGGTAAAAATGGTGTGCCTGCTTACTGGTTTAAAATTAACGAAGTTCGCTCTGACAAATGGATTGATTTCACCCGTTACTTTGACCGGACCGAAGCAGTGTATTACGCGAACAGTTTTGTCTATTCGGATAAAGAGCAAAAGGTACAGTTTAGAATCGGAACTTCCGGATCGCTCCGCTTTTTCCTGAATGATCAGCTTATTATAGATGTCTTTGACGAAAACAATAACGATGCAGACACCTATGTGGCAGAAACTACACTGCAAAAAGGATGGAACCGTCTTCTGGTTAAATGCGGTTACTCAGTTATTGACCGTTGCAATTTTCTTTTCAGAATTACCGATGCATCGGGGAATCTGATAAGCGGGCTGAAACACTCAACTGAAAAACAGAATTACAAAAAACAGACCAACGCGACGGTAACACCTGTCACCTGTTTTGCGATTAATTATTTTAAAGATAAAATAAGCGCGAACCCACGGGAGTACGAGAATTATTTCCTGTTAGCCAATGCGTATCTTCGGAATGATATGTCTTATCAGGCAGAAGTTACCCTGCGTCCGCTGGTTAAATCACTCACTCCGTTTTCGTTGCTGAACTATAAGATGCTTGAGGTTTTTGCGCGCAGCCAGAAATCAATGAATCTTGAGATAACATTTGATTATCTCTATGCAAGTGACCCGCAGTATCCGGATGTACTGATATATAAAGCAAATGAAGCAGCAGGTAATGAAGACATGGATCAGTTTGAAGCAATACTGCAAAAAGTAGCTGAGATTCTGCCTGAAAGTTCAGAGCTTTATGAGCTGCGGACACTGCTCTATTCAAAAAAGGGACAGCAGGAAAAGCTCCTTGAAACCGTGCAGGAAGCCGCACTCAGGTTCCCTGAAATACTGACTTTTCAGTATTATAAAGCTCTGTTTGACATTAACCGGAATCAGAATTATAATGAAGCAATAAAGATTTTCCAGAAGTATATACTTACGGCTTATGACCTGACACCGGTGAATCAGCTCGCGGGATATTATTTGCAGTCGGGGGACATAGCATCGTGGGAAAAAACTCTTGTCGGCTTTGCTGAAAAAAGCAAGGCCAGCCCGGGCATTTATCTTGAGCTTGGTAAAAAATTCTTTGAAATGCGTGAGTATCAGAAATCCGCCGCAATGATTGAGAAAGGTCTTGCAATTGCGCCCATGAGCTCGGCGCTGCTTGAAAAAGGAGGCGATGCCTGGCTTGAACTCGGAGAAAAAAAGAAAGCAAAAGAGTTTTACGCAAAAGCGCTCACTTATTATCCGGGTAACTATACCGTGCGCGAGAAGCTGAGAGAGCTTGACGGCAAAACTCCTCTTTCCTCATTGTTTCAGTCATCTGATTATAAAACACTGATAGCTGACGTGGAGTCACCTTCCGGAGCTAACAGCTATATACTGCTTAATGATCAAAAGCGAATAGTTTATAAATCGGGCGCTTCTGAAATTTCGGGAGAGGTGTTAATCAGAGCAATCACCCGGCAGGGGATTGACCAGATTAAAGAATACGTAATTCCGTTTAACCCATATACTGAAGATTTAACCGTTGAAAAAGCAGTAGTGGTTAAAAAGGACGGCTCAGAAGTTAAGGGAGACGTTAATTATAATCACGTTGTTTTTAAGTCACTTGAGGCGGGGGAACATATTTATGTAAAATGGAAAATTAAAAATCTCTATTCCGGACGGCTCTCCGATCAGTTTTGGGATGAATTTGGCTTTGAGCAGTATATACCATCAAAGATGACACGCTACTCACTTCTCGCGGAAGACGACTTTAAGTTTTCTCATAAAACCCAGTTTATGGATGACGCACCGGTTATAAAAAAACTGGACGGTTTTACTTTGTATGAGTGGACAATGGAAAACATTCCCGCGCTAAAACCGGAGCCGGATATGTCCGCTCTTTCTGACGTGAGTAAGCGGTTGTATATATCATCAATTCCGGGGTGGGATTTTCTTGTTGAATGGTATAAAGATTTAACACGCAACAAAACCCGTGTCACCTTTGAAATTGAAGAAACCGTTGCCGAGCTGATGCCGGAGCCGGATAAGCTGAGTGATGAAGAAAAAATTGAAATCATTTATAATTTTATTACTGAAAATATACGATACAGCAGTGTTGCATTCAGACAGTCAGGGCTTATTCCACAGGAGGCACGCGATGTGCTGGTTACACGGATAGGTGACTGTAAGGATGTAGCAACACTATTTATCACAATGGCGCGAGTTGCGGGAATTACTTCGTACTATGTTCTGATTAACACCAAAGATGAGGGATTTAACAAAAACGTGCTTCCATCTATCGGGTTTAATCATGCGATTGTTGCTCTTGAAACAGAAGGAGGATTAAAGTTTCTTGATTTGACAGCAGCCAATTTCCATTATGAAACGCTGCCTGAATTGGATATAGATGGATTTTATCTTCTTATCAAAGATGGTATAAAAGCACCGGGGCACGTGCCTGATGCAAACTTTTACCCGGATAACATCACAAGGAAAACGACTTTAACCGTACGGTCTGATGACGGTATTGAGGGCACAAACATTACCACAAAGGGGGGTATTCATTCGGCTTACGCGCGTTATACCTATCGTGATGAAAATCCGGATGAACAGAGCCGTATTATGAAAGAGGCACTGGTAGCTGAGTTTCCGCAGCTCTCACTGACCAGTTTTCTCACGCTCAGTGATATGACCGATATTACACCGGAGGAAAGCTACATGTTTTCGTTTGAAATACCGTCATATATATCAGAAGCGGGGGAATACGGACTGATGAAACTGCCCTGGAGTGATAAACTTGAATCTTCAGGTTCCGTAACTAATGACAGCAGAAAATTTCCGCTTATGCTCTGGTCATCTCTTGATACACTCAGGGAAGATATGACAATTATTCTGCCGGAGGGAATGCACCCGGTTGAAAGCTCGTATGAGCAGGAGTATAGCTCACCGGCTGCTGATTACCGGATTTCTGTCTCTTTTAAAGACGGCCGTTTGCATGCAGTCAGAACAATGATTTATAAGACCCGGGAAGTAAAACCGGTGGATTTTCAGGCATACAAGGAGTTTTACACCAAAGCGATGAGAGCAGACAATAAGCAGTTTCTTCTGAAACGCTCTGAGTAAAGCCGTAATGAAAAAAAGTCCGGGATGGAAATTTCCTTTTTCGGATAATCGTGCGGATTTGTAAATTTACCTGATACTATTTGCAATTTTTCTGTGAAAGCACGTGTGAGAGTTATGAAATACATTGTGTTTCTTTTGTGTGCAGTTATTGTGCTGACGGGGGATATATATCCACAGATTACTCAGACGCCCAGCATTTTCGGGCTTTCACTTGGGTCATACACGGTTAAACGTCCGGGTGATCTTGAGGAGTTGTATAAAAACGGACGTGGTATTTCATTTTCCGCGGCAAAAGAAAGCAATAATAAGAATTTTTGGGCGGGTTTGTTCTTTGAATACATCAACGTTCCGCTTGATGACGCGGTATTTTTCCGGAATTCAGGCGTGATCGGTGGGCGGCTTGACGGAGGAGGAAGAAATTTTGTTAGTGCAAATGTTTTTCTGAAAGCAAAGCTTCTTACAGTTGCACAGATTTCACCATATATCTCGGTCGCGGCCGGCAGGGTTTTTGAAAATCTGGAAGAAACCACATTATATATCGGGGAGTTTCGATCAGGCACAGCAGGAGGTGAAGATCAATACTTTTCTACCGGCGTTACCATTGGTTCTGATTTTGAATTTGCCGACCCATTCTTCATGTTCATTGAGTTCAGCATTCTGACTTTCTACCGGGAGTCATCCCATATACAATTTATTCCGGTTAAAGCCGGGCTGAGATTTACGATATAGAGATCATGACTGAAGGAAATAGTACCGATAAGAAAAAACAACGCAAGCCGGTGTATCTGCACCCTGGATTTGTCTTGCGTCCGGTTACACTGAAACGCACTGAGGAAAAGCGTTACTGGCTCAGAATGCAGTTTGATAATGGCGGGGATAAAACAGTTGTCGTCATTCTGAAAAATCCCAGCCGCGCCACAGGTGAGGTTTCTGATAAAACAGTTTTTAATGTCGCAAATTATATATATAAAAACAGTAAAAGCAATCTGGCACTCAAAGGTACCGGGTCGGTAGTAATCCTCAATCTCATTCCCGCCTATGAAACTTATTCGGAACGGCTTAAAACAAGAAATGAAGCACTGGCTGACGGAGTAAACCTTAAATATCTCAGCCGGTTTGCAAAAAAAGCGGATGTGATTATATCTGCCTGGGGAGATGCGCCAAAAGGTTTAGAGGGAGAATACACCCGGCTGAGGGATGAAGTGGTCAAACTATTAAGCGGCACCGGCAAAGTGATTTATTACGTTGACAAACTATCTAAAAAGGGAAACCCCAAACATGGTCAAATATGGGGATATGCTGATAAAATGAAAAGAATGCTGTAACCCGCCCCTTAAATATCCCAAAGCTATCACGAATTATCTCTGCTGCAAATTATGCGAATTTAAAACACGAATTGCACGAATCTTACTATAAAAATCCGTGCAATCCTTTAATCCC
>BTUV01000098.1:0-10970 GCA_045863035.1 Ignavibacteriales bacterium | reverse complement strand
GAAATGCAATATTTCATCCGCCTTTAAGTTCTCATTGTTTATTACTTTTCCCCCCTGTACATTGTTCACCATAAATTGTAAATTTATCCGACTACCACCATGAACGAAACAAACAAAAACATTATCGCCACCGCGGTTGGGGGTATTTTCCTGCTTATTGCAGTAATAATTATTAACACTACCCTTAGCGACCGCAACAAAGACAGCCAGACCATTAACGTAACCGGCTCTGCCAAAATGGATATTGTCTCCGACCTGGGTATCCTTTCCGCTACCGTTTCTGCCCAATCCTCCTCCCCGCAGGAGGCCTATCGGCAGATGAAAAGCCAGCTTAATCAGGTTCTGCTTTACCTTGAGGGTAAGGGCTTTAAGAAAGATGTTGTTACGCTCTCCCCCGCTTCCAGTTATGATCTTTATGAAATTTCGTCAAACGGATATACCACCCAAAATGTTATCGGGCGAAACTACTCTCAGCGCTTTGAGATAAAATCCGCCGATGTTCAGCTTATCAAGGCAATTTCGCTTGAAATAGTATCCCTTATCGAAAAGGGGGTGAACGTGGTGACCGAACAGCCCCGCTTTATATATACCAAACTGGCTGATGTCAAAATTCAGGTGCAGGCAGACGCAGCCAGGGATGCAATGGATAGGGCTAACCGCGTAGCCGGGGCAACCGACCGCACGCTGGGTGAGCTGCGAAACGCCCGGATGGGGGTCCTGCAGATTACCCCCAAAAACTCAAACCAGATTTCTGACTATGGTATAAACGATGAATATTCCATCGAAAAGGAAATTACCGCGGTAGTAAACGCCTCCTTTGTTATTTATTAGCCGGCTATTCTGATTTTGACCGCCGGGTTATGGGTGCTCCCTCCGGCGCTCCCGGCTAAACTGTCATAACCGGGGCTGGTATCCGGTCTTTCGGCCGCCGCTGCCCATCCCTCCGACCCCCGAAAATAAGGTTTTTCTTTGGATTACACCATTGAAATTGATATTTTACGATCGACTGTAATGGTTTATAAGATAACCGCCCTTACGGTCCAGACCAGGTAAAACAGGAGTTTTGGGTTATGTTTGAAACAGTAATTAAGGAGGATCTCCTCCTGCTGAACATAAAACCGAAAAGAGCAACTGCTGATATCGCGCATGAGTTTAAGGATTTTCTTTCCGGACTTATTGAGCAGAAAAATATCAGAAAAATAGTTGTGGACTTTTCGCAGGTCGTTTTTATTGACAGCTTTTTTCTCGGAGCGATGGTTTCCTGTACCAAAAGGATTCGGCTGAAGGGAGGCGATATCCGCATTTCAGGGTTAAACCAGAACATCACCCCGATTTTTAATCTCATGCATCTGAATGATGTTTTTAAGATTTTTGATGATGCCGCAACAGCGGAGGCAAGTTTTTCCTGAAGCTGACCAATCGCGGTATTCCCGTTGATATATACCGGGGGCCAATAAGGCATTTTACATACCTTACAAAATGAGAGTTGTATCCTGCATGAAACACAATCCTCATGCAGGAATTTTTTTGAGCAATGACTGATAATATGGACGACACGGGTACTTCCAACATACAGGAGACATCTTCTCCGGCCAGACTGCTGGAATCCATTCCGGCGGGAATTCTTGCGTTCGACCGTAATTTTATCATTACCTTCCTCAATGACAATATATACCGCTTTAATATCCTTAATCCCGACAACGAACCCGCTCCGGGTGTTTCACTCCTTTCAGGTATATTTACCTCATCCTCAGGCATTGAAGAACAACTGCAGCGCCTTGCCCTGGGAGATGTTATTGAACGTGAGCTCAGTTCCTCCGAAACGCTCAGCGGTGATGAAATTTCTGTCATGCTCAAGGCAACTCCGCTTTTTGACGGTGAAAGTTTTGCCGGCGGGGTTATTCTTATTGAGGATTTACGGATTAAGGCATCCGCACAACCAGACCCTTCTGTTTCAGAGAAGCAGGTTTCTCTTTTTCTCAATGCTTTAGCTGATACCATTGTTGCTTTTGACGGAACCGGTAAAGCTCTTTCCCTTTCCGGAAAACAAGCTGATTGCGGCTGGCTCTTAAAAAAAATTCTTCCGGGCGAGTCTTTCTTTCACGATTCTTTTATTCAGGAGCTGCAGGAAGAACTTCACGCAAGACTCCCTGTGCTTCCCTCTGAAAACCAAAGAGAACATTTTATCTTAAACTCGTTTCAGGATGGCTCACCCCGTAAAATTGAAGTAACCGTCAGTAGTATATATGCTGAGCTTCCCGGTAAAATGCTTCACCTGGTTCACCTGCACGATGTAACATCTCTGCTTGAGGAGGGGGATTCACTCCGCATGCAGATTGAGGAGCTGCGCCACTACGAAAGTATCACCGAAGCATCCGCCGATGCAGTAGTTACCCTGAGCCGCAGAGGAGATGTGCTTTTCTGGAATAAGTCTGCCGGAGAGTTATTTGGGCTGAGTCGTTCGCAGATTTACGGAAAAAATTTCAATCGAACTCTCAGGGTTTTTGAGCCGGAGGATTTTTCATCCATCCTCAATAACCTTACTCCGAATTCATCTCTCAGCAGAGAAATCCGGTATTATATACAAGAACGTGAAATTGTCATTCAGATGAATTTTTCACTTTTCTTTCCCGCGGAAGGGAAAGAAGAAATACTGCTGCTCTGTTCAGATGTAACTTCACGCACACTCATGCTGGCGCAGGCAGATGAGCAGTTACATCGCCTGAAAACAGCGTATGATGCATTGCCTGATATGGTAATCCGGTATAATTCCGCCGGCCGGCTGCTTTCCTGGAACACATCATTTGAAAAGACCACCGGATACAATGCCGGAGCAGGCGGTATCTCGCTTTATGATTTTTTTGCAGATACCTCATTTGTGGCTGAAATGACTTCAGAGACCGGAAAACGGGAGTTTGCCGCGGATCTTATTTCTTCAGACGGGAAACATTTTTCCGCGGTTCTTCATATTGTTGAAGATATATCAGACGAAAAAGGGAACCCGACATTTTCCGCAATCATTAAAGATGTTTCAGCACGGCTTGCCTTTGAAAAAGAACTTTCTCTTATGCGTTCTGTTTTTGCCACCAGTGAGGACGGTATCGCCATTGAAAGTAACGGTAAATATATACTCGCCAACGATGCTTTTACTTCCATGTTTGGCTATCGTTCGCCTGATGAAATGGCGCGGATAGATTACTTCTCCATAATCTCTCCCGAAGAAAAAGGCCTGTTCGAGCAATATATACACTCGCGCGCGGCAGGCACCTCCGGGACAAACCGGATTGAGTTTCTTGGTCTAAAGAAAGACGGCTCGCGTTTTCATATTGAGGCCTCCGTAACTCATTTCATGTTTCAAAAGCAGGATTTCACCGTTCTCATCGTACGAGATATATCTGAACGGAAGCGTACCCAGCAAGCCATTAAAGAGTCGGAAGAGCGTTACCGGAGTATCACGGAAAATTTAGATGACTTCTTCTGGACGGCTGAGCGATTTAAGGGCACAATGAAAACCACCTTCTATTCTGCCGCGGTTGAAAAAATGACGGGATTTACTCAAACAGAACTACTTGTGGACTCAAAACTCTTCCTCAAGATGATCTATCCTGATGATTTCCCGGATGTAAAGAATGAACTCAAAAAATTCTATCAGAATTTTTATAAGAAATCAACTGAGTTGGTCTTCCGGATTCTTCATAAGCAGGGCAATATTGTCTGGGTGCGTAATAAACTCACAGCAATCCGTGATCGCAAAGGCGAGGTCATTAAGATGTATGGTCTGGTGAGTGATATATCCGCGCAGAAGCATGCAGAACAGGTGTTGCAGGAATCTGCTGAAAACCTTTCAAAACTTAACGAAGCTAAAGACCGGTTCATTTCCATTATATCACATGATCTGCGAACTCCATTCAGCTCAATCATGGGTTTTACTGATATTCTTATGAACGAAGAAGACCTCGCGGCAGATGAAATGAGAAACTATGTCGGGTTTATACGTGACTCTGCCCAAAGCATGCTCACTCTGGTTAACTCGCTTCTTGACTGGACAAAAATCCAGACGGGCCGTATCAGCTTTGAACCAAACCGCTACGACCTTGCGGATATCGCTTCAAAAAATATTTCAACCGTGCAGGGTATTTCCCTCAAAAAAGAAATTGAAGTTGTCAGTCATATTGACAAGGATATATTCGTCTTTGTTGATGAGGGACTGCTTATGCAGGTTTTTAACAATCTGCTTTCCAACGCTCTTAAATTTACCCGTCCCGGCGGAAAGATTGAAATCTTAGCCGAACACTCTGAACATCCGCGTTTTCTCAAGATAACCGTTAAAGATAACGGCGTGGGGATGAGTGAAGAAAACCTGCAAAAGCTTTTTAAGCTTGATTCAAAACTCACCACAGAAGGCACCGCGGGCGAAAAGGGAACCGGTCTTGGTCTGACTCTGGTGTGGGAAATTGTTAACCGGCACGGCGGAAAAATCTGGGCGGAAAGTAAAAAGAATGAGGGTTCATCATTTATATTTACTCTTCCCAAAGCATCAGCTACTATTCTGCTTGTTGATGACAGCAATACCGACCGGATTCTTTACTCAAAAATCATACGCAATATCACACATGATTATGAAGTAATCACCGCGGCTAACGGAAAAGAAGCGCTTAAAATTGTTGAAACCGCCGCGCCTGCATTAGTTATTATGGATCATATCATGCCCGTGATGAACGGACTTGATTTTGTGCGCACACTGCAATACTCCACCATTAAGGGAAAACCCCCTGTCATTATTCTCAGCGGCGATGTTGGTAAAAGTGAAACCCTTGCTTATAATGATCTTGGTGTTGAGTATGTGTTCAGTAAACCGGTTAACCTCGGACGCTTTAAGGATGCAGTTGAGAAATGCCTGAAGAAACTGCTTACGTAACCGGCTCTTCGGGTATATATATGAATCCCGCAATGCTACCCCCCTCAGCATAATGAGCCCATCATCGGTTACCCACCATGTTGCATGCGCTATTATTGAGCGCGATGATAAAATACTTATCGCCCGCAGAAATGCCGGAATGAAACTCGGACTGAAATGGGAGTTCCCCGGCGGAAAATTGGAAGAAGGGGAGTCCGTTGAAGAGTGTATCGTCAGGGAGATTAAAGAGGAGCTCAATCTGGATATAACAGTGCTCTACCGGATGAAAGAGAACTACCATTCATACGAATATGCCGGAATTCACCTCTTCCCCTGTGTCTGCGTGCTCATGGGCGGAGAACTGCAGCTTCGGGATCACTCTGAAGTCCTCTGGATTAACGCTGCTGATATATGGAGCTTTGACCTTGCCGAGGCAGATATACCGGCCGCTCAGGCCTATCTTGACAGAAACGAAAAATAACCGCCGTTTATTGCGGTTGGCTCTTATTACCCTTTAAAATTTTGTAAAATGTAACCACCGTTAGACCAATTACGCATCCCCATGCTAAAACCATAAATACCATACCACCGGTTGTCAAAAGTATATCCTTTTTATTTTGTTATTCATACGGTGTAATACGGAAATATATTGCAACCGGATGTAATCAATTTGAAATATATTTCGGTTTTTTCAAAAAAAAATATGAAGGAAATCAGCAATTGCGGTATTGGCTGAACCCGCTAAGAATATACGCTGCCCAATATTTAACACTACCTGATGAAAACCCCCGCTTCCCCAAAAAGTCTTTCTGAACAACTTTTTGTGATCACCGGCCATAAGACCGGAGGGGGGAGATTTCTTTTCTTACTATATACTTCAAATTTTCTTATTTTCGCAATTGAAATGAACGCATAAAGATCAACCAGGATTAGGACAATGGATTTATCAATTCGCAAATTTACCTTTCCCCTTTCCGGTCTGAAGGAAAGAAAACGGCGCTCACAAAGAGCAACAATGCCCCCCGAAACTCTCATGTTTCTCGGTGAAAAAAAGCTGGAAACCACCCGCGTTACCATGTTTACCTATAATTCAGAAGAGTGCGCGGAACGTGTTATTGAGTCCGCGGACGATCTGATGAACGTCCTCCCCGAAAATATGATGACTTGGTTAAACATTGATGGAATCCATGATACCAGACTGATTGAAAAAACCGGTGAGGTTTTTGGGCTTCATCATCTTTTACTGGAAGATATTCTTGATACCGATCTGCGACCAAAGACTGAAGTATATGAAGACAAGCTCTTCCTGAGCGCAAAAATGCTTTCTCTTGAAGAAGAAACCGGAAGAGTAATTGCAGAACAAGTCAGTTTTGTTCTGGGAAAAAACTTCCTCATCACCTTTCAGGAGGGGCTTTTGGGAGACGTTTTTGAAAGAGTGAGAGTGCGCCTGGCAAAGGGAAAGGGTAAACTGCGCCGGAGCCGTCCGGATCATCTTCTCTATGAATTGCTCGATTCAATTATTGACAACTACTTTATTATCCTCGAAAAAACCGGGGATAAGTTAGACCTGGTTGAGCAGAAAATACTCTCCTCCCCCGAAAAGTCTGCGCTGCAGGAAATCCACACATTCAAGAGCGAGCTTATGGAACTGCGCAAACTCATCTGGCCCCTGCGCGAAATCATCAGCCGGCTTGAGCGGGATGAAGAAAATTTCTTTGATGAGCATAACAGGATATATATACGCGACATCTATGACCATATTTTTCAGGCGATTGAAAGCGTTGAGATGTACCGCGATATGCTTTCCAGTCTTCAGGATCTTTATCACTCCAGTCTAAGCAACCGGATGAATGAGATAATGAAAGTGCTGACCATTATAACAACCATCTTCATTCCGCTGAGTTTTATTGCCGGGGTGTATGGCATGAATTTCCGCTATATGCCTGAGCTTTTCTTCCCGATGGGTTACCCGGTAGTGCTGCTCGTAATGACCATAATAGGAGCGTTTATGTTATATATATTCCGGAAAAAAGGATGGCTCTGAGGTAATTAGTAGTTAGTAATTAGTAATCAATGGACAATGGACAATTAACAATTCATAATTAATTATGTATAATGTATAACGAACAAAGAAAATGAAAAATTATTAAGCTCCTTCTTTCCGATACGGATTTGATAAACGAATAATCATATTTGGGTTAAGTATATACCGGGAAAGAGTTTGGTTTGTCAGGTGAGAGTAATTTTTTACTGAATCTTTATTGCGGCAGAACATAAATTTGTGTTTGCCGGGTTCTGTGTCGGGAAAAGGGGGCTTCAAACACTGTACATTGTTCATTGTACGTTGTACGTTGAAATTGTACATTCCTTTTGTCTTGTCTGGTCGTAAAAAGTTTATCATTTTGAAGATATGAAAGAAAAAAAATTACTAAACCGTTTGAGGTATTTTATTCCCGGAGCTCTTTTTCTCCTCTCCGGTGTTGCAAAACTTTTTCCTGTTTATTCATTTGAACTGTTACTGGTCAATCAGGGCCTCAGCACCTGGGAGCTGGTTCCCTGGATGTCGCGGCTAATCATACTGGCTGAGCTGATACTCGGAGCCGGGTTCTTCCTTGGCGGTAATTATCGTAAGTTTTACCTCCCCTCTGCATTTCTGATGTTAACCGTTTTTAACATCCACCTGATTTACAGTATTGCAACCGGTACCGGAGGCAGCAACTGTGGCTGCTTTGGTGAACTCATACCCATGACTCCGTTTCAGGCACTGTTAAAAAACCTTCTTCTCATGGCGCTGCTGGGCTATCTCTGGTTCAGGACTGTTGATAAGCCGGTCAATATATACCCGCACCTCATTCTGCCGGTTATTCTCATGTTTTTGCTTTTCCTGTTTTTTCCGGTTACTCAGTATCAGTCCCCCACCGGCAAAAAAGATGTGGTCACAAACCCCGGACCCCCTCCTGACCGCCCGCTTGATCCTGTTGTTTCAGAAAACATAACTCCTGAAAAATCAGCAATAGAAACCGTTGTTAAGAAAGATACAGGAAAGACAAAACCGGAAAAAGCCGAAAGCGATCTTCCGGGAAAAACATCGGTTTTTGCAAAGTATAAAAACTTTACCGGTCACGGAACTGCAGATCTTGACGCAGGAGCAAACCTTGTTGCCCTGCTCAGCTTAGACTGCGACCACTGCATGGAAACTGCCAGAACATATATCACCATGAAGCAGGAAGGAGCCAAACTTCCCCCGATGTTTATTCTCTTCTTCGGTGAGGTGCATCAGGTTGAGCCGTTTTTTCAGTTCGCCGGAGGAACGCTCCCCTGGCTGATTATTCCCGTTGAAGAGTTCTTTCCCCTGCTGAGCCAGAGTCCGCCACGCGTTGTCTTTCTGAAGAATGGAAACATCATTAAGGACTGGAACAGCTCCGTAAACTTCAGAACAGAGTTTCAAAATCTCAGGTGGTAAGGGTAGAGAGGTAAATCGGTAATGACAGTGCGCCCGATGCAATAAATCCTTTGGAAATTATCGGGAAATTCTCTAAATCAGGGGGAATAAAATTCAGATTACTATGGAATTCACCGAGTATTTTACTAATATCTTTTTTGCCCTTATCTTCGGTTCGCTTATCGGACTTGAACGTCAGTTTCAGTTAAAGGAAGCCGGACTGCGCACAAACGCACTTGTTGCACTGGGCTCCTCCATTTTTATTTCCATTTCATTTTTGTTTCCGGGCAATCAGGATGTAACCCGTATTGCAGCACAAATTGTAACCGGAATCGGTTTTCTCGGTGCGGGTATTATGTTTAAGGAGGGCGCTACGGTAAAAGGGCTGAACACCGCCGCGACAGTCTGGTGCACTGCTGCCATAGGCGCTCTGGCAGGCGCCGGATATATACGCCATGCTGCTGCCGCAACCGGTCTTATTGTAATAACCCACCTTCTTCTGCGCCCTCTTGCAAAAAAAATTAAAGGAGAACACGGAAAAGAAACAGGTGTGGGTTTTCAGTATTTTATTCATACAAAGTCCATAAAGGCACAGGAAATGGCAGTGCGAACTTTTTTACTTCGCGCGGTTGTAGATCAGGATTTGCTGCTGCAGTCAATTGAAACTAAAAAAACAGCAGACCCGGGTGTCATGGAAGTTAACGCGGTGATATATCTGCGAAGAAAAGATGATGACCAGATTGAAAAATTACTCGGCAAAATGATGATTGAACCGGGAGTTGTGAGCGTTAAGTGGACATCTGAAGAAGTAGGGCAGAATGATGATGTTTAACAAATCATTCAGTTTCATCCTGTTTGTTATGTTTTCTGTATATATAAGTGGCTGCTTTGCTTCGGGAGAAAGCAACATCCCGGTTCCGTTCGGAGGCAAATGGCTGATGATAGAAATGCAGGGGAAAAAAGATCTTCCGGAAGGAACGTTTCTTTATATCAATTCGGAAAACGTAGCGTATCAGATATCTGCCGGTTGCAACACCTTCCACGGAGGTTATGAACAAAGCGGAGAAAAGGTTACTTTTGCGACTCCCGCCGGTACAAAAAAATTCTGCGCGGAACTTACTGATTTTGAAACCGGGTACGTCCGGCTTATTACCGGTGCTGATGAAATGCTGATAAGAAAAAACGTCCTGCAGCTTTACAAAAACGGTGAACTTCTTCTTGCTTTCAGAAAAAATGAACAATAAAAACTTTTCACAGAGAAGGAAAATCTTCGTTTGACCGATGAAAGAAAAAAATGGGAGGAGCTTTACCGTGCTACCGATTATCACTGCCCGGATGCAGCGGTTACAGTAAAACCCGGCTTCTCCTCTGAAACAATGGCTCGTCTAACCGCCGGTCTTCCGGAAAAAGGATATGCTTTTATAACCGCATGGAACCCCGGCTCTGAACCGGTCGCATCCGCCCGGAATCTGAAACAAAATTCAATGCTCGAAAAGATTATCACCCAAAAGCAATATATATACTTTGAGGCCAAAGGCATTCCGCATCAGCAGGGTTGGCAGCCGGAGGATAGTTTTTTGATACTCGGTATTACCAGAGATGATGCGGCAGCGCTCGGAAGAGAGTTTAATCAGAGAGCAATTCTTTACGGCAGAGGCGCGGAACCCCCACAGCTACTCTTTATGGAAGATTGCAAGGAAACCGAATGAGATATATAACAATGTTTGGCAGCTCAATACCCGTTGAGGGAGATGAGCAGTACCGTATTGCTTATGAAACCGGACAGATGATAGCAAAAGCCGGATATGGAGTCTGCTCCGGCGGCAACAAAGGAATTATGGAAGCTGCTTCCCGCGGAGCAGTTGATGCCGGAGGAGAAGCGCTGGGAATTACTGTTTCGGCTTTCCCCCATTCAAACAAGTATCTCACCAAACAAATTAACTGTACTACGCTTTTTGAACGAATCACTAAGCTTATTGCATCCGGTGATGCGTATATCATCCTTCAGGGCGGCACGGGCACTCTGCTTGAGCTTGCCGCTGTGTGGGAGCTTATAAATAAAAACCTGCTGCCCCCTAAACCGGCAGCAGCGCACTCCCCTCTTTGGAGCGGTATCATCCCCCTGATGGAAAAACAAATCATCAGCGAAGGAAGATTATCAGGATTGATCAAAACATTTGACGATCACCGGGCGATGATGGAATATATACTGAATGAATTATGAACCGCGGGAACGTTACAGGCATCCGGGTTTTTCCCGCGAATAAAAAAACCCAGGCTCCTGACATCTGCCAATTAATTGCCTCTGACTACATTCAGCAATAAACAACACTAAAATAGACTGCTTGGTAAGCATCACTTACTTTTTTAATGAGAAAGTTTACAAATTACAAGACAAAACTATCTTTTAAGATTTCGCCTGATCGGAAGTTTAGTTAAAACCAACAGCCAGCCACCGGTTCGCAATAACAAGACTCCTGACTTCTGCCTCTTAGTATGACGTATTTTATTTCAGAAATGACAATTTCGGCTTAGACCCCTGGCTTGTTCCAGAATGTTTGCGGAAAGTTTGCCCTGCTGCTGTATCCTCAATAATGATCTTCTAAATCTCTTTACTTGTAATTGTTATAC
>BTUV01000097.1:0-11353 GCA_045863035.1 Ignavibacteriales bacterium | reverse complement strand
TGCTCATTTTCTCACTTTACAATAATCCTATTACGTAACTTTGGCTGGGTTAGGGCTTAATATGTTTTTTCCGCAATTCATCACTAAAATTAGTATGACAAATTATGAAAAAATCTGTGTTTTTAGATCGTATTCGAAGATTTTTACGATTTGGTCAGATTTTGGCAGAAGTCAGGAGATTATCCCTCCCCGTTTGTATAGAATTTACCAGTATAATTTGTATATAAACCTGAGATTAAATCCGTTTTCAGGAAGTATAACTTTTATTCTTGAGAGGTGATTCCGGTATTCTTTGTTAAACAGATTTTCCGCATTTAAACTAAGGTTGTGTATAACAGAAGACGTAATAATTGAGTACTGAAAATATACATTGTTAACTCCATATCCGGCAGTCGGCTGCTCATAAAAATCAGTTCTTTTTTGAGCTGCTCCGAACTCACTCAGCCAACCAACGGATAGATTATCTTCCATAAATGAAAGTGTTGTGATATTCCTGAGAGGAGGAATACCGGGTAGGGGAGCTCCGTCAGAAAATTGACCATGAGTAAAGCTCAAAGTTGAGGTTAGTGTTAGTTTCTCAGTAACTTTATAATCAAATTCGGATTCAACTCCTTTGAGAACCGCAGAAACTCCGGAAGTTTCATAAACAGGAAGAAGCGTTGCATAATTTATTCTGCCGCTGTTCCTGGGGATTATGAAATTCTGATATTGATTATAGAATCCATTAAGTGATAAGGTGATAACTGAATATTTTACAATACCGAATAGTTCAGCTCCGTACCCTGTTTCTGCATCAAGATCAGGATTTCCTGTTTCATAAGAATATGCAGCAAGGTGAGGACCAGCAGAGTATAGCTCTTCTGTTGAGGGAAGCCGGGAAGTTTTGCTTATATTGATGCCAAGAGAAAGATTATCAAAAACTTCACTTAACCCCGACAGCGAGAAGCTGAATAAATTATAATGACGATTGCGAATAAATCTGCTGTTAAAACTTTCTGTTGACTTACGCGGTTGATAATCTCCGTAAGTATATCTTGCCGAACCCTCAATAAAATAACTGCCAAAGTCGATATTTTGATACATATATATTGCGGCAGAACGTGAGACGGTTGGGGGAGTAAAAACAAATCCTCCTATAGTAAAATCACGGTGTTCAACGGAAACTCCTGCAGCCCCCTGATCAAATAGCCCAATATGCTGCATTGGTATATCTATACTCCCGGTATAATGAAATATACCAAACTCAGCGCCGGTCAAACCATTAGCTTCTTTTTCTGTTTGTGAAAAATAGTTTCTGCTTACCCTTAAAGTAACTGATGGAATCTGATGTGAGGGCAGGTTTACTGATGCAAGACCGGTATATTCACGCTTAAACATTTTAATGTGTACCCCGTTCGGATGTGCACCGGTAAAGCCGCCGGGTACTCCATAATCGAGATTAAAATTACGCACCGCCGCACCGGTATAGCCGTTATCGAATCTATAGGAGAGTGCACCACTGAGATTTGACAGTCCCAGTCCAGAATTCTTCAATACACCAAGACGCGTCTGTGAATCACCAGAACTTCTTCTGCCAAACTCTATTCTGCCGAGTAAATCGTTGTAAGGAATTTTAACAACTCCAGCTCCTAAAATTCCATTGTTTACAGTCTCAATATAGGAGCCGAATAATCCGCTCACAGCGGACGGAAAATTATCAGTTATTTCATTTCTGATTGCATTAACTACACCTCCTGTTGTTGATGAACCATGAAGTAAAACTGACGGTCCACGCATTACTTCAATACGGTCAACTGTAAACGGGTCAAGTGAAACTGCATGATCGGCAGAAGTAGATGAAAGGTCAACTGTGGTGAATCCGTCTGCTTTGATTACGACGCGGTCGCCTCCGAGACCCCTGATTACCGGGCGCGAAGGGGCTGGACCCATTGAACGCATTGAAAGCCCAGTTTCATTTTTAAGTGTTGACGCAATGGTTGACCCCATTGAGCGTTCAAGTTCTTTGCCTCTGAGCACTTCAGAGAATGAATGTAAATCCTCATGAGTAGTGTTCATGTGTCTGCCCGATACAACAATGGTTTCCGTCCGGTATGCAGCGGGTGTCAAATGAATGATTACATTTTTTTTAATACTGTCAGTATGAGGAAAGTGCAAACTTACCGGCTTATATCCGATATGATTTATCTCAATTTCGCATCCAGGGTTTGGCATTACGATTATTAAGAAGTGACCATTTTTATCAGATGTGGCGTAGGTCTGTGTTGCACTTGCTTTTACTATTACATCCGGAATGGGTGCATCATTTGTAATATCCAGAATGATGCCTTTAACAGTATCTCTCTGCACCTCAGCCGGGTGCAGAAAAGATACTGAAATTATTAAAAGATAAAAGAGCAGCAATTAATTTATCACAGTTACGGGTAAAGCAGGTGATATATATTCTTCTTCCGTGCCGACGAGTATTTTAAGCCGGAATGTAGTAGCTCCGATATTCTTACCGCGGATTTTTACAACCCATGGTTCATCATTTTCCGGAAGTACTTCTATAATTGTTCCGTCAGCAACGCTAATCCCCAATGTGTGTAACGGATATTCCGGCTGAAAATATCTTCCATTATCATCTATAAATTCAATCTTGATATGCTCGGACAGAGAATCCTTTTTTATCTCAAATGTACCTGTAACTACTGTGCCTGTGGTTGAATAAATTACTCCCGATCCATCCTCAAACGACAGCCGGAGACCAACCGGCTCACCATGCGCAGAGGTATCCTCAACTACTGTTACCGGAATTTTTGGAGTTTTCACATCCGCATGATTACCATGCACGACCTGAAGTTCCAAAGTTGTATTGCTAAGTTTTTTCCCTTTTAAGTGAAATGCCCAGTCTGCAGGAGAATCTTTGACAAAGCCGGCCACAGAGGTATCAGTTATCACGACTCCTAAAGAATAACCTGTGCCAGAGGGCTGATTGATTATCTCCTTTTTAGCATTAAGAAATTTTACAGAGTAATGATCCGATAGTGCATTGTAAGGAGCTCTGAAAAAAGTATCAACTGCCGCTCCGTTCCAGGTATTCTGTATTACTCCCTGAAAAACAACTAACACTGGTTTTAATGTAGCATCCCTTATAATCCATCCTTCCGGTTCAAAGTGTTCTTCTGGTGGTGTGACGGGAGTTGTTTCATCCGAACAACCGGTTATAAAAATCGACTGAAATAAAAGTATTAACAAGAAATATCTGAAGTATTTCATTTTTGATCCTTCCTAATAAAAATTAAACTTTGGCGGTAATACCATGGATTACGCCGGAAAAACAGGTGAAATTTAAAAATCAGGAAAGTTCGGGAGGGGCCCGGAGTGAAGCAGTGCTTTGAGTTAAAGAATGTATTGAGTGAGTTTGAAACTCAGGTTTCTGGTCATCAGTTAGAACCTGCGACTGAAGTGTTTCCTGAGCCGGGGAGTAATAAACAGAAAGATTCTGAATTATCCTGGGAAGCTGGCAATTTGCAATGTCAGAATATAAAGTTGAGTGTCCCGCGGATTTATTTGTGGACTCAATTGCCTCAGGCGCGCCAAAACTAACCGAATGATAATGAAACGCACTGAAGGTGAGTAGCAGTGCATAGCTTATCAGCAGGATAAACGCAAACGGGTTTTTACTCAATTTTCTGAAATTCATCCCGCAAATATCGGCAAGCGTCTGAAACCTGACAAGAGCAATTTATTATCTCCTGAACAATGCAGTCCATTGCGAATACCTGTTCTTACAGGTTGTTTATCAGTCCCCAGAATGATAAGTTTGGAGATTAAAATTTTTGGAGCTTGAATGCAGAATTATACGGGTGTTGATTATTTCAACATGGATGAATTACTTTCAGAAGATGAAATTATGGTAAGAGACTCAGTCAGAGATTTTGTATCTGCTGAGGTAATCCCAATTATTGAAGAATATAACAGAGAATCAAAATTCCCCCATCAGCTTATCCCCAAAATGGCTGAATTAGGGCTTTTTGGCATTACACTCCCGGCTAAATATGGTTGTGCAGGAATGAACAGTGTGGTTTATGGTCTGGCAATGCAGGAGCTTGAAAGAGGGGATAGCGGCATCAGAAGTTTTGTTTCAGTGCAGAGTTCACTCGTGATGTATCCGATTCATACCTTTGGCAGCGAAGAGCAGAAAGATTATTGGCTCCCCAAGCTGGCTACCGGTGAGAAAATCGGTTGTTTTGGTCTGACTGAGCCCGATTTTGGCTCAAATCCCGGCGGAATGATAACCAAAGCCGAAAAGGTTGACGGTGGCTATGTGTTAAATGGCGCTAAAATGTGGATAACCAACGGAACCATAGCCGATGTTGCCGTTGTATGGGCTAAACTGGATGGCAGAGTTAAGGGATTCTTAGTTGAAAAAGGGGCTAAAGGTTTTACCGCGCCGGAAATGAAGGGTAAACACTCCCTTCGTGCCTCCGTAACCTCTGAGCTTATTTTTGATAACGTATTTGTGCCTGAGAGTAATCTGCTTCCGAACAGTGATGGACTTAAAAGCCCTCTGATGTGCCTCAACCAGGCCCGCTACGGCATTGCCTGGGGTGTGGTCGGTTCGATGATGGCCTGTTATGACTCATCACTTAATTACGCAAAAAGCCGTATCCAGTTCGGAAAACCGATTGCCGGATTCCAGATGACACAGGAAAAACTGGTATTCTTCCTAACTGAAATTACCAAAGCTCAGCTCCTTAACCTTCAGTTAGGACGCCTGAAGGATAGCGGTAAGTTGAGATTTCAGCAGGTGAGTATGGCGAAAAGGAACAATTGCGAAATTGCACTTACTATTGCCAGAATGTCCCGCGAGATACATGGTGCTAATGGAATTCTGGATGAATATCCGGTTATGAGACACGCAGCTAATCTTGAGTCGGTTAAAACATACGAAGGCACCCATGAAATGCATACTCTCATCATTGGTGAAGATATAACCGGATTGCCTGCCTTTAATTGATTTGAAAGAAATTATTACTTGAAAAGCAAAAAGCAAGATAAGATACTTTACGAAGGGATAACCTTCGATGATATACTACTACTTCCGGGAAAGTCCTCCGTGCTCCCAAGGGAAACGGATATATCCACCCGCTTCTCGCGGAATATCAGGATAAACTCACCATTTATTTCTGCGGCGATGGATACCGTAACGGAATCATCAATGGCCATTGCCATGGCACGTGAAGGGGGTATAGGTATTCTTCATAAGAATATGAGTATTGAAAATCAGCGCGGCGAAGTTGATAAAGTTAAGCGTTCTGAAAGCGGAATGATTCTTAACCCTGTAACGCTAAAAGGTGATGATACAATAGGTTATGCACTTGAACTTATGAGGAAATATACCATTTCCGGAATACCGGTGGTAGATGATCAGAATACCCTGATTGGCATCCTTACTAACCGGGACCTTAGGTTTAAGCCGGATCTGAACAGACGGGCTTACGAGTTGATGACTTCACAAAACCTGATTACTGCTCCCGTTGGAACTACACTTGAAGGAGCAGAGGAGATTTTGCAGGAGCACAAAATTGAAAAACTCCCTGTTGTTGACCGTAACTTAAAACTTAAAGGGCTTATTACTTTTAAGGATATACAAAAGAAAAAGCGATTCCCGCATGCTTCAAAGGATAGCCACGGTCGTTTGAGAGTTGGCGCAGCGGTCGGGATAACTGCTGATACCCTGGACAGAGTTGCTGCTCTTGTTGATGTAGGTGTTGATGCTATTATAGTGGATACCGCCCACGGTCATAGCGAGGGAGTACTGAAGATGGTGAAGCATATTCGCAAAAAATATAAAGATATTGATCTGATTGCCGGCAATATTGCAACGTATGAAGCAGCGGTTGACTTAATCAAATGCGGAGTTGATGCTGTAAAAGTGGGTATTGGTCCCGGTTCTATCTGCACGACCCGTATAATTGCTGGAATCGGTGTTCCTCAGATTTCTGCTATTATGGAAGTGAGAAAAGCGACTGAAAAGAAAAACATCCCCCTTATTGCTGACGGCGGAATAAAGTTCACCGGTGATGTAGCAAAAGCGATTGCAGCAGGAGCTGATTCAGTAATGATTGGCGGTCTCTTTGCCGGAGTGGATGAAAGCCCCGGTGAAAAAATTCTCTATGAAGGGCGCAGTTTTAAGCTATACCGCGGAATGGGTTCAATGGAAGCCATGAAAAGCGGAAGCAAAGACCGTTATTTTCAGGATGCAGAAGATGACATTGCAAAGTTAGTACCTGAAGGAGTTGAAGGAAGAGTTCCATACAAGGGGCCTCTCTCAGAAACCATCTATCAGCTTCAGGGAGGGTTACGGGCAGCTATGGGTTACTGCGGTGCAAAAAACATCAAAGAGCTTCAGTCAAAAACATCATTTGTGAAGATTACGCCGGCAGGGTTAAAAGAGTCTCACCCGCATGATGTTTTTATTACCAAAGAAGCCCCAAATTATCATCTCTGATGAGCGCTGAAATTTTTACGGAACGGGGCAGTGTATTAGTGCGTCTGATCAAAAAGATGAAGGTGGATTCATTTATTTCAAAAAATCCGGCTCTCCTGTTTCACTTAACAGGTCAAAAAAATATATCCGGATATATTCTGTTCTATAATGATGAATTGAAGTTTATAACTGACCGCCGTTTCCTGGGTGAAATTGAAACCATAAAAGATATTATTCCTGCTGAGATATATACAAATTCACTAACCACCTATATTAAACCCCTCAGAAAACATTTTAAGAATACCGGAATTGAATTCAGCCGGATAACACATGCTGAGTATCTGAGTGTTTCTGAAATACTGAAATCCGGTTTTATTGATGCAAGTAGATTGGTGGACTCATATCTTGCCTCAGTTGATAACAAACAGCTCGATTCTTTTTTGCGCGGTGTTGATGTAACGAAAACACTTTTTAATCATGCTTATCAGTTATTTGAGCAAAATATTTCAATCACTGAAAAAGAGCTGGCGGCTGAACTTGGTAAAATGATGCTGAGAAATGGCGCGGATAATTTTTCCTTCGAGCCAATTATTGCAGCAGATGAAAATGCAGCTAAGCCGCATCACACTCCTTCAGATAAAGTTCTGCATGACTGCAAAGTTTTACTTGTTGACATTGGGGTAGTATATGACGGAATGTGCACTGATGTAACCCGTACTTTTCACCGCAACAGTAAAAAGGCAAAACGAGTTGAGTCTATCGTAAAACAAGGATTTGAGCAGGTTCTTAAACAGGTTAAAGCCGGTGTAAAAGTGAGTAAACTTTCATCTGAATGGAAAGCTATTACGGAAAAACATAAACTTACGGAAAATTTTACTCATGCATTAGGTCATGGACTTGGTTATGAGGTACATCAGGCGCCAAGAATCAGTACGTTTTCCAAAGAAGTACTCACAAACAACCAGATTATCACACTTGAACCCGCATTGTATTTTCCGGATGAATTCGGATACCGTTATGAGTGTGATATATTAGTTACAAAAGATTCAGGGATTAATTTAACAGCGTTTTGATGTTTAAAGTATTGATTTTAGCGTATTATTTTCCTCCGCTCGGTTTAAGCGGTGTTCAAAGAACTTTAAAGTTTGTAAAGTATCTTCCTTCATTTGGATGGAAGCCAACGGTAATAACCTGTGAGCCGGGTGCTTATTATGCTTATGATGAATCACTCCTTGATGAATTGCAGGGGAAAGATATAGAAATCCATAGAATCCGGGGAAAAGAGATAAATTCCCGTCTGAGGAAAAAAGGCGTTGTTGAAATGCCTTCTGAATTTATCAGAAAAACCTTTAAGTTATTCAGCAGTATTTTTTATGTAACCGATAATAAAAAATCATGGTCACAGCTTGCCTACCAGCATTGCAGAAAGATTCTTGCTGAACAAAAATATGATTTGATATTTATAAGCGGCCCGCCGTTTTCTATGTTTGAATATGCAGCACTGCTAAAAACTGAATTTGATATTCCGCTCATCATAGATTACCGCGACCTTTGGCTGGGGAATCACTTTGCTATCTATCCCACACCACTTCATAAGTCGCTTAACAGAAAAAAGGAGTATGAAGTGCTGAAATCTGCTGATAAGATTATCGTTACGAACAGAAAAATTAAAGAACGGCTAATGGAATATTATCAGTTTCTTAAATTTCCTGATGTTACCATACTTCCGCACGGATATGACCCTGAGGATTTTGAAAAATCAGCAAGTTCTGTTTCATTAGAAAAAGTATATTTTCATCTGACTTATTCTGGTATATTTTATGAGTATATCACTCCAAAATATTTTCTTGAAGCATTCAGGATGATTGTTGATGAAAAACCGACAATCGCAAAAAAAATAAAATTACATTTCGCCGGAATACTGCGAAAAGAAAACCGTAAACTGATTTCTAAACTGGGTCTTACTGACTATACTGTGGAACATGGTTACCTTAAGCATACTGATGCAGTTGATATACTGAAATCCAGTACCGCACTGTGGTTTATGGTGGGTGATGGTAAAAATAGTGATACCATTTCAAGCGGCAAAATGTTTGAATATATCGGTTCCGGTAAACCAATACTTGCATGCCTTTCAGACGGGGCATTAAAAGCAACATTGCAGGAATATAATGCAGCAACTATAGTTCCGCCCAAAGATGTGCTGAGTATTAAGAATGCAATTTTAGCACTTTACTCAGATTATGAAAAATCTTCTCTTCCTGCCGGGAGCAATGAATTCCGTGATAAGTTCAGAAGAGATTACCTCACCGATATATTATCAAAGGAGTTCAATGCAGCATTACGGGTCTGAAACAGCCATACTCATCATTGGTTCCGGTGCACGTGAGCATGCTCTTGGAAAGCGGATAAAAGAGGGAAAACTGGAAAGGAAAATTTATTTTCTTCCTGGTAATGGCGGCACTGAAGATACCGGTATCAATATCAAGAACATATCAGGTTCAGATTTCACCGGCATATATACTTTCTGCATTGAAAAGAAAATTGATTTGGTTGCAATCGGTCCTGAAAAACCGCTAGTTGATGGACTTTCAGATTTTCTCCGTGAAAAAGGTATTTCTGTTTTTGGTCCCTCAAAAGAAGCAGCGCAGATTGAATCTGATAAAAGTTTTGCAAAAAAGCTGATGATTCGGGCAGGAGTGCCCACAGCTTCATTCAGAGAGTTCAACCGCTCTGAAAAGCAGGAAGCTGATGAATATATTGAACAGCATCTTCTGCCGGTAGTTATAAAAGCATCCGGTCTTGCAGCCGGTAAAGGTGTTATCATTGCTGAAACTATTGATGAAGCAAAAACCGCAATCAGGGATATATTTGAAAGCAACATTTTTGGTGAAGCAGGGGATGTAATTATAATTGAAGAATATATGCAGGGGGAGGAAGCATCTGTATTTGCAATTACTGATGCTGATTCATTTGTGCTATTACCCGCTGCACAGGATCATAAAAGAATAGGTGATAACGATACCGGTAAAAATACCGGCGGTATGGGGGCTTATGCTCCAGCCCCTCTGGTAAATGACTCAATGATGCAGATAATCGCCGAAAAAGTTATAAAACCTGTTCTCTATCAAATGAAAATTGAAGGATATCCTTTTAGCGGATGTTTATATGCAGGTCTGATGCTAACTGAAAACGGTCCTAAAGTAGTTGAGTTTAATTGTAGATTTGGTGACCCTGAAACACAGGTGGTTATGGAAGTAATTGAAGGGGATTTTCTTAAACTACTCAACGATTCAGCAAATGGAAATGTAGAACCAGATTCAGTCCGTCATAACGGTAAATGTGCGGTGACGGTTGTTACTGCATCTGTGGGATATCCTGATGCTTTTGAGACTGGTTTTGAAATCTCCGGACTGAATGAAATAACCGGCAGTGCAACCGTTTATCATGCTGGAACTAAATTACACGATGGTAAAATCTTAACATCGGGGGGCAGAGTGGTAAGTGTAACTGGAGTTTCCGATTCAGGTTCTCTAAGAGAAGCAATTAGTATTGCTTATGACTCAGTCCAAAGAATATCCTATAAAAATATCTATTACCGGAAGGATATTGGGAAAAAAGGATTAAAATACAGCGGGGATTAAATGATACCGCTCAGGATTCACACTCACCACTCTCTGCTGCGCTCCGCGGTTGCGGTAAAATCTCTTGTTGAAAAAGCAGCCGAATATAAATTACCTTCGCTTGCTATCACAGATTATAACTCCATGGCCGGCTTTGTCCAGCTTGCGAAGTCTTGCAAAGAATATAATATCAAGCCCATTTATGGAGTGTATCTTGATGACCCCCAGAAATCTGAGCAGTATATATGCCTTCTTGCAAAAAACAGGGAAGGGTATAATGAACTTTGCCGGATTATTACCTCCCGAAAACTTCAGACAGATTTTTCTCTGTTAAACGCTCTCAGTAATCTCTCGTCAGATTTGTTTGCTTTCAGCTCGTCACATGAAATAATCGAGAGTCAGAAAAATAACCCTCAGTTTTTTGTTGAGCTGATTGATTCTGTCTATTATAAAAAGCAGAACAAAATTCTGTTTGATTATTGTGAAAAATATCAGCTCAGATATATTGTTTCACCTTCAGTGTATTTTTTGCGGAAAGATGATTTTTTACTCTACCAGGTTCTTAATGCAATGCGCATCAAGGGCACGGTCGAAAATCTTGAAACGGAATATCAGCATGATGATCTTTGGCTAAAAAGTCCTGCTGATGTTGAGAAACGGTGGCAAAAGATAAACGGTGCATCAGAAAACACTGAGCTGATTGCTGCGGAATGTAATGTTGATATAGAACTGGGTAAATATAAATTCCCTGAGTTTCAGCTTCAGGAAGGAGAGGATGCTTATTCAAAACTTTATGGCATTTGTTCAGCCGGACTGAGCAAAAGAAAAACCTTTGACCGGCAAAAGGCAAATGAGCGGCTTCTTTATGAACTGAGTGTTATTAAAGAACTGAAGTTCCTTGATTATTTTCTTGTTGTATGGGATATCATCGAATCTGCAAGAAAGCGTGGCATGTATTTCATAGGCCGCGGTTCGGCTGCAAACAGCATCGTCTCTTATGCTATGGGGCTTACCGGGGTTGACCCGCTTGAACATGATCTCTACTTTGAACGCTTCCTGAACCGGGGACGGCTTTCTCCGCCGGATATTGATATTGATTTTTCCTGGAAAGAACGGGATGAAATAATTAAGTATGTCTTTAAGAAATATGGTTATGAAAAAACCGCGATGATCTGCACCACGGTAACTTTCCGCGGCCGTTCAGCATTCCGTGAAGTTGCAAAGGTATATGGATTTTCTGACAGGGAAATCTCAAAAT
>BTUV01000096.1:2555-11376 GCA_045863035.1 Ignavibacteriales bacterium | reverse complement strand
TCATTGTACATTCTTAATTTTTAATTCTTAATTCTTCATTGATTCCCGGGGGCTTGCGGAAATATTCATTGTACATTCTTAATTCTTAATTTTTAATTCTTAATTCTTCATTGATTCCCGGGGGCTTCCGGAATTGTTCATTGCAGATTCTTAATTCTTAATTCTTAATTTTTAATTCTTAATTCTTAATTCTTAATTTTTCATTGTTCATCTCAGAAGTATAACAATTACAAGTAAGGAGATTTAGAAGATCGTTACTGAGAATACAGCAGCAGGGCAAACTTTCCCACAAACATTCCGGAACAAGCCAGGATTTTAAGCCGAAATTGTCGCTTCTGAAATTAAAATGCGTCCTGCTAAGTGGCAGAAGTCAGGATTAGTATATATTTGGAAAAAGTTTAGTTTGTCAGAAGATATTGGGGTTTTAGGGTAAGTCAAAAAAGCCAAAACACAGCATCAAATCAAATGGTTACACGCAATAGAATTTATCATTGTCACAGCGGTACCTGAACCATCTGAACAATTCCCGATGATTACTCATATATATAACGAACAAATGAAATAATTCTTTAGCTTAAAAAAACGTCACCATCCGATGTGGCCGGATATATCATTCTGCGGGAAATAACTTTTGGCAGATGTACAAATGAATACCCCTTTCCCTAAACCTCACCCCCGTCAATCTCCCTTGCTGTTGTCCGGATTAAAAAACCAAACCCCTTTCTGTGTCAAAATGTATCGTGGTCTTCTTCTTCGAGGACGGTTTTCAGGAGAGAAAGAATTTCCTGTTTGGTAAAGGGTTTTGATATATAATGCGTGCATCCGGCCTCAAGAAAAACCTCCCTGTCCCCAACCATTGCATAAGCGGTTACGGCAATTATCGGTATGTTCTCATAACCTGCTACCCGCCGTATCTGCCTGGTTGCCTCAATACCATTCATACCCAGACCAAGGTTAATATCCATAAGGATGCAGTCATACTGCTTCTCCTTTACCATCTCGACGGAGGTAGGTCCGTCAGCGGCAGTATCAACCTGACACATATTCTTGATAAAATATGTGATAACATCCTTGTTTTCGACATTATCTTCCACAAGGAGAACATTGTATTTACCGGATTCGGACATCACCTTTTTCACACTTTTTTACTAAATAAAATTAACCTGCTCTGTAAATTACAAGTTTTCTGAAAGCGGACAAAAAAAATGATTGACTTTGGCTTAGAGAAAGCGCGCTTGGCAGCCCCGGAAGGTCATTTTTTCCTTCAAACTCACCACCCAAATCAGTAAATTGCGAACCGGTTTTTAATTCATTACATCCGTTACCTGCCTGAAAACCCATAATCCAGAACAGATACGGACTGAAATTTTCCAAGGAACTGTATGTTTTTTAAGAGCAGAACTCACACTTGCGGTGAGCTCAGAGAATCTTCTATTGGTAAGCGCGTCATCCTGAACGGCTGGGTAGATACCTGGCGCGATTTAGGAGGAGTAATTTTTATTGACCTCCGCGACCGTTACGGCATCACTCAGGTAGTGTTCGAGCCCCATATCAGCGAAGAAGCGCATCACGCCGCAAAACATCTGCGCAGCGAATTTGTGGTTTCAATCGAAGGGGTTGTCCGGCTCAGACCGGATGGCACTGCCAACCCGGCTATTCTCACAGGTCAGATTGACGTCCTGGGCGACTCAGTAAGCGTGCTCAATCAGGCAAAAACACCTCCCTTCCAGATAAAGGAGGAAAGTGAAGCTTCAGAAGAACTCCGGCTCAAGTACCGTTACCTTGACCTCCGCAGGCCTGATATGCAGAGAAATATGCTCTTGCGCCATAAAATCTACCAGATAACCCGCAGATATTTTGACGCAAATAGTTTTGTTGAGATTGAAACTCCCGTTCTCATGAAAAGCACACCGGAAGGAGCCCGTGATTTTCTCGTCCCCAGCCGCGTGCACAAAGGTAAGTTTTATGCTCTGCCTCAGTCACCGCAGCAATACAAACAAATACTTATGGTCTCCGGCTTTGACCGTTATTTCCAGATTGTAAAATGCTTCCGCGATGAAGACTTGCGCGCAGATCGGCAGCCGGAATTCACCCAGATAGATGTTGAGATGTCCTTTGTTGATGTGGATGATATCTTCAAAATAGTTGAAGGCCTGATGGTTGACCTTTACCGTGATGCATGGGGTAAGGAGCTCGCTACGCCAATCCCCCGCCTCAGTTTTGATCAGGCAATGGAACGCTACGGTTCAGATAAACCCGACCTCAGATTTGACCTTGAAATGGTCACGCTGAATGAAGTTTTTAAGAACACAACCTTCAAGGTTTATCAGGATGCATTAAACAATAATGGCATTCTTACCGGTCTTAACGCTAAGGGCTGTAGTGACTATACCCGTAATCAGCTCGATGTGTTAACCGATTTTGTTAAAAAACTCGGCGCCGGCGGTCTCATCTGGATTCGTGTAAAAGAAGACGGACTTGAAGCCCCGACCATGAAATTCTTTACCGAAGAAGAGCAAAAAAATCTGGTTGCTGCCATGAATGCAAAACCGGGTGATCTGTTATTTATCCTCACTGGTTCCCGGCTTAAAACCCTGAATATCATGGGTTCGCTGCGTCTTGAGATGGCTCGCCGTCTTGAGCTGATTAAACCCGACTCCGAGCCAAAACTTCTTTGGGTTACTGACTTCCCTCTGTTTGAGTGGGACGAAGATAGCAAACGCTGGTTCGCGATGCATCATCCATTCACCTCACCGAAAATCGAAGATATTCCATATATGGAGTCAGACCCCGGCAGGGTTCGCGCGCGTGCTTATGACCTGGTTCTAAATGGCAGTGAAATAGCCGGCGGAAGCATAAGAATTCACAATAAAGAGCTGCAGCAGCAGATGTTTAAGGCGCTGGGGCTTTCTGATGAGGAGACTCATGAGAAATTCGGTTTTCTGATGAATGCCTTTGAGTATGGCGCGCCTCCTCACGGCGGATTCGCCTTTGGGCTTGACCGGCTGGTTATGATTTTCGGCGGGCTTCAGTCATTACGTGAGGTAATTGCCTTCCCGAAAACTGCATCCGGTATCTCATTGATGGATGAGTGCCCGGGTCCGGTTGACGATCAGCAGCTCAAAGAACTGCATATACGGCTCCGTCAGTAATCTTCATGCAGGGCTGCTTTTCAGGCAGCCCTTTTTATTTTGTATATTATTGGTTATGAAATTTACTTTTCATTTGTCAAAAAGTTCAGTTCAGTTTCTCCTGATTATGGGACCTCTTTCAGTGCTGCTGATTCCGCTGTTTCTGGTACTAACCGCGGAGCCGGGTGATAATGCAAAAATGGAAATGGTTTCTGTTTTTGCTGCCGTGCTTACCCCCCTGGTAACCGCTGCTGAAATTTTTCTCTACATCCGTTATGCATCAGTACCATGCGAAATTGTGTTTGAGGAAGAAGGTCTGAAAATACAACTACTCAAAAAAACGATGTTTTATCAGGAGGATATATATGTCCGTTACAGTTTTATCAGAAAGGTGTTTTTTCAGACGTTTCGCGGTGAAAAAACTGTCATCAAACCGGAGCATCAACCTGAATTTATGATATTGAAAAGCAGAAGCATCTTCAGTGGTCAGGAACTCTCGACCGACTGGAAACAATACACCTATTTATTAGCTGAGAAGACCGGAGTGTCCCCTCCGCGCTGAAAGGATATATATAATGAAATACAGAAAAATCGGAAAAACAGATTTAGAAATTTCGGAAATCGGGCTGGGCTGCTGGACGATGGGCGGGCTCAACTGGGTGGACGGACGCCCTAACGGATGGGCTAATGTTGATGAAGAAGAAGTTAAGACAGCAATTCACTACGCGTTAGACCAGGGAGTAACTCATTTTGACAATGCAGATGTTTATGGCAACGGCAGAGCTGAAGTGATGCTTGCGCGCATTCTGGGCAGCAATACCGGCAAAGTAAGCATTGCAACTAAAGTCGGATGGTTCCGCGGAACAGCAGAACATGCTTATGAACCGCTTCACATCCGCCATCAGTGCGAGCAGTCCCTGATTAATCTGAAGCGAGAATATATAGACCTTTACTATTTCCATCACGGCGATTTTGGAAGAGGTGATATGTATCTGGATGACGCGGTTGCGGTAATGTATAAGCTTAAGGAAGAAGGAAAGATACGATATATCGGTCAGTCTGCTTACTCACATGAAGATTTTGTAAAGCTGATACCAAAAGTTAAACCAGATACACTGCAGAGCAGCGCAAACGCTATTGATGACAAATTCCTGCGCGAAGGTACGCCGACACGAAAGATGCTTGATGAATATGGTATTTCATTTGTAGCGTTTTCACCTTTAGCCCAGGGGCTTCTGCTGGGTAAGTATAGCAAAGATAATCCGCCTAAATTTGAACCCGGCGATCATCGCGCGTTAGTTCCACGCTTCTCGGTTCAAAACCTTGCCAGACTTGAACCAAAAATTTACGCTCTTAAAGAAAAATTTGGCTCTTCACCGGAAGCCCTGACCCGTGCAGCTCTTCAGTATTTACTGGTATATACTCAGACTGCGGCAGTTATACCCGGCTTCAGGTCACTGGCACAGGTAAAAATGAATTTAACTGCTGCTGATAAACCTCTGACCGGTGATGAATTTGATTTTGTCCGTTCAGTATTCGCAGAAGGAAACTAATGTCTGACGAAATAAAGGATATCTTTCTTCCTCTGCTCAGAATGGATATCGTTCTGATGCCTCATAACTCCATCGTGCTTGAGGTGGATGCCGAACCAATCTACAGCTTAATGAAAGATATGATTGAGGAGGAGGGTGAGTTTGCAGTGTTTCATGAAGATGAAGAGGGAATGTCTGAGTTCGGTGTTATCGCTTATATCGAACAGTATGAATATGCAGCAGAGGACACTCTTGTCTGTAAAATAACCGGTAAAGAACGGATTGAAGCAAAAACCATAATACCCTCAGAGCGACTGGGAAATTCTTTCCGTTCAAATGCAGAAGGGCTTTCCGCTGAGGACCTTCGCTCTCTTATGATGTATGATTTTGTTGACGGAACGCGGCTATCGGATGATGATGAGGCATCAAATCCAACTGTTAAAAATGATATCTTTGCGTTTATTGAGTCATCTGTCTTAAAACTAAACCCCGGTTACGACATTGAATCGCTCAGACAGTGGATGGCAGATGCTGATACTCATGAGCTCTCATTCCGGCTGATGAATGGATTTTATACTGACAACTCACCGGAGCTTAATGCACTTCGCTCCGAGCTCCTCCGCAGCAGCAGTGAAAATGAACGCCTGCAGATTTTTAAGAAACTGCTTGAAGCGCCACAGGATTAAGCTGCATCTATGGAAGTTCTTTTAGTTGATGATTTTGAAGAAGCGCTTTTTGTGCTTAAAAGTCTGATCGGGCAGCTTGGTCACACCGCGCGCACTGCCCATGACGGCAAAGAAGCAATTGAGATCATGCGTAACAGTAATATCAGTCTGATAATAACCGACTGGGAGATGCCTCTGATGAACGGCACTGAGCTGATCAGAGCAATTCGTAAAGAGATCACTTCGCGCTATGTATATATCATTATGCTCACGGCAAAGGGAGGGCGCAGTGAGATTGTTGAAGGGCTTGAGGCAGGCGCGGATGATTTTATCGTTAAACCGTTCAATCCGCAGGAACTGAAAGTACGCGTTGCCAACGGTGAGAGGATTCTGCAGCTTGAAAAAAATCTTGCTGAGAAAAATCTCATACTTGAAATAGCAAACGAAAAACTTTCCTCGGTATATCAGCAGATCAAGCGTGACCTTGAAGCCGCAGCAGCGCTGCAACAGAAACTTCTTCCGCGTCAGAATGATGTCATTGGTAATTTTGCCTTCGACTGGCTCTTCCTCCCTTCAAAGTTCATTGCGGGAGATATACTTAATTTTTATCCGATTCACGAAAACTATATCGCGTTTTATCTGCTCGATGTAGCAGGTCACGGTATCCCATCGGCTATGCTTTCATTTTCACTCAGTCAGTTGTTTACCGCCGAAACTTCCGCCGCCAAACTACTCACTCCTGAATTCAGGAGAGAAGAATCGCTTGATAATATATCCATCGAAAATTTTCTCAGTCACCTTAACGGCGCTTTCTTTAAACCGGAAGATGCATCCGGGTTCTTCACCATCCTGTTTGGTGTCTGTGAAATATCTTCCGGAAAATTAAAGATTGCACGCGCCGGTCACACTCTGCCTCTCTTAATTAAAAAAGGGGGCGAGGCCTCATTCATTGAAAGCAGAGGAATGCCCATCGGAATACTTAATGAAGTTTCTTTTGAGGAGCATCACCTTGAACTTCAAAAGGGGGATAAACTGATTATCTATTCAGACGGCATTACTGAATGTGCAAATGCTACAGATCAAATGTTTGGCACGGATGGTCTGGTGAGGTTCATTGATTTTTACGGTAAGGGCGAAGTAAAAAATCTGATGCCGCTGCTAAAAGACTCTCTGATCCGCTGGAAAGGGAGCCAGGAGTTTGATGATGATGTATCCATGCTTATTGTCAGCAGGTAAAAATGCCCGGTCAGGGTTCATTCCCTGCCTGATTTCTGCATTGTTACGGTCTTTTTTTCTTCTGAACTTGTATATCCAAACAGAATCTCAACTATATATGCGTATATGACTTTCTTAAATCCGGCTTTTTTATTCGGGCTTCTGGCGGCGGGGATTCCCGTTATCATCCATCTGCTTAATCTCCGCAAATTGCAGAGAGTTGAATTCAGCACCCTCCGATTCCTGAGGGAACTTCAGAAAAACCAGATCAGAAAAATCAAACTGAAGCAGTGGATACTTCTGCTGCTGCGTGTTCTCCTCATTCTGTTTCTGGTCACTGCCTTCTCACGCCCCGCGCTTAAAGGAGTATCAGTAGCCGGAATTACATCATCAGCCAAAACCACTGCTATTCTGATCATTGATAACTCATTCAGTATGGAGGTAATAGACAGGGATGGCTCACTGTTCAATAAAGCAAAATCCTCAGCGCTCGCTCTGGTAAACACTCTGCAGGAAGGTGACGAGATAGCTGTCATTACCACATCAGACAACGGAGCGGAAGCACAACTAACAAAGAATCTTACCGAAGTAAAAAAAACGATACGTGAGCTTGAAATAAGCGCATCAAAAGGAAATACCGGTGATGCATTGCTAAAAGCGGTTCCCCTGATTGAACAATCGCTGAACTATAACCGGGAGATATTTATCTTCTCTGATTTCCAATCGGGCAGCTTTCCTGATATTGAAAGCGCGACAGACCTGAGCACTGTGCTCGGTGAACGGGTGCATACTTATCTGATTCCCATAAAGAAAGATGGTATATACAACACCGGCATTGATGACCTGCGCGTCAATTCAGAAATTTTTGAGCAGGGCAAAACAATCAGTGTAACAGTAACCGCCGTAAATCATTCAAAAAATAAAGGAAGCGACTGCATCATCTCCGTATATATTAACGGTGAAAGGGCCGCGCAGAAAAGCGTTACGCTCAACTCAGGCGCTGCTCTTTCGGTTGATTTTGACATTCCCCTTACCGTAAGCGGTCACGTAACCATTACCGCCGGGCTTGAGGAAGATGATATTGCGGGTGATAATTTCCGCTATGCTTCATTTTACGCTGCCGAGCGCTTGAATACACTTCTGCTTTATGACAACGTTGAGGATATCCGGTTTATTCAGCCGGCATTGCAGGCCGCGTTTGATTCAGAAAAGTTTACACTCACAACACGAATATCCTCCTCTGCGGGAGGAACTGATCTTTCCGCCTATAATGCAATTGTGCTGGTAACCGGTGCAGCGGTTATAAACCCCGCCCCTGTCAAAAAATATCTGGATGCAGGCAAAGGCGGAATTATGATCTTCCCTTCCGTGCAGGTGAAGCCGGATATATATAGCAGTCTTTTACAATCACTGGAGCTTCCGCCCTCAGGTGTGTTGGCGGGGACGCCGGGCAACACCTCACGCCCGTTTTATTTTGACAAAACCGAGCTCAGCCATCCTCTGTTCACCGGTATTTTTGAAAAAGGGAAAGAGAAAAGCGCAAGCCCGGATATATACAGTTACCTGCAGTACTTCCCCGGTGGAAAAGGAAAATCCATCATCACCCTTGCAGACGGCACATCCGCATTTTCTGAACACCGGAGCGGAAGCGGCAGGATACTGCTTTTCACAATACCCCCTTCACTGCAATACAGCAATTTGCCTCTTAGAGCTTTATTCGTTCCGCTGCTCTACCGCTCGGTCTATTACCTTTCAGGAACCGGACAAAAAGATTCTTCAGTCTTCGCGGGTGAATTACTCCGCTTCGGTGTTCCTCCTGCCAAAAAGAATCAGCTAAAGCTCAGCCGTCCATCAGGAGATGATGAATATATATCTGATGACCAGATACAGTCAGGCCTCTTCATTTGGCGCGCAACCGGAAGAGCAGGTATCTACGATCTTCTCAGCGGAGAAGATGTGCTGGAGCGGAAAAGCGTGAACCATGATCCGGCTGAGTCAGTAACTGCAACTACAGATGATGAGCAGTTAAAGGAATACTTCAGCAGATCAGGCGCGGCAAATGCTCCGGTTATCCTCGACTATGGAACCGGAATTACAGAAGAAATCAACCAGGCCCGTTTTGGTGCAGAGCTCTGGAAATTTTTTCTTCTCCTTGCACTCATCACCGCAATTGCCGAAATGGCAGTGGCACGAGTAGGGAAAAAAGAATTGATAATTGATAATGAAGAATGAAAAAAAATGTACACTGCACAAAAATATTATTCCCTGAATCTGGCTC
>BTUV01000096.1:0-2455 GCA_045863035.1 Ignavibacteriales bacterium | reverse complement strand
AAATCACGAAGTGATGATATTATTGTAGAAAATCGACACACCCCGAGAAAAAAAACCACGAAGTGGTGACATTATTGTAGAAAATTCGACATGTCCCATACCAAAAAAAATCACGAAGTGATGACATTATATATTTGCTCGCAGAAGATACCGGTTCGTCGTTAGGAAAGCTCACGACCTGTTCCTACAAAGTTAAACTACTTCTTTACGACTATTGCAAGCTGCAGAAAATTGTTTTTTGCGCCGAGGATTTCATATTTGAAATTATACGCATGAACAAAATCGGTGAATGCCCTGAACTCATGCGTCGGCACGCCAAACTCGTCAAAGATGATCACATCGTTATTGTTAAGAAGCGGATATAAACGTGTCAGAACATAAAGCGTGGAAGAATAAAGATCAGCATCCATGTGAATCACCTTGCGCCTGTCACTTTGATAGGACGGCAAAAACTTTTCTAATGAGTCCTGAAAAAGTCCCGGCACAAACGAAGCCCGCGTGTCATTCACCTTCGGAAAATTTCCGCCGGTGTCGTAATCCGGTTTTTTCATAACGCCGAAATCCTCAGGCAGTCCGGTGAAGGTATCAAAGCCGTAAAATCTGGATTCGGGATTGGTGTTCCACTTCAGCCACCAGCCGAACGAGAGCCCCTCGGCAACTCCGAACTCAAAATAGTCTATCGCTTCATCTGATACATGGTTCTTATATACATACTCATGAAGCTGAATTCTGTCCTGGTATTTTACCGAACCGTTATAAAAATCATTAAACGGCAGTTTCATGTTTTCCCTGCACCACCGGCTCAGCCGGCCAAGATAGATCAAGTTCAGAAAAAATGAAAAAAACGGATTAACAAGCAGATGCAATCGGAACCGGATGAAGAGTCCCTTGATCTTGCGGATGAAATAAAGCTTAAGCAGCATGAGAATACTAATATCTGTTCAAAAATAGGTAACTATTGTCAGCCGGAAGACCTGATGAATCACCGCCAACTGTTGAAATTTCAGGGCTCAATTTACTGAAAACCTGCCATTCAGGCGAACTTCCGGAGGGGAAAAGCGGCATCCCGCTAAAGTGGTCTTACTTTTTCCGTGCCAGTACAATCTGATCGAGAAAAAAATCAGGATTCCGCGGTAAAATCAGTCCGATAAAGCTGATCAGAGTGAAGGGGAAGATCAGGAAATACTGCACCATCTGCTTGATTATGAAACCCTTGGAAGCAGAGATTTTGTAAAGATATCCGTTAAGAAGCTGGAAAAGCGCCCGCAGATCAGGAACGGTTTTATGCTGACAGAGAATTTCAAAGCCGTGTTTTTCAAGCAGTGACTTCAGCCCGAATGTCGAGTAGCGCGCGTAGTCGTACGGCTGCTCATGCTCATCCCACACAAAAGGCACGGTCAGCAGCAATGATCCGCCCGGTTTAAGCACGCGGTTGATTTCACTCAGAAACTGATCCGGATTAAAAACATGCTCAAGCACCTGATTGGTCACCACGGAATCATACTCCCCCTCCTGAAACGGGAACACATTGCCGTCATAATAAAAATCAGCCCTGCTCTCATCGCTGTGTACGGTGGTTTCAATCTCCAGTCCGTGATATATATCAGAGCGGAAGAGCGGTTCGTATGGTTTGGTAGCGCACCCCACATCAAGGGTTTTTCCGGTTACGGAGCTGCCCAGTTCTTTAATACCGAGATAGAGTGCACGCCGGGCGATGTAGAAGGGGTTAACGATGATGCCGAGCGGTCCGGGGTTAAAATACTGGCTCTGAATCAGTTTCTTCAGCATCACTACTCTCCGTTTCTGATGAGAATGACGGGTATATACGCAAACAATGAGGGGAAAACTTTCGCGAGTTCATCGGCAAGCCCGCTTCCGGTCGGAGCCGGAACAATTTTCTCAATACTCAGCCCCCTGCGGGAAGATATATACTCAATAAAATCACCGACCCCGAGCTGATGGATGTGACCGGTGCTGTACCAGTTATACCCGAAGAGCATTTTTCGCGGCATCTTTCCGGTGAAAAGCATCTCAATACGGTTGCGCCAATAACCAAAGTTGGGGAAACTTATAATAGAATATCTTGCTATGCGCTCCATTTCGGAAAGCAGTATTTCAGGTCGTTCAACCATCTGCAGTGTAACATTGCAGACTGCATAATCAAATGCTTTTTCTCCCCACGGCATCGGAGCATCAATCGCTCCCTGCAGAACGTCCAGTCCTTTTTTACGACAAACTTCCACACCACTTTCAGTAAGTTCCATACCGGCAACAGTACAGATATGCTCATCACGGAGCTTAACCATCAGCGTTCCGTTACCGCAACCTAGGTCACAGACCGATGAACCACGGCGCACCATTTCCATAATCACGGGAAATTCATTGCGCACAAGCACCTCATGACCGGTGTAGTCATATTTGCGGTTGTCGTTGCCTTTGGGAGAATCAAACATAA
>BTUV01000095.1:7425-11398 GCA_045863035.1 Ignavibacteriales bacterium | reverse complement strand
ATATCAACCCTTCGGGTTTTTGTGACGGGTTTTGCGATGATTATTCTATAATAATATCAACCCTTCGGGTTTCTCTGGCGGGTTTTACGATAATTTTTCTATAACAATATCAACCCTTCGGGTTTTTGTGACGGGTTTTGCGATGATTATTCTATAATAATGTCAACCTTCGGGTTTCTCTGGCGGGTTTTACGATGATTTTTCTATAATAATATCAACCCTTCGGGTTTTTGTGACCGGTTTTGTGATGATTATTCTATAATAATGTCAACCCTTCGGGTTTTTGTGGTGGGTTTTGTGATGATTTTTCTATAATAATATCAACCTTTCGGGTTTTTGTGACGGGTTTTGCGATGATTATTCTATAATAATATCAACCCTTCGGGTTTTGTGGCGGGTTTTGCGATGATTTTTCTATAATAATGTCAACCCTTCGGGTTTTTGTGGCGGGTTTTGCGATGATTTTTCTATAATAATATCAACCCTTCGGGTTTTTGTGGCGGGTTTTGCGATGATTAATCTATAATAATGTCAACCCTTCGGGTTTTACGGATTGTATATATTTATTGCGATGTTCAAAGCGTTTTAACAAAACCCGAAATCGTTTTTGTAGAGACGATGCATGCATCGTCTCTACCGGGGGCGGATTTTTTTTCGAAACCGCGAATCTATATATATGCGATGTTTTAGAGAAGAATTGGCGAAGCCGATATAACACAGACACACGATGAAACGCCGCATCCCGATTTAATCGGGATGTAACGTCTCTACGAAAAAATATCTGATAACTTTATGAATTTATTATGTAACTAACCATTCATAATTCATAATTCATACTTCATAATTATTTCCCGTGTTTTATGATTTTTGATTCCATGCCGCCATAGACCAGTTCGCGGGCGGCGGCGCTTCTGATGAAATCATGCGGGAAGCCGTATTCGATCGCGCTTACTTTTTCCAGCCGGGCAAGGTGGTCATCGCTCAGGGTTACTGAACTGTATGCCATGCTTTCTTTTAGCTGCTCTGCGTTCTTGGCGCCGATAACCGGAATGACTACTTGCGGACTCTGCATTACCCATTTGACCGCAACTGCCGCAGAGGGCACTCCGAGCTCTTGCGCAATGGTATATACTTCTTTTGCTATTGCAGAAGATTTTTCGTTAAGCCGTTTGCTTTCAGGTTTTAAACGTTTCTTTTCATTATCGTTATTTAAATACTTTCCTGTGAGCGCACCTCCGGCAAGTGGCGCCCAGGCGGTAACAGCCATATCAAATGACTCAGCCATCGGCAGTAAATCTCTTTCTGCATCACGGGTGATGAGACTATACTCGGCCTGAACAACCTGAAATTTGTTCCAGCCCCGGAACTGCGAAACAGTGTTCGCCTGTGAAATGATCCAGGCGGGTGTGTCAGATACTCCCGCATATACTATTTTCCCCGCGGTAATCAGGTCGTCAAAAGCGCGAAGAATTTCTTCAATATCAGTCAGTCCGTCCCAGATATGCAGATAATAGAGGTCAATATACTCGGTTTGCAGGCGCTTGAGACTTTTTTCAAGCGAATAGATCATGTTTTTCCGGTTGTTTCCCGCGGCGTTAATTTCCCCCTTCTCATTGTAGAGGGAATATTTTGTTGAAAGCACAATTTTATCGCGCAGGGGTTTTACAAATTCACCAAGAAAAGACTCTGATGTTCCCTCGGTATATCTGTTGGCAGTATCAACAAAGTTACCGCCCGCCTCAACAAAGGCATTAAAAATTTTGCGGCTAACTTCCTTATTGGCGCCGTAGCCCCACTCCTCGCCAAAAGTCATTGTCCCGAGGCAGACCTCAGATACTTTAAGTCCGGTTTTTCCAAGCAGTTTATAATTCACTCATACCTCACATATATAGTAAAAAAGTACATATTTTTAGGAACGTAATTCTGAATTGATACAGAAACAGACACGAAAGCAAACGAGAAAGCTGCCGCAAGATAATGAAAGTTATCAGAAATACAGATGAATTTCCTGATTTCCTGAAAGACGCATCAAATTTCAGGGGGCGGTGTGAACTGCTGCTGATTCCACGGCATGAGGAGGAAATTCAGCAGGCAGTTGAGTTAGCGTACGGTGAGGGGATGGGACTAACCATATCAGGGAATGGGACCGGACTGACGGGTGCGCGCGTCCCCGAAGGAGGGGCTCTGCTGCATCCGGGGATGATTACTCCGGAAATCACATTCAGCGATGATGGCTCCGGTGTTACCGTAACAGCCGGACTTCCCCTCAAGTCACTGCTTGAAGCGGTTGAGGAGCGCGGACTATACTTCCCCCCGGATCCTACTGAAAAACTTTGTTCATGCGGAGGTATTGTGGCTACAAATGCTTCCGGCGCAAAATCGTTTTCCTATGGTGCGGTGCGAAATTTTGTTGAGTCACTGGATTTGATTCTCGCTGACGGAACTAACTTTAGTATTAAAAGGGGCAGTTACATAGCAGTGGGCAACCGATTCCCCCGGCTTCCGTTTAACTCAGAAAAACTTCTTCAATTTAACTCCCTCCCTATGCCTGAGGTGAAGAATGCCTCCGGTTATTTTTTGAAAGAGGGGATGGATTTGATCGATCTTTTTATCGGGTCGGAGGGGACTCTTGCCCTTACGAAGAAAATCACATTCCGGCTTCTGCCAAAACCGGCGGGAGTGCTTTCCTGTCTGGCTCACTTTTATGAGGAAGAGGGCGCTCTTGATTTTGTTGAACAGGCGCGGCTACTTCAGGGAGAAAGCAAACCGAGGGCTCTTGAGTATTTTGATAAGGGGGCTTTGCGGATGTTAAAGCCGGATTTTCATTTTGCTGATGATCAGGCGGGGGCAGCGGTTTGGTTTGAGTTTGAAACCGGAGAGGATTTGCCTGAAGCGCTGACAGAGCAAATTGCGCTAATGGTTTCCGGCTCCGGCGGGAAAGGCGATATCCTCATTGCTTCGTCACATCGCGATCGTAATATGCTGGAGCAGATGCGTCACTCGGCTGCTTATAAGGTGAATGAATATATTGCCTCGAAAGGGGTGAGAAAATTGGGTACCGATACTGCTCTCCCCAGTGACAAATTCAGAGAGTTTTACCGTAGCTGCAAAAGTCAGGCGCTAAAAAGCGGGTTGAATTATGTGGTTTATGGTCATTTTGGCAATAGCCACATCCACCTGAATATGCTGCCGGCTAACCAATCTGAGTTTGAGGCAGGAAAGGAAATCTATGCTGAGATCTGCCGGAATGCCATAGATGCCGGCGGGACAGTTTCTGCAGAGCATGGAATCGGGAAAATCAAGAAGGAATATCTGAAAATGATGTATGGAGAGGAGGGGATAGCTTCAATGCGAGGGGTTAAACGCTATTTTGACCCCGATTTTCGGCTGGGGAGAGGTAATGTTTTTGATCCGGAATGAAACCGGGGAGCCGGATTTTGGCTTTCAGATTTTATCAGGAAATAACTATATTTGTAATTATAACAAGGAAAAATATCCATGGCTAAACAGCAATCGTTCGGTGATAAGAACAAAAACAAGAAGCAGCAGTCAGGTGTGAATGTGAAGGTCATTAAGGCCATGAAAACCACCAAAGGTTCTGTAAAATACAGTGAGCGCTTCGTTAAATTAGATACTGTTGATAAAGTTACCGAAATAAAGTAATTTTACCGCTATCGGCAGAGTTTGAGGCCGTCCTTTAAGAAGGGATGGCCTTTTTGCTTTTAAAGGGTTCTTGGTGCTTAGTTCTTGGTGCTTAGTTCTTGGTGCTTAGTTCGTGGTGCTTGGTTCTTAGTTCGTGGTGCTTGGTTCTTAGTTCGTGGTGCTTGGTTTTTGGTGCTTAGTTCTTAGTTCTTGGTGCTTAGTTCTTGGTTCTTGGTTCTTAGTTCTTAGTTCTTAGTTCTTAGTTCTTGGTTCTTAGTTCTTAGTTCTTAGTTCTTAGTTCTTAGTTCTTAGTTCTTAGTTCTTAGTTCTT
>BTUV01000095.1:0-7325 GCA_045863035.1 Ignavibacteriales bacterium | reverse complement strand
GTTCTTAGTTCTTAGTTCTTAGTTCTTAGTTCTTAGTTCTTAGTTCTTAGTTCTTCTTTTCAAAAATTAAAAATTCACAATTAAAAATTCACAATTCACAATTCACAATTCACAATTCACAATTTACACTTCATACTTCATAATTCATACTTCATAATTCCATACCTATTTTATTGTTTTCAGGAGCCAGGTAGAAATCTCCGGAAAAACCGCCACAGCCAACAGGCAGATTATCTGTATGATTACATAAGGCACGGCGCCTTTATATATCTGCATGGTTGAAACTTCAGCCGGGGCAACTCCTTTCAGATAAAATAAGGAGAACCCAAACGGCGGGGTGAGGAATGATGTCTGCAAATTGAGTGCGATAAGAATAGCAATAAATTTCATATCAAAGCCGTAATGCAGCGCGATAGGAGCAATAACCGGGACGAGAATAAAAACAATTTCAATGAAATCAATAAAATAACCGGCGATAAAGATAAGAAGCATCATAAGTAAAAGAAAAGTATAAGGTCCAAGCTCTGAGGCGATGATAAGTCCGGTAAGATAGCTGTCGCCGTTTAATCCCCTGAAGACCAAAGCGAACGCGGACGCTCCGATGAGTATCATAAAAACCATTGAGGTGATGGATACTGTTTTTTTTGAAACGTAGCTCAGATTTTCAAATGTTAATTTTCCCTTTAGAAGGGTTAACAGAGTTGCTCCCATTGCTCCTACTGCCGCGGCTTCAGTTGGCGAAGCAATTCCCATAAAGATTGAACCAAGCACAGCAATGACCAGAGCGCCGGGCAGCAGGAGCGAGGAAACAATTCTTCTGAGTTTTCCCCCCTGAGCGAAATCAGCAAGCGCTTCAGCAGGCATGGCGGGAAAAACTTTTGGACGAAGGAGCGTAATTAGCGCTATATATATAAAGTAAAATACAACAAGTAATAGACCAGGTCCGGTGGCAGCAATAAATAAATCTCCGATAGGAAGATTTAGCACACTGCCAAGCAGTATAAGAATAACACTCGGCGGAATGATCTGTCCCAGAGTTCCTGATGCTGCAATGATTCCCGCTGAGGCCTGTATATCACAGTTTCGTTTTATCATAACCGGAAGACCGAGCACCCCGAGCGTGACAACAGTTGCCCCCACAATACCGGTAGATGCGCCGAGAATTGCACCGACAAAAAGAACCGCAAAGGCAAGACCGCCGCGCAGTTTTCCGAAGATCAGCGCAAGTGTTTCGAGAAGCTCCTCCGCGATGCCCGACTTTTCAAACATCAGCCCCATAAAAATGAACATCGGAACGGAGATTAGCACATAATTGGTCATGGTTCCCCATACGCGCAGTGGCAGCAGATAAAAGAAATCAAACCCGAAGACAATAAGACCAAACACAACAGAAACACCGCCGAGCGTAAAAGCCACCGGAAATCCGGAGAGAAGAAAAATTATTACAACCGCAAAAAACAGAAGCGGAAGCGCGTCAGTCATAAATTACTTTTCGCCTCCGATGCTTCTGAAACAGAGCCAGGTTTTAATGAATGTGCTCAGCCCCGCCAGAAGCAGAAAGAAAAAGGAAAGGGGAATCATGGCCTTTAATATATACCTGCCGGGCAGCCCGCCGCCGTCAGGGGAGCGCTCAAGCACCTGCCATGAGTTGGTTACAAAAAATTCAGAAGATACGATTCCGGTAATACAGAAGGGAATAAGAAAAAGCAGAATACCCGCCATCTCAACCACCATCTGCTTCCGGGCGCTCAGGCGTGAGTGAAAGACGTCTATGCGGACGTGTTCGTTTGTAAGATATGTATATCCGGCTCCGAGCAGAAAGATGAGAGAATACAGATGCCATTCGAGCTCCTGCAGGGCGACACTGCTGCTGTTAAATATATACCGGGTTACCACATCATAGCAGATGACCAGCAGGAGCAGAACCGTGATAACGGCTGCAGCGCCGCCCGCGATTTTCTGCATCCGGTCAATGATACCGGTAACGCTCTCTGCCATCCTTTTACTCAAATGCATTTTCCAGGTGGGTTATTCTGAATTCATCCTCGCCGGTTTTTAATATGCCTACTATATCAAAACGGCATTCGGTATTTTTAATATCTTTTTCGTACAGATAAGCATCGGCGGTTTTTCTGATTTGAAGGATTTTCCCTTTAGTGATGCCTTCTTCCGGCAGCCCGTAAAAAAGATTAAGGCGGGTTTTAACTTCAACAAAGACGAGTGTGTTACCGTGCCATGCGATAAGGTCAATTTCACCTTTGCCGTAACGGTACTGTCTTTCAATTATTTTAAATCCTTTCTTTTCGAGAAAGTCAACGGCAAGCTGTTCGCCAAAATCTCCTTTCTTTTTAGTTGAGTCGGAGTTCATACTGCCTTCCCTCAAGGATATTATTCAGAAAGCTAAGCCGGTGATGCGGCGTGATGCCATGCTGCCTGATTGCTTCAATATGATCGCGCGTGGGGTATCCTTTATTGCTCTTCCAGTTATATACGGGATATTCATCAGCCAGAGCGGTCATGATGCGGTCACGGATAACTTTCGCGATAATGGATGCAGCGCCAATCGCCATAGATTTGCTGTCTCCTTTAACTATAGGGAGCGCCGGTATATCATAGGGGAAAGCCCTGTTACCGTCAATGAGAATATAGTCCGGGCGGTGAGTGAGTTTGCGGAGAGATTCAGACATTGCCCGCAGCGAGGCCTGCAGGATATTTATCTCATCAATTTTTTCGGGAGAGATTACGGTAAACGCAAAAGAAAGTGCATATTTAATAATTTCAGGAAAAAGTTCCTCACGCTTCTGATGGCTCAGTTTTTTGGAATCGCCGATGCCGTTGATATATATATCAGGTGGAAAAAGCACTGCTGCTGCCACTACCGGACCGGCCAGAGGTCCGCGTCCGGCTTCATCCGTTCCCGCGATGAGTGATATATCACCCCCGCGAAAAGAGTTATCGAATTTATAATTTTCCGGCGGCAATGGCAATCAGTCCTGTAATCATTGAGAGTTTCATATATATACTGGCTTTCCGGTAACCCGCGCTCCCCCTGCTGTTCTGCCATGAAGTTTTTTCAGCCAGGGCTGCAAGGGGGTTAACCACAATCATGGTAATAATAAAAAATTCAATTTTATACACTTCTAAAATAAAGGGAAGCAGTGTGGTAAGAAAGAGGATGCCGACAGAAATTCTTACAAAGAGTTTCCCATTTTGCTCTCCGTAAAGTATGGGGAGTGTTCGGGCTCCGGTTGCCTTGTCACCGTTAATATCCTCAAGGTCTTTAAGCACTTCCCGAATGAGGGTTGTGAGAAAGGCAAACAGAAAAGGGAAAAATCCGGCTGAGATATCGCCTGCGGCAAGAGCGCCGTAGGGAAAAACCAATCCGGTGAAGAGTGCTATTGCAAAGTTTCCCGCGAGCGGCAGACGTTTTAATGTCTTTGCATAAAACCACAGTCCGGCAAAAACAGAAAACGCTACGGTAAAAACCAGATAACCGATGAAGACGGAGATAATAATCCCGCCTGAGGTGAGAAGCAGGTAATAGTTAAATGCAGCGCTGAGCGAAATCTTTCCGGAGGGGAGAGCTCTCAGCGGACGGTTTATTTTATCGGTTTCAATATCATAAATATCATTAATTACATTACCCCCGGCGGCTATGAGTGAGGCAGAAAATCCGGTTAGCAGCATGGTGAGGAGGTCAGACCCTCCGGCAAGCCAGTATCCTGCTGCTGTTGAGAGCAGTGTGATGAGCAGGTTAAGCGGGCGCGTTATCAGAATGTAATTGACCATGTGTAAAATTACGAAATTAGCTGCTTCCGGTCACGATTTTTGGTGTATAGAACTTTCACGGGCTAAGCGTTCCTATAGTATATTTACCGGATGAAAATATTTCTCCTTCTTATTGTGGTTTTTCTGGCAACCGATGAACCCTCCGCGCAGCACCCCTCTAATCTTGAGAGGATGAATGAGGTGTTGGGGGGTATGCTCAAATCACTTGGCCCGGTCTGGCGCCAGACGGGGGTGAAGTCGCTCCGGATTAATCTGGAGGGGGATCTGAAATACTTTGAGGGAAGGATTCTGCAGGAGGAGAAATCACTCCTGACCGAGGCAGGGGAAGAGTATATACTCACCATCTCAGAGGTAAAGGTGCACTACCGCAATCCGGAGAGGAAAGGGCTGTTCGGGGAACTTGTTTACAGGAGGGAGGTATATATGAAGATAGAATGGTATTCCAAGACTGCCGGCGTGAAGGATTTTGCTTCTGCTATCAGTGATGGTATTCCGGAGGCAGCTATAGCCGAGGTAGAGCAGAGTTATCTGTCGTTTACCGTTGGTAAGAAAGACCCTCCCGGTTTTTTCAGCGGATATTTTGAGGAAATCACCGCTGCCGTGGTGACCGGGGTGGCAGCGTATTTGTTCTTTTCGGTAAGGTCAAGGTAACTCTAATCTGATCGCGGATTAAACTGATTACTCTGATTGCACGGATTAAGGAACGCGAATAATACCGGAATTGAATGCTTTTTTTGACAAGTTTGATAGCCGGAAGTTTGCCACGAATCGTACGGGGGAACATCTATCCGCAAACTCTTGCTTTTGATTTTTCTTATTTATAAGTTTACTTTGTGCTTTAGGTAAATATCGTAAACACAACAGGGTTTATGCACCTGTCTGGTTTTTGAAGATATTTGCCGGTATGTGCAAAACCTTATTTCTCCTTACTGTAACAAAAAAAGGGGGGGGGAAATATCCTTGGGAGTCTGGTTCACCTCCTGCCGGTTTTCTTTACCGGAAAGTTCATTCAAAATCACGCTGTGCACAAACGCGTAAAATTATATATATGCTTCGGGAGAGCAACTGGTTATGTTTGTATCGCGTTTTTTGATGCTGCTTATCTTTCTGCTTAGCGCGGAACTGATTTGCGGGTGGAGTAACACTACTCATGGCAGGGGTCTGCTTCTTAATTCTAATTTTCCTGATTTATCCTTACTTTTCTCCCCTGGCGGGAGGGTTTTAACCGGCGCTCTGCCCGGCTACACATCCGCATTAAAATCGGTCGGGGATGTATCTTCTCCTTTACATATCGCTGCGATGAACATCCCGCGTATTCCGGAGGTAAATGACTCCTCGCGGATAATCAGTAATATCATATTAGCCAGTGTTGATCTATACATTGTGCTTAGCATGGCGCTGGCATTTTTAAGCACATTGGGGCTACTCTGGTATCTGAGCCACCAAAAGCCAAAAGGGAACCGGGTTACCGATAATGCGGGAGAAGCGCAACCGGAAAACGCCGCTCCTGCTCAAGAGCAGGAAGTTCTTCCGGTTTTTAATCCGGTCATGACAGAAAACTCCGCTGCGGCCTTATTCCTTTTCGGAAATCTTACGCTGCTTGATGACGAGGGGAATGATATTACGAGGCATTTGGCTCCCAAACTGAAACAACTATTCCTGATGCTCTTTGTGCAGTCCTATCTGAACGGCAGGACCGGTTTACTGACCACTATTATTACAGCAACTTTCTGGCCGGAGCTTTCGCTGGCTGAGGCAAAAAACAATCGGAATGTTTCAGTTAACAGAATCCGCTCCATTCTTGCGGGTATCAAAGGGGCGGAAATAAAAATTGAAAAGAGCAGGATGAAACTGATTTTGCCTGAAAATTTCTATTGCGACCTGCTGGAATTCAGAAAAAGGACCTATTCTCCGGACTGGTCGTGTAAGAAAATTAAAGGTCTGAAGGAGATGCTGACCAGGGGTGAGCTTTTCGGTGATTGTAACTATGAATGGATTGAATCAGTCAGCAAGAAATACAGAGAAGAAGTAGTCCGCCGCCTCACGGGAATTATTGTCGGGAATCATCATACCGATTCAGAAAAACTCATTCTTGCAGAATGTCTCCTTTCACAGGACTCAGTAAACGAGCTCGGAATTAAAACCAAAGTGCAGTCACTTTCTTCTTTGGGTGACCATTCTTTGGCAAAAACCGCGTTTGATACCTTCCGGAGAGCGTACCACAGCGTGCATGATACGGAGTACCCAAAAAATATTGCAGAATTTTTAAATTAACCCCTTTATTAACCCCTTTATTAACCCTTTTTTTAACCCCCCGCGGTTAAATTTGCCCCCGTTCGACTGAAATTTTCTGAAAACCGTCAGATTTCGGGTATTAATTGCAGGACGAACCGGCAGGAAAGGGTGAATCCTACCGGTTCAATTGATTGATAGATTGACGGCAGGGAACAGGTATTTGTAATTCAGGTTCGTGGTTTATTAATATACAGATAGGCGGAGTCATGCAGGCAATGCGCGATAAGCAGAATATGAGTTCTCGTAATCGGGAAACCAAAACAGCAAGAAAAGAAAATGGCAAAAAGCGCAACAGTATCTTTCTGTTTGGTGATTTTCAGATTTTCAACCGTAAAGGGGAAGATGTGGTTCAGCATCTTCCTCCAAAGGTTCAGGAACTGTTTTTGATGATTATGACGTCATCATTCAAGCCGTTTAATCACATTACCATAAAGGCAATCAACAGTCACCTCTGGCCTGATCACAGCCCGGAACAGGCAAAGAACAACCGGAGTGTTTCGGTGAATAAACTGCGTTCAGTTCTGGATGAAGTTGACGGCATCAAAATCTGCTGTGATAACAAAGTCTGGTGGATTGAGCTTGAGGAAAACCTTTATTGTGATTATCACCGGTTTCTTGCAGTTCTTTCAGCAAAGACGTTAACACTGTCATTAGTGCAGCAGTTTAACCAGATACTTAAACGGGGTAAATTTATGAAAGAGCATGACTATCACTGGTTTGAAAACGACCGCATGAAGCTTTGTGATGGAGCCCTGCAGAAACTGAAGGAGCATCTTCACAGACAAAATGAAGAATCAGAAATACACCGGCTGATAGCCGAGAGTATTCTGCACCTTGACCCGCTGAGCGAGTCGGCGCTCAGGGTTAAGATACACTCCCTTATTAAATATGACGAACACACCGCCGCCCGCGCAACATTCGACCACTTCAAAAAAGAATATCAGTATATATACGGTGTTGAATACAAAAAGACATTCAGCGAAATGCTGAAATGAAGTGTGAATTGTGAATGTTGATCCGGCTGCGGGAAATATTCTTATGAAAAGCCACTCATCTCACGGCTCCATTCAGTAAAGGGTACTATCCTTATTTCACTCTTTTTCCCGTACCACTCGAAACCCCGGATAGATTTTTCTTGCATGGTGATGATGGTCAGATTGCTGCAGTTCAGATTTCCGGATGCTTCTGTCCTGACTTCTGCCAAAATCTGACCAAATCGTAAAAATCTTCGAATACGATCT
>BTUV01000094.1:0-11428 GCA_045863035.1 Ignavibacteriales bacterium | reverse complement strand
TGTGGTAACTGAGGTTCCCTTTCCCGATCGGAAACGGTTCAATAGCAGACGCCTGGTCGTTTCATAATTTTTCAGATACGGTATTACATGTAATTACAGTGTTTAACCAGGTACATTCATATATATAATCAGGGATATATTTCACTTCAACGTTTCTCTTCTCCACTTCACCTGAGCCGCTCAAACCATGATTAGTTAAAATCCGTCTATATGGCTGGCTCCCCTCATTCTGCATTATTTATCAATTTTACTGTTCAAAAATTCTTTTCAACTCCCGCTGATCCTTTGTGACTGAAAGCGCCAGCATGAGTTTTATCCTTGCTTTTTGACCGTTCAGGTAATCGGCGAATATCACTCCAAGCTGATGCAGCCACTTTCCCGCTCCGGGGTAACTGTATATATCAAGTGTTTCTCCCGCCGGACAGCGTGAAACCAGCACAACCGGGATATTTCTGCTTATCACATATTCAATTCCGTGAAAGGCCTTAGGAGGAACATTCCCCACCCCAAGCGCTTCAACCACCAGCCCTTTCGTGTTGCTGTCTGCTGAAAATCGGAAAAACTTTTCGTCAATTCCGGCATAGCATTTAATCAAATCAACATCCGTTACTATCCCCTTTGCGGGCAGATGTTCCAGCTTTTTGGGGAGGCGGTTAAATATTACCCTGCCATTTTCCACGAAGCCGAGAGCGCCAAAATCTAAACTGGCGAAAGTTTCAATATCATCGGTATGGGTTTTGGTGACCTCACTTGCAGCATTCACCTCACCGTTGAGACAAACAAGAACACCCATCCCATGTGAGTTTGGGCTGAGGCAAAGTGCGATAGAATCAGCCAGATTCCGGGGTCCATCCCAGTCCGGTTCAGAGGAGTTTTTCATGGATCCGGTCAAAACAATTGGCTTCTCCGTTTCAATAGTCAGGTCAATCAGATAGGCGGTTTCCTCAAGCGTATCAGTCCCATGGGTGATGATCATGCCGCTAATATCAGACCGGCTGATAATCTGACGCACTTTTTCAGCAAGATTAAGCATCAGTTCCGGGGTCATGTGGGGTCCGGGGTATTTCCCAAAATCAAAAATCTCAAGGTTTGCCCTCTCCCTAATGCCCGGCATCAGGTCAAGAAGGTCATTTCCTGAGAAATGAGGCACAGCTCCGCCGGTTTCCTGGTCAATTTTCATGGAAAAGGTTCCCCCTGTAAAAATAACTGCTATGTTTTTCATTTGCCGGAATAGTCTTGAATTAATACTGCAAAATAATTATTTTCGTTACCGATTAAATAATCAAATGTCGGATTTAATGTCCCCCGCAAAATAGTGTGTAAAAGAGGAAGAAAATAGTATGCTCCAGGTAGTTGATGTAGAATTAACCCCAAACCCCCATGCGCTGAAGTTTCTTGTAAACCAGCGGTTGCTCCGTACTGAGTCGCGTCAATACGCTGCCCCGCAGGAAGCACAAAATGATCCGCTGGCATCAGGGGTATTTGCCATTGAGGGGGTGGTTTCGGTTTTTTATATGGACAAATTTATAACAATTGAAAAGGCACAATCCTCCGAATGGGGGAAGATACAACGTCCTTTTGTTGCGTTTCTTTCAAAATTTGATTTGAGCACCATCCCCCCTGAAAAGGAAGTTGTGGCTGATACCGCTGACGGCAACGAAATGCTTAAAAAAATTAACGAGATTCTTAACCAGAAAGTTCGACCCGCTCTGGCTCATGACGGCGGAGGTCTTGAAGTTCTTGGCATGGAAGGGCTGACTCTCAAAGTCCGTTATCAGGGTGCATGCGGAACCTGCCCCAGTTCTATCAACGGCACTCTTACGGCTATTGAATCACTGCTCAAAAAAGATGTTAACCCGTCAATTGAGGTCACAGCAGGATGATATATACGGCTGCCTTTGAATCAGGAGGAATTCAGTTTCTTGTTAAAGCTGATGAAACAGGCATATTTTCACTCGATTTTCATCCCGGCAAAAAGATACTTGATTCTGAAGAATTAAGACCTGTTACCAATAAGGCATTCTTTGGCATCAAAAAACAGCTTGATGAATATTTTGCCGGTAAACGGAAATCATTCGACCTTCCGATCAGGTTTCAGAAAGACGGCTTTAAGGGAGAAGTATATAAGGTAATGAAAAAGATTCCCTACGGCAAAGTTCTTTCCTACAAAGAGATTGCTGAAAAAATAAACCGTCCGCTTGCCTCACGCGCAGTCGGAGGGGCTTGCGGAGCTAATACCATTCCTATTATTATTCCGTGCCATCGTGTACTTGCCACCGGAGGAAAACTTGGCGGCTTCTCCGGCGGTCTGGATGTTAAGAAAAAACTTTTAACACTTGAAGGTATTTCCTTTAAGCTTTAGTTTTTCCGCCAGTCCCGTTACTACCTCTTTTTGAGGTAAATTACTATACAATATTTTTTCGTTTTTTTAAGGCAGTTATTATGGCGTCATTCTTCAGTTTATCCTTCACCGCATTTTTCATGTGTCTCGCCTTCTTTGCCCGTCCTCAGACTGCTGATACTCTTTCCGCCGGAGATTATGGAAAAGGATATCCTGTTATCAGCGGGGCGGACACGCTCTATCTGATATATGCTAATTCAGGTTCAACCAGCGCGCAAAGCAGAGCAGAATCTATCAGCAAAAGGATCAAAACGCTTGCGCTTGAAACTGATTTTCCGCCAGACTCTATTTTGATAATTGAATTTGAGGGGTTTTATGAGATTGCCGCGGAAGAAACTATATTAATGCAGGTTACACCAAAAGATGCACTGATGACCGGAAAACCTGCCGGCGAGATCGCTGACTCTGCTCTTGCTCGAATCAGGGAGGCAATTACAAATCGCAGAGCCGAATATGCCTCAGAAACAGTGCTGATAAACAGTTTATATACCTTCGGTGTTCTGATTCTTCTGATCGGTTTCATCTGGTTGATGATGAGGTTATTTACCCGGTTGATTGAAAAGATTGACAACTGGAGATCAGCGCGGATTAAGTCTGTAGCATACAAAGGGGTTGAGTTTCTCTCGCCTGAAAATTTCAGCGGCATCTTAGCCGGTGCAGCCCGCCTGGTGCTTATCACTATTTTGGCGGGTTCCGTCTATTATTCCCTTGTATATATAATCACACTTTGGCCGGCCACCAGAGGGCTGAACCTCATTCCTTACGTGAGCGGTGTTTTTCAGTTTTTGCTTTTTTCCTTTTTCCTTTTCCTCATTATGCGGGGCATGAAAGTTTTTCGCCGTGCGGTTTACGAAAAAATGCAGGCAATGAAAGGTTCAATCATCCGACCGGTAACGCTGCGCGGCATTGAGGTTGTTTCTGAAGAACGGCTCATGGGAATTACAAATCAGGGACTTACTGGGTTATTCTTTTCGCTCTGGGTAATTATCATCTATGTATATATAACATTGGTTTTTGGTCTCTTCCCTTTCTCACGTGGCTGGTCAACGGCTTTGGTCAGTTTTATCCTCTCCCCGTTGCTTTCCGTCTGGGCTTCATTTACCGGATTTCTCCCGAATCTGTTCTATATCATAGTAATCGCCGCGGCTTTTTATTATTTTAACCGATTCATTGGTTTTCTCTTTCATGAAATTGAAAAAGGTACAATTCAATTCAGCGGATTTCATAATGAATGGGCTTCACCTACTTACAAGGTGGTCCGGTTTCTTATTATTATTCTGGCGGTAATCTCTATCTTTCCTTATCTCCCCGGCTCTGATTCACCGATATTTCAGGGCATCTCCGTGTTTGTTGGTCTGCTGCTGTCATTAGGTTCTTCGTCAGCTATTTCCAACATTGTTGCAGGAGTTGTATTAACCTATATGCGTCCGTTTAAACTTGGTGACAGAGTTAAGATTGCTGATACAATGGGCGATGTAGTTGAGAAAACCCTGCTGGTAACCAGAATTCGCACCACAAAGAATGTGGAAATAACAGTCCCTAATTCGATGGTACTCGGAAATCATATTATTAATTTCAGCTCATCGGCTAATAATCCTGGTTTGATACTGCACACGACTATAACCATCGGATACGATGTCCCCTGGCAAAAAGTTCACCAACTGCTTATCAATGCAGCCGATGCAACTGAAGACCTGCTCAAAGAACCAAAGCCGTTTGTGCTGCAAACGGCACTTAATGATTTTGCAGTGGCTTATGAGCTCAATGTATTTACGAACAATCCAAACGCAATGGCAAGAACCTATTCTGTTCTTCATGCGGCTATTCAGGATAAGTTCAATGAGGGCGGTGTCGAAATTATGTCGCCAACTTATTCCGCGGTCAGAGATGGTAATCAGTCCACCATTCCGGAGGATTATCTGCCTAAGGATTATAAGAAACCATCCTTTAATATATTTAAGCAGAGTTAAGCATTTTATCTTAAATCGTTTTGCGGCAGACGCGAGCTTTAAGCAAGCGTCTGCTTTCTAAGGACATAAAAAACACTAAGGACAAAAAGGACCACCTGTTTACAATTTGATCATTTGAGCAAATTCATCTTGCGCACCAGGCGTGTATCTCCTGCCCGCAGTTCATAGAGATATATACCTGATGCCAATCCCTCTGCCCTGAAAGCAACCGAGTGATTTCCTGCCTGGCGATATCCTTCATCAAGTATCACAACTCTTCTTCCGAGCATATCATAGACCGAGAGAGTAACTTTCGATGACTGCGGGAGTGCGTACTGTATCACCGTTGAAGGATTAAAGGGATTCGGGAAATTCTGACTCAGTATATATCCGCCCGGAATACTTTCCGTATCATCAGCAGATGAAGGAATAAATACTGTCGGGTCTGGAATTCCATCCCCATTCAGATCGGGAGTAATTGAAGCAAGATAAATCAGACTATCCGGACCAGCATTGCCATCTACATCGGGGTTGTCTGGCATGGCATCACCCGCGCCATAGTTAAATCCTCCTGCAACCAGAGTCACAAACTTTAGTCTAACATTTTGCGGAATAAGCCCTGCACCCAACCCATAAACATCATCCCATGCAACGGCAAACTCTAATCCCCGTGCCTGGGTACCGCGCATGCCGTTAATTTTAGAAGTAAGGTTTGTGCTGTTATTTTCAGCCGTTGAATAAAATACCGGTGCCGCGGTATGATATGCAGCAAGGAAGAAATCAACTGCATCTTCCGGCCGGAAACGGAAATTCTTCGCGTAGTCACCCAGATATCCGGAGTTCGAATTGAAGTCTGTAACTCCTCCTGCAATTCCGGCATCCATATATATCATCATTGTGTTGTAGGAATCATTCAGTATATAATCAACACCAAGATAGAGCGAGTCAGCATCCCAGGTTGAATAAAGAGCCATCAGTTCATTATTAACTGAGTCAACCGGTCTCCAGTAACTGTCGGTATCGCTGTCAGTTGCAATCTGCCACTGAGCCAGCCAGTCACCATTCCCGACATTTACTGAGCCGTCAATAAAGGGCTTGCCGTATGTTGCAATGATGCTGTCCGTATTTTCTCTTACGCGTAATGAGAATGATGCCGATCCGAAAGCACCCTTGCCGTCAGCCACACGTACCGTTACCGCATATATACCTGTATCCTCAACCGCGGGCGTTCCGCTAATAGTACCGCTATACTGGCCTATATTAAGGAACGCGGGAGACTGAGTTAACGAATAACGCAGTGTATCATTATCAGCATCGGAAGCAGCCGTCTGAATCTCAAATCTTCTGGTAGCCCTTACCACCGTATCAGCAATCGCCTGCACCACCGGAGCGCTGTTTGGCAGAACCGTAACTCTGAATGTATCAACAACTGACGCACCCTGTATATCCGATATATTAAGAATGATAGTTGCACTTCCTGCTGCCGATGAGCCCGGTATTCCGGAGAGCAGTCCCATTGAAGATATACTCAGCCAGGAAGGATTTCCTGATAATGTATAGTTAAGTGAGGAGCTGTTTACATCAAATGCACTGACCTGATATACAAATGCGGAATTGGTGTATGCAGTAAGATCAGGAACCGGCAGCATAACCGGCGGGTGGTTAATGCTCTGTGTCGTATCAGGCACATACATCGTAAAACTTCTTGGCGGGACCCACAGTTTAACACGGTTCTTGAATCCGCCCGGTGAAGGACCCACCACCTGTTTATTCACATCACGTCCGGTGTAATCTTTATACCAGCTTCCGACGGGGAGTTCGGTATCAACCCAGACATCAATCCACTGAGCCGGATTATCATTCATCAGAAGATATCCGCCCGGCTGACTACCAAAGCCGTTTCTTCTGGCGACATATATATCACGCGCCAGTGAGGTCTGATCCTGATTACCATCCTGCCGTATATAGTAGGCATTCAGACCGCCCCGCTTTGTGGTGCCTCCGCCAATAAACTTCTGTCTGATCCAGATGAGAGTATCAATCTTTCCGCCAAAACCGTAATCAACATAGTCTTTAAAGAAGACACTCGGCCGCCCTTCAGAAAAAAGGATATATGCATACGCAAGCATTTTATCAGTCATAATGGGGTCATGTCCGTTCGCGATGCTGCCATCCCACCCGATTCTGTCCACATCATGATTTTCTACCCAGGTTGAAACATCAAACCCTGACATTCCGGCGTTTATGAGACCCGCGCCGTCCAGAAAGTTCATATCAAAACTGCCGGAAGTGTTGTTGCACATATCGCGCAAAGTAAATCTGAGCGGAAAGTCGAACATCGCCACATCGCCGCCGTTCACATTCTGCGTCTGATTAAACCAGTACATAATATCACTTGTACCGCCATAATATTCAGCCACGGCATAGTTTGAACCGGGAATGCCCTGCAGCCATTGCCCCATAAAGACCGGGTCTATTCCCTTAACCGCGTCGATACGAAATCCTTTAAAGCCAATCTCGTTAATAAGATATTTCCCCCATGCAATCAGACTGTCACGAACAGAGGGTTTATCATGAGCCAGCCACTCACCAAATCCGAATATCGGATCATCCGGTCCGTGGTATGGCGGGTTCACGTTGCATGTAAGCTGATTTGGATAAAAGTCAGAAGCATTTTTTTTGAATCTTCCTGAGCCGGCGGGATAGTTAAAAAGCAGCCAGTTGGAATCCCGGTAAGCGGGGTAGGGTTCGCAGTCAACCGGTATAAGGGCTTCACCGCCGTTCATGTGGTTCATCACAGCATCAACCAGAACATCAATCCCAACATTGTTAAATGCAGTAACGGAACGCAGAAGTTCTTCCCTGCTTCCAAACCGCGTCTCACGAGAGCCCTTCTGATTAAACTCGCCGAAGTCATAATGGTCATAGGGGTCATAACCCATCGAGAAACCGCCGGCTGCGCCTTTCACCGGAGAGGGAAACCAGATACCGGAGAATCCGGCTGATGCCAGGCGGGGGGCCATTTTGGCAAGGGAATCCCACCAGATTCCGCCCGGAGGGGAATTCCAGTAAAAGCCCTGCAGATAAACGTCAGACTTGGGGTTACTCAGAAGCTCTGAAGGATTCTCCTGAGCCCTGACAAATCCGGTAGCTAAAATTGCGACACATAAAAGCCGGCAGATATTCATATAAAAGCTGATGAGTTTGTGACAGATAAACCCTGCGGACGTACACTCTCTTTTACGCACCGCGGCGGGAAAAATAATTTGAACAATGCGAAAAGATACCAAAATCCCCCTATTTGGGCAAAAAAGTGAGGGGGATCTCTCTCAAATTCACATTGCTAGAATTATCAGGCAACTGATTTATGTCAAAAGAAGCGAGGTTTACCTCTCTCCTTTTTAATTTCTGTAGAGACTTTCGAAGAAATTTATCAAATTTGCCAGATACCAATTTTATTTTTTTAGAATAATGGAATTACAGCAGCCCCTTAGTAATGTACAGGAAGAAATCCTGAAATTGTACTCTCTTAATCTGAGTCCTGAAGAGCTGACCGAACTTAAAACTTTGTTGGGAAAGTTTTATGCACTGAAGGCAAGCCGAGAAGCAGATCAGGTATGGGAAAGGGAACAGTTATCGGATGATATCATGGAGCAGTGGCTAAATGCCGAGTAGATTAAAAATTGTCCTTGATACGAATGTTTTACTTGTTTCGATATCTTCTAAGTCGAAATACAACTGGCTTTACTTACATTTGTTGAATGGTGATTTTGATTTATTTGTCTCTAATGATATCATTGCTGAGTATGAAGAAATAATCTCACAAAAGTTCAACGATTCCACCGCTAGAAATGTTATTAAAGCTCTTCATTCTCTCACCAATGTTCATTTGGTTCAGATCTCATTCAAATGGAATTTGATTACAAAAGATTACGATGATAATAAATTTGTTGATTGTGCTATAGCATCTAATGCACATTTCCTTGTTACAAATGATCAACATTTTCAGGTTCTGAAAAATATTATGATTCCAACAGTTTCTATTATCACGCTTGAGGAGTTCATTGTAGTCATGAAAAGTTTCAGTAAAATTTAAGTTGTATGCGGTTATAAAAAATCATCACTTCGTTAAAGTATAGTATCTACAATTAATTGGGTTTTATATCTCAAACCATGGACCTTCGCAAACTGCTCGAACAGCATTTTAGCTACCCGGACTTCCGGCCGGGGCAGAAAGAGATTATTGAATCAGTAATCAAGGGGGAAAACGCCCTTGCCATACTTCCTACCGGAGCAGGTAAATCACTCTGTTTTCAACTTCCCGCTCTTATTGCTCCGGGATTTTCCATTGTCATCTCCCCCCTGATTGCACTGATGAAAGATCAGGTGGATACACTCAATAAAAATGAACTGCGCGCAGGATATATAAACAGTTCAATCAGTATGGAAGAAATTGAGACAGTATTCCATAGGATACGGGGCGGTAAAATTAAAATCCTCTATGTCTCCCCGGAGCGCCTTGCAGTTGCCTCGTTTGCAGACCGCATTAAAGAACTAAAGCCCCAGTACTGTTTTGTTGATGAGGCGCATTGCATCTCTGAGTGGGGACACAACTTTCGCCCCGAATATCGCCGCATTAAAAAGTTTAATGAATATACCGGCATAACAAAAGTTTCGGCATTCACTGCAACAGCAACTCCGGAAGTTGCGACTGATATCATAAAGCAGCTCGGCATGAAGGGAGCAAAACTGCACGTGCGCGGCTTTGAGCGGGAGAATCTTTCCCTGCATGTTATCCGCACCAAACGCAAGAAAGAAAAAGTTCTTGAGCTGCTTACGATGAATGAGACTCCTGCGATCATTTACGCAGCTTCACGAAAGCAGACAGAAGAACTGTATGAATATCTTACCTTAAATAAAATCACCTGTTCCTTCTACCACGCCGGACTTCATGCGGAGCAGCGGAAGGCAATTCAGGAAAACTTTCTTCAGGGAAGAACAAAAATCATCATTGCAACAAATGCTTTTGGTATGGGTATTGATAAAGCTGATATCCGGATGGTCATTCATTACAGCATCCCCGGCTCACCGGAAAATTATTATCAGGAAATCGGAAGAGCAGGACGTGACGGTAAAGAATCAAACGCATTTCTTCTGTTTGACAATAAGGATATACGCATACAAGAACTTTTCATCAAAAGCGCCTTCCCTTCACGCGAGCAGGTGGAAAAAATTTACGATGCTATTTGTGATTATGCCGGATATCGCATAGGTCAGAAAGATGATAAACCGGTTGAAATAAATTATGACTATATCAAACGTTCCGCAGGTACAACGCTGACCCGTTCTTTGATTGATTCAGCGCTTAAAATTCTGGAAGAAACCGGATATATTCATTTTACCTCTTATGCTCATGTTAAAACTTCGTTCCGCTTCATCATCAGTCCGACAGAGTTAAAGGAGTTTCTCAAAAAAAATATCAATGCGCCTTATTCTGATACTGTTATTAAAATCCTGCAGGAATACGGCGGCGCTCCGTTTAACGGAAAAGTCCGGCTTGAACTGGTCAAACTCGCAAAAGATTTACAAACAGAAGAACGCCTGATTGATGCACAGCTTTCTGAACTTGACGCACTCAGTATTATTGATTATGACCGTCCGTTTCTTAAAGAAAGCATTGTGTTTACCTATCCGCGCGTAAATCCAGGCCGGCTGATTATTGAAACCCGTTCTAACGATCAGGCCTTCCTTATCTCAAAGAAAAAACTTGAGAAGATGACTGCCTTTGTTTTCAGCAATGATTGCCGGTTCAGGTTTTTGCTTGAGTATTTCGGTGAAACCGTTCCCGGCTACTCCTGCAAAAAATGCGACATCTGTAAATCAGGTCCGCTGCTTACCGATGATACGCTTGAGTATATACAAGAGCTTATCCTTAAATTTGTTTACCATGAGGATAAAGGCATCAGCACAATAAACCTTATCGCGGTTCTCACGGGAAAAAGCATCTCAAAAAAATATGCTGAGAAAAAAGAATTTATGGGCGCGTTGCATTCTTACACGAAAAACGAATTGCTCAGCGTAACGGATAATCTTGTCACCTTCGGGCTTCTTAAAACCTCCGGCAAATCAAATGACCGGCTGTTTATAACGAATAAAGGAATGCAATATCTGACTGCCCGAGGCGTTATTCAGAATACTGAGTATCCTAAAGAACAGTATGAGGAAAGTCTTGAACTATTTAATATCCTGCGTACACTGAGGAATGAGATTGCTTCAAAATTCAGCCAGCCGCCGTTTATCCTCTGCGCGGATGAAATTCTTAAAGAAATTGTGAACCGCAGACCGGAAACACGCTCCGAACTGCTTCAGATAAAGGGCGTTAACGAGCGGATGTTCACCAAAGCCGGAGAGCAGTTTCTTGATGTGGTTATAAAGTTTAAGCGGGGCGAGAAATCATCACTGGACAATCTGAAGGCAGAAACGCTCCCTCAAAACATCATAGAAACTCACCGGCTGCTGATTGAGGGATATACCCTGAAGGGAATAGCAGAAGTAAGAAAACTCCAGGAAGCAGTGATTTCCATGCAGATAGAATCAATTATAGATTTTGAACCATCTGTCTCAATTGATGCACTCATACCGGCAGAGAATAAGGTATATATCGAGGAAGCAATTAAGGCGGGTAATTTTAACCTGCAGGAAATCAAAAAGAAAGTCCCCTCTTATATAACATTTCCCGAAATCAGAATTGTCTTAGCCAAACACAATGCGCAGAATAAACGATATCAATTATGAAGTATGAATTGCGAATTGTGAATTGTGAATTATGAACTTAATTGGATTTTATGAAATAAATGAGGTTTGTTGTAAATAAAACTTAGAATACTCAGAGGAAAAAACCAAGGAGGACTGTCATGTTTTACGTTAAAAGATTATATAGCTTACATCAAATACTGCAACTGAAAGCAGTAATTCATACTTCCTGACTTCTGCCAACATCTGACCAAATCGTAAAAATCTACTAATACCATCTAGAAACACAGATTTTTTCATAATTTGTCATACTAATTTTAGTGAT
>BTUV01000093.1:5180-11802 GCA_045863035.1 Ignavibacteriales bacterium | reverse complement strand
ACCTAGTATTCATCGTTTACAGCGTGGACTACCAGGGTATCTAATCCTGTTTGCTACCCACGCTTTCGCGCCTCAGCGTCAGTTACAGACCAAGAAGCCGCCTTCGCCGCCGGTATTCTTCCAGATATCTACGTATTTCACTACTACACCTGGAATTCTGCTTCTCTCTTCTGCACTCAAGATTTGCAGTATCAAAGGCAGTTCTGCGGTTGAGCCGCAGGATTTCACCTCTGACTTACAAACCCGCCTACGCGCCCTTTACACCCAGTAAATCCGGACAACGTTTGCCCCCTACGTATTACCGCGGCTGCTGGCACGTAGTTAGCCGGGGCTTTCTCTGAGGGTACAGTCAGTTCCCGATTTGATCGAGATTTTTCTTCCCCTCTAACAGGAGTTTACAACCTTACGGCATTCATCCTCCACGCGGCGTTGCTGGGTCACCCTTTCGGGCATTGCCCAATATTCCTCACTGCTGCCTCCCGTAGGAGTCTGGACCGTGTCTCAGTTCCAGTGTGGCTGATCATCCTCTCAGACCAGCTACTGATCGTAGCCTTGGTGGGCCGTTACCCCGCCAACTAGCTAATCAGACGCAAGCTCATCTTCAGACGTGGCAAAAGCCACTTTAACAACATCACCATGTGGTGCCGCTGCATTATGCGGTATTAGCGTGTCTTTCGACGCGTTATTCCTCATCCGAAGGTAGATTACTTACGTGTTACTCACCCGTGCGCCACTTTCCTCTAGTATTGCTACCAGATTCTCGTAGACTTGCATGTGTTAAGCACGCCGCCAACGTTCGTCCTGAGCCAGGATCAAACTCTCCGTTGTGGATATTAATACTGTGTAATCATCTCAAAGTACGTTAGCACTTGTTTGCTATATTTCTTCTATCTCGCTCAAACTTTCAAAGAACATTCCGTTAAAAACGGACTTCAAACTTACTGCTTTTTTGTCTCATTGTCAAGTCCACTTTGCAGTTTTCTTTACAATTTTTTAACATTTTTTCGCAGAACAAATTCAAATACAGACCCCTAACTTACGGCTTTCTTGCATTATTGTCAAGTATTTCCTCTAAAAAATGTTTCTTTTTCTTCTTTTTCACAAATTTACCCCCCGCAAACTCCGGAATCCCCCCCCCCTGTTCTCCCACAGAACGATTGATTTCACCCTCTATTTCATAAAAAAACCCCGCTGCAGGGCGGGGCTTTTCTGTTGTCTATATATATCTGAATTTATTTTCCGAACTGCGTAAGCAATAAAATTAACGTGGCGATATTACCAATTATTCCAAAATAACCCGCGACTTCACTCACCTGCCATGCAAATGAACGGTTCAGCTCGCGCGGTATATATATAATATCACCCGGCTCAATCTGTACGTTCTGCTCAACCGGTGAAAGCCACTCCTGTGTGCCACCCCTGATTACCATGATTTCATCCTCAATGGCAAACTCACCAAGTCCGCCGGCCTGTTCAATATAATAACGATAGTCTTTCCCCTCTTTATGAACCAGTGCACCCGTTTTTTTAATATATCCGAGCATCTGTACGTGCCGAGGTTTTTCGGGTATGATCACCAGATCACCGTCACGGACAATAAACTCTTTTGCATCTTCAATATTTGCGGAAAGATCAATCTTCGTGCCGCCGATCAGTTGCTGAAATCTTGTTTCCATTCCGAAAAATACCGTATCCCGGTCATTCAGATTAGAAAGACGCATCAGTTTGGTTACTTCATAATCAGCGTATATATTAAGCAGGTCTGTTATATATTCCTTAAACTCAGCTTTTTCGGCAAGACCAAATTCTTTTGTGAGAAAGTAAGGAGGCAGAAGTTCTGAACGCACAATCCTGACTCTCTTGAGGTCAGCCGTTGAACGAAGCACGCTTCTGGTGATCACATCATAAAGCGTAGTGCTGTTTTTTGAAACCGGGAACTCCCCTTCAAACTCTACCTCACCGGCAATGAGTATCTTGAAATTCTTCCGTTGTGTTTCTCCTGAGCCCACGCGTATTCTGTCTCCGCGTCTGAGTAGAAAATCATCCGTGATTTTTACCTTAATCAGTTCTTCGTTATTGCCGTTAAAATCAAGCCGCGATATTTCCGCCTGAGTAACCTGGTCATACGCTTTATTTATACCCAGCGCTATTGCAACCGCATCACTCAGTTTATCACCGTCAACAAATTGATAGGTGCCGGGCTTGTTAACTGCTCCGGTTATCAGAAAGAAATTCCTGTCTATATCCAGCGGCGGGAAGATTATCACATCATCGTTGCGTAACTGCGGATTGAGCGATAGCTCACCGGTATTACGAAATTTTAAGAGATCAATTACCTGCTCGCTTTTATCACTTCTGACAAGGCGTATATTTCTGAGCGGTACTTCTGCTATTAACTCATCTTTTTGTGTAAGCAGAAGTTCGGCCGGCATTGAACTGAGCAGGTTTTGTTTTGCTTCAAGATGAATCCGCGTGATAAACTGGTCAAGTTTTTCTCCGGGTAATGCCGGAAAAGTACCTGTAACTATAAAATCACCGCCAATGGTAACAGAGATACCCATGGTAAACTTCGAGAGAAGATCATTCTGGGTCTGCGGCAGCGCTGTTGAGAAAAAAAGGAGGAGGACAAAAAGCCCTGTTAACTGTAATTTCATATTTATATATACTGCTTTATTTATCTTTTCAGATACTGTGTTTCGTAATACTTCTGGTAATCGCCTGAGATAATGCGCTTCCACCATTGTTCATTCTTTGTGTACCACTCAATGGTCCGGCGCATTCCCTGCTCAAAGGTTACGCGGGGTTTCCAGCCGAGTTCAGTTTCTATTTTAGTTGAATCTATCGCGTAACGCCTGTCATGACCAGGGCGGTCCTTAACATATTCAATCAGGTCTTCACCTTTACCGAGTGCAGAAAGTATCAGCTTAACAATCTCAATATTCTTCCGTTCACTGTCAGCGCCTATATTATATACTTCGCCCGGTCTTCCCTTTTGAAACACCAGATCAATAGCGCGGTTGTGGTCATGCACATAAATCCAGTCTCTTACGTTAAGCCCGTCACCATAAACAGGCAGCTTTTTGTTATGCATGGCGTTAATAACCATGAGCGGAATAAGTTTCTCAGGGAACTGAAACTCGCCATAGTTATTCGAGCATCTTGTTATTACGCCGGGGAACCCATACGTATGAAAAAACGCCTGCACCATAATATCAGAGCCGGCTTTACTTGAGGAGTATGGGCTATTGGGTGAGAGTGGTGTGGTTTCAGTGAACTTACCGGACTCGCCCAGACTGCCATAAACCTCATCAGTAGAAACATGAACAAATTTTTCTACTTTATGACGCCGTGAGGCCTCTAACAGAACGTTTGTACCCAGCACGTTTGTTTTATAAAACACTCCTGAACCAAGAATACTGCGGTCAACGTGAGACTCGGCAGCGAAGTTGATGACGTATTGTATTTCATATTCCGAGAATATATAATCCACCAGTTCAGCATTACCGATATCCCCTTTAATAAATTTATAATTGGGGCTCTTTTCTGATTCTTTAAGGTTCTCAAGATTACCGGCATAAGTCAGTTTATCAAGATTAACAATGAAATAGTCCTGATGTTCATTTAACATCAGATTAACAAAGTTGCTTCCAATAAAACCGGCGCCTCCGGTTACTAAAATTCTTTTCAAAAGATTTCCTTATTTATTATTAATACGCAAAAAATCCGAATAAGATACCTGCGTTAAAAAAGAGACCGCCCCCTTTAACACCGTCAGGCACGTTAAAAATCTCAACATCACCGTCTGCTTTCCACTCGCCGCCGATAGCCGCTGCATAACCGCCTCCTACTCTGATGCTGAAGAGCCGATACACCGGTATATCAATATTTAAAACCGGAGTGATAGTTGCATACTGCGAAGTGATTCTTCTTGAAAACTTAGTAGTTCCGGCAGCGCCGCCAATTTCAGCCCAGATGGTGTTCCAGTCATACGAACCGGATGTTTTAGAGAATTCAAGTTTTGATTCCCCCGCGCCAAGAATAACACCGGCAGACAAACCAAACGCTCTGATAAACGGCATAGTATATTCAATTGAAAAGCCGCCGAAGGTATTGAAATATTCAGCTTCCCGCTTTTCTCCGCCGAAAACAGCAGAGGTTGAAGATGAGCCGCCGAAGCCCACACCACCGATACGGACATTCGGAATAAATGGTATATATATAAAACCAATGCCCCCTCCGGCGTAGAAACCGCTCTCTGAAAGTTCACCTGAACCAAAGTTCTTCAGTTCTTTATTAATGTCAGTCATATCAACCATAAACCAGCCGGGCAGATAACCGCCGCCGGCGCCGAATGGTGAGTCAAAATAGGTTTTCTCCTGCGCGAAAACCGCGGAGCTACATAAAAAGATCAGCAAAATTGATCTGAGGATATTCATTCTGTTCTTCCTTATTCTTCGTTAATAAAAGTAACTTCCATGTCATAATTCCAGGAGTCGAAATAAAGGTTGCCGCCGCTCCACTCAACCTCACCCCTCTGGAAATCAACCGTCTCGCTGCGGTGATGCTTCTTAGCAGGAAAAAACTCCCCGGAATAGTCATCATTAACAACGAGATGATAATAATCAGTGCTCCCCAGAAAGAAATATTTAGAATCATCTTTAAGTAGATTTTGCATACCAAAAGACTGATCAACCGGAACCCAGCCGGTACCGCTGATATATACCTCACCCCAGTCATGCAGATTAAGACTGCCCGGATGCAGCATCCATCCGCTCTGCCATTTGGCGGGGATATTATTATACCGCGCCAGCGTCATAAAAAGCAGAGTCTTTATTCCGCAATCGCCTCTGCCGTTGGTTATGCAATAGTCTGAAATGGCCGGTATAGTGGAATACTCAAGCGCGCTAGCCCAGGGGATATTTGCATCAATCCAGGTATATATAGCGCGCAGTTTTTCAAAATCGGACATACCGGGTTTAATTAACTCATCGGATAATTTTTTTATCTTATCAGTAAAAACAATATGGGGCGGTCGCTCTGCAATATACTCCTTCAGAGAGAAGGTATCAGAGGGTTTATTTGTTGCGCCTTTGAGGTTGTTATATTCTGATTTTGCTTTGTATCTCACCTTAAATGAAAATTCTGTTTTTTTACCTGCTTCGGCTTTTTTCTCCATATATATCGAACGGTGAAGCTGTTCCTCCGGGGCTATGATATAGTTATCCTGTGAAGCAGTGATTAATTGAATATCAGACTGCCTGACTGTTGCACGCGGATATGGCATCCAGCACCTGATGATTTCGCCATCGGGTACCATACCGGCTTTAACGGAAAGTGTGTAGTGAAGTTCTATGGTTTTGGGAGCGGTGAATCTTCCATCTCCCTTTTTCGCAGCTCCGATGATAAGCGGAATTTCCTGCTCTAAAAAAGTATCCAGCGTATCAGGCAGGTTACCCTCTTTTTCAATCTTTTTCTTTTTTGCCTCGGCATTTACCCTGAAGAGATTTGGCGCTGCGTTGCCGAAATATCTCTTTTCTCCTTCAATAATGCGCATTTCAAGATGACCGGAACGCTCCCATTCATCCATCATTGCATCGGTTACGGTATCGTAATACTTCTTTATATAGGTAATTACTTCTTCCCGCGTTCTTCTGAAATCCAGCCGGATTCTTCTCATCAGATCTTTTTTAAACGTCATTTCGCTTATTTTTACCTGATCTGTTTCCGTTTTAAGCAGACGGTCAATCATTGCTGTTGCTTTGGTAAACTCCCCTTTATTAAAGAGGATTTCAACTGAATCGGCAGCACTTTGCGGCTTAATAAAACTGACTGACATTAAAATAATTGCTAAAAAGATATAATTTATTTTCATAAAAACTGCTCCGGGTTTTCCCCTAAGAAAAATGATGCGAACTCCCTGTAAGCACCCTTACCGCCGCGGCGTTCTGTTACGATATCCACAATCTCCTTGATCCGGGGAACCGCATCCGCCGGCGCACAACTGACCCCCACCTGGCTGAGGAGACCAAAATCATTCACATCGTCACCTATAAAGGCAATATTCTCTAATGTAAGATTATTTTCATCAGCTATCCGTGAGACGAGTGTCAGCTTATCAGGCACACCGATATGAACAAAATCCATTTTGAGCCGCTCTCCTCTGATCTGGGCTATGGGGGTGACATCAGTAGTGATGATCCCTGTTTTGTAACCGGCATTTCTGAGGAGGTGGGTGCCCATCCCGTCCTTAACCTGAAATTTCTTCATAACCAGCCCGTCAGCGGTATAATACATCCCCCCATCGGTCAGGACGCCATCCACATCGGTGAGGACAACCTTAATTTTCGAGAGTTTTTGGGCTAATTTTTTGGAGATTTTACGTGATTTTTCCGTTTTCACGGCCAGTCCGGTGCTAAGTGAATTCTGAATAAATTAGCTCTAAAGATAGAAATAATCCAAGTTTCTTACTATATCATTAATTAAGTATGAATTATGAAGTATGAAATATGAATTGTGAATGGTGAATTGTGAATGGTGAATGGTGAATTGTGAATTGTGAATGGTGAATTGTGAATTTTTCCGACTCCGGAGGAGTCGTAAATTGGTAGAAATCCGATTCCCC
>BTUV01000093.1:0-5080 GCA_045863035.1 Ignavibacteriales bacterium | reverse complement strand
ACGTGGATTGATTGAAATCCAAAAATTTCCGATTTCTCATTTCAATAGCTCCCGGTTAAAACCGGGAGCTATTGAAATCTTTCTCCGTCAATTTTCTGCGACAATTTGCGGGAAATTTTTTGGTAATGCCCTACGGACAAACATCCGGCGGTTTGACCATACCCTCCTCCGGGTTGGGAAAATACTTCTTCTGAATCCACAATGCCACCCCGACAAGCCCGATCAACACTGGAACCTCCACCAACGGCCCGATGACCGCAGCAAATGCCTCACCGGAGTTTATCCCGAATACAGCGATGGCAACTGCAATAGCCAGCTCAAAATTATTACTGGCAGCCGTGAAGGAAAGCGTGGCAGTCTTGGAGTAATCCGCCCCGATCTTCTTCCCCATATAAAATGAAATAAGGAACATCACCACAAAATAAATCACCAGCGGAATGGCAATCCGGACCACATCAAACGGGATTTTAACAATATACTCCCCCTTGAGCGAAAACATCACAACAATAGTAAAAAGCAGTGCAATCAGCGTTATGGGAGATATAGCCGGGATGAACTTTTTCTCGTACCAGGTTTTATCCTTCAGCCGCAGCATGGTAAAGCGGGTTATCATACCGGCAAGGAACGGAATACCCAGATAAATAAATACACTCTCTGCTATCTGGCCTATGGTAATATCCACCGCAAAGGTCTGCAGCCCGAGCCACTCCGGCAGCACGGTCAGGAATATATACGCATAGACGGAAAAGAACAGCACCTGAAATACCGAGTTAAACGCAACCAGACCGGCGGCGTACTCCGTATCACCTTTTGCCAGTTCATTCCAGACGATGACCATGGCGATGCAGCGCGCAAGCCCGATCATGATCAGCCCTGCCATATATTCAGGGTAGTCCTGCAGAAAAACCACCGCTAGAACAAACATGAGCACCGGGCCGATCACCCAGTTCTGAATAAGCGAAAGCACGAGCACACGGGTATTATTAAAAACATCACCAAGCTCCTCATATTTCACCTTAGCCAGCGGAGGATACATCATCAGGATAAGCCCGATGGCAATGGGGATATTGGTAGTGCCGCTCTGAAACGAGTTCCAGAAATCTACAATACCGGGGAACAGATACCCGCTGAAAACGCCCGCAAACATCGCCAGAAAAATCCAGAGAGTAAGGTAGCGGTCTAAAAAGGAAAGTTTTTTGGTTAGGATGGACATGGTATTCAGAACAGATATTTAATAATTAGGATGAAAAGTATTTGCGCAAATAATCAAAAATCTTTTGAACAACAAAACCAAACAACAATGCAATTGGAATATCAATAAGTATTGAAACCAAATTTCCACTTCTCAAGAAATCATATAATATGAATATAGTAAAAACCATTATGCCAACTTTGTTTTTCTCAACAAAGCTTTTCTTGATATTTTTTGACTTATGATTCTGTGGAAAATCATTTTTGCTTGTCATCATCTTACACCTCACTAGTTTAATTTAAATTTTTTCTTAAAATATTCAAATGCTTCGTTAATTAGTTTAGTTTTCGCTTCAGCAATGTCTCGAAATTCCTTGCCTAAATGCTCAAATCTATCAGGATGGCTATTTTTAATTAACTTTTTATATGCCCTTTTAATTTCTTCCCCCGATGAATACCTTTGTACATTTAAAATATACAAATAATAATCTTCAATCGAATTAAAATCTTTCTTTTGCTTTTCTTCATGTGCGGATTTAGATTTCTTATAATACCCCTGCTTACTAGACGTATTTTTTGCGTCATCCGAATGAGAAAATTTCTTGTTTTGATTAAAATGTGATGGATCTTTGAGCAAGATCGCGCTGCGCAAACCATTAAGAACAAATGATATTACTAAAACTCTCAAAAATATCGCAATGTTTCCAGAAACACTAACAATTAATGCCCCAATTGTGTCAACAGTTAGTATAAAAAGTATTACCCAAAGAAACTTATAATGCTTCAAAGTAACACCAGCAGATAAAATAAAAAGCACTACTATCTCGATCAGTCCTAAAACGAACAATGTACCAGAAATTTCAATAAATTCCTTTTCTAATGCCAAGAATGACAAAAAAGTAATAAGAACAGACCATGTAGCAACAACATATCCCGCTATATTTATACGTTTGATATGTTTATTTACTTCATTCATTTAAAACTATATAATTTCAAAGTTTTTGAGGGGTTTTGTAAAACCGTATTTATCCGTTAAAGTTAAATATCAAAAAATATATTCATATTTTAAAAGACCTATATTTCTTATTAAATATTCAATAAGAAAAATTCAAAACACTATATTAGATTAGCCTTGCGCCCGAACAATTCTATTTCTTTCAAAATCAATTTTAGTATCAAAGGTAGGTATTGATTCGCCCACCAATTTAATAATTTGCTCTTTGACTTCAGATTTAACACGCACACCAAAAAAGATTCCGGTAATACTCTGAATATCAAAATGCATTTTCTTAGAAATACAACGATATTCATTTTCATATGACCAAATCCTAATCTTATGACATAACATATCAATTGCGGTTAAATTTCTATTTACTGCCAACTCAGGAATTGCTTTGCTGTATATAACCTTGAACAATTCCTTCTCTTTCTTTCTATCAACAGTAATTTCAATCGCAATTCCTTTATGATTATCGGCATAATGAGACCACATCAATATATGATTGTACCTCCTTGCCAAAGAACAAATTCTCAAATCATTTTTGTCGCTTAGAACATTGTTTATCGCATTATTATATAGCGGCTCATTATTCGAGATAAAATACTGGAAATACCCCTCCATTGGATCATTAAACTCTTTCCAAGATGCAAGATAAAATCGCTTCTGTAAAAGAATTTCTTCAACTTTCTTAATAGAACATTGATCGCTTAAACTTCGAAATTTGTATAACTTCATATTTATTGTACAATTATCTCATTGGATTTTCATATTTGCCAGACTTTCCTTACAAACGACCATCTCCAACCTTTTAATATATCATCTTACAATGCCACATGGAAGAAAGTTTTTGAGTTTGCAATAACTTACGATATTATAACTCTTGCTACATTAAAAAATTCTATAAACATGTTTAGACTCGTGTACCGCATGCTCCGCAGAAACTTTTTAAATTTTTCTAACCGAATATTTCCTTAAAAGTATTGTCCTTATTTAATTTAGTTTGCCAATGGCGGTGCCGTTTTACAGACTCATTTCTTTTTCGATTGGCAATTGAAAGGAATCTGAATGTCTCCAATGATCCAAACTTTTCAGTTAAGATTCTGATCACTTCACTTATCAGTTCTTTTTCAGGTAAATATTTAGAAGGTTTCATTTATGTTTACTTTTTCAACAGATTCAAACAGGTCCCGATCAACTCCAGCAATTTATTCTGACTAAAACTACTGCTTTCTTTTCACTAAGTCAAGCAAAATCATACTAATCCCTTCATTAACTTTTCCTAAATAACATCATTTATTGTCAACCCACTCACTCACCTTCCCCTCAATCTCATCCCTAACCACTCGTGTCTCTGCCAGTTTCTCATCCCAGCTTCCCTGCAATGCTGACGGGTCTCTGAAGCCCCAATGCAGTCGCTTTGCACCGCCGGGGAAGGTGGGGCATCGCTCCGCGCTGGTTTCATCACAGACGGTTATTACATAGTCGAAGATATCGCCCTTCTCAAGAAATTCATCCACACTTTTTGTTCGGTTTTGGGAGATATCTATCCCCTTTTCCTTCATCACTTCAACCACTACCGGGTTCAGTTTCCCCGGTTCAATGCCGGCGCTTTCAGCCATGTAACGATCACCGCCGTGCAGATTCAAAAACGCCTCTGCCATCTGGCTTCGGGCGCTGTTATGGATGCAGACGAACAATACTCTTTTTTTCATACCTTAATTCATTTCGTTGTCTGCCGAAATATAAGAAAATTCATCTGATTACCTAACTGATTATTTTTTTTCTTAGTTTTTGGCACGGTTTTAGTGATTGTTTAAAGAAGTTATTTTATTCAAAAATTCTCTTAGTGTTTACTGACATGCAAAAATTCGCTTTTTTCCTCCTCTTCATTACCTTCATTGGCCGCGCACAGAACTTCACCGGCACATTCACCAGTTCTCCCATTCCAGGTGCTACTGCTTCCGGCTGGTTAAATTTCGAAAAAGACGGCGACAACTGGAAAAGCCGGATGTATTACCTGGACACCATACAGTTCCGAATCACCGGCGGCACATTCTCGAATGCAATCACCTATACCCATGTCTTTACTCCGGAAGAGCAGCTTGCCGGATATTATGTTTACAGCTTAATGACTGATCTTAACGGCGACAATTACACGGATTTCTATATACTCTCCTACACCGGTAATTCAAGCGCGTACCGGCAGGGCTTTAAGATATTCAGCATGGTTGACGGAAGCACCATATTTGAGCGGAAAGACAATAATACCTGGTATTCTGAGCCCGCAATCTCCGATCTGGATAATGACGGAGTGCTTGACTGCTCATTTTACAGCTACACCTTCCCCTATAACGGCACCTATCAGTATGAAGTTTACAGCACCGGAGTCACCACCGATATGAGGGAAACAACCCCGCGCGGCTTTGTCCTGAATCAGAATTTCCCGAATCCCTTTAACCCCTCTACCGTCATCCGGTTTAATCTGGAAAAGAGCCGGCAGGTTTCCGTTGAGATATATAATGTAGAAGGCCGCCTGATCAGAACACTTGTTCAGGAAAATCTCCCTGAAGGCAGTCATGAGATCTCCTGGGACGGTAAAGACGAGCGCGGATTTAACCTCCCCTCCGGTATTTACTTTTACTCACTCAGAGGCAGCGGCCATCAGTTAACAAAGAAGATGGTTCTGTTGAAGTAATCACGACTGGAAAACACATTCCAGACGGATTGGGTGGGTTACAAGACGGTTTTTGCGGATTAAGAAGATCAGGCGGGAGAGGGTGAAGTAAGATTCGTCTTATTACTTTGCACTTGGTTTAACCGGACTCTCCCGTTGAACCTTCCTGAAATACTCAACAATTTCCTGTTTGGTCATGCGGGAGAGCTTTTCGC
>BTUV01000092.1:0-11863 GCA_045863035.1 Ignavibacteriales bacterium | reverse complement strand
CGAAGAAGAACACCGCAGAGAATTTGCCGGCTTCCTCAAAGAATACGAAAAGTAAGCCGGAATAACACTTAACCATAAAAGGGCTCCCAAGGGAGCCCTTTTATTAAGTCGACTCGGTGAGGCCGCTTGCCTTTATCGGGCCGCGAAAAAGTCCTCGGTTTTTAACCGGGGCTTTTTATTTTATGGCACTGCCTTGTGTTTAGTTTAAGCTGGCAGTTTTAATATAAATGGTTCGGGTATGTTGAAAGTTTTAATCAAATAATAAATCCATTTCTCACGCCAATAACTTCTCTAACCTTGTTTTCCACTTCTCCCAGTCGTGCATTTCTTTTGTCTGTAAATCAAAAAAACGCTGAGTATGGTTGCGGTGTACCAGATGACATAACTCATGAAGGATAACATATTCAATGCATCCTGCCGGAGCTTTTATTAGTTCGGGGTTTACGATAATCTTTCCTTTTGCGGTGCAGCTCCCCCATCTGGTTGGCATTTGGCGCAGGATAAAGTTTTCCGGTGGTATTGCAATCTTATGTCTTTTGCCGAATGACTCCATTAACGGCAGGGCAATTTCCCGCAGCTTTTGTTCGGCACGTCTGCGGTACCAGTTTTTAACAAGTTTTTCAACATCTGTGGGGTTATCCGTATATACCTCCAGAAATCCTGACTTTATCTTTATCTGCTCATTTTCAACGCGCAGTATATATCTTTGAACCGACAGACGATACTGCCTGCCAAGATACAGATGGCTTTCTCCGCCGATATATTTTCTTGCCGGGGTTTTGGGCTGAAAGGAAAGAAAATAACTAAGCTGTTTAAGTATCCAGGGAGCTTTTTTTCTGAGCTTCTCCTGTATCTTATCTAAAGCAGCTCCTGCGGGTGCTTTAACCAATACCTCCATCTCCGGGGTTACCGTTATGCCGAGTGACTTTCTCTCCGAGTAAGCAAGATGATACTTAATCCTTTTGCTGCCGAATTCTATTGAGGATGCTGTCATATATACCGGAGTTTTGCCACTTCCAGACAGTCCTTTGCCAGTTTATCCAATTCAGGTATGGAGATGTCAACATTCATTTTCTCACGTATTTCATCAATAAGATAATCACCCACCTGTATGATTACCCTGCCTGTTATGTCATGTTTATTCTGCCAGTTAATAACGGGCTTATTGTTTAGATAAACCACATCTTTAATTATCTCGTCAATTTTTAGTGCACTGGCGGCTGAAACCCTCCGCAATGTCTCTTGATCCGTGATTCTATCGCTGAGGGCTTCATTTGCAAGCCCGTAAAACGCTCTTGCTATTTCCTGCCCCTGTAGTTGCGCGGGGAGCTCATCATCATTCCGGGCGAGCACTTTATTCATAATATCCTGAACCCGGCTCAGATACTCAGCTTCGTTAATGCGCCGGGCTTCATAGTCAGCAATGGTCTCTTTAAGCATCTGCGAAAACTTTTTATAGAATGCGGGGTCCTCATCCATCTTTTCGGTGATGTGTTTTGCTGTTCTGCTGGCAATGCGGTCTGCTTTGGCGGCGGTTCCGGTGGTCTGCTCTACTTCCTGGCGGAATTTTTCTTTATCAAAAATGTTCACCAATTGTGTTATGGTGTCAATATTTTCAGAGGTTATGTGCGTGTCAATCAGTTTCTGAATCTGCCCTTCAAACTGCCGGTAATCAATCTGGTCACTGTATCGCTCCACCACCGCCAGCCGGAGTTTAAGAAACATTGCAAGGTCTTCCTTATATCTGGCAATAACTTTTTCATCAGTGTTTTTATGAAACTGAATTGCTGAAAGTGCCAGTTTAAGTGACTTTGCATAAGAGCCGAGTTTATGATAAAATTCAACTCGTTTGGCTTCATCCCGCAGGAGCTGCTGATACTGCTCTGCATCACGTTTATTGGAAACCTCCTTAAAGATATCCCACAACTCAGAATGTTTCTGCGGAAGTTTTTTAATTTCTTCAGTTATGTTTATCAGGGTTCCGGCAAGGTCAGCTTCATCAAACTCCTCAAAAGAAGTATAAAGCTGAAGCGCATCATCAAGGTTTTCGATTACGCCGTAATAGTCAATAATATATCCGAACTCCTTATCAGGATATATACGGTTCACGCGGGCTATTGCCTGAAGCAATTTATGCCCCTTTAAATTTCTGCACAAATAAAGCACGGTGTTTTTTGGCTCATCAAAGCCGGTTAAAAGTTTATCAACCACGATGATGATTTCGGGGTCTTTCTGATTCTTAAAACGGCTGATGATATTTTTTTCATACGTCCTTGCTTTACCGTGCTCATCCATCATCCGTTTCCAGAACTGATGCTCTTTTTCAGTGGATTTTTCATAAGCACTTTCTTCCCCCTCCCGTTCATCAACGGGGGAGATAAGTACCTGGCTGGTAACAATGCCAATTTCATCAAGAAACTCTTTATATCGGATAGCATTAATTTTTTTATCACAAACCAACTGTGCCTTAAACGGAGTACCCTGCCAGTTTTCCCTGAAGTGATAACTGATATCCCACGCAATCATCCGCATCTTTTGTTCTGCCGCATTAAGATGATCGTAGCGGGCAAACTTCTTTTTGATGTCGGCTTTCTGATAGTCAGTCAAAGGTTCTGAAATCATCCCGAAAAAAGTATCAATAGGGCCGGCATTAACCTGCTGATGAGCAAGGCGTCCTTCGTAGAGGAGAGGCACAACGGCTTTGTCTCGCACGGCCTGATCAACCGTATAAGCATCAATAATACCGCCGAACTTAGCTGCTGTGTTTTTGTCCCTCTTAAAAAGGGGCGTTCCCGTCATTGCAATAAAACAGGCGTTTGGCAGGGTCTTTTGCATATCAATATTAAAAATGCCGTGCTGCGTGCGGTGCCCCTCATCAACCAGAACGAAAATATCATGGCTCACGAGCGGCTTTTTTATCTTCTTTACCGCAGCATTAAACTTGTTGATGATGGTGGTAACCACTGCATCGCTTTTACTTTCAAGTAAATCCACCAGACGGCTGCCGGTTGTGGCATTCTGCACATGTTTGCCGCACTTAACAAAGGTTTTTGTAATCTGATCATCAAGGTCAGTGCGGTCGGTAACAAGAATGATTTTAGGATTGCGTATGCTTTTTTCCATGGCAATTGCCTGTGCAAGCATAACCATGGTTAATGATTTTCCGCTCCCCTGAGTATGCCAGATAACCCCGCCTCCTCTTTTACCCGCGCTTACCTGAAGTATTTTATTTAGTGATTTCTTCACAACAAAATACTGCTGATACCGCGCTATCTTTTTTTCACCATTGTCAAACAACACAAAATTAAAGATGATATCCAGCAACCGCTCCGGACGGCATAAGCCATAAAGATACGCATCCTGCATTGTTGTTTGAACACCATTTTGCTCTAATGCGTCAAAATAATTACGCACATAATAAAACCGCTCATCAAAAATCCGGCTCTTAACAGAAACAGGAAGCGCACGGTTTTTTAGTTCATGAAGATTTTGCTTATGCTGCTCTTCATCAGAGAGAAGCTCAAATTTTTCCTGCCACTTAGCCCAGAATTTTTCCTGCGTGGCGTTGGTGGCATAGGAGGCCTCCTGAGTAGCTATGCTCAGGAGAATCTGTGAGTATATATATAACCCTCTGATGCCGTCTTCCTGCTGATTGCGCAGATGCTGGCTGATTGCCTGGCGCAGCGGCTCTTTCATATCAGGCCGTTTGCATTCAATGATGCAGAAGGGAATGCCGTTTACAAACAAAACCAGATCAGGTCGGTAATGCTCTTTGCTGCTGCTTCGCATTACGCTGAACTCCTCAGTAACATGAAAAACATTATTGGAAATGTTCTGCCAGTCAATAAACTGCATGGTAAAACTTTTTTTATCACCATCCACACTCTGTTCCAGCGCCAGACCGAGGGTGAGCAGGTTATATGCTTTTTCGCAGGCGGAAATATAGCCATCGTTCATGGGGATGTTTTTGAGGGCAAGAATTCCCCGCTCGATATTTTCATCAGAAAAAATGCCTGTTTTGGCGGAGCTCACCCGGATGCTGTTAATCTCCTGAAGCTGCTTCCGCAGAACCTCCTCCAGAAGCACATTGGTGGTTTTACCTCCTCTCAGCCGCTCCGCCTCAGCCGGGCTCAGATAGGCGTAACCCAGATTAACCAGCATCTGCAAAGCCGGTATCTGGCTGATATGATCCTCTTTGAAACTGGGGGTATTCATGTTAAAATCACATATTTATGGAGAATAAGAATTATTACTAAGTTATTGTAAAACAATGAGTTATGAGCAAAACCGATTGATTTATTGCAAAAATATGGAGAAAATATGGAGAATTAGAAAATTTCTGCCCGACAAATTTGCAATGAACATGACCATAATGTAAATTGATACCGCTTATCTTACCATGTTAGGAAGAAGAAGTTTCGAGGGTCGATATGCCCGGATGCGTACCGACCCTTGCGTTTTTTAAAGGGGTTTGATGTCCGAGATACTTTCGACTCATTAATTGCACCAGAACGATATTTCTTCTAATAAAAACAGTAAAAATATTATGAATTATTAAAACTAAGTTATTGCAATTCAATGGTTTGTGCTGCCTTCTTCTAATAATTCTACTGATAATCTTCTAATAATTTATTTACTGATGCTCTGTGAGTATTTAACGTAGCACTTCTCCATTCATACCTCAAACACCTTATTCTTTTCAAATAACTGATGCTCGTTATACTGCACATAACCCAACTGATTGGTCAGCAGGGTTGTTTTACCAATGGTAAACGGCGGAGTGTTGTTATGGTGGTGACCATATATCCAATGTGAAACTCCTGAGCTTTCAATAAAATCGAACAGCTCTACGGCAAATGCTTCATTAAGAGAGTCCCCCTTATAACGCTCCGGATAATTCAGAAATGTGGGGACGTGGTGTGTGCAGACCACCGTTCTTTGATTGTTGTTCTCCTCAAGTGCATTGCTTATAAAATCGAAACCCGCCTGATGCATTTCATTATATTTTTCCACCGAGAGCCGGTAACCGCCGTATTGAATAGCATGAAAATCATTCATTCTCTTTTCAATCAGCCAGCTATTAGCAGGGCTGATTTTGCTCCACAGAGTCGAAAAAACAAACCGGACGTCATTAACAACTTCGCATACATTATTAACCAGAAAAACATTCTCCATAATACTCTCATGAAGAACACCGCTTCTTTCGGCAGCGTCATAATGGTAGTACTCATGGTTGCCCGGCAGCCAGCAGGTTGCCTTAAAATTGTCAGAAAGATATTTGAAAAAATCCCGACGTTTCTTCATTTCACCAAAGGGTACAATATCCCCCGCAAGCACTAATATATCAGCCACCGGCTCAAGCGGATGCTTTTGGAGAAACTCCCTGTTGCGGGGGAACTCCAGATGCAGGTCGGAGTAATATTGGATATTCAATTTATACTAATGTTTTTTATCCTTAGGCGGATGAGGGTCATTGCCAAAGCTGTTTGGATTTTGAATTTTACCGTCTTTACCATGCGGGATTAGTTCAGCTTTATTTTTAATGGCCTGTTCGCGTGCAAATTCAATAGCTGGTTTTTTGGTATCAAAATGACCTGATGCTCTTTCTGCATTTTCTCTTTTTACGTCCCATCCACCTCTTTGTTTGTTCGGGACAACATGAACTTCTTTTCTTGGCATAATGTTTTACCTTTTTATAGTTTTTTAATTCGTTTCTTCCCACCCAACAAAACCTGCATCAATCCTTTTTTCTGCTCTTTGAGTGATTCGAGTTTTGTTTTAAGTTTTGCTATTTCGCTATCTGCTTTATTTAGAATGTTTGCGATAGCTGTTTGTTCAGCAATTTTGGGAATCTTTACTTTAATACTTGAAAACGATTCCCAACGGAGTCCGCCTCGTCTATCAATAGAGCCCTCCATTTTATTCTTAAATTGATAGATCATTGGCTCTGATTTTAATAGCATATACAAAAAGTCATCGTTTACATTGCCAAATGTACAGAACACTGTGTACATTGGGCTGATGAGTGCTTCAGAATAGGCGTTTTGATAACCAACACTTCCTTCTTCAATGTGGTTGGTTGCATATGCAAAACGATTCTTCTTAACTATTTTATATGTGCTTATATCATCCGAATATATTTTTCTCCCAAAATACTCCAATGATGGGACAAGTCCATCGTATTTTGTACAAGAGAGAACGGTTAATTGTTTGTTTGCTTTATTCCTTATACTCTCTTCTTGAGCAATTTCTTTAATCTGAACAATCTTCCACTCCCCCTTAAACCCTTTCAATCTTTTCTTTCCGGTGAGGAGCTGCTGCATCAGCCACTTTTTCCGCAGCTCTTTTTGAGTGATTAGCTCCTGGGTTTTGCTTATTGCCTCATCCCACGTGCTTAATACTTTTGCTATGGCTTTTTGTTCGGGGAGGGGTGGAAGAGGTACTTTTAATTTTGCTAAGTCGCTAGGATAAATATGGACAACGGAATTTCCTTGTCCAAGCACTCGCTTTTGTCTTTTAACAAAGTTAGTTTCTAATGAATAAGAAAGGTATTCCACATTAAGTGATTTTATCGTTGATAAAATAATTACATCACCACCGGCATAGGCTGTTTTATTACCAAGATAGGCTACGGCTTTTCCAATTTCTTCTATTGTTTCACCAGAACCTGCAAACAGAATATCTCCCTTTTTAATTTTCTTACTTTCCGCTGCAATATTTTCGTTTATGTAAGACTTAAACTCCTTAATTACAAAATCATGAGTAGTATAAATCTCTCCATATCTTACGCAGGGCAGTCCATTTGTGCTCACCTGTTCTTTAAGAATTCCTTTCCCTTTAGAAAATACACCCAAATCACCAAGCCGTTTGATTTCCCATTCTTTGGGAAATTTTTCATTCCCATCTGAATTTTTATCTAATCCCCTTACCATGCAACCGCTCCAAGAAGTTCTTTTAGAGCCATCTGAACCCTTTCATCTTCGTCATCTTTATAACAGAGATAAAGTGAGAGGGGGTCTGCGTAGTTCTTATTAACACGTAACAGCACTGGCGGATATTTCCAGATTTCAACTGCAATTGAACCTCCATACTCATTCGGAAATGATGCGATCTTATCATCAAATTCCTTCCATGCAGATTCTTCAATTGCAAAATGAGTTTTTCCGGTCGGGTTTAAGGAGGTGTAATGAGCAAGGGCTTCATCGCCTGAGATAACAAATCTGTCTGATTCAGGCAATTGGTTTATATATATCGTTTTCTTAACGGGTGATTTTAAGAACGGAATTGCTTTTCTCCATATTTCCTCTGAAGTAAGTTCAAAAACCAGCCATTTCTCCGTTGTGCCGGAAAGTTTACAAAACCCGGCGGCTTCAAATTGGTTTGCAACTCTGCTCAGCGTCATTGCTGAATAATATCCAATACTATCTTTTAACTGCTTTAGTACCTTTCCGTTCAATGATTCCTTTTGCAGGTGATAAAGCAGAAGGAACTGAGCGGCCGGTGAAAGGGATGATGGCTTTTTACTGCTTTTTGATTTATGGTCATTCAGAATTAAAGCAAACGCCGGGATATATATCTGTTTGTTTTTAATAACAAATGAAATCTGTCTTTCAATGAGCCGTTTGCGTTCAAAGGACTGCAGTTCATCAAAACAAAAAACCACCGGCAGGTTAAAAGCTGATTCGTATATGTGTTTTTGTTTTTCGAGCTGAGCGGGGGTAATTTCTCCCAGGGAGTTTAGTTCAACAAGAATAGCTTTCTGTCCCTGAAATAAAACCTCATCCATTCTCCGCTTTCTTAAATGCAAGGGTAACCCAGCCCCGCCTGAGGGCAAAATAGGATTAAAACTTACCCCGCCCCCCAGTACATGGGTTAGATATTTCATGGTGGTTTTCATCGTATTTCCTGAAGAGTACTTTTATGAATTTGCACGATAACACTACTACTGTTATCGTGCAAAATAAAGCATAAACCATTAAAATACAAGCGTTTATAATTTTTCTCTTTTAAGACGGGAATCATCCGGTAACTGTTCATTTCTCCCTGGGTTTCCTGCTTTTTTGGGGCTGACTGCCGGTTAGTTTTTTCACTTCTTTGTCAAAATCGCTCTCAAAGGATTTATCCTGAATGACACGGAACTTATCATACTCACCCGCTGCCAGTGATATTGCAATTTCATGGGAGATTTTGCCGGCATTCTGGAGCACAGAGTAGTCATTAAACTGCAAAAAGCCGTTCAATTTTTCAATCCAGTCCTTCATGGTCATCGGTATGTTCCGGGCGGCCTGGTTTTCAGCGTAATCAAGGTACATAACCACTATCCGGTTGAGTGACTCAAGCTCTTCTTTCTGCAGATAGTTTTTTGCAACCCGCACATCTGATTTCTGAATTTTGCCGGAGGGACCCTGCTTCCAGGTGGTTAAGCCCATATTTTGTTTGGTTGAGTCTGCACGTTCTGCGATCAGCTCAGCAGCGGTTTTGCCGGTAATAGCCCAGTGAAGTTTATTCTGAACGGTTTTATAAAACTCCGTTGTTATTTCGCTATTGGGGTCATAATCAATACTGCATCCTGCGTAGATATCAGTTATCTTCTGATAAAACCTTCTTTCGCTTGCCCGTATTTCACGTATCCGCTCAAGCAGTTCATCAAAATAGTCCTTGCCAAATTTTGCACCCTGCTTTAGCCGCTCATCATCCAGAACAAAACCCTTGATGATAAACTCCTTCAGGGTATTTGTAGCCCAGATACGGAAAGCGGTTGCTTCTTTGGAATTTACTCTGTAGCCGACTGCTATGATTGCATCAAGATTATAGAACTGAATATCGCGTGCAACTTCTCTGTTTCCTTCTTTTTGAACTATCCGGAATTTCCGGATAGTTGCTTCTGCGTTTAATTCTTGGGTCCGGAATATGGATTCTAAGTGCTCATTAACTGTTCTTACATCTACATTAAAAAGTTCTGCCATCTTTTTTTGTGAAAGCCAGAATGTTTCACCTTCAAAATAAACTTCAACTGATGTTGTTTTTTCGGGTGTTGAATAAAACAGTATTTCAAACGCCTGCATACCTTAAACCCCAAGCTCCTTCAGATATTTATTCATCTCTTTGCGCACGGCGGCAAGTTCGTTTTCAAGTTTTTCTATTTGCTGCTGCACTGCAGAAATATCAACTTCTTCCTCTTCTTCAAAGGTATCAACATAGCGGGGGATATTCAGGTTAAAATCGTTTTCTTCAATCTCTTTAACGGTGGCAACATAAGCGTATTTTTCCTCAACAATACCGGCTTCAAGTTTGCCTGAACTGAATTTTCTGTATATATCAACAATGTGTTTAATATCTTCTTCGCGCAGGCGGTTCTGATTTTTGCCTGACTCATACTGTCTGCTTGCGTCAATAAAAAGAACGTTCGTGTTTTTCTTTTTATTTTTATTAAATACCATAATGGCAGCGGGGATACCTGTGCCAAAGAATAAGTTGGCAGGCAGACCGATGACCGCTTCAACCAGATTTTCTTCAAGAACTTTTTGGCGGATTTTACCTTCACTTGCACCTCTGAATAAAACACCATGAGGCACCACAACACCGGCTTTACCCTGTTCGTTAAGGGTTTCTATCATGTGGGTGATAAATGCCCAGTCCCCTTTGCTCTTAGGCGGAACCCCGCGCCAGAAGCGGTTATATTTATCTGACTCCGGGTCATAACTGATAGTGGTTTTGGTGCCGTCCTTGTCTTCAACCTTGCCCCATTTGTCTAATGAGAAAGGAGGGTTTGCAACCACGGTATCAAACTTCATGAGTAAATCTCCCTCACGGAGCTTTGGATTTCGAATGGTATCACCCCAGCGTATGGATGCGTTATCAAACCCATGCAGAAACATATTCATAACCGCAAGAGCCCAGGTGCTGCCGTTAGCTTCCTGACCGTAGAGGGAGAAATCTGCGGAGCCAACCTCTCTTCCGGCTTTTATCAGCAGAGAACCGGAGCCGCAGGTTGGGTCACAGATGCGTGAGCCGGGTTTGCTTTTTGTTAAGCGGGCTAAGAGAGTAGAAACTTCTGATGGAGTAAAAAACTCACCTGCTTTTTTGCCTGCATCGCTTGCAAAGTTGGAGATTAGAAACTCATACGCACCGCCTATGATATCTGCCCCGCCAAGATGTGAGGGGCGCAGGTCTAATTTCTCGTTAGTAAAATCAATGAGAAGCGTTTTAAGCCGCTGGTTTTTGTCCTTCGGTTCGCCAAGTTTGCTGCTGTTAAAATCTATGTTCTGAAAAATGCCCGCGCCATCTTCGCTGTAAAGTTTTTCGCGATTAGCTTCTTCAAGGTCTGTTAATGCGATATTTATCAGCTCACCGATATTTGATTCGTTACGCCGCTCATAAAGATATTTAAAATGACTTTGTTCGGGAACGCGGAATCGTTCATACTGCATTGCGCGCTTTGCACGTTCCTTATCCCCTTTATATTTTTTCAGATAGCTTTCATGTGTGTCATCATATACATCGCTCAGGTATTTCAGGAAGAGCATGGTAAGGACGTAATCTTTATATACGCTTGGGTCAATACTTCCGCGGAAGGTATCGCACGCCTTCCAGACTGCATCGTTTATATCTTTTTGGGTAATCTTAGTCATTGTATTTATCTGATTGCGTTAAGGATGAGTTGCTGAATTTGTTTTTCTCTGAGAGTTTCAATTTCCATTTGTAAAGAGGTTTCCCTTTTTCTTAAAGCCGAAATATCAAGAATTGTCTGCTGTTTTGCAAGAGGCGGGAGAGGTACAACCACCGACTCAAGCACCTGTTTGGAGATTGAGGGGATTGATGTTCCCTTTGCCAGTTCTTTAAGAGAAGAAAGTGTGGGATGACTGTTAAGAAACCAAGCGAGAAAGCCGGGGAGACTCTGACCGGTAATAAGCCGGATCACAAAAAAAGAAGTAGAAGCTGCCGCCGGCTGATTGTGGTCTTCATATACCGCGGCAAAATTCTTTGTCCCTTTTGCAGCAAAAAGCACATCACCTGCTTTGAGTAGATGCTTTGGGGCTACATCGCTATACCTGAGCCCGGGGTGAAGCTGTGCGGTCAGCCGGCCATTCTGATCAAAATCCTTTGCCTGCAGATAAACCACTTCACAGGATGACTTTGGCCGGGCAAAAATCCCGGTCTGGATTATAGCAATTTCTTTTAGGGTTTGTTTCAATTTTTTTATTAAGTAATTGTTCTACAAACATAACAAAACAACAGGAAATATCCAAGTTTTAATCTGAGTATCACAGCTACTAAAATCACACGCTCATAATAATCCTTTTTCCATGGGCTGCTTTTAAAACAATTATCGCATATTACGTTTTAGTTAAAAATTAAAAGTGAAAAGTTTGAAATAGAGGAAACCTCCAGTTGTCTAGTATAGTCGGAGAAAAAAGCTACAAATTTGCCATCAGGATTTATAAACTTTATAAATACTTAACTGAAAAGAAGAAAGAATACATTCTTACAAAACAAATTCTCCGTTCGGGAACTTCAATCGGCGCCAATATTGAAGAAGCTCTGGGGGGACAAAGCAAAAAAGATTTCATTTCCAAACTCTCCATCGCCTATAAGGAATCAAGGGAAACATCTTATTGGCTTCGGTTACTGAAAGATACTGATAACATTACATTAAAAGAATACAGCTCTATAGACAGTGACCTGAAGGAAATTCAAAAACTGTTAACCGCCATACTTAAAACCTCCAAAGCAAAAAACTCCAATTAAAAGCAACTTTTCACTTTTAATTTTTAACTTTTAACTGAAATCATGTTACCCAGACTACATCTCTTCGAATTCGAAGACCTCCCCTGGTTTCCCAAAATACTGAGAAACTACATGA
>BTUV01000091.1:0-12167 GCA_045863035.1 Ignavibacteriales bacterium | reverse complement strand
GAGGTTCCTAAACGTCAAAACATAACGTTAGCATTTGCGACGTCTCTACAAAAAGCTTTCAATGTGCTTGTGATTTAACGTTTGTGTCCAATAGGAAATTTTCTCGCCATCAATAACATTTGTGTCAGCCCTAACTGTTACCAAACTGTTCAGTTTTAGATGATAGTCATTGCCGTTACTGTGCTCCTTAAAATGAGCCGGGCTATTTAGGGGTGTAATCCATCTAAACAACTTTCCGGCTTTAACGGATGCAGCGTGTTTTACCTGCTTAAGCGTGACCGGGTTATAAATAGTTCTTGCAATTTCATTATGAAAAATCGAATTCATATTTCTAAGACCAGTGGCAACATTATATCCCTTTGGGCATTCACTCCGACTGATTATCCCAACGATTGATGATCCATTAAGAATTGGTCCCCCGGAAAATCCCTGTGATGTATTAAATGTATAATGAAGTTTAGAACCGGCTGCCAAGTTCCCCTCATCAAATAAGGTCAAATGTTCAGTTATTAACCCAGAGGATTTTTGTAATTGATAATTTAGTTCCGGGTCATCGTTTACTCCGTAACCGTAAGCAATTCCCCCTATAGGATCACCCTGACCAAATAGCGGGAGATAGAGATTCAAGAATAGGAAATCATTCTGTTTTGTTCTCGGAAATATCCCGGTTATCTCATTAGGATAAACTTCGAATGTAATAATGTCCTGTTCGGCTGCATCAGACCATATTCTTAAAGTAGGAACATCAATTAAGTATATATCCTCTGGATCTACGATTTCAACACCATTTTCTTTCTTGATATTAAATTCTACATAAGCATAATCTTCAAGATTGACTGATTCAATATCCGCCCAAACGTGACGTGCGGAAATCAACAACCCTGTATTTAATATTGTTGCAGTGCCCCAGTGGGTCTTTGCACCATTGTGAATAGTTACGATTCTTCCAATAGCTGGCACATCAACTAATTGTCTGTTATCGTTATTAGGCCAGCAAACACCATCCACTATTTGTGGAAAAAGTTGTAAGTGAAAGTTTGCAAGTAAGAAAATGAACATTTTAAGAAAAGTACCAAGTTGCATATTTTACTCCTGAATTTTAATTAATGAAACGAACGATTTATTGTCTTCAACCCCGGCTATCCCTATCATATTATCATTTATGTCCAATCCCAATGTAATTCCAATAAATGAAGCGTACGAAATATCTCTCGTCCTAATCCCATTAAAATATGTCAAGTTTCCGAAATCGTCACAGGCATAGATATTGTTTGCCTCCGTGCCCCGGAGTCGTCTTTTCAGTGATGGGAAAATAATGGGAATTTCAATAATTGGTTTTGTTAATCCATTTTTTTTAAATATTCCGCTTCCTCCAAAAAAAGTATTAAAATCATTCTTATACCATAAGGATATCAAAGTATGCTGTTCGGTTGTGTGATGAATCTCTTCAGTTTGAAGTGATTGTTTGTCAATCTTAATCAGAATGTTTTCAAAATTATAAGGAAATCCTGTAGCTAGTGCTAACACATAGCCAGATTCCGGATTTGACCAAATATCCCGAACCCGCATTGTTTGAGCAAATGCACTGGTTTCTATCTTCCGCCAGGTTTTCCCATTGTAGTGTGCTAAGAGACCATAATCCCCTGCGATGTAGATGTCAGTTAGAGAACCTCCCCAAATTTTATTAATTAAAGATGGAAATTCTATATTGAGGTCAAGAGAAGTATAAACACTATTTTGCAAAGTAACCATATTACCAAAAAAAAGACTTGAGTCATCAAAACTGAAAACCGAACGAATTTCTGAGAAGTGAGCACCAGTATTCGTTATATAGTTTATTTGCTTATAATTCCACTTAATCCCATCCCAGTGAATGGCATTATACTCTACCCCATCAATTTTAATAAAACCAACTGCCCAGATATTATTTTTATTAATGACTACAATGTCGTTAAGCCGGCTTGTTCCCGCACCAGTTCCAAAGTTCCACGACTGCCAAGTAAAACTATGACTGGTTGTATCCATAGTTCTTACAGGAGCGGTGTTGCTTGTTTTATCATCCTTACCCTCGTAGCGGATTATTGCGCGGAATGAGTAATTGGTGGAGGGTTCAAGGTCTTCAAAAACTAAGAGGGTGTCATGGTTGAGTGAGAGAATCCGGTGGTAGTCTTTGCCATCCTTCTGGATTGCCACATCTGCCGGCTGGGTAAGATTTCTGAATTTAAGCTCAAGCCATACCTCGGTGCAGGAAGCATCTAATGCTTCAACGGTAATTTCAGTCTGCCCAAACGGGCTGGCTGGTTCTGAGCATGAATAGGTGGAAAGGGCAATAAGCGAGAGTGCTGCCCAAGAGAGTAGTTTGTAAAAGTACCTATTTTTAGAAGCCATTCGTCCACACCAGTTTATTTGAACAAGTAAAAATCAAATACGAACGGGACAGCTTACATCAATAGAATTGATTAAAACTGTATCTGAAAACAAAAACAACAGAAATCAATCTAAAAAGCAGGATTGTAATCGGAGAAAATCTTTCCCTGAAGTACCCGGAATTTACTTCCCAAATGTTCTCTCACCCGGGGAGTTAATTAATTTCTTTTAGAACTCAGGTAAATATAGCAAAAAGAATTGTGAATTATGAAATTTGAATTATGAATTGATTTAAAAATTTCGTAAAGACGATGCAATCACTATGCAGAATTTTTATAAACACTGAATTACTGTGGTTGCATCGTCTCAGCGCGTACCAACGTTTTATACCTCAACAGATTCCCGCATGCTTCCCTACGACAATGCGTCCCCGAGACGATGCGTGCATCGTCTCTACAACATCTACATTCAATTTTTCTTGTAAAGACGTTGCAATCGCCGCCATAAATATATACAGATTAAGAAATTTTTACGGCGATTGCAGCGTCTCAGACCCGTCAGAGGCAAACCAACACAATTACATTATTTCAATTCCGTTTTTGATAAAAATTTCCGTGTTCTTCCCTGAGACGACACAAATGCAAAAAGGAATTATGAATTATGAAGTTTGAAGTATGAATTGATTTATAATCTCTGCAGGGACTATGCAATCGCTATGACAAAATACTATATACGAAAGATTATTGCGATTGCGTCGTGTCATCGTGTATATGCGTTTAAGATACCTTGCGTCGTTTCACCGTGTATCTGTGTTTTACACATATTTCACCTTCCCTGCGCCACACCGAGACGCCGCAAATGGAAATTTTCTTCATCTTCCTGAAATGCCGTATATGTATCCAATCCCTCTGTTTAAAATAAAAAAGGACGCGGCTGATGCCGCGTCCCTTGTCGAAGGAGAGGAGTATGGGGAGAAACTCTTCCTTATTATTTAATGAGCGTCATCTTCTTAGTGATGATCTGATTGTTTGCAATCAGACTATAGAAATAGATTCCGCTTGAAAGCTGCGAACCGTTAAAGGTAATTGAGTGCTGACCTGCTGAGAAATCAGTATTTGCAAGTTCAGCTACTTCCTGGCCGAGTGAGTTATATACTTTCAGCACTACATCTGAAGCTTCAGGCAGTGAGAAAGAAATAACGGTTGAAGGGTTGAACGGATTCGGATAGTTCTGGCTGAGTGCATAGTCAGTAACTGTGCTGCCTGAAACGAGATCCTTATCCTTTACATCGGTAAGGATATATCCTGCTCCTGAAAGCCAGCTTGCCCATCCTTCTGACCAGTCAGTAGTACCAAATGCGCCGACATGATTTCCGCCTGCTGCATCAAAGAATCCGTCTGCAGGTGGTGCAATTGCTCCGGTCAGTGCCGGTGAACCCGCCTTAGGCATAAAGTTCGGTGCATTCAGGTTGAACGGATCAGTAATCCCCGCTCCTGAATTTGCAGTAAAAATTCTGCCTGAGTTGGTTGTGGTGAACCATGCTACCGGATCCCATGAAAGATTAGGTGAACCGGTTGTGTCAATTGCCTTAGTGGTTGCTCCGGCAATGATGCTGTTCTTCAGGTAATTGGTTCCGTTAATCGCTCCGTTGATGGTTCCGCTTCTGTCAAGCAATACTCCAGTCGGCCAGCCAATAATCAATGTATTGCTGATCTTGTTCTGTGAGTTTCTTCTCAGATGCATGCCTCTTCTGTAAAGACTGTTTACCGTAGTGGTATCAGTTACTTTAGGACCTACCATGGTTACGTTGAACCAGGTTGGTGAGGTAATAGGAGTGTTGCCTGATCCTGAACCGTCATTATCTGATTCAAATCCGTTTGACTGAGACTGATCTGCAATAAGAGGATCTCTTACTGCAAGCAGATACTGAAGTTTTCCGGAGAATCCGAAATCGGTATCAAAGTCATCATCCCATCCGCGATATGCGATAAGATATTTTCCGTTTACATTGCCGCCGAACCATTCGAATGAATCATCTCCGCTATAGCTGACCTGTATATATTCAAGCACGGTTCCTGCTCCGACTCCGCCCATGGTTAAGCCGTTAATCTCGTTATTCGGTGAGAATGCGATACCGGGGTATTCGATTCTTACATATTTCAGACTTCCGCTGTTATCGTTTGGATCGTTTCCGCCGTAGCTGTCGCCCGGTCCTTCGATAGATGCGGTACCGCCCGGTACGTTAATCGGTGCATTGCCGAGGAGGATAATTCCGCCCCAGTCACCGTAGGTCGGCTGACGGGTTGAACCCTGCTTTGCGAACTCTGAGGTAAATACAATCGGCTGTGAAGCTGTACCGTTTGCGATCAGCTTTCCACCCGGTTTTACGATTAGTGAACCCTGGGTTGAGTTTTCACCAAATATTACTGTACCTGCCTGTACGGTCAGTGTGGCGCCTGACTGCACGCGTACAAAGCCGCGAAGCAGATAGGTCTTATCAGAAGTAAGAGTAAGATTACTGGTTATATCACCTTCAATTACTACATTGCCGGTAACAGTATATATAGCATACTGGACAGGATTCCAGTTTGCCCATCCTTCTGTCCAGTCAGTAGTACCGAATGCACCAACATGATTTCCGCCTGCTGCATCAAAGAATCCGTCTGCAGGTGGTGCAATTGCTCCGGTCAGTGCCGGTGAACCCGCCTTAGGCATAAAGTTCGGTGCATTCAGGTTGAACGGATCAGTAATCCCCGCTCCTGAATTTGCAGTAAAAATTCTGCCTGAGTTGGTTGTGGTGAACCATGCTACCGGATCCCATGAAAGATTAGGTGAACCGGTTGTGTCAATTGCCTTAGTGGTTGCTCCGGCAATGATGCTGTTCTTCAGGTAATTGGTTCCGTTAATCGCTCCGTTGATGGTTCCGCTTCTGTCAAGCAATACTCCAGTCGGCCAGCCAATAATCAATGTATTGCTGATCTTGTTCTGTGAGTTTCTTCTCAGATGCATGCCTCTTCTGTAAAGACTGTTTACCGTAGTGGTATCAGTTACTTTAGGACCTACCATGGTTACGTTGAACCAGGTTGGTGAGGTAATAGGAGTGTTGCCTGATCCTGAACCGTCATTATCTGATTCAAATCCGTTTGACTGAGACTGATCTGCAATAAGAGGATCTCTTACTGCAAGCAGATACTGAAGTTTTCCGGAGAATCCGAAATCGGTATCAAAGTCATCATCCCATCCGCGATATGCGATAAGATATTTTCCGTTTACATTGCCGCCGAACCATTCGAATGAATCATCTCCGCTATAGCTGACCTGTATATATTCAAGCACGGTTCCTGCTCCGACTCCGCCCATGGTTAAGCCGTTAATCTCGTTATTCGGTGAGAATGCGATACCGGGGTATTCGATTCTTACATATTTCAGACTTCCGCTGTTATCGTTTGGATCGTTTCCGCCGTAGCTGTCGCCCGGTCCTTCGATAGATGCGGTACCGCCCGGTACGTTAATCGGTGCATTGCCGAGGAGGATAATTCCGCCCCAGTCACCGTAGGTCGGCTGACGGGTTGAACCCTGCTTTGCGAACTCTGAGGTAAATACAATCGGCTGTGAAGCTGTACCGTTTGCGATCAGCTTTCCACCCGGTTTTACGATTAGTGAACCCTGGGTTGAGTTTTCACCAAATATTACTGTACCTGCCTGTACGGTCAGTGTAGCACCTGACTGCACGCGTACAAAGCCGCGAAGCAGATAGGTCTTGTTTGATGTGAGTGTAACATTAGTTGTTATATCACCTTGCAAAACTTCCTGTGACCAGCCGGTAACAGAAAGTATCATTAACATAATGAGCAAGAAAGATTTCTTCATTCGATCTCCGTTTTGTTTTATTAGAATGCTAAACTTAATCCGAGAGAGAAACTCATATCGGTATTGTACTCTTCAACTACTTTTTCGCCAAACGGAGTTTTCTGGACGAAATTGTAGTCCTGAGCCAGAATATCTTTTACAACTGCCTTAACAGCAAAATTCTTAAATATCCTTTTGGAAAAGGAAAAGTCAATCTGATCTCTTGATTTCTGAATGATATCGCCGATATCAGTTGTGCCCACTTTATTGATTCTGTCACCTACCTTATTAAAAGTAAGTGAAGAATTAATACCGTTCTGATAATCATCATAATAAAGACCGGCATTCAGAATGTAATTCGCCTGTCCCTGAAGCGGACGCTCACTTGTCTGAAATCCTTCAACACCTGAATTACCAAGAGTGATTTTGGAGGAGATAAGACTCAGGTTGCCGACAAGGGAAAGGTTTGATATATAATCAGAGATAAAACCAAGTGATTTACGCAGCTCCATCTCAAAGCCATAATTTTCTGCTTTATCCGCGTTCTTATAGGAGCGGATCGGCTCAAGGGCGGATGATGCTGTAAGAATCTGCTCAATAGGATCAGTAAATGATTTATAATAAAGACTCAGGGCAAGCAGTTCCCCCGGCCCCATAAAGAGCTCATACCGGAAATCAAAGTTGCTGATCATTGTTCTGCGGAGTGACTCATTGCCGATAACCAGTTCATTAGCCAGGAAGTCAAAGTAACTGAAGGGAGCAAGTTCTCTGAATTCCGGACGGGCAAGTGTCTTTGAATACGCAAAGCGGAAGTTTGTTATATCATTAAACAGATACGTAACACTTAGGGCAGGGAGTACGTCGGAATTATTATTATTGATTTCAACCGGCTGATCTGTCTGAGATCTAGACATAAGTCGCTGCAGGGAGTTTTCAATACGGGCGCCAAAGACCATGCGAACTTTATCAATCACTTCCCAGTCAAACATCATATAGGATGCAAAAACACTCTGCTCTGAAGAATAACTGTCTGACGGCTTGGTTATTTCAACAATCTGAATGAATCTGTTATCAAAGTTTTCCGGCTTAAAAATCTCTTCAACTGAACGCTGCAGAATAGTATCCTCGCGGAAAAAGTTTCCGCCGGGTATGTTCTTAAATCCAAAACTGCGGGCGTTAAATGAACGACCCTTATCATCATATCCTGCGCCAAACTTTATTGTTGGCATGTTTCTTTCAGCAAACGGTTTCATGGTAATACTGAGGTTAGCGCCGGTATTCTCGTCTTCAAGATCAGAGAAAAAGCGTGAAGCGAGCGACTGATCAAGCTGAAAGCGGAGCGGCTCTTCAGGATCATCGTTATTCTTCGAATAAATATATCTTCTGTTATCCGGCTCATCGCGGAATGACTTTGCAAAGTTTGTATTCCACTCAAGATTGATACCGTTCAGAAGGTTAAACCGATGTTCACCGATAAGCTGATGTGAGCGCAATATTCTGGAAACAAACTTCAGATTATTTGTTTCGCGGTACTGGCTGTACGCGTAGTAGTCACCCTTATAAAGAGTAACTTCATCATCACCGCTCTGATTGTATATATTCTTAAAACTGATTTTATCGTTGGTTGAAGTCTTGAAGCTGATATTAGCAAGCGCTCCCCAGACAACTGAATAGTTGAAGGTTGAACCGTTGTATTCATAACGGAGACCTTCGTATGTATATGCGCTTTTTTCAAGATTCTTTACATCAAACGAACTGGCGTAAGAAAGTGAGCCGACCAGACCGAGAGTATTTCCGCTAAACTCATATTTATCACCGATACTCAGTTTATAACTTCCATTGACCATTGATTTTGTGTCTCTCAGGTCCCAGTTGTTCTTAAAGCCAAGTCCGATTACTTTAAGAGCACTGTCAGCGTTCATGCCGGAAAAATTACCGGGGGTAAGTTTGAAACCCGGAACTAATGAAGGGAGCCCTCTTGTGCCGTCATCCTGACCAAGCCAGTCACTCGCGCCTGCCTGATATCCCTTAAATGCCGCAAGATTATTTGACTCATTGTAACCTGCTGAGTAAGAGAAATCCCAGAAGAAAGACTGGGGAAATTCAAGAGTCTGAATCTGCACAAGACCACCGGAAAAATCCGCCGGTTTATCCGGGGTAAATGTTTTGGCGGTTACCACGTTTTCGATCAGACTTGCCGGAAAGATATCATAAGAGAAACTTTTTTTCTCCGGATCAGTTGATGGTAGATTTGCGCCGTTAAGAAGGGTATTATTATAACGGTCTCCGATGCCCCGTATATAGGCATACTTCCCTTCTGAAATGGTAACACCGGTCATTGTTTTCAGAATGTCGGTACCGTCGCTGCTGTTGTTTTTCTTGATCAGTTCAGCGCTGATTCCGTCAACAATATTAGTGGAATTTTTCTGAATCTTCAGAACTGCTGCCTCTGAATTTCTCATTGCCTCAGCGGTAACCACAACCTCCTCAAGCTGTGTAGTTGAAGAAATCATTGAGATATTCAGGCGGGTTTCCTGCCCGGCTTCCACTTTTACATCCTTGATTACCAGAGTCTGGTAGGAGATGTAAGAAACTTTTAACTCATACATTCCCGGATCAAGATTTTTGATAGTGTACATACCATCAATATCGGTTGAAGCTCCGATTGAGGTTCCGGAAACCAGAATATTCGCCCCGATAAGCTCCTCATTATTCTGCTTATCGGAAATTTTTCCGGTTATTGAACCTTTATTTTGAGCGGTTATATTGCCGGTTATGAAAACCATAAACAGCAAAGCCGCAAGAACATGCTTTGACATTTTTTTCCTTAAATATTTTTTACCTTCGACGCCCCAAACTTAGTGTTCCAATATTACCTTAATGTTAAGACAGGGTTAACAGAGTGTTAATCTTTGAAAGACTGCCATTGTGTTGTTTTCTGATGAGCGGGAACAGAAAAAGCCGGGTAGCTCTAAAAAGTGGATTTTTTAATTGTTTTTGAGGTTTTGATCCATTTTCTGAGGGTTTTACCTGCACCGTCCTCCTGTATTTTATTGCTTCTCCAGCAAGGCAACGGGGGGAGGTTTTAGCTATCAGACATAAAAAAGCCGCCGGTCCTGCAAACCGGCGGCTTTTGGAGAGGATATGTTTTTCGTTTATTTCACCAGCATGAGCTTTTTGGTCAGGGATTTTCCGCCGGTCTCAAGCCGGTAAAAATAGGTTCCGCTTGCCAGGTTTGCTGATGAAGCATCAAATACCACTGAATAACTTCCCCTTTCCTGATAACTATCAATAAGGGTTGTTACCAGTGCGCCGGATAAATCATAGATTCTTAGAGACACAAATCCTGCTTTGGGCAGGAAATAATTAATTGTTGTGGATGGATTAAATGGATTCGGGTAATTCTGCTCAAGGGAATAGTCCGTTATTCTTCCTGCCTCCCCGAAATCATCCTTCGCTGAGGTAATTCTTCCCACTCCGCCTGGAGCAATCATCTGATTGGTAATAATATATGCCATCAGCACTTCGAACTCGGTGGAATCCTCATACACATAGGGATCAATCAGCGTTACTCCCACCATGGCCTGAAGTGCATAGGCAAGAAACTCATTGAGCGTAGCAGTATATACAGTTGCGGGATCGAGCGGCTGGCCGCCAATAGTTACGCCCGTTACTCTGCCCGGCCCGGCGCCGTCTATATCAAATGAGTAATTCATTCCGGAGACCTGCGGCAGCAGTTCATCATCATACTCAATTGCCTGCAGTCCGAACTCAAGCCCCATAAGTAAATCTGCTCCGGTTATTCCGCACTTGATAATACGGTATCCGAGCGCCTTAATCGTGTCAAAACCGTATCCGATAGCTCTGAAAGCATCCGCCGGGACAATCGGTCCTTCATAAATTGGCTGGGCAGTAGAACCGCCAACGGTAAGCGCTACCTGAGTCCCGGTCTTCCATCTGAATGCATCGGTGACCAGATTACCTAAGGGGGTATCAAATGAATCAGCAGAAACACTTGGTCTTGCCACTTCCCAAAAGGTTCCGGCAGCATACCCGATCTGCTGGGTATATACCGGTCCGTAGAGCGCCTCAATCTGGGTGATAAGCGTATCTACCATGGCTTTTGTTGAGGGTTCCTCCGGAATGGTATTGTCCAGATCAATCGGCAGATAACTGATCACTGATACATCCGTTGATGTGGCTGCAAGAGTAAGTTTTCCTACCTCGGTATAATTTGCACTCGTCTGCACTATATATACCTGTTTCCCTGCCGGATTGGTAATGATCTCCGGCTGCAGGGTCTTAAAGTGATCATGAGCGCTGATGATAACATTGATGCCGGGTACTGATTCCGCAATAGCGCGGTCATACATGATGCCCAGATGAGACATCAGAATGATCACATTACACTGCTGAGTCAGAAGCTCTGTGAGCGCTGCTTCAAGATAGCCGTCAATGGTATCAATAACAACCGGTGCGGGAAGTGAAAAGAGATTGGTACTCGGGGTTGTAAGACCAATCAGCCCAATTTTACTGTTACCTTTCTGAATGATATGGGTTTTCTTTATATATGGCTGGAGGAGAGGGAAACCATCCAGTATGGCATTTGCAGAAAGTACCGGAATGGCATTTGCTGCAAACGCTGCTTCAAAACATCCGTAAAGCGCCTCAGGTCCGAGATCAAATTCATGGTTCCCTAAGGTAATTGCATCAAAATTTAGTGCTTTAAGAAATTCCAGTTCAGCAACACCGAAGAATGTATTAAAAAAAAGATCTCCGATAAAGAAATCTCCTCCGTGCAAAGTGATAACATTCGGTTCAGTTGCCTGAGTCATCCCGATTACTGATGCAGCACGGGCAATTCCACCGCGGGTACCCTGCAGATTAACATCACGCGGTGCCAGCGGGGCAAGGGTTGAATGGGTATCGTTAATATGCAGGATGGTCAGTGTATCAACCTGCGCATTTGCTGTTGTAAATAAGAGAATGGTTAAAAGAAGAATAAGATTTTTCATGACACTACTCCTGTTTGATTTATGTTTTTCAGATCGTTTTATCAATTGCATATCCGAAAATGAACGAGATGCGGACACCCTTCGGATTGGTTGTTACTGCCAGATTAAGCGGGATACTTACTCCGCCAAAATCAAAACTTTTGCCGACTGCCAGCATCAGTGCAGAAGAAACGGTAGTCTGTGAAGCCATCAGATTTGGTCCCATACCGAATTCTATTCCGTTTGGGAATCTGATACCGAAACCAAGTGTTGCTCCCGGAATGATTTTGCCATATTCCACACCTGAAATCAGCGGAATAACCTCGATGATAAAGCAGGGACCTTCTATATTAGGAACTATCTGATACTCAAAGTGCCAGCCGAACTGACTGAGGAATCTGCCAACCTTTTCATCCCGCAGTTTCTGGACAAGTTCACCTTCTCCCGGTATGAACGTAAACCCGAGCCGTGGACCTCCCAGATTACGGGATAAAAACTTCACCGGGGTTTTGCTATCGGTTGACTGGGCAAAGAGGTTATCTGACGGCAGAGTGAGGAAGATCAGGCAGATACCGAAAATAATTGAATGTTTCATTGTTGTGACCTTTCGTTTTATTGGAATATTGAATACTTACGATTCAAAATTACCGGGGGGCTATAAGGAGGGTGTCACGGAGTTGTCATGAAATTGTAAAAAGAAAAGGCTGCCTTTTATGGCAGCCTGTTTTAGACAATAGTTACAGAAAGCGGATAACTTCTGACTAATCGGAATGATCCAGCCGCAACCGGTATCCTGCGCGGTGAACCGTAAGCAGATACTCAGGTTCGGAAGGGTTTGTTTCTATCTGCTGACTTCTGCCAATTAGTATTACACATTTAATACTCAGAAATGATTTAATGGCCTTAGATATTGGGGTGTTTGAGAATGTATGCTGGAAATTTGCCCGGTTGCGGTAA
>BTUV01000090.1:0-12379 GCA_045863035.1 Ignavibacteriales bacterium | reverse complement strand
CAGTGTATGTTTTAACTGAATATATTCTCTTGCAGAATTTAAATTTGTGTTTGCCTGGTTCTGTATTGGAAAGAGGGGGCTTAAAAATTATATATTGTTCATTGTACATCGGAAGCGGGGGCTTTACTACCGTAGCATTGCCATTGTATCTTGAATTTCCTTTTTCCAAATTGCATCGTCAGCGATAAGGGTCTGACTCAATATATTTTTTCCACAATTTATCACTAAAATTAGTATGACAAATTATGAAAAAATCTGTGTTTTTAGATCGTATTTGTAGATTTTTACGATTTGGTCAGATTTTGGCAGAAGTCAGGAAATCATTTAAAAATAAAAAGGGGAAGGCAACTGCCTTCCCCTTAACCGGAAGAAATTCCGTGTTATTTCAACAGATTCATTTTACCATAGAGCGCATTTCCTGCGGAATTCTGTAACTGATACAGATATACTCCGGATGAAAGTCCCGCGGCATTAAACTCAACAGTATGATTTCCTGCCTCAAGTTTACCTGAAAGCAGCAGAGCCACTTCATTACCCAGAATGTCATAAATCTTCAAAGATACATTATCTCTCTGAGGAAGAGCAAAACTGATCATAGTTGAAGGGTTAAACGGATTCGGGTAGTTCTGATAGAGCGCAAATTCAGACGGGGTTCCGACATTCACTTCTATCACCTGAGAAAATTCATAACTTCCGTCAAAGTCAATCTGTTTCAGACGGTAGGTATATATACCGTTAACCGCGCTGTTATCAGTAAAGCGATAAGCCGTTGTTGAAGTTGTGGTTCCTGATCCGCGTACCGAACCGATTACAGACCAATCGTCGTTACCGCTTCTGCGCTGAATTTCAAAACGGGCGTTGTTGGTTTCCGTTGCAGTTGTCCAGTCGAGGATAACTTTACCATCCGCAACCGAAGCAGCAAATGAAGTCAGTTCAACAGGAATATTATTGCTAAACATTCCTTTCAGAATATTGGAACGGCTTCCTGCGGCATAAAGTCCGCCATTTCTAATGTCCGCGGCGTAAAAAGTTGCTGTCGAAGGCGCCTGTGTATAAGGAATCCAGGTAGTGCCGGCATCAGAGGTAAAAAGGACTTCACCAACCGAGCCAAGAACAAACCCGACACTATCACTGTAAAATTTGACGGAATACAGTGTAGCCGTTGAGTTTGAAGTCTGCACGGTCCAGGTTGTTCCTCCGTCACTTGTCATAACAATTCTGCCGGATGAGCCCACCAGATAACCAAATTGTGCAGAAGGGAAATCGCAGGCATAAATTGTAGAAGTTGTTGGATTAAGATTAGTCCAGGTTGTACCGCCATCGGTAGAGCGGTATGTTTTACCGCTGGAACCTGTAGCAATCAGATCAGCAACACTGAAAAGTTCAATGTCATAGATAGCTGAAGTACCGTGCGGATCAGGCAACGCAACCCAATTAGCACCGCCATCGGTTGTTTTAAGCAGGTCACCGCCGGATGTTGCAACATATCCTGTCTGCTCATCCCAAAACTCAGTACTATAAATAATAGTAGAAGTACTAGTGATAGGCAGCGTCTGCTGTGCCCATGTGGCACCGCCGTCTGTGGTTTTAAATACACCGGCATTACCACGTGAGGAAACGAAACCGGTTTGCGTAGTAATAAAATCACCGCTATATAAACGATACTTTGGGTTGAAAGACAACTGTGACCAGGAGTTACCGCCGTCATTGGTAAGCATTACGACGCCCAAACTATCGCCGGCGGTAGCTGAACCGCCTAAAGCATAACCAAACTGGTCATTAAGAAATGAGATTACTCGTAAATCTTCGCGGTTCAAAGAAACCCCGGGTATTGTCCATGATGCACCAGAATTATTTGAAACCGCCATCAGCCCGGCTTCGCAGACAGCCAGAACCGTTACGGCAGATTTAGGACCTGCGGCTAAACTTCCGCCAAGAGCAAGTGCATATATATTGGAAGTCGGGCTTGCGCCTATGAAGCTGGGTGTCCACGTTCCTCCCTGATCGGTTGTTATATATACGTTTCCGTCAGCACCCGCGGCAAAACCAAGACTGTCGGATGCGAATTTGACCTCGTAAAATGTTCCTGTTCCGAAATCAACCGGAGTCCAGGTAGCACCACCGTCCGTGGTTTTATTTATCGCATAGCCCGCGTCGCTGATAAATCCGATTTGTGAATTTATAAAATAAATTCCGCGAACCGTACTTGTTGCAGTGTAACCGGCAACCGCGCTCCAGGTAGCACCGCCATCTGTTGTACGAATAAGACGTCCGGGAGTAGCTGAACCGGTGCCGGCATAAACAGTATCAGCATTGAGCGCGTGGATTTTATATACCAGCACAGAAGTTGTACCGCCGATAACCTGTTCACTCCAGGTAGCGCCGCCGTCCGTGGTTTTGAGTAATTTACCGCTTGAACCGCCGATATATCCAAGATTTGCCGTTACGAAATCCACATACCAGATATTACTGGTAAGACCTGTATTTAGCTGGGACCATGTCATACCGCCGTCAGTGGTTTTCATCGCCAGACCTGCAGTACCGACAGCATATCCGGTGTTATCGTCAACGAAATCAGCTTCGTATATACTGCGGTTACCGGCTGTAGTGTCGGGTCTCAGCAGTGACCATGTTGTTCCGCCGTCAGTTGACACACCAACTATTCCGGCATCACCAAAGGTCAGCATCTTTCCGCCACCCAGAACAACACCATCGTTCAGATGGTTGCCATGTGGTTTGGGATGCAGCCACTGCCAGTCAACGAACTGGGCATTCAGCATCCCGGCTGTTATGAAAAAAAAGAAAACAAAAGTTTTCATAGAGCACCTTTTATTTGTGTATTGATGAAGTAAGTAGAACGTTCACTTTTAACAGCCATAAAAAGCTGCCGCGAAAAACCGGTGCGGTTTGTTTATCTGCTGATTCCGCTGATAATGATACTTGCCCTGCCGTTTGAGCCGTCAGTGGAGAGCGTAATGAATACCGGTTTAGGTACAATACTGGTATCGTTCTTGTCTGTTACCACAAACGAGAATCGGGTTGCCAGTCGGCTTTGTGTATCCCCCATAAGAACTGCAAGATTTCCTCTTGCCTCTACATTCTCCCCCTCCACAGTTACAGTTATGTTTGTGTTGGGAGCGAGAGGATTATTATTCTGATCTTTGACTTCATAGATAAACTCCTGGCTGCCGGCATTCGCAATATCAAATCCGGAACCCGGCTGAATGGTTAACTGCGGCACCCCGGAAAAGAGTACGACTGTAGAAACGGAAATAGTTGAAGAATTTTCATCAGCGGTGGAGGCGGTAACCGTACCAAAACCTGCACCCAGAGTAGGGTGAACCGGCTGAGGAGCAGCAGAAAGAAGATTAACACTTGCCCTTCCTGCCACATCAGTTTCGGCTGAACCGAGGATAATTCCGCCGGTAGTTGTAAAATAAACTTTTGTACCCGGGCGAACAGGGTTGCCATATTTGTCTCCGACAAATGCTGTAACACTGTTTTCCAACCCGAATATATTAAACCCTGCAAAATTCAAAGCACCTGAAGCCACGCTGAAATGGTCAGGATCAGGAAGCCCGCCGTGAATCACTATGCTCACCGGTAAAGAAGTAATTGTCCGGTTCGAGGTAACAATTTCTGCGGTTATCTGCACCACTCCGGCTCTTATTCCGCTTGTCAGAAAGACGGATGCCTGACCGTTTGAGTCAGTTGCGGTAATATCCGGGCTGAGAAACTCACCGCCACCCGGAGCAGCTCCGAATTTAAATCTGATAACTGAAGAATTTAATAAAGAAATATTTCTTCCCAGTGAATCAACAACCTGAAAAGTAAGGCGCCCGGATTCCAGCGATCCGCTTTGCCGCACTCCCAGACTGGTAACAGACTGCGATAGCAGATAAATGGAGGATGGCGGTCCGCTCACACCGGTACTTCCGGTGGTTACAATCTTCTGAAGTGAAATCGGGAGGAGTGTATTCGTATTATTTAAGGATGCAAAAACTTTGGTCGTATCAGGAAGGTAGCCGCTTTTTGTGAGAATAAGAGTGACTGCCTGGCTGAGAGTAAGATTAAAATTAAGTGTAAAAACGCCGGATGAGTTTGAAATTCCGGTAAAAATTCCGGTAGCTGCTATTACTTTGACTGTGACGCTGTCGATGACCGTGCTTGATGATGCGTCCTGTACGGTTCCCGTTATGGTGACATTCCCTGTCAGCCCCCCGTTATTACCCCCGCCGATGGTTTCAACCTTGGGGTCGGTGGAGAGTTCACAACCCGGTGAAAGGAGTATAACAGCGAACAACAGTGGCAAAACCGCCAGGAGGAGTCTTGTTATTTCCGACTTCTTCACATACACTCAAAATTATTTTTCATCATTATTAAATGTACGGCTTCTAAGGTTATTATTCAACCGCTAAAAGACATACTTTACTGGGCAAACATCTTGAAAAACGGGACATAACTGCTCAGCAGAAACCAGGCGGTGGTGAATCCTAACCACATGCCAAATACCAGGAGCAGATATTTTGATTCCTTTTCTTTCTGCATCATCATCCGGCTCATCCCGACTCCAAAGACAAAAAACGCGCTAATGGTAAAAATATCCAGTCGAGAAGCCAGAAAACCCGGCCATGTATTTTTGTCCATGCCCGCCAGAGAAGCCAGTGAAAGGTCTGTAAATGTGGTATCCATCATCATTGAAGCAATTGCAATGAGGATGATTGAAACGGAGTTAATGTACCCGGAGAGAGAACTCGCCACTAAAATACCCCTATACTCACCCTCTGCGGCAAAGAAAAATTTAGCTATTCCGAGATAAATTGCAGCAATGAGGAAGTAAATAAGAGAGCCGAAAATTATAATCATTGCACTCTGAAAAATAACCCCCCTGGTGGTACCGATATCTTTAATCCGGTCTTCGGCCGCCATCATTTGTTCTTCTTTCTGAGACTCTGTGAGCTGCCCTGATTTAACCATCTCGTTAAGCGCCTTTTCGGTTTTCCTCATTTGTTTGTCCCGCACTTCCATTACTATGGCGGGGTTAGTAAAAAGGATATATGTAGAACCTACACTCAGAAGAAGAATTACCGCCAAGGGTATCAGCCAGTCAGAGGTCCTCACCGGGAAATTCATAAGCTGGTCAAACACAGATCTTGGCTCCGTAAATATGCCGGCCGCAAGATCAACATGCGAGGGGAGTGAACCCTGCTGATCTTCCTCTGTGATTTCCGGCTGTTGGTTATTCTGCTCGTCCATGTTCGTAATCCTGATAATATTGAACTTCCAAATTATTTATACGCCGGGCAAAAGACAAACAAAAAATGATTAAATTTGGATTAACTTCCCGGATTACTCATACATCATGCCGTTATTAGACTGAATGCGTGTAGCCGGAATGATACTTCAGATTAAGTACATTGACGTCCGTTTCCGGAAGTTCTCAGCATCAATCAGAAAACAACAGAAATAAAACCGGTATATATAACGACGAAGAATGAAAAAAAGAATAATCTGCTCATTTTTTGCATTGATTGCTCTCGCGCTTTCTTCTGTTTCCTGCTCCGGTAAAGCACAGGATGAAAAAGAAATTGAGTTCTGGACGCTGCAGCTTAGTCCCTTCTTTGATGAGTACTTCCGTGATCTGATTACCAGTTATGAAGCTGATCACCCCGGCTTTACCATCCGCCATATTGATATCCCCTACGATGCAGCCATACAAAAACTGATGGCTGCCGCTTCAGCGGGAACTCCCCCTGATATTATCAATCTTTCCTCCGATTTTCTCGCCAAGTTTGAGAAGTTCGGGCTTTTTGCTGATCTACGGAATCATGACAGCGAAGACTCCATCCGAAGCCGCTATCTTGAGAACGCACTTGCCGAATGCATTTATGATGAAAAAATCATCGCGCTCCCCTGGTATCTGAATACCTACGCCATGATATATAACAAAGAGCTGCTGAGAGAGGCCGGATTCGACACATCCGATGTACCAAAAACATTTGACGAGTTTACCGCCTTTATCAGGGAATACAAGAACCGCACCGGCAAGTATGCAACATTCTGGAATATCGGCAAGGACAGTTATCTTCCCATGATGCTCGGCTCGGAGGATATACCAATGACGGACAGCCGGATGACCAAAGCACTGTTCAATCAGCCGGAATCAGCAGAGAAGATTGGAGAATGGATTGATCTGGTAAAGGGGAAGTATTTGTCCCGAGATTGCGTGATACGGCCGGGCTCAGCAATCATTGAGCCGTATCAGTCGGGACAGGTAGCCATGGTTTTCACCGGCCCGGTGTTTCTGCGGCAGGTAAAGGAAAATGCACCGGGCATCTATGCTGAAACCGGCATCGCCCCGCCGGTAACGGGAAAATCAGGCAAACATGAACTCGCGGCGATGGCACTATCAGTACTCTCAACCTCTGCGCATAAACAGGAATCGTATGAATTCATGCGGTATATACTGAACGCAGAAAACCAGCTCCGCTTAGCGAAGATGGCGCCGGTATTTCCTTCACATAAGGAGGCACTCAAGGACAGCTATTTTACCGAAACAGACGGTTCACTTGAGACGAAGGCAAGAGTGATGGGGGCGGAATATCTCCCCTCGGCAACACGCTTGCGGAGTTATCTGCGGCATCCGAGGTTTGATCAGTTACGGAATTTCTTTGATGAGGCAGTTCAGAATGCGGTCTTGACCCCTATACCAATGCAGGATGCACTTAATAAAGCTGCCAAAAGTTGGAACGCGGTGCTGGATGAGAAGTAAAGAAGCGTATCTGTTTCTGGCTCCCGCCATGGTTATCTTCGGGGTATTTCTTTTTTACCCGATGGGTAAGATAATCTATTACAGTTTTTACGATTATAATCTGCTCACACCCGCGATATATACCGGTTTCGATAATTATGCGCGGCTCTTCCGTGATGAAAATTTTCTTGCCTGCCTGGGCAACTCATTTATTTTTATTCTGGTTTCTCCCCTGCTGGTAGTTGTTTCGCTGCTGCTGGCTCTTGCGGTGCGTGACGGGGGGAGAGGGGCAAAGTTTCTGCGGCTTGGTTATTTTCTTCCTGTGATAACTCCCGTAGTGATAGCCGGCATCATTTGGAGATGGATATACTCAGAGGATACCGGTATTCTTAATTATTTGCTCAGCAACATCGGCATCAGTCCGGTTGCATGGCTTTCTGAGTATCCCACGAATATTGCTTCGGTAATGATCCTCACCGTATGGCGGGGATTCGGTTATTATATGATGATATTTCTTGCAGGGCTTGCGGTCATACCGGCTGAACTTGAAGAAGCAGCAAAAATCGATGGTGCAGGAAGATTCCAGCGGGTGAGGATGATACTGATTCCCCTGCTGCTTCCATCTATACTCTTTATCATGGTGATCTCAACTGCATCTGCAGTGAGGATTTTCACCGAGCAGTATATACTTCTTCCCGGGGTGCCGCTGGATAACAAAGCAGTGGTATCGTTCCTGTTTAATGAGGCATTTGAACAGTTCCGGTTTGGTTATGCTTCGGCTGCAGGAGTCGTTCTTTTTGTGGTTACGCTTGGCATCTCGTGGCTGAACATCAAAATGCTTGAGAGGCCGGAATGAAATCCGTAATACGAATTCTATTTCTGCTGATTGCGGTGCTTCCTTTCGTCTGGCTGTTCAGCACATCGCTGCGCAGTGCCGAGGAGATTTTCCGTTATCCTCCGACTTTTCTTCCTGATGCGTTTCACTGGAACAATTACACGGAAGTGTTTGACGCCATCCCGTTTCTCCTTTATTTTTTTAACAGCATCATAGTTGCAATTTCCGCTGTGGCGCTGAATCTGCTTCTTGCATCGCTTGCGGGATTTGCGCTGGCACGGCTGCAGTTCAAAGGGAAGAGTTTTTTCTTCCTGATGGTTCTCGGCGCCATGATGATACCAAAAGAGATAACCGTTATCCCCTTATATACGGTTGTACTGCGGATGGGACTTGCAGATACACTGGCAGGAGTAATCATTCCTTTTGCGGTGGAAGGTCTTGCGGTCTTTATGATGCGGCAGGCGTTTCTTGCCATCCCAAAAGAGATTGAAGAAGCAGCCATCATCGAAGGATGCTCACCCCTGATGCTCTGGTGGAGAGTAATGATGCCGATGACGCGGCCGGTGCTGGCGACACTTGCAATCTTTACTTTCATCGGCACCTGGGGAGATTTCCTCTGGCCGCTGATTGTGCTGAGGGACAGCAGTCAATATACTCTGCAGATCGGGCTTAACTCCATGCTGGGCACCTTTGTGAACAATTACCGTCTTGTGGCTGCGGGTTCGGTGCTCGCGCTGATTCCGGTCATAGCGGTATTCATGATCACACAGAAATATTTTGAACGGGGAATATTATCAGGGGCAGGCAAATAATTTGATATATATAACAATCTTTTGGAATAACAATGGCTAAACAGGGAGATATACAGCAGCGACTCAGAACTGCCGATGCTCTGCTTGAGCAGGACCGTTATCAGGAATCATATTTTGTATTTGATGAAGTGACCTCTGCTCTTATGAAAGCGCTGGATGAGAGTTCATCCGCGCGGAAGCTTTCCAAGGGAGCGGGATGGGTTGCGGCACTGCTGACGGGGGGATTCGGAGCTGAAGATTTTATCGTAGTTCCGATGGTCAATAAACTGCTGATGAAGTTCCTTGGTATTGATCTTGATGATACTTTACGAATGCTCTTCACCGCTTCAACCAGAAAACTTTTTATCTGCGGACTTGACCGGACGATAGCGGGTTCTGTTTCGCAGCAGAGAGTGCTGCTTGATTTTCTGATTGCCTACCGGCTGATCGGTGACCAGAGTGATAAGGGATTTCTGGACAATCTTATGACGCTGATCAATCCGTTTGCGGAGGACTCCGGCATATCCGGCAGAGAAACACAGCTCAACATCAACGATCTGCTGGCGCAGCTTTTTCCGGAGGTACAGCGGAGACATGAACAGGTGTATTATCTGAATGGTTTGTTGTTTCTTTATCTGACTGACAGGAATTTAACTTCCAACCGTCTCTATCAGGCGCTCCTCATGGCTCAGCAGGGACGGCAGTCTTCTTACCGGGGCTCAGGCGGGCGTATATATAACTCCCCCGCCGATGAAGAGGCAGAGAAGGCACGGTATTACGGAGAAATATTTAATTTACAGGGGAAAGTCACCAAGGATGATATACGGAAACGCTACCGTGAACTGATGAAAACCTATCATCCTGACAAGATGACCAATGCCAAAGAATCTGAAAAGAAAGCGGCGGAAGAGAAGGTAAAAAAGATTAATGAGGCGTATGAGTATTTTAAGAAGAAGTACGGGATATAATTTTTTTCTCTGTTCATCTCCAAAATCTGCGAGAGATTTTTAAGGGGTTTGATCCCTATAAATCCGCGCTGCGAAGCATCCGAATAATCCGCGTGCAATTGGCGGAGAATGTGCCATATGCCTTGAGACAGATTGTCATCTGTCTGTACAAATTATTTTTTTATCTGCAGGAGAAAAATTTTCGGCAGATGACAGCGGCAAATCTGATTTTACAACAAATCGCCCTTTTCATCCGGGTAAAATAGTACAGAGAGTAGATTGTAGATTGTAAATTGTTCATGGTTCATTCAAAACATCTTTTCTAATCGCATCACCTTCTGTAAATTACTGTTATGTTTCACAAAATTGTCAGTCGTATGAAAAGGTTATTGCTTCTATTCGTTGTTCTCAGTTCTGTTTCCACTTTCGCCCAGGCATCACTACCTGAGCCGATTAAACAGCCGACCATCCGGGCTGACTTCAGATTATATAAATACACCGGCACCACGCTTTGGACGGCAGGGTATAATTTGGGCGTCAGATCATTCATCGGAAAATCATCCAATCAGGGTGTCTCGTGGGATATTATGTATCCTGCCATCTTTAAACCTGCGGACAATATTAACGCACTTGCTTTTCCGACAGCACAGACCGGGTATGCCGGAGGATCAGACGGAGTAATTTACAAAACAACCAATGCGGGTCTGACCTGGTCGTCTGTTAACGATACGAATGTTTATATGGGAGGTATCAATGACATTCATTTTTTTGACGAACAGAATGGTTTAGCGGCAGGATCGAGCTCAAAAGGGTTTTATATGATCCGCACAACCAACGGCGGGCAGAACTGGACGGGTGTCTCCACCCCTACAACCTCAACCTGTTATCAGTTTTATTTTGATTCTCCCCAAAACGGATGGATCACCACCGGCTCCGGCAGATTTATGAGAACAACGGACGGCGGAGCAACCTGGGTCGTAGCAACGGTCACCGGAACCACTTCCACCATTTACTCAATCAGAAAAGCAGATGCTTCCACCTATTTTATGACCGGTACTGCCGGACAGGTTTACCGCAGCACCGATGCCGGAATTTCCTTTTCATCCGTAACATCTCCTCTTAACGTTCCCTTCTATTCCAGCGAATTTACTGACGCGAATAACGGGATTGTTTTTGGTTCCAACGGCGCAACATACCGCACCACCAACGGCGGCACCAACTGGACACTCATTCCTGAACTTGCCGGAGAAGTGATTCGCGGCTCAATCAGAATCGGGAACAGAATACTCACAGCCGGCTACCGCAGTACGATGCATATCTCAACAGATGCAGGACTTACCTGGACGAACCCGACAAGCCCTTACCGTGACTTCTGGGGTATATATAAGGAATCAGCAACCAACTATATCACCAGCGGTGACCGTGGTGAGATTCACTATACCACCAACGGAGGAGGAACGTGGACTCGTGTTCCGGTCCGTCCAACAACCCAGATACTTTACGATGTGCTGAAGTTCGGCGACTATATATACGCCTGCGGAAGAAACGGAGAATTCCACCGCTCATCCAATCTCGGCGTATCATGGTCAACGTTTTATGTTGGCAGCAACACTACCCGTCATTACAAAATGTATTTCTTTAATGAGACCACCGGATTCATGGTGAACAATGACGGCAACATCTATTCAACTACCGACCGGGGAACAACCTGGACTTCACGTTTCATTGTTCCAAGCACGATTCTGTATGATATAAAATTTGTAAACACCCAGCTCGGATATACAGTCGGATCAGGCGAACGAATCTTTAAAACCACTGACGGCGGCACAACCTGGTCACATGGCACTATGGTTTCCCCTCCGGGCCAGCTTTTGGGCTTATATATGCTGAACGATACGGTAGGATATGTCTCAGGTGAAAACGGAGCAGTTTACAGAACATACGACGGTTTTCAGTCCGTTTTTCTGATGACGGACACGGTCGCCTTCGCCGGCAAACTGATGCATGATGTTTACGCTAAAGACATTAATAATGTTTTTGCCGTGGGGCAGGGAGGAACTTTCCTTCGTACCATAGACGCAAGCTCATTCATACAGTGGGGGCAGACACTTTTTGGTGAAGACCTGATAGCTGTTGACGGAAGAAGCTCACAGGGAATCGTTTTTTGCGGCGCTGACGGAACAGTCTATTATGATGAAGGATTCCTTCCTGTTGAGCTCACATCCTTTACCTCAAAAGCAGAAACCGGCAAAGTCACCCTTGAGTGGATTACCTCTTCCGAAGTGAACAACCGCGGATTCGCCATTGAGCGGAATACCGGAAGCGGATGGAATGAAATCGGATTTGTTGCCGGCGCGGGAAATTCAACAGAGCTGAATATATACAATTACACTGACCGTTACGCTCCGGAAGGAATGGTGCAGTACCGCCTGAGGCAGATGGATTTCAGCGGAACGTATGAATATTCTTCAGTTATTGAAGTGAACAACAGCAATGTGCCGGATGCGTTTGCATTAGAGCAGAATTATCCGAATCCGTTTAATCCGGCGACCACGTTCAGTTTCACTCTTTCACAGGAAAGCAATGTAACTCTTTCCGTCTTCGATATTCAGGGAAACAAAGTTGCGGATGTAATCAATGAAAAGATGCAAGCAGGAAGATATGCGGTTGATTTTAATGCATCAGAGCTGAGCAGCGGTGTGTATATCTACAAGATAACTGCGGGGACATTTTCAGCCGTAAGAAAAATGACACTGCTAAAATAATTATGAAGTATGAAGTATGAATTGAAGATGCACTGGCATACTTGATTAATGAACAATTAACAATTTACAATGTACATAAGGGAATTAGGAATTAGTAAGGAGTAATTAGTAAAAGTTTATGCGTATATCTGCGGGAGAAAAAGTTTCCCGCAGATTGCGTTAATCTTCGCGGAATTCGCCGTTATCATCTGCGTTAATCTGCGGGAGAAAAAAATTACCCTGAGAATATCACCCTTTCAGGGTTTTGATGTTGCCGGGTTATGATTCATCTATAAGAATTTCACACCTTC